>NZ_CP029829.1:215000-815000 GCF_003233655.1 Azospirillum ramasamyi
GGATAGGTGGGAGGCTTGGAAGCCCGGGCGCCAGCCCGGGTGGAGCCAACCTTGAAATACCACCCTTGAAGTCTCTGGCATCTAACCGTGGCCCGTGATCCGGGTCCGGGACCCTGCATGGCGGGTAGTTTGACTGGGGCGGTCGCCTCCCAAAGTGTAACGGAGGCGCGCGATGGTGGGCTCAGAGCGGTCGGAAATCGCTCGTCGAGTGCAATGGCATAAGCCCGCCTGACTGCAAGACTGACAAGTCGAGCAGAGACGAAAGTCGGCCATAGTGATCCGGTGGCTCCACGTGGACGGGCCATCGCTCAACGGATAAAAGGTACGCCGGGGATAACAGGCTGATGACTCCCAAGAGTCCATATCGACGGAGTCGTTTGGCACCTCGATGTCGGCTCATCACATCCTGGGGCTGGAGCAGGTCCCAAGGGTTCGGCTGTTCGCCGATTAAAGTGGTACGTGAGCTGGGTTTAGAACGTCGTGAGACAGTTCGGTCCCTATCTGCCGTGGGTGTCGGAGTTTTGCGAGGATCTGTCCCTAGTACGAGAGGACCGGGATGGACATACCTCTGGTGCACCGGTTGTCACGCCAGTGGCATGGCCGGGTAGCTAAGTATGGACGGGATAACCGCTGAAAGCATCTAAGCGGGAAACCCACCTCTAAACCAGAGCTCCCTTGAGAGCCGTGACAGACCATCACGTCGATAGGAGGCATGTGGACGGGCGGCAACGCCTGAAGCTAAGCCTTACTAATCGCTCGATCGGCTTGATCTCGACCCCACACAAACCGCGCCATGCGCAGCAGCAAGCCTGCTTGACGCACGCACCGCAGTTCGATACATCCTCGCCCTCACTTGCACTGAACCCGCGATATGCTTTGGGAAAAGCGTCGGTCTTGAGCCTTGGTGACCTGGTGGTCATGGCGAGGTGTCAAACACCCGATCCCATCCCGAACTCGGCCGTGAAAAGCCTCCGCGCCAATGGTACTGCGTCTTAAGACGTGGGAGAGTAGGTCGCCGCCAGGTCACTCAGGCTCAAGAGACGCCATAACCAAAGCAAATCCGCAGGCATCGGCACGACATCCATCACCCCATATCGAGACATCCGCGGGGTGGAGCAGCCCGGTAGCTCGTCAGGCTCATAACCTGAAGGCCGCAGGTTCAAATCCTGCCCCCGCAACCAACGACACCAGACGCCCCGGTTCGAAAGAGCCGGGGCGTTCGTGCGTTTGGGCCTTGCCCATCTGAGCGGCGCCTTCGCAGACCGCCAGCACGCCGGCCAACTGTACGCCTCCGGTGAGCGCCGCCTTGGCAAAGCAGGGGGCGACGTCTGAGATTTGCGGTACGCCTCCGGTGAGCGCCGCCTTGGCAAAGCAGGGGGCGACGTCTGAGATTTGCGTGGCGCGTCATTGCGCGGACGCAAACGAGTTGCAAACGTCATGGCTTACCAGCGGGTCGAGGTTCTGACGGGGACGGAGCGGCGGCGGAATTACACGCCGGCGGAGAAGGTCCGAATGGTCGAGGAGGCGTTCCGCCCCGGCGTGGTGGTGACGGAAGCGGCCCGCCGGCTGGGCGTGCACGAAAGTCTGCTATACCGCTGGCGAGGGCTGATGCAGGCGAGCGGGAGCGCGGTGGCCGAACCGTCCAGCTTCGTCGCAGTGACCATCACGCCGGAGCCGACCGTAACAGAACCGCCGGTCTTGGAGCCCCCTGAACCATTGCCGCCTCCAGCGGGTCCGACCACGAGCCCGGCGATCCTCGAGGTCATCCTGCCCGGCGGGGCACGCCTGCGTCTGGAAGGGCCGGTCGATCCGGCTCTGGCGGCGGCCGTCGTCGGTGCCCTGGCATGATCCCGGTGCCGAGTGGCGTGCGGGTGTGGCTGGCCAGCGGACACACCGACATGCGCAAAGGCTGGGCGAGTTTGGCGCTGCTGGTGCAGGAACGCTTCGCCCAAGACCCGCACAGCGGCCATCTCTTCATCTTCCGCGGGCGCCGCGGCGATCTGGTGAAGATCATCTGGTATGACGGCCAGGGCAGTTGCCTGTTCATGAAGAGGCTGGAGCGGGGCCGCTTCATCTGGCCCACGCCGGCGGACGGCGCGGTGTCGATCTCGGTTGGGCAGATGGGCTATCTGCTCGAGGGCATCGACTGGCGCAACCCGCAGAAGACTTGGCGCCCCGAGGCCGCGGGGTGACTGCGACACGGTGAATCGACGCACCGGTTCAGGGGTGATTGTGGCGGCTCAACGGCGCGTTCCCAGGTAAACTGGCGCCATGACCGCCGCCCCGCTCCCCTCCACCTCGGCCGACGACGTCGCCAACTTGCGCGCTGCCTTGGCGCAGGCCGAGGCGCGGGCGGACGCCGCGGAAGCCGACGCGGCCCAGGCCAGGGCAATGGCCTCCAACACCGAGGCGCTGATCGCCGGCCTGAAGCTGGAAATCGAGAAACTCCGGCGCGAGCTCTACGGCACGCGCTCCGAGCGCAAGGCGCGTCTGCTGGACCAGTTGGAGTTCCAGCTCGAAGAGCTGGAAGCGACGGCCAGCGAGGACGAACTGGCGGCCGAGCAGGCCGCTGCCAAAACCACCGCGGTGGCGGCCTTTACCCGCAAACGGCCATCACGCCAACCCTTCCCCGACCACCTGCCGCGCGAGCGCGTCGTTGTGCCGGCACCGGCGAGCTGCCCGTGCTGCGGCTCGGACAAGCTGTGCAAGCTGGGCGAGACGATCACCGAGACGCTGGAGGTGATCCCGCGCCAGTGGAAGGTGATCCAGACGGTGCGGGAACGGTTCTCCTGCCGGGCCTGCGAGACGATCAGCCAGCCGCCGGCGCCGTTCCACGCCACCCCACGGGGCTGGGCCGGCCCCAACCTGCTGGCCACCCTCCTGTTCGAGAAGTTCGGCCAGCATCAGCCGCTGAACCGGCAGGCCGAACGCTTTGCGCGCGAGGGCGTGCCGCTCAGCCTGTCCACCCTGGCCGACCAGGTGGGCGCCGCCGCCGCGGTGCTGAAGCCGCTGCACGACCTGATCGCTTCGCATGTGATGGCGGCGGATCGGCTGCATGGAGACGACACGCCCGTGCCCGTGCTGGCCAAAGGCAAGACCGACACCGGGCGGCTGTGGGTGTATGTGCGTGATGACCGGCCGTTTGCCGGCCAAGCCCCACCGGCAGCGCTGTTCCACTATTCGCGAGACCGCAAGGGCGAGCATCCCGAACGGCACCTGGCCGGCTTCACGGGCTGGCTGCAGGCCGATGCGTTCGCCGGCTATAACCGGCTGTACGAACCTGAGCGCCGACCGGGGCCGATCAGCGCCGCACTGTGCTGGGCGCATGCCCGGCGCGGCTTCTTCAAGCTGGCCGACATCGCCGCGAACACCAGACGCGGCAAGGATGCCCCGCCGATCTCACCGCTGGCGCTGGAGGCCGTGACCCACATCGACGCCCTCTTCGATCTCGAGCGCGCCCTGAACGGCAAGCCCGCGGCCGAGCGGCTGGCGGCCCGCCAGGAGCACGGCGTCGCCCTGGTGGCCACGCTGGAGAACTGGATGCGGACGGAGCGCGCCCGGCTCTCCCGCCATGCCCCCGTGGCCAAGGCGATGGACTACATGCTGACGCGCTGGGACGGCTTCACGCGCTTCCTCGGCGACGGCCGGCTGTGTCTCACGAACAACGCCGCCGAACGCGGCCTGCGCGGGATCGCCCTGGGCAGAAAGGCGTGGCTGTTCTGCGGCTCCGATCGCGGCGGGCAGCGGGCGGCGATCATGTACGGCCTGATCACCACCGCCAAGCTCAACGAAGTTGACCCGCAGGCGTGGCTGGCCGACGTGCTGGCCCGCATCGCCGACCTGCCGCAGAACCGCCTGCCCGAACTGCTGCCCTGGAACTGGAAGGCAATCTGACTGCGGCACTCACCGGATGCGTACGGCCAACTCGCCGTGCAGGTCGGCGTCCAACCTGGTCCCGGCAGTCAGCAACCCGGCAGCGCTCCGCGATGTCCGGCATCGATCGGACGGTGCGGACCGCATCGGTCAGCGTCGGCGCATGATCAACCATTCTCCGGCGGCGCAGGCCACGAGTATGACGGCGCCGAGGGCGAGCGCGCTGGGTTGCTCGCGGCCGAGGCTGATGGCGGAGCCGAGCAGCACGCAGCCCATTGAGGCCGCTCCGAGGATGATGAACAGGCGTCGCCCGCCCGCCTCGCGGCGGAGGCGCCAATGCGCCGCGAACACGGCAATATAGGCCATCAGGAAGAACATTCCGGCAAGGCTGGCGATCGCGCTCAACGGAAAGGCGACGACAAGGATCAGGGCCGCGGCGACCGAGCAGGAAAAGCCGAGCGGCGCGTGCAGGATTATACGGCCGAAGGCGCGGGGAAGCGTGCCCTGCCGGCCAAGCTCGGCATTCAGGTTGAGAATGCTGAACAGGGTCGCGTTGGTGGCCGACGCCGTCGCGAGCAATCCCCCGAAGGTCACGATGATGTAGCCGGCCTGTCCCAATGCCGGGCGGGCCGCCACGGCAACGGCCGAGTCGGTATAACGCCTGAGCTGATCCATCGATACATTGCCGAGAACTACCGCAGCGAGCGCCAGATAGAAGAAGGTCACCAGGGCGATCGCGATGAAGATGGCCCGTGGCATGGTCTTCTGCGGCTCCGCCACGCTTGCCGATGCATTCGCCATCATGCCGAATCCGGCATAGGCAAAGAAGGTCAGCCCGATGCTCGACATCAGCGTCGCCCAACCGACATCCGGCGTCTTCATCAGAAGCTGCGGATCGAACCTGCCCAGGCTCGCGCCGATGAGCAGCACGAGCACGCCGAGCTTGGTGGCGACGAGCGCGATTTCGATGCGCCCGACCGTGCCGGCCCCCGCCAGGTTGATGCCGGCGACGGCGAGCACCATGAGCACCGTCAGGACGTTGGCGGCCAGGGAGCCGGGCGGCATGCCGAAGACCAACTGGGCTGCGTAGGCACCGAAGCTCTTGCCCACCACCGCGACCGAAACGATCAGCGTCACGAGGTAGACGAGCGACACGCTCCGTGCGAACAGACTTCCGGGAAATGCCTCGGCCAGATAGTCGATCAGCCCTCCCCGCCTGGGATAGCGCGCCGCCAGCCGTGCGAACGAGCCGCCTGAGAGCAGCGCGATGACGCCCCCCACCAGGAAGCTCAGAAGGACATCCTTGCCGGCGATCAGCGTCGCCTGTCCGAGCAGGGCGAAAATGCCGGCGCCGATCATCGATCCGATGCCCAGCGCCACCACGCCCCACATGCTCATCACCGGCGGCATCTGCGGCGGCATCCGTTGCGCCTTGGCTCCGGCCGCTGCCGCCGTCTGCCGATATGCCTTCCAGAGACGCGGTCGTGCAATGGCAGACCTCCCTTGGCGTGGTCCTGCACAAGAGCTTCGGGCCGGGTCAGGCTTTTCGCGGCTGGAAGAGGTTGCAGCCGAGTTCCTTTGCCACGGCGGCAACGGCGACCAGACCGCGGACGCTGTTGCCAGCGGGATTCAGGGGCGGCGAAAAGGCCGCGATCGCCAACTCTCCGGGAACGACCGCGAGCACACCGCCGCCGACGCCGCTCTTGCCCGGCAGGCCGACGTCGTAAGCCCAATCGCCGGACGCCGTGTAGAGCCCCTCCATGGCCATTTCCGCGAGGATGGGCGCCGTGTTCCGGGCGTCGATCACCCGCTGCCCGGTGACCGGATTGACGCCGCCGGCGGCGAGCGTCGCCCCCATCGTCGCCAGATCGGCCGCCGTCACCAGCGTCGAGCACTGGCGTGTGTAGATGTCGACGGCCATCATCGGGTCGCTGTAGCAGGTGCCGGCGCTGCACAGCAGCCACGCGATGGCCCTGTTGTGGAAGTTTGTCGTTTGCTCGGAACGGTTCACCTCGTCGCTGAGCGCGATCCCGCGGCCGGCGAAGCGGCTCTGGCAATCGAGGATGGCGGCCCAGCGGGCATCGGCGCTGTCGCCGGGCACGAGGCTGACCGTCGCGATGGCCCCGGCGTTGACGAGCGGCGAAAGCGGCCTGCCCCTGTGCAGTTCGAGCGCGATGACCGAATTGAAGGGCAGGCCGGTGGGGTCGGCGCCGACCTTGTCATGGACGCCGTCGATGCCGATCGCCTCCATGACGAGCGCCAGGGTGAAGACCTTCGAAATGGATTCGATGGCGAAGGCGAAATCGGCGTCACCGGTCTTGAACAGTTGACCATCGGCGGTGACCACGGCCAACCCGAACAGCCCGGAGGGCACCGAGGCCAGGAACGGAATGTAGTCGGCGTTCTTGCCACCCTTCGCGGCGGTCCCGGCGGCATACCCCGCCTGCAGCGCCTTTTCGATGGTATCCCGGGTGAAGGGCATGTCCATTGCCTCCAAGTAAGGTGCCCGGCGCCGGCCCTCGGGCCGCACCGCCGGCCATACCGTCAATGTTCGGGGTCAATGTTCGGGATGCGTGCCTTGCATCGCCGTCCGCACGCCCGGCGCGCGGCCGTCCCTCTGCCAATTGAAGGGTTCGAAATCCGCCGTGCCCTCCCTCGTCTGCCAATGCGGTTTGCGCAGCGCGTAGATGATCAGGGGGATGGCAACGAAGACGATGTTGCCTGCGATCAGGATCCAGACATAGGTGCTCGGGCTGCCGACGGCGATCTGCGACGGCGGAACGAAGCTCAGCACGAATGCGATGAGCGAGCCGAGGAAGCCCACGCCGGCGAACAGCCACATGCCGAACCCGCCGAACGGCACCCGGTAGGGGCGCGGCGTCTCCGGTTCGCTGTAGCGCAGGCGGATCGCGGCCGCAAACATCAGCAGATACATGATGAGGTAGAGGGTCACGGTCAGCTGGCTCAGGATCTGATAGGCGGCCTGGACCGAAGGCAGGACGACGAACATGACCGACAGGAAGGTGACGATGAGCCCCTGGACGATCAGGATGTGGCTGGGCGCACCGTGCTCGTTGAGCTTCTGGAAGAAGGGCGGCAGATAGCCGGCCCGGCCGACGACCACGAGAGCGCTCGACGGGCCGGCGACCCACACCGTGACGCTGCCCAGCACACCGAAGGCCAGGGCTATGGCGATGATCGGCGACAGCCAGTTCAGGCCGAGAAACGAGAAGAAATCGTTGTAGGAGATCAGCAGGCTCTGGACCAGATTGATCTGGCTGCTCGGGATGATGAAGGCGATGGCCAGTGTGCCCAGGACGAAGATCGCCACGGTGGCGACCGACGAAATCAGGATCGCCAACGGATAATTCCGGGATGGGTTGTCGATCTCCTTGACGTGGATCGCATTCATCTCCATGCCGGCGTAGAAGAGGAAGATGCCGGCGGCCAGGACCAGATTGTTGAAGTTGCTGAAGTCGGGGATAAGATCGCTCCAGGCCATCGTGACTTGCAGCGGCTTGCCGGAGAAGAAATACACGAATCCCAGGACGATCAGGATCGCGGCGGGAATGATCGTGCCGACGATGCCGCCCCATTTCGCGATGGTCGCCGCCGATTTCAGGCCCCGCAACGCCACGAAGGTGGCCACCCAGTACACCGCCAGGACGATGATGATCGTATAGAACTTGTTGGCGGCGAGCGCTGAATCCCATTTGTGATCCGGCCCGATGAAGGCGAGCGCGACCGCGCCGAAGGTCAGGACGGTCGGGAACCAGATCGTCGATTCCACCCAAACGAGAAAAATCGCGAGAAACCCCATGCGGGGTCCGAAGGATTCGCCGACCCAGCGGAACACGCCGCCCTTTTGCGGCCATCCGGTGGCAAGTTCGGCCGCGACAATCGAAACCGGAATGAGGAAGAAGACGGCGGCGAAGATGTAGTAAAAGGCCGACGTCAGCCCATAGGTTGCTTCCGCCGGCAGACCGCGCAGGCTGACGACCGCGGTGATGTTCATCACCGCGAGCGTCATGACGCTAAGCGTGGCCTTCTGTACCGTTCGCGTGCTGCGAGGGGAAGCATGGGAAGCCGGCGTGTCCGCGGTTGGCATGACATCCTCCAGAGATACCAAGTGCAGAGCCCGCGCCCGAAAGCGGATCGCAATCCGCCTTCGGGGCACAGCGGGCCGTATCGATCGGGGCGGGCTCGATCACGTGTGGTGGTACCCGGTTCCTTCCGACGGCTTGATGGCGGGGGGAGGATGGTCGTCGAAGAAGCGGAGCGCGCTTTTGAAATCGCGCATCAGCAGGTCGGCCATGTCCATTTCGAAACCGCGCCGGCACATGATGCGCATGACGACGATGTCGGAGGCCTTGCCGTTGAGCGCGAAGGCCGGCACCTGCCAGCCGTCCCGACGCAGGCGGTCCGACAGGTCGTAGAGCGTGTAGCCGGGGTTGGCGCCTTCCTGGAGACGGAAGCAAATGGCCGGAAGCCCCTTTTCCGGTGTGCCGTCGTGGATGAACTCGTATGGACCGAGCGGGGCGATCTCCTTGGCGAGAAACTGGGCGACGCTGTACGCCGCCGACTGGACCTTGGTGTAGCCCTCGCGTCCGAGCCGCAGAAACTCGTAATATTGCGAAATGACCTGGCCGGCGGGCCGCGAGAAGTTGATCGCGAAGGTGCCGACCTGTCCGCCGAGATAATCGACCTTGAACACCAGGTCTTCGGGCAGCGCCTCGGCATCACGCCAAACCACCCAGCCGCAGCCAAGCGGTGCGAGGCCGTATTTGTGGCCGGAGGCGCTGATCGACTTGACGCGCGGCAGACGAAAATCCCATACGATGTCCGGGGCGCAGAACGGTGCGAGGAAGCCGCCGCTGGCGGCGTCGACATGAATGTCGATGTCCAGCCCCTTGTCCTTCTGCAATTTGTCCAGCGCGTCCTGGAAGGGTTCAGGAAATTCGTAACCGCCGGTGTAGGTGACGCCGAAGGTCGGCACCACGCCGATGGTGTTCTCGTCCACCGCTTCGAGCATTTCCTTGGGAGTCATCAGCAAGCGGCCGGGTTCCATCGGGATTTCGCGGATCTCGACATCCCAGTAGCGGGCGAATTTTTGCCAGCACACCTGCACGGGACCGCACACGAAATTGGGCTTGTCGGTCGGCTTGCCCATCGCCTGCATCTTCTTGCGCCAGCGCCATTTCATGGCCATGCCGCCGAGCATGCAGGCCTCGCTCGAGCCGATCGTGTTGGTGCCGGTGGCGTTGCCCGCGGCAGGCTTCGGCGCATTCCACAGGTCGGCGATCATGTTGACGCAGCGCATGTCGATGGCCGCCGATTGCGGATATTCCTCCTTGTCGATCCAGTTCTTGTTGATCGAAAGATCCATCAACTTATGGACCAGTTGGTCATCCCACGTCTGGCAGAAGGTCGCGAGATTCTGGCGGGCGTTGCCGTCCAGAAACAACTCGTCGTAGATGATCTGGTAGACCGAATTCGCCACCGTTTCGTGGGCGGGAAAGTTCCTCTTCGCCGCAATCTCCTTCAAAGCGGCGCTGCCGAACAACGGGTCGATGAGCCCTTGCGCCAACTGGTTCGCATCGGTCATGACAATCTCCATGGTTGAACTTCACATGCTGGTCCCGGCGCGGCGATGCCGGGAACACGGCGCCGGGAACACGGCGGTCGGCGGCTATGCTCGACAGTCAAGCGAAGTTCAGAACCATTCGATCTTCGATCTTGCCGTGTTCGAGCCTATCAAAGATGTCGCTGATGTATTCCAGCCTCGCCTCAGGTGTTCTGGGCCTCAGGTGTTCTGGGCCTCAGGTGTTCTGGCGGCAGGTGTTCTGGCGGCGGCGCTTGGCCGATGCCGCAAAGGCGGTCACGCCGCGGTGCGTTTCAGCACGACGTCGAAGATCGGCGTCAAGCTGCCGTTCAGCAGTCCAAACGCCCGGCGCAGCCACGATGCCCACCGCGTGCAGGTCGGTGTGACCTACACCGAAAGATTTGGCCTGTGTGAAGAGGTTGCCGGCACCAGAAGAAATAACCGGCGTGCTCCATATCAGCAGAGGTTTTGTGAATTTGCGTACGGCTGCAGCCTTCATTGTTATCTTGAGCATGGGAAATCTCCACGGCTCGTTTTGAAGATAAACCAGCAGGGATGGAGTGTTGAATTTCCAGGCGCCGATATTTCCTCATCACTTCAATCTTAAACCGCAGAAGGCGGCATTCAATAGACAAGGGGCTATAGAATCAGCGTGATTGGTATGTATGCTCCCCATTTCTTTCGTAGTGATTGAGTTTGTCCCTAATTTCCCGGAAGCCGGGTAAGCTTGGTTCGTCCAGGAAGAAGGACGGACCCGGCCGACGGGAAGGCGGTATTCGGCGGGGTTCAAGGCCAAGGTGGCGCTTGAGGCGATCCTTGGCGAGTTGACGGTGCCGCAGCTGTTGGCCGGGGTGTTGGGCCGGCAGGGGCATCGCGCCATTGATGAATCCAACTCATAACCGCATGCGGTCATCAGCCGCTAATGGCCGAGGAGCCACCGGACTATCTATGCTCCACCGGATCGCCCCGGCCCTGGCCGGCGAGGTCCGCCGCTCCGTGTCCGGCTTCAGCCGGCGTGACGGGAACGCCTCATCCATGACATGGGAACCAAGGAGCACCGCGATGACCGTCAAGGCCTATGGCACCTACGCCGCCGACAAGCCCCTCGTGCCGCTGGAGATCACGCGCCGGGAACCCGGTCCGCATGATGTCCGGATCGAGATCGCCTTTTGCGGCGTCTGCCATTCGGACCTGCATCAGGCGCGCGCGGAATGGGCGGGCACGCAATGGCCGTGCGTCCCCGGCCACGAGATCGTGGGGCGCGTGTCGGCGGTCGGCGCGCATGTGTCGGGCTTCAAGGTGGGCGATCTCGTCGGCATCGGCTGCATCGTCGACAGTTGCAGGCACTGCCCGGACTGCGAGGAGGGGCTGGAGAACTATTGCGACGGGATGGTCGGCACCTACAATTCCCCGACGCCGGACGAGCCCGGCCATACGCTGGGCGGCTATTCGCAGCGCATCGTGGTGCACGAGCGCTATGTGCTGCGGATCCGGCATCCGGAAAGCCAGCTCGCCGCGGTGGCGCCGCTGCTGTGCGCCGGCATCACCACCTATTCGCCGCTGAGGCATTGGAAGACCGGTCCGGGGAAGAAGGTGGGCGTGGTCGGCATCGGCGGTCTCGGCCATATGGGCATCAAGCTCGCCCACGCCATGGGCGCGCATGTGGTCGCGTTCACCACCTCGGACTCCAAGCGCGAGGCGGCGCGGGCGCTCGGCGCGGACGAGGTCGTGGTCTCACGCGATCCCGACGCGATGGCCGCCCATGCCAAGAGCTTCGACTTCATCCTGAACACCGTCGCCGCCCCGCATGACCTCGACGCGTTCCTCGTGCTGTTGAAGCGTGACGGGACGATGACGCTTGTGGGCGCGCCGGCCACGCCGCACCCCTCGCCCAACGTGTTCAACCTGATCATGAAGCGCCGGTCGCTGGCCGGTTCGATGATCGGCGGTATCCCCGAGACGCAGGAGATGCTCGATTTCTGCGCGGAGCACGGCATCGTCGCCGACATCGAGATGATCCGCGTCGGCGCGATCAACGAGGCCTATGACCGGATGCTCAAGGGCGACGTGAAGTACCGGTTCGTGATCGACTCCGCCTCCCTGGCCGGCTGATCGCAACGGCCCATGCCGCCCGTCCGGCCCTCATGCGCCCCGGTGGCGCAGCGCGTCGACGAGCAGGGCGAAGGCCGGCGAGGATTGCCGCTGGCTCGGGTAGTAGAGGTGGTAGCCGGACCAGCGGGGGCACCAGTCCTCCAGCACGCGCCGGAGGCGTCCTTCCCCGAGATGCGGCCTTGCCAGATCCTCGGGCACATGGGCCAGCCCGAAGCCGGCCACCGCCGCGTCGAGGATGTGAAAGATGCTGTTGAAGACGAGTTGGCCGTCCACCCGCACCCGCAGTTTGTAGCCGTCCTTCTCGAACTCCCACGCATGGATCCCGCCATGCGTGGGAAGCCGCAACGTGACGCAGGCGTGGCCGATCAGGTCCTGCGGCGTCGCCGGCACCGGGCGCCCGGCGAGATAGGAGGGCGATCCAACCACCGCGAAGCGGATGTCGGGCCCGATCCGCGCCGAGATCATGTCCTTGGCCACCTGCTCGCCGAGGCGCACGCCGGCGTCGTACCGCTCGGCGACGATATCGGACAGGCCGTAGTCGTTGATGAGCTCGACCTTGATGTCCGGGTACGCGCGCAGGAACGGCTGCAGCTTCGGCCAGAGAAGGCCGTCGATGGCGTAATCGGTGGCGGTGATCCGGATGGAGCCGGCCGGCGTGTCCCGGAACTCGCTCAGGGCGTCGAGCTCGGCCGTGATCTCGTCGAGGCGGGGGCCGATGGTCAGCAGCAGGCGCTCGCCGGCCTCCGTCGGGGAGACGCTGCGGGTGGTGCGGGTCAGCAGCCGAATGCCGAGCCGCTCCTCGAGCTGGCGGATGGTATGGCTGAGCGCCGATTGCGAGACGCCGAGCCTGGCGGCCGCCCTGGTGAAGCTCCGCTCCCGCGCGACGGCCAGGAAGGCGATGAGATCGTTGACGTTTTCGCGCGGCATCGATGAGGCCCCTCCATCGGATCGGCCGAGTTCCGGCACTGTACCGGAAACCGGGGCGGCCCCGTTATCGGCCTCCCGCACATCATTCATGAGCGGTATCGATAGGCCCATGCGCGATCCGGCGCCTAATCGCCGGCGCCCGCACCGACCAGATACCCGTTCGACAGCGCCCCGGCGGGCGCGGCGACCGGAGGATCGAAGGCATGAACATCACGCGCGTCGGCTCGCAGCCGTCCACCAAGGGACCGGAAGAGTGGTTCACCGGCACCGTCCGCATCGACCCGCTCTTCCAGGCGAACGCCCCCGCACGCGCGATGGCCGCCAGCGTCACCTTCGAACCCGGCGCCCGCACGGCCTGGCACACCCACCCGTTGGGGCAGACCCTGGTCGTCACGGCCGGCGTCGGCAGGGTGCAGCGGGAGGGAGGCCCGGTCGAGGAGATCCGTCCCGGCGACGTGATCTGGTTCCCTCCCGGCGAGAAGCACTGGCACGGCGCCTCGCCCACCACCTTCATGACGCACATCGCCATCCAGGAGCAGCTCGACGGCAAGACGGTCGACTGGATGGAGAAGGTCACCGACGACGAGTACCGCGGATGAACGGGTCGGATGAACGGGTCGGGTCGGCGTGGCGGATCGGCAAAGGCCCCTCCCGGCCGCGGGATGCAAACGCGTTGCATGGTTTCAAGTGAAACGATATGGTTGGGCCAACCGATCAATTGCGGCCCTGTCGAATGGTGCTTCGGTCGAGGCCGCGCCTGGGGAGAGAAACGGGATGTCCAAGAATTTTGCCTCGCATGCCGACCTGGAGGAAAAGGCGGTCAGCTTCGACCGGCTGTCCGACAATGCCTACGCCTATACGGCGGAGGGCGATCCCAACACCGGCATCGTCATCGGCGACGACGCGGTGATGGTGATCGACACCCAGGCGACGCCGGTGATGGCGCAGGACGTCATCCGCCGCATCCGCGAGGTCACCGACAAGCCGATCCGCCATGTCGTGCTGTCGCATTACCATGCGGTGCGCGTGCTGGGCGCATCCGGCTATGCGCCGGAGCAGATCATCGCCAGCGAGGACACCCGCGACCTGATCGTCGAGCGCGGCGAAGCCGACATGGCGAGCGAGATCGGGCGCTTCCCCCGCCTGTTCCGCGCCGTCGAATCGGTCCCCGGCCTCACCTGGCCGACCATCACCTTCCGCGGCCACATGACGATGTGGCTCGGCTCGCTGGAGGTGCAGTTGCTGCAACTCGGCCGTGGCCACAGCAAGGGCGACACGGTGGTGTGGCTGCCGCAGCAGAAGATCCTGTTCTCGGGCGACCTCGTCGAATACGGCGCCACCCCCTATTGCGGCGATGCCTATTTCACCCATTGGCCGGCGACGCTCGACGCCATCGCCGCGCTGAAGCCGGAAAAGCTGGTGCCCGGCCGCGGCGCCGCCCTGACCACGCCGGAACAGGTGGAGGAGGGGCTGCGCGGCACCCGCGCCTTCACCAGCGAACTGTTCGAGCTGGTGAAGGAGGGCGTCGCCGCCGGCAAGGATCTGCGGGCGATCTACAAGGACACCTACGCCGCGCTGAAGCCGAAATTCGGCCATTGGGTGATCTTCGACCACTGCATGCCCTTCAACGTCACCCGCGCCTATGACGAGGCGACGCAGTATCCCGACCCCCGCATCTGGACCGCCGAGCGCGATCTGGAGATGTGGCGCCAACTGGAAGGCTGACGCCACCGGCCCTCATCAGGGGGCCAGAACCAGGCGGACATGGCGCTTGCGGCCGGCCGACAGGACGGCGGTGGCGGTGAGCGCCGCCGCCTCGTCGGTCACCGGCTCGCCGTCCAGCCGGGCGCCGCCCTCGCGGATCAGGCGCCGCGCCGCGCTTTTCGAGGCGCACAGGCCGGCCGCCACCAGCGCATCGACCAGCGGCACGCCGCCGGCCCCCTCGCGCGGCAGGGTGACTTCCGGCAGGCCGTCACCGTCCGCCGCGAAGGGCGACCCGGCCGCCGCCGCCGCCTTTTCGGCTTCCGCCGTCCCGTGGCAGAGGCGGGTGGCCTCGGTCGCCAGCACGATCTTCGCCTCGTTGATCTCGGCCCCCTGCAGGCGTTCCAGCCGGGCGATCTCGTCCAGCGGCAGTTCGGTGAACAGGCGCAGGAAGCGGCCGACATCGGCATCCTCCGTATTGCGCCAGAACTGCCAGAAGTCGAAGGGGCTGCGGGCATCGGCGTTCAGCCACACCGCGCCGCCGGCGGTCTTGCCCATCTTGGTGCCCGACGCGGTGGTCAGCAGCGGCGTGGTCAGGCCGAACAGCTCGCGCCGCTCCACCCGGCGGGCCAGCTCGATGCCGTTGACGATGTTGCCCCACTGGTCCGACCCGCCCATCTGCAGCAGGCAGCCGTGCCGCCGCGACAGCTCCAGGAAATCATAGGCCTGGAGGATCATGTAGTTGAACTCCAGGAAGGTCAGCGGCTGCTCGCGCTCCATCCGCTGGCGCACGGAGTCGAAGCTCAGCATGCGGTTGATGGTGAAATGGCGGCCGACGTCACGCAGGAAGGGCACGTAATCCAACCCGTCCAGCCAGTCGGCATTGTCCACCATCATGGCGTCCGTCGCCCCATCCCCGAAGGTCATGTACTGGCCGAAGACGCGGCGCAGCCCGGCGGCGTTGGCGGCGATCTGCGCATCGTCCAGCATCGGCCGCGTGGTGTCGCGGAAGCTGGGGTCGCCGATCTTGGTGGTGCCGCCGCCGATCAGCACGATCGGGCGGTTGCCGGTGCGTTGCAGCCAGCGCAGCGCCATGATCGACAGCAGATGCCCGACATGCAGGCTGGCCGCCGTGGCGTCGAAGCCGACATAGGCGGTCAGCACGCCGCCCGGCGCCGCGCCGGCAAGGCCCGACAGGTCGTCGGCCGGGTCGCTGCACTGATGGAGGAAGCCGCGCTCGCGCAGGATGCGGAGGAACTCGGCGGCGCTGGATTTGGAGGACATGGGACAGGTCTCTTGCGGATGGGCCGTTGCCGTCCGGAGACTGTCTCTATCGGGGAGAGAACCATGGCCGCCGGACTTGCAACGGCATGGTTTCGGGTATGACCGATCGACGCCGCGCTATGAGAGCGGCGGATAATACATCGGAGCGGTGGGGGCGATGCGGTCGGTCATGGCGCCTTCCATACACCGGTATGCCGGAAAGGTCCACTTCCGACAGAACATTGCTGCCAACCCCTCAGCGCCTGCCGAGCATCTGGCGGCGGGCGAGCGCGCGGTGAAGCTTCATGCGCTGGGAAACGGTGCGGGGGCGGGCGCCGCGGACGCCGGGAGCGAACAGCCCGTCCAGGTTCTCCCCCAACATCTCCCAGTTGCGCAACGGCCCGGTGTCGATGTGCAGGAAATGGGAGCGCGGATACCAGCCGACCCCGCCGCGCTTGAGCGCCAGCGCGCTGCGATGCGCCTCCGGCAGGCGGGAGGGGAGGGTGATGTCCAGCGCGCGGCCCAGCAGATGCTGGCTGTGCTCCGCCACGCCCAGGCTGCGAGAGGCCAGCATGGCGTTGGTTTCCGGCGTGCGGAAGGCCGACAGGATGGTCGCCTTGCTCTGCCCGACCGCCTCCAAGACGTCGGCCAGGAAATCGAGCGTGCCGACGTCGACCGGCCCCTCCTTGTTGGCGCGATGGTCGCGCAGAAGCTTGGAGAGATCGGCCATCGCGTCGGGCAGCGGACCGGAGGCGTCGCGGTAGGGCCCCTCGAACGTCTCGCCGGTGTGCTGGTTCCTGAGGCTGAGGCGGCGGGGCGCCGCGGGGGCGGCCAGCGCGCGGTCCGACATCAGGACGAGCGCTCCACAGCCGATCAGCAGGCTGCGGCGCTTCAGGGAGAGGGGCGAGGAGGACATGGAGGGGGGCAGGTCTTTCAACGGGGCGGCGTCACGTCAACAAAATGGAGGGCGATTCGCAATTGCAAAGTGGCGGAGCATGGTCCGGCTGCACGGAAAGCAGGAGCCGCCCCCGCTCACAGCAGGCGCTGGGCCTTGAAGCTGGTGTGGCGCCCGCCCTTGCCGATCACCAGATGGTCGTGCACGATCAACCCGACGGCGTTGGCGGCGCGCACGATCTCCTTGGTCATCTCGATGTCGGCCCGGCTGGGGGTGGGATCGCCGGACGGGTGATTGTGGACCAGGATCACCGCACTGGCCGACAGCTCCAGCGCCCGCTTCACCACCTCGCGCGGGTAGACGGGGGTGTGGTCGACGGTGCCGCGCTGCTGCACCTCGTCGGCGATCAGCGTGTTCTTGCGGTCGAGGAACAGCAGGCGGAACTGCTCCGTCGGCTCATGCGCCATGGCTGCGGAGCAATAGTCGATCAGCGCCTGCCAGGAGGCCAGCACCGGCCGGTCGATCACCCGCTGCTGCAGGGCGCGCAGGGCGGCGGCGCCGACGATGCGGACGGCGGCGACGGCGTTGTCGGTGCCGAGCGCCACGCCTTCCGCCTTCAGCCCGCGCAGCCGCTCCGGCGGAGCGTTGACCACGCCCCACAGGTCGCCGAAGGTTCGGATCAGCAGCTTGGCCAGCGGCTTCACGTCGCGCCGCGGGTTCACCGCGAACAGCACCATCTCCAGCAACTCGTAATCGTCCAGCGCGTCGGGTCCGCGGTCGAGGAAGCGGCGGCGAAGCCGCTCGCGGTGGTCGATGTAGTGAGCGTCGCCGCCGCCATCCTCGTCGCTGGTTTCGCCCGCGGTTTCGGAGGCGGTCCCGCCGGCCGCATCGTCAGGGGAGAGGGGAGGGCCGGCTCCCTTCACCTCCACGCCCGCAACGGCGGTCGAGGACAGCAGCTCGGGAAGGGGAAGGAGACCGGCGGTCATGCCGGCATCGTCCAGTTCCGTTCCGCCCCGCGTGTTGCCGGCCTTCCGGCTGCGTCCCGTCGTCTTGCGTTCTGCCATCGATCGTCGCCATGCATCTGTACGGCGATGACTATAGCCTCTCGTCGCACGAGCGCACAGGGGTGCTGCTCGCGCATTCGGAGAGGCGCGATCCGGGTCAGTCGGCGAGGCCGGTTTCCCGATCCGCCTGCCGGCCGGGCAGCATGCGGCCGAGCACGCCGTCGCGGCGGACGAGATGGTGCCACAGCGCGGCGGCCATATGCAGCGCGGCCAGGGCGAGAATCAGATTGGCCGCGAGCTCGTGAATCTCCTTCACCGAACGGCCCAAATTGCGGTCGGCCGCGACCGGGGAGGGAATGGTGAAGAGGTCGAAGAAGGTCAGTGCGTCGCCGCGCAGCCAGGTCAGCACCACCCCGACCAGCGGGACCGCCAGCATCAGGGCATAGAGCCCCAGGTGAACCAGATGGGACGCACCGCGTTCGGCCGGCGTCATGGTGGGCGGCAGCGCCGGGATGCCGCGGGTGAGGCGCAGCCCGAGCCGCGCCAGGACCAGCCCGAGCAGAAGCAGGCCGAAGGAGATGTGCAGCCACCAGATCGTGGCGCGCATCGGGTGGCCGCGCTCGTAGAACTCCTCGCCGAAGGTCAGCAGATAGAGGCCGACGATGAGAAGGGCGATCAGCCAGTGCAGGGATTTCTGGGCCGGGCTGTAGGTGGTTACGGTCATGGCGATTCTCCGGATGGAGGGGAGGGTCGCCGCCCGGTCTAGACCGCCCAGCTTACGCGCTGCTTACAAGCCGCCGGCCGTGGCGGCCTCCGCCGGCGATGCGTCAGTCCGCCGCAGCTGGAGGGGAAAGCGCAGGGTGAAGGTGGTGCCGCCACCCGGCGTGTCGCCGATGGAGACGCTGCCGCCATGCGCGGCCATGGTGCGCGCGACGATGGAAAGCCCGAGCCCCGCGCCGCCGGACTCCGCGCGCGCCGTGTCCCGGTCGCGGCAGCCCTGCCAGAAGCGTTCGAAGACCTGGGAGCGGAGGGCGGGCGGGATTCCGGGGCCGCGGTCGATCACCCGCAACAGCGGTTCGCCCGTGGCGGAGACCGCCACCTCGATGCTGACCGTGCTGTCGGCGGGGGCATGGCAAACGGCATTCTCCACGAGGTTGCGCAGGGCGCGGAACAGCGGGTCGTGGGCGCCGCGCACCGGCAGGGGAGCCTCCCGTCCGACAACCTCGATCCCGCGGCGCCTGCCCAAGGCCAGCGGGGCGATGTGGGCCGCGACCTCCACCGCAAGCGCGCTCAGGTCGACGCTGTCGCCCGGCGCGATCCGCAAGGCGTCCAGCCGGGCGAGGTCGAGCAGCTGGTCCACCAGCCGGGTCATCCCGGCGACATCCGCGCGGATCGGGGCACCCGGTGCGCCGATCAGCGCCAGATGGGCATCCAGCACCGCGAGCGGCGTGCGCAGCTCGTGCGCGGCGTCGGCGATGAAGCTGCGCTGGGCCCGGTAGCCGGCTTCCAGACGGTCCAGCGCCTGGTTCACCGCGCGGACCAGCGGCAGGACCTCGCGCGGCATGCCGTCTTCCGGCAGGCGTTCCGACACGCTGTCCGGCCCGATCGCGGCGGCACGGGCGGAGGCACGGCGCAGGGGCCGCAGGCCGCGATGGATGATGACGAGGTTGACGAGGATCAGAACCAGGGCGAAGGGCAGCCAGATCCAGCCGAAATGCTCGACGAACTCCTCCAGCAGCCACTCGATGTGCAGTTCCTCCTCGCCGGAGACCACCTGGATCCACAGGCGGCGCTCGCCGATCTCGATGCGGCGGCTCAATCCGTAGAGCGCCGGTTCGCCGTCGCGCGCCGGCACCCGGAAGACGCTGTGCGACCGCCCGGACCCGGTCGGGTCGAGCGGACCCGCCACCCCGTCGGAGCCGAGCAGCAGCCGTCCGTCACCGTCGACGATGGCGAAGGAGGCGGCATTCACCCGCAGCATCGCACGGACCGGCTCCGGCAGGACGGCGACCAGCCGGTCGTCGGGCCCGCGCACCGCCTTTTCGATCACGCGGGCGACGCCGGACAGGGTGCGCTGGCGCATCCGGTCGTGGGTGTCCTTGAATTCGACATAGAGCAGCAGCGCCGTGACCGCGACCGCCAGCAGAGTCACCAGCACGAGCCAGCGCGCGATGGCGGCCATCAGGGAGGGCGGCGGCTTGCCGGTCATCCGCCATTCTCCGGGCCGCTCACCGCGCCGTTCTCCGGGCCGGTTCCGGGCTGCTCCTCGATCAGGATGTAGCCGATGCCGCGCAGGGTCTGGACGCCGGCGCTGGCGCCCGCCGCCTGCAGGCGCTTGCGCAGCCGGTGGATCAGCACCTCCACCGCGTTGGAGCCGACCTCCTTGCCGAAGCCGTAGAGGTCGTTCTCCAGCGCCGCCTTCGACACCACGCGGCCGGCTCGGCGCAACAGCAGTTCCAGCGCGTCCAGTTCCCGCCGGCTGAGGTCGAGCGGCTGGCCGCCGACGGCCGCCACCCGGCCGGCCGAATCGAGGGCGATGTTCCCGAGTTGCAGCACCATTCCCAGCGCCGCGCCCGGCCGGCGCAGCAGGGCGCGGATGCGCGCCACCAGCTCTTCCAATGCGAAGGGCTTCAGCAGGTAGTCGTCGGCCCCCAGGTTGAGGCCCCGCACCCGGTCGTCCACCGCGTCGCGGGCGGTCAGGATCAGCACCGGGGTGGTGTCGGCCTTCGCCCGCAGGGCGGACAGCAAGCTCAGCCCATCGGCATCGGGCAGACCCAGGTCGAGCAGCACGGCGTCGAAGCCGGCCACCGCCAGGGCGGCCGACGCCTCCTCCGCGCTGTGGACGGAGTCGACGGCGAAGCCGGCCTTGCGCAGCCCTTCCGCGGTCAGGGCCGCGAGCCGGCGGTTGTCTTCGATCAGCAGCAGCCGCAAGGCGGTGGCCTTCCAGAACCGGTGGGGAGGCGGGGTGGCGTGCCGCGACTCTCCGCCTTTTGCGCCGCCACCGCAAGCCGGGGCAAGGAAACGGCCCTTTCCCCACGGATGGGAAAGGGCCGTTTCCGTCGTCGGGACGCGGTTATTCCGGCGAAGGCTCGCACTGACCTTTCAAGCGTTCGCCGGCCGCTGCGGCGGCGGCGCGCCCCTTGGCGCGGTAAAGCCTGCGTGGCGTTTGAACGCAATACGGAAGGTCAATTCATTGGCCTGCCGGTATCAGACGATCGCGGTGTCCGGGATGGTGCCGGTCAGCACGGCGCGGACATTGTCGGCGATCATGTGGCCGGTGCGGACGCGCGCCTCGTCGGTGGTGGCGCCGATGTGCGGGGTCAGGATCAGGTTGGGCACGCCCTGGAACGGGTTGCCGGCCGGCAGCGGTTCCGTCGCGAAGACGTCCAGCAGGGCGCCGCCGAGATGACCGTCCTTCAGCGCCGCCGCCAGCGCCGCCTCGTCGACGATGCCGCCGCGGGCGACATTGACCAGGATGGTGCCGGGCTTCAGCCGGGCGATCACCTCGGCGCTGACCAGATTGTGGGTCTCCGGCGTGTAGGGCAGGTGGAGCGACAGCGCGTCGGCGGTGTCCCAGATGCGGTCGAACGACACCTTCTCCACCCCCATGCGGGCCCAGACCGGATCCTCGGCCGGCACGTGCGGATCGGCGGCGATCACCGTCATGTCCAATCCCTGGGCGCGGCGGGCGACATGGCGGCCGATGCGGCCGAAGCCGACAATGCCCAGCGTCTTGCCCGATACCTCGCGCCCGATCAGCCGGCTGCGCGGCCATTTGCCGGCGACGACGTCGGGCGTGGCGAAATAGGTGGTGCCGCGCACCAGCATCATCAGGCCGGCGATGGCCAGTTCCGCCACCGACACCTCGTTGGCGCCGGTGGCCGGCAGGACGGCGATGCCGCGTTCCCGGCAGGCCTGCACGTCGATGTTGTCCAGCCCGACGCCCAGCCGGCCGACCGCCTTCAGGTTGGGAAAGGCTTCGAAGAAGGCGCCGCGGATCTCCGTCTCGTTGCGGATGCAGATGGCGCGGGCGGTGCCGCCCATCGCATACAACTCGTCCAGGCGCTTGTAGAGCGTTTCGTCGTAATGGACGTCGAAGTCGCGGCGCAGATCGTCGACGGCGCTCGGCTGCATGAATTCGGAAATGATGATGTCGGGCATGGCGGAAGGCTCGATCAAGAGGGATGAGTCAGAGCGTGATGCCGGCGGCGTCCAGATAGGGCTTCAGGTTCAGCAGCTCGATGGTCGTTTCGCCGGCTTCCAGCTTGTGGCGGTAGGCCTCTTCCGCGGCCTCGCGGGCGGCGGCCTTCTCCAGCGTGTCGGCGGCCAGATCGCGGGGCACCACCACCACGCCGTCGTCGTCGGCGACCACGATGTCGCCGGCCGTCACCATCACGCCGCCGCAGACGATGGTCGTGTTGACGTCGCCCTTGGCGTCGGTCTTGTTGGTGCCCTTCATGTTGGTACCGCGGCAGAAGACGGGGAAACCCATGTCGCGGATGGCGGACGCATCGCGCACGCAGCCGTCGATGACCAGCCCGCCCAGGCCGCGGGCGATGGCCGACGCGGTCAGCACGTCGCCCCAGGGGCCGGCGTCGGTCATGGCCTTGAAATCGACGACCAGGATGTCGCCCGGCTTCGCCAGAGCCACCGCGATGTGGATCATCAGGTTGTCGGTCGGCCCGCAGGACACGGTCAGCGCCGGCCCGCACAGCCGCATTCCGGGAAACAGCGGCTTGATCGGGTGGCCCATGGCGCCCTTCTTGCCCATAGCCTCGTGCAGGGTGGCGGGGGATTGGGCGCGCAGAGCCTCCACCGTCGCGGCGTCGGGGCGGACGAAATCCTTGTGAACGGTCATGCCGGGAGCACCCTTCCGAAAATTATCGCCCCAGGGCCGGCGCTGTGCCGAACTCCCCGCAAGGCGGGTGAACCATGATAGATAAACAAGTATTAGAATATTTACACGTAGCTGAAAATATCCAAACGGTGGTTGATCGACAAAAAATCGCCTTTACGATGGGGTGGCCGAAAGAAGGCGCCCGGTTGGCGTCTCAAGATAGATAAAAAGCAATTTAAAGATGTGGCGTCCGGCTGGCGGCGGTTCCGGGACGGTCCCGGCTGTACAGCGGATGCGAACCGAAGGAGGCCATGTATGAATATGAACGCGCGTCCCGCCATGCGGGCTGGATCGACAGGAGCGGCCGCCGGTCCGGCCGGAGCCGGACGGTTCGGGGGCCTGTCGCGCGTGCTGCGGCGGCGTGCCGCCCGGCTGGCCGCCCGCCTGGCCGGCGCCGCCGGGATCGCCGCCTCCGCGCTGGCCGCGGCCTTCGGGCTGGCGGGGCCGGGCGCGGCCTGGGCGGCCTATCCTGAGAAGCCGATCACCCTGATCGTCGGCTATGCGGCCGGCGGCGGCTCCGACTTCATCGTCCGCTCGCTCGCCCCCTTCATCGAGAAGGAATTGGGCGGCACCACCCGCGTCATCGTGATGAACCGTCCCGGTGCCGGCGGCGAGATCGGCTTCGCCGCCATCGCCGACGCCGCACCGGACGGCTACACCATCGGGCTGATCAACTCGCCCAACGTCGTGACGATCCCGATCGAACGCCAGGCCCGCTTTTCGCTGGACCGGCTCGACCCGCTCTACAACCTGGTCGACGATCCCGGCTCCTTCGTCGTCCACAAGGACAGCCCCCATCAGACGCTGGCCGACGTCGCCGCCTTCGCCAAGGCCAACCCCAACAGCGTGACGGTCGGCACCACCGGCATCGGATCGGACGACCATCTGGCGATGCTGATGTTCCAGCGCCTGACCCAGACCCGCCTGACCCATGTGCCCTTTCCGGGCAGCGCCGACGCCCACCGCGCGCTTCTGGGGCGGCACATCCAGGTGACCTCGATGAACATCGGCGAATCGGCGCGGGCGCGCGAAGGCGATCCCATCCGCATCCTGGGCGTGATGACCGAGGAGCGGTCGGTCCAGGCCGCCGACGTGCCGTCCTTCAAGGAACAGGGGTTCGACGTGAAGATGGCGTCGCTGCGCGGTCTTGCCGCACCGGTCGGGCTGCCGCCGGACATCCGCGCCAAGCTGGTGGATGCCATCGGCAAGGCCGTGCTGCACCCGGAGTTCCAGGAGATCGCCCGCAAGGCCTATCAGCCGCTGCGCCTGCTGCCCCCCGATCAGTATGCGGAGGAGTTGAAGACCCAGGAGGCGACCTTCCGCGCCATGTGGAAGGAAACGCCCTGGCTGAAATGACGATCGCCGCACGGGTCGGCGAGACGGTCATGCGGACATGAAAAAGGGCGCCGGCCATTGGCCGGCGCCCTTTCCGTCGGTGCAAAGGCTTACTTCAGCCAGGGGTTCGTGGCCCACAGCTCGCGCAGTTCCTTGGTCGAGTCGGCCAGTTCGGCGGCATACTTCTCCGGCGGCAGCAGGCGGATCGGCTGGTACAGCTCCTTCGCCTTGGCCTGGAAGCCCGGATCGTTGGCGGCCTTGTCCAGCGCGTCGACCAGCTTGGTGCGGACGTCCGGCGGCAGCCCCTTCGGAGCGGCGATGCCGCGCAGCGACGACATCAGCGCGTTGAAGCCCTGCTCCTTGAAGGTCGCGACGTCGGGAGCCTGCTCCACCTTCTTCTCGGCCATCACGCCCAGGACGGCGATGGGATCCTTCTGCTTGTACTGCATCGCCTCGCCGATGTTCACGGCGCTCAGCATGATCTTCTTGTTGGCCAGCGCCGCCTCGTTGGCGGCGGAGCCCTGGAACGGCACATGGGTGAAGGTCACGCCGGCCTGGCGCTGGAACACCAGCATCGCCAGATGGTCGTCCGATCCGATGCCGGTGGTGCCGACCGTCACGCCGTTGGGGTTGGCCTTGGCGAAGGTCACCACGTCGGCCAGCGTCTTGAACTGCCCTTCGTTGTGGACCGCGAAGGAGCTGGGATCGTCGACCAGGTTGTAGAGCGGGTCGAGCCGGTCCAGCGAGTAGCGGGCCTGGCGTTCGATCGGGATGGCGTTGACGTTGGGCGAGTTGATGGCGCCGATGGTGTAGCCGTCGGGGGCCGAGTCGGCGATGGCGGCGAAACCGATCTCGCCGCCGGCGCCCGGCTTGTTCACCACCTCGACCCGGGCGCCGTCGCCCAGCTGCTTCTCAAGGAAGGGCGCCAGGGCGCGAATCAGCAGGTCGGTGCCGCCGCCGGCGCCGAAGGCCACGATCACCGTGACCGGCTTCTCCGGATAGGCCGCCTCGGCGTTCGTGGCCGACATGAACATCGCGCCGGCCGCAGCCGCCAGGGTCAGAGACTTCCAGAACTTCATGATCCCCCCTTGTGATGATGCGCCACGCGGGGGCGGACCGGAGTCGGCCCGCCACGCGCGGAACTAGGGCTGCGCCGGCCCGGCACGGCGCGGATCGGCAGCCATTCCGACAGGTTCGGCTGTAATCGCGAGGGATGCCGGCCTTAACGCCGCTGAATATCTGAGGATGTTCCTACATCAGCAAGAACAGACCTTCAATGGCGCAGCATACGATTTCGCGGCGTCGCGTCAATACACCGCAGAATATTGGGGAGGATTGGTGAATGTAATGTGGTTCATTAAATAAATACTGCGTATTGGTTCGGGTAACGCGCAAATTTTGTTGGATTCTGTTTGCGCAAGGCAAGTCGAGAATCGCTGACGGATAGTCGTCTTGCGCTCGCCACCCGTCGGCGGCGTCTAACGCGAAGTTGTATATCTTCCATACGATTTGCCGGAGCGTCTATAAAATTTCTCTTTATTGGAGAACATATAATGGTATTACGTCTTTATGATACGCACCACATTCTCCACCTCCCGCGCTTCTCGTTCCGCTGATGCGGACGCGGCGCAAAAAGGCGGTCGTCGATAGCCATCGATCCGGGGCATTCCCAGGCGTTGACAGTCGGTGGGCACCGCACTATGGTGCGCGCCTTCAATCGAGCCGCCGAGCGTTCAGGAACAGCATCATGAAAATCGTCAACTCCCTGAAGTCGATGAAGACGCGCCACAAGGCCTGCCGCGTGATCCGCCGCAAGGGCCGCGTCTACGTCATCAACAAGCAGAACCCCCGTTTCAAGGCCCGCCAGGGCTGATCGATCCGTAAGGATCGATCGACTGCGAGGCCGGGCATCGCGCCCAGCCTCTCCGTCATCGGGTGTTTACGCAAGAGCCGCGCCTTCGGGTGCGGCTCTTGCGTTTTCAGGCCGCCCTCATAGGAAGCGGCGCCGTCTTGTATTGGGATCGCGGCGGATGGTACGTGTGGCGGACAAGTTCGCCGCAACGGGATAAGGACCGTCCGCAATGAAGATGCCGGTGCCGGACAGCGGGGTGATCGCCCGCCGCCGGGAGATCGTGGAGGCGCTGCGCGCCATCGTTCCCGGCGAAGGCGTGATCGTCGACGAGAACGAACTGCGCGCCTATGAATGCGACGGCCTGACCGCCTACCGCCAATTGCCGATGGTCGCCGTGCTGCCCAGCACGGTGGAGCAGGTGTCCCGGATCCTGCAGACCTGCAAGGCGATGGGGGTGAAGGTGGTGCCGCGCGGCGCCGGCACCTCGCTGTCGGGCGGCGCGCTGCCGCTGGCCGACGGCGTGCTGCTCGGCATGGGCAAGTTCAAGCGCATCCTCGACATCGACTACGCGAATCGCTGCGTCACCGTGCAGCCGGGGGTGACCAACCTCGGCATCTCCAACGCGGTCGCCCATGAGGGCTTCTATTACGCCCCCGATCCGTCCAGCCAGATCGCCTGCACCATCGGCGGCAACATCGCCGAGAATTCCGGCGGCGTTCACTGCCTGAAATACGGGCTGACCACCAACAACGTGCTGGGGCTGGAGATGGTGCTGATGGACGGCACCATCCTGCGGCTGGGCGGCAAGCATCTGGACGCCGGCGGCTACGACCTGATGGGCATCGTCACCGGGTCGGAAGGGCTGCTGGGCGTGGTGACCGAGGTCACGGTGCGCATCCTGAAGAAGCCGGCGACCGCCCGCGCGGTGCTGCTCGGCTTTCCCAGCAGCGAGCAGGGCGGCGACTGCGTGGCGGCGATCATCGCCGCCGGCATCATCCCCGGCGGCATGGAGATGATGGACCGCCCGGCCATCCACGCGGCGGAGGCCTTCGTCCATGCCGGCTACCCGCTGGATGTCGAGGCTCTGCTGATCGTCGAGCTGGACGGCCCGGCGGCGGAGGTCGACCACCTGATCGACCGGGTGGAGGCCATCGCCCGCGACAAGGGCGCCTGCTATGCCCGCGTGTCGAAGAGCGAGGAGGAGCGGCTGGCCTTCTGGGCCGGGCGCAAGGCCGCCTTCCCGGCGGTGGGGCGGATCAGCCCCGATTACTACTGCATGGACGGCACCATCCCGCGCAAGGCGCTGCCGCTGGTGCTCCAGCGGATGCAGGAGATGTCGGACCGCTGCGGCCTGCGCGTCGCCAACGTCTTCCATGCCGGCGACGGCAACCTGCACCCGCTGATCCTCTACGACGCCAACAAGCCGGGCGAACTGGAGGCGGCGGAGGCGTTCGGCAACGACATCCTGCGCCTGTGCGTCGAGGTCGGCGGCGTACTGACCGGCGAGCATGGGGTGGGCGTCGAGAAGCGCGACCTGATGACCGACCAGTTCGACGAGGCCGACCTGCAGCAGCAGCAGCGGCTGAAATGCGCCTTCGACCCCGACGGTCTGCTGAACCCCGGCAAGGTCTTCCCCACGCTGCACCGCTGCGCCGAGCTCGGCCGGCTGCATGTCCACCAGGGGGAACTGCGCTTCCCCGACATCCCGCGCTTCTGAAGGGCCGCCGCTCGCCATGACCATCACCACCATGAAGCCGGAAAATGCCGCGCAGGCGGCCGACGCGGTGCGCTGGGCGCTGTCGGCCGGCGAACCGCTGGAAATTCTCGGCAGCGGCAGCCGCCGCGGACTGGGCCGCCCGGTGCGGGCCGGCCACGCGCTCGACCTGTCCGGCCTGTCGGGCGTCATCGCCTATGAGCCGGAGGAGCTGGTGCTGACGGCGCTGGCCGGCACGCCGATGGAGCTGATCCGCGCCATGCTGGCCGAACGCGGGCAGCATCTGGCCTTCGAGCCGCCGGAGGGGGGAACCCTGGGCGGGCTGGTCGCCAGCGGGCTGGCCGGGCCGCGGCGCATCTCCGCCGGTTCAGCCCGCGACCACACGCTGGGCATCGCCGGCATCAGCGGCCGGGCCGAGGCCTACAAGGGCGGCGGCAAGGTGGTGAAGAACGTCACCGGCTATGATGTGCCCAAGCTGATGGCGGGTTCCTTCGGCACGCTGACTGCGCTGACCGAGATCACGGTGAAGGTGCTGCCGGCGCCGGAGGACACCGCGACCTTGCTGCTGTTCGGGCTGGACGACGCGGCGGCGGTGGCGATGCTCGACCGCGCGCTGCGCAGCCCCTACGAGGTGTCGGGCGCCGCCCATCTGCCGGCGGCGGTCGCCGCGCGGTCGGGGGTGTCCGCCGTGGCCGGGGCGGGCGGGGCGGTGACGCTGGTGCGGCTGGAGGGCTTCGGCCCGTCGGTCGCCGCGCGCGTGACCATGCTGCGCGAGGAACTGCGGGCCGATGAGATGCTGGGCCGCGACGGGTCGCTGGCGCTCTGGCGCGAGGTGAGGGACGGGGCGGGGTTGGGGGAGGCGGCCGCCGACGGCCCCCATCTCTGGAAACTCTCGGTCCCCCCCTCCGCCGGCCCGTCCACCGTCGAGGCCATCCGCCGCACGCTCGACGTCGAGGTCTTCTACGACTGGGGCGGCGGCCTGGTCTGGCTGAGCGCGCCGCCCGATTCGGAAGCGACCATCCGCAGCGCCCTTTCCGCCGGCGGCCACGCCACGCTGGTGCGGGCGCCGGAGGCGGTGCGCGCCGCGACGGAGGTGTTCCAGCCCTTGCCCGAGCCGCTGATGGCGCTCAGCCGCCGCGTCAAGGAAAGCTTCGACCCCAAGGGCATCCTCAACCCCGGCCGCATGTATGCGGGGCTGTAACGGGAAGACCGAACTCGATGCAAACGAACTTCTCGCTGGCCCAGCTTGCCGATGCCGCGATCCGCGACTCGGAGCAGATCCTGCGCAAATGCGTGCATTGCGGCTTCTGCACCGCGACCTGTCCGACCTACACCATTCTCGGCGACGAGCTGGACAGCCCGCGCGGCCGCATCTACCAGATCAAGGACATGCTGGAGAAGGGCGGGCCGCCGCCCGACAGCACGGTCAAGCACATCGACCGCTGCCTGTCCTGCCTGTCCTGCATGACGACCTGCCCGTCGGGCGTCCATTACATGCATCTGGTCGATCACGCCCGCGCCCATATCGAGGCGACCCACACCCGCCCGCCCGCCGACCGGGCGGTGCGCCACGTGATCGCGCGGGTGCTGCCCAACCCGCGGCTGTTCCGGCTGGCCCTGCTGGGGGCGTCCGTCGGCCGGCCGTTCCGCGCCATGCTGCCCAAGCGGCTATCGGCCATGCTGGCGCTGACCCCGGCCAGCGTTCCGGCGCCGAGCTACAGCGACCGGCCCGGCGTTCACCCGGCGCAGGGGCCGCGCAAGCGGCGCGTCGCCCTGCTGATCGGCTGCGCCCAGCAGGTGCTGGCCCCGCAGATCAACGAGGCGACCATCCGCCTGCTGACCCGCCACGGCGTCGAGGTGGTGGTGTCCAAGGGCGCCGACTGCTGCGGCGCCCTGACGCACCATATGGGCAAGGAGGATCTCGCCCACGCCGCCGCGAAGAAGACCATCGACGCCTGGACCCGGGAGATCGAAGGGGAGGGGCTGGACGCCATCGTCATCAACGCGTCGGGCTGCGGCACCAGCGTGAAGGATTACGGCCACATGTTCCGCGAGGACTCCGCCTATGCCGACAAGGCGGCGCGGGTGGCGGCTCTCGCCAAGGACGTGACCGAACTGATGGACGAAATCGGGCTGGCGCGCCCGGTGGTGGAGACCGGGCAGGCGGTCGCCTACCACTCCGCCTGTTCCATGCAGCACGGCCAGCGCATCAAGGAGCCGCCGCGCGCCCTGCTGCGCGCCGCCGGCTTCCTGGTGAAGGAGATCCCCGACGCGCATCTCTGCTGCGGATCGGCGGGCACCTACAACATGCTGCAGCCCGAGCTGGCGGGGGAACTGCGCGACCGCAAGGTCGCGGCGATCGAAAGCACCCAGGCGCAGGCGGTGGCGGCCGGCAATCTCGGCTGCATCACCCAGATCGCGTCCGGCACCGGCCTTCCGGTGGTCCACACGGTGGAGTTGCTGGACTGGGCGACCGGCGGCCCGATGCCGGACGCGCTGGCCGGGCGGGCGGCCTTCCGGCAGGACGGCGCGCGGGCGGCCTGACATCCGCCCTGGGATAAGGAAGGGACGGCGGAGGGGCCGGCCGGCGCGGGCGGAGCCGGGGGGTTTCATACCCCCACAATTCTGTGTTTATCTGCGTTCATCTGTGTCAGAAGATCCGCCCGCTTCACCGCCTTCCGTCCCAGCCCCATTCCGTTCAGGTCATCGCCTTGTCCTTGCCACCGCCCTCCTCGCCACCCACGGAAAACATCGGCATGAGCGCCGGCTACGGAATCACTCACCGCCTGTCGGCCTGGGGCGTCCACATCTTCACGGCCAGCGGCGCCGTTCTCGGGCTGCTCGGCCTGCTGGCGGCGGCGGCGGGCGATGCGAAGCTGTGCCTGATGTGGCTGGGCATCGCGCTGGTCGTCGACGGCGTCGACGGCACGCTGGCCCGCCGCGTCTCGGTCAAGCAGGTGCTGCCGGGTATCGACGGCTCGGCGCTGGACCTCGTCATCGACTACCTGACCTATGTCGTGGTGCCGGCGGTGTTCATGCACCGCTTCGGCCTGCTGCCGGACGGGCTGATCAGCATCGGGCTGGCCGCCTGGATCCTGCTGACCTCGCTCTACTGCTTCGCCAATGTCGGGATGAAGAGCGGCGACAATTACTTCGTCGGCTTCCCGGCGATCTGGAACGTCGTCGCCCTCTATCTCTGGCTGCTCGACCTCAATCCCTGGTTCAACGCGGCGGTGGTGGTGGTGCTGGGGGTGCTGACCTTCACCACGGTCAAGTTCCTCCATCCCTTCCGGGTCAAGGCGCTGATGCCGCTGAACATCGCGGTGACCTCGGTCTGGCTGCTCTGCTGCATCGCGCTCGTGGTGCTGGAGCCGGCGCGTCCGGGCTGGCTGTTCGGCCTGTGGCTGGCGACCTCGGTCTATTACGCCGCCGTCTGCGCCTGGCGGAGCCTGCGCGGCCCCTGATCCGCGGAATTCCCGGGTTGGGGAACAGCTTTGCGTGACGGGCGTTGCCTGGACGGCAAGTCCAACGGCACACCCGGCGCAGCAGAGAGGATTCCGCCTTGGCCACGGCTCATCCGATCCGGATCGGCACCGCCGGCTGGAGCATCCCCAAGCCGTCCGCCCCGGCCTTTCCCGCCGACGGCACCCATCTGGAGCGCACCGCCCGCGTCATGGCGATGACCGAGGTGAACAGCAGCTTCTACCGTCCGCACAAGCCCGAGACCTGGGCGCGCTGGGCCGCCTCCACCCCGCCCGATTTCCGCTTCGCGGTCAAACTGCCCAAGGCGATCAGCCACGAGGCCCGGCTGGCCGGCGCCGACGCGGCGCTCGACCGCTTCCTGTCCGAAGCGGGGATGCTGGGCGACCGCTTCGGCCCGCTGCTGGTCCAGCTTCCGCCCAGCCTGCGCTTCGACCGCGCGGTGGCCGAGGATTTCTTCGCGCTGCTGCGCGCCCGCTTCGACGGCGACGTGGTGTGCGAGCCGCGCCATGCCTCCTGGTTCGCCGATGGGGCCGACTCCCTGCTGGCCGCCCACCGCGTCGCCCGTGTCGCGGCCGATCCCGCTCCGGTGCCGGGGGCCGGCGAGCCCGGCGGCTGGGACGGCCTGCGCTACTGGCGGCTGCACGGATCGCCGGTCATCTACCGCTCCGCCTACGAGCCGGCGGCGTTGGACGCGCTGACCGACCGGCTCCGGGCCGAGGCGGCGTCGCGGCCGGTCTGGTGCGTTTTCGACAACACCGCCGAATTCCACGCCCTGGACGACGCGCTGGCGACGATGGAGCGGTTGCGCGCCCCGTCATAGGCCCATTTATTATTGGAGAATCCCCCCGCACGCCCGAGACAGTGCATCGTTGCAAGGCTATCTTGCCGCAAAACGCCCCCAATAGGCGGGGCAACCGCGTGCAGGTGGTATGGTTATGGAGTTCGTCGTCCTCGTTCTGATCGCCGGCATCATCTTCCACCGGCTGGACCGGCGGCTGAAGGTGCAGGAGGCGGAAATCGCCGCGTTGCGCGACCGGTTGGACAGGGCATTGGCCGGCGCCGCCCCCCTGCAGGCATCCCGATCCGCCGAGGCCGGGGCGATTGACGAAGCCACGACCGAGCAAATCCCCGAACCCGTCCTCGCCGCCGAAGCGGCTCCCCCGCCGGAAGAGGCTGTGCAGCCGGGGTCGCCGGAACCCGCCGCGACACCGCCCGCCGCGCCGGCGCGGGCGGGCTGGCGCGAACTGGAGGAATCGCTGGCCTCGCGCTGGCTGATCTGGCTCGGCGGCGGCACCATGGCGCTGGCCGCGGCCTTCTTCATCAAGCTGTCGGTGGAGCATGGCTGGCTCGGGCCGGGCGTGCGGGTGGCGCTGGGGCTGCTCGCCGGTTTCGGGCTGATGGTGGGCGGCGAATGGCTGCGCCGCCGGCCGGCCCAGCGCGCCGTCGCGGCGCTCCGCCCCGATTACGTGCCGCCGGCCCTGACCGCCGCCGGCCTGTTCACCGCCTTCGCCAGCGTCTATGGCGGCTTCGCCCTGTTCGACCTGTTCGCTCCGCTGGTCGCCTTCGCTCTGCTGGCGGCGCTGTCGCTGGTCGGCATCGGGCTGTCGCTGCTGCAGGGGCCGTTCATCGCCGCGTTGGGGCTGCTGGCCGGCTATGTCACGCCGCTGCTGATACCGTCCGACAACCCCGACGCCTGGGGCCTGTTCGCCTATCTGCTGGCGCTGAACGGCGCCGGCATGGCGGTGGTGCTGTATCGCCGCTGGCACTGGCTCGGCTGGGGAGCGCTGGCCGGCGCGGCGCTCTGGCCGCTGGTGTGGATGATCGACCCGTGGCGCAGCGGCGACGCGCTGCCGACCGGCATCTACCTGCTGCTGACCTCGGCCCTCTTCCTTGTTCCGGCCATGCTGGGCGTGGTCGCGGGCACCGCGGAGGACCGGCTGGCGGAGCCGGCCCCCGCCACCGGCTGGCGCCGGGCGCTGCCCGACTGGATCCGGCGCAAGCGGCGCCACCCCGCCGACCGGCTGGCGATGACGGCGATGCAGGCGTTCGGGGTGCTGGTCGCCGCCGTGACCTGGAGCGACGGTCACGACGCCGTGTCGCTGGCCGTCCTCACCCTGTTCGCGCTCCTCGCCATGGCCGCCGGCCGGCGCACCGAGCGGATCGCCGGGGCCGCCTGGATCGCGGCGCTGACGGTGCTGCTGTCGCTGGCGCCCTGGAGCCTGCCCTATGTCCCGTCCGGCCCGCCGCCGCTGACTGCGGAGGGCCAGCCGCTGATCGTTGCCGATCCGGCCGGCTACCCGGCGGAGGTCGCTCGCTTCCTGTGGGTGGCGGGCGGCTTCGCGGCGCTGTTCGGCATCGGCGGTTTCGCCGCGCTGTGGGGCGCCCGCCGGGCGGCGCTGTGGGCGTCGCTGTCGGCCCTGGCGCCGCTCGCCCTGCTGACGCTGGCCTATGCCCAGGTGACGCCGCCGGAGACCGCCATCGGCTGGCCGGCCGCGGCCCTCGCGCTGGCGGCCCTGCTGGTCGCCGGCACCACACCGCTGGCCCGCCACCGCCACCGGCCTGGGGCCGCGCTCGGGCTGGCCGCCTTCGCCGCCGGGGCGAGCGGCGCCATCGCGCTGGGCGCCACCATGACCCTGCAGGAGGCGTGGCTGACCGTGGCGCTTGCGGCGCAGGTGCCGGTGCTGGCCTGGCTGGAGCGGCGGATGAACCTGCGCGAACTGCGCGGGGTCGCGCTGCTGGTGGCGGCCGCCGTGCTGGTGCGCCTGGCGATCAACCCCTATGTGCTGGATTACCAAGGCTATGCCTGGATCGCCTACGGCTATGGCCTGCCGGCGCTGGGCTTCCTGGTGGCGGCGCGCCTGATGAGGACGGCGCCGGATGCCCAGGGAAACATTGGAAGCGGCGACGATCTGGTGGTGATGGTGCTGGAGGCCGGCGCCCTGATCTTCACCACCCTGATGCTGTCGCTGGGCATCCATCGCTGGATGGCCGGCAGCCTGGAGGCGGCGCCGTCCGGCCTGACCGAGGTGGCGCTGCACACCCTGTCCTGGCTGGGGCTCGCCCTTCTGCTGGCGGCGGACCGGCGGTGGAGCGCGCGGCCCGTGGCGGTGTGGGGCCGGCGCCTGCTGGTCCTGCTGGCCGCGGCCACCGCCTTCTTCCTGCAACTGCTGGGGCTGAACCCGCTGTGGAATTTCGAATGGGTCGGCAGCTGGCCGGTGGTCAACCGGCTGCTGCTGGCCTATGGCGCGCCGGCCGTGCTGCTGCTGCTCTACCTGTGGTACGATCCGCCGCCGTCGCGCGTGCTGCGGAGCGCCGCGCCGGTCCTGCCGATGCTGCTGATCGCCGCCAACCTCGCGCTGGAGATCCGCCGCGCCTTCCAGGGGCCGGTGCTGAGCGGCTACGGCATGTCGGATGCCGAATGGTACAGCTATTCCGTCGGCTTCCTGCTGTTCGCGGTGGCGATGCTGGTGGCGGGCATCCGCTTCGGCTGGGGCTGGATGCGTCATGCCGGGCTGGTTCTGGTGCTGGCGGTGGTCGCCAAGGTGTTCCTCAGCGACATGTCGGACCTGGAGGGGATGTACCGCGTCGCCTCCTTCCTCGGCCTCGGCGTCTCGCTGGTCGGCATCGGCTGGCTGTACCAGCGCCTTCTGCGCCCGCCCGCCGACAATCCGTTGGACCAACGGATTCATTGACAGGCCGCGCCGGGAACGCTCCCATACGGTGAAGGATGGGCCAGGGATGAACCCGGCCCGGCATCACCGGAGGAGCAGCGCTCATGGCAAGCGAAACGCACGGCAACGCCTATCCCATCCTGCCCGACGGCGAGGAGGGCTTCACCGTCGAGGCGGCGCGGATGAAGTTCGGCCCCGGCATGCTGGCCGAGCTGGGCGGCGACGCGGTGTCGCTCGGCATGACGCGGGTGGCGCTGTTCACCGATCCGCGCGTCGCCGCGACGGCGCCCTTCGCCATGGCGCTCGACTCGCTGAAGCGGGCCGGCATGGATCCGGTGGTCTACGACCGCTGCCGGGTGGAGCCGACCAGCGCCTCCTTCCTAGACGCCGCCGATTTCGCGCGGGACGGCGGCTTCGACGGCTATGTCTCCATCGGCGGCGGATCGGTGATCGACACCGCCAAGGCGGCGAACCTCTACGCCACCCATCCGGCCGATTTTCTCGCCTACGTCAACAAGCCGCTGGGGGAGGGCATCCCGGTCCCCGGCCCGGTCAAGCCGCACATCGCCTGCCCGACCACCTGCGGCACCGGCAGCGAAACCACCGGCGTCGCCATCTTCGACCATGTGGAAAAGCAGGTGAAGACCGGCATCTCGTCGCGCTTCCTGCGGCCGAGCCTTGCCGTCGTCGATCCCCGCACCATCGACAGCCTGCCGCCCGGCGCCATCGCCGCCACCGGCTTCGACGTGCTGACCCATGCCATCGAGAGCCACACCGCGCGGCCCTTCCGCTCGCGCCCGCGCCCCGAGCAGCCGACGGCGCGTCCGCCCTACCAGGGCGCCAACCCGTGGTCGGACATCGGCAGCCTCCAGGCGATCCGGCTGGGCGGGCAATGGCTGGAACAGGCGGTCAACGACCCGGATTGCGCGGAGGCGCGCGACGCCCTGATGTTCGCGGCGACGCTGGCCGGTCTGGCCTTCGGCAATGCCGGCGTCCACATCCCGCACGCCATGTCCTATTCGGTGGCGGGGATGAACCACAGCTTCACCGCGACGGGCTACGAGACGGTGGACCCGATGGTGCCGCACGGCATCTCCGTGGTGCTGAACGCCCCCGCCGCCTTCCGCTTCACCGGCCCGGCGGCGCCCGAGGCCCATCTGCGCGCCGCCGAGGCGCTGGGGGCGGACGTGCGCGGCGCCTCGCCGGAGGATGGCGGCGAGTTGCTGGCGACCCGGCTGATCTCGATGATGCGCGCCACCGGCCTGCCCAACGGCCTGTCGGCGCTTGGCTACGGCGAGGCCGACATTCCGGGTCTGGTCAGGGGAGCCGCCGCCCAGCAACGCCTGCTGACCATCGCCCCGCGCCCGGTGTCGGAGGACGACCTGCGCGGGCTCTATGCGGATGCGATGCGCTACTGGTGAGGAACCGGGGCCGCGCCGCTTTCGAGCTTGGCGAAGGCGGCGCGGGCGATGGCGAGGCTATCGGTCGCAACGGTGATGCAATAGGGGGGCGCGCTCCGGGGGGCGTGATGGCCGCTGCGCCGAAGGGGCGCCGAATGGAGAATGGAAATAATCGAACCGCATGATACGTTTCATGCACCCCTGTCCGGTTCGCCAATCAAGTTGCTCAGAAACCCGCCGGGAGAGGGTGTTTCCAGACTGTTGCCGATATGGCCGCCAAAGGGATAAACACGCCGCGCGCATTTGTCCGCGCCCCGTTTTCTTCCCAGCCGTGAAAATCGATTAGTCAAATTCCCCATTAGCTCGCAATTTCCCTAGTTTTATTTTAACCGGCTCTACGCCGCGGCGACACCCTCGTCGGCTAGGGAAGGGGACGGAAGACGATGTCGCAGTGGCTTTCCCGAAATCGCTCCAAGCTGGAGCATGCCTTGCGGATGACGGTGGCGTGCTTGGCGGCCTACGCCTGCGCGGAGGCGCTGGGGCTGCCGGAGGCATTCTGGGCCACCATAACGGCATTGATGGTGATGCAGAGCAACGTCGGCGGGACGCTCAAGGCGGCGCTGGAACGCTTCATCGGCTCGCTGCTCGGCGCTTTGTACGGCAGTGCCATCGTCCATTTCATTCCGCATTCCGACGAATGGACGAGGGCGGGCGCACTGATCCTGGCCGTCGCCCCACTCTCCTATCTGGCCGCCATCAACGCCGGCTTCCGCATCGCGCCGATGACCGCCATCATCGTGCTGCTCGGCAACATCGGCGCGTCCCTGGGTCCACTTGGCTTCGCGGAGCGGCGGGTGCTGGAGGTCGGGCTCGGCTGCACCGTCGGCCTGCTGGTCTCGATGCTGGTGGTGCCGGTCCGTGCGGCGCGCTCGGTTCTGGAAACGGCGAGCAAGGTGACGCGGCTTCTTGCCGAACAGTTGGAAACACTGGCGGATTCCGACGACATACCGCAAGAACGGCTGAGCGCGCTGGTCACGCAAACGCTCCAAGGCCTGCACGGCTTGGAAACCAGTGTGGGTGAGGCGGCGCGCGAGCGTCGCAGCCGCCTCACCGATCTGCCCGATCCGGAACCGCTGCTGTGGACGCTGATGCGGCTGCGGCATGACGTTGCATCGATCAGGCAGGACGTTGGAAAGCCGGGACAGGAAGCCTTCGAAGATCTGGCGGCGAAGGAGTGGAGATCGGTCGCGAGGACCGCCGCCGCGCATCTGAGGGCGCTCGCCGACTCCCTGGAGAACAGACAGCCGCCCGAGGAGCAGTCCGAGGCCATGATCCAGGCCATCGGCGCCTATCACGCTGCCATAGACGCAATGAAACGATCGACACAGACCCAGAACCTTACGACCGAAAATCTCTGGTGGCTGGCGGGCACCGGCTTTGCCCTTGAGCAGTTGCACCGCGACATCAACGACCTTTCCGACCGGGTCAGGGGCTTCTCCAAGGCGCGGTGAGCTGGGGCGTCCCGATTCCCATGCGCCCGAACAGCCGCCGTCATCACAGCCGCTTTCATCGTCGCGCCATGGCCGGAGTAAGCGTTTTGCCGTCGTCGACCAGGGCGCCATTCTCCATGCGCACCCGGCGGGTCGCCAAGCGCTTCAGGAAGCCGTCGTCGTGCGAGATGATCACCATGGCCTGAGGCAGCGCCTGGAGGATGTCGGTCAACCGCTCCTCCGTCGCGTGATCGAGCGCATTGGTCGGCTCATCGAGCAGCAGGACATCGGGCCGCATGGCCAGGACCGTCGCCAGGGCGACCAGCCGCTTCTGGCCGCCGGACAGCTTGTGCGTCACGCGGTCGCCGAAGCCGGCGAGACCGAGAAGGGCCAGCGTTTCCTGCGCGATCTCGCGCGCTTCGGCGGAGGTCTTGCCAAGGTTGAGCGGCCCGAAGGACACGTCCTCCAGCACCGTCGGACAGAAAAGCTGGTCGTCGGCGTCCTGGAACAGCAGCCCGGCGCGGGCGCGCACCTCGTGAAAGTCCTTTTCGGTTCGCCGCGACCGTCCGAAAGCCTCGACGATGCCCGCCGAGGGGCGGCGGAGGCCGACCATGATAAGGAACAGCGTCGTCTTGCCGGAACCGTTCGGGCCGACCAGGGCCACCCGTTCACCGGCGAACAACTCGAATCCGGCGTCGCGCAGCACCGGCCGCTCCGCGTCATACGCGAAGCCGATTCCCTCCAGCCGGAAGAGCGGCGCGCTCACAGCCCCGCCACCGCGATCAGCAGGACCAGCCCGGCGGTCGAGACGAGGGCGAAGACCCCGTCCTGCCGGCGGAAGGGGCCATCGTCGCGCAACGACCGCAACCGGCCGTCGAAGCCGCGGCAGCGCATGGCTTCGGTGATGCGTTCGGCGCGCTCGACCGAGCGCACCATCAGCATGCCGAACAGCCAGCCCAGGCTCCGCCAGCCATGGCGCCCGGCGGTCAGGCGAAAGGCGCGCGCCTTCATGGCGGTGCGCAGGCGCCGGTACTCCTCGCCCAGGACGTCGAGGTAGCGGATGGTGAAGAAGTAGAGGTGGACGAACTTGTCCGGCGCGCCCAGCCGCGACAGCGCGCGGCCGAGCGTCACCGTATCCATGGTGCCGGCCAGGGCCAGAATGGCCAAGGCCACCGCATTGCCCTTCAGCAGGATGACCAATGCGCGTTCCATGCCCTCCAGGCTCACCGGCAGGCCGGCGACGGTGACCCAGGCCGGGCCGGGCACGGTGAAGGGAAGGGAGACCAGCGCCATCAGCATGAACCCGTCGAGCGCGGCCACCTTGCGCAATGTCGCAACGACGGGCAGCCGGGCCGCGGCGGCCAGCATCACCGCGAAGCCGGACGCCAGGGCTACGGCGGCCGTTCCGTCGAGGCCGACCACCACCAGCAGCGCGAAGCCGGCAAGCGCGAGCAGGCGCGATCGCGGATCGAGGGTTCCGATCGGCCCGCCGCCTTGCGGTCCCTCGCCCGAACCGGACGTGCCGGCATGGCCGCCGCCATGGGGCGCAGAGGAAAGGTGAAGCCGCGTGGGGATCGAACTCATCTTGCGCCCTCGCTCCCTGTGACGGGCGCGCCCGTCTTCAGCCGCTTTCTCGGACGCATGGAGAGGCCATAGGCCAGACCACCGAGCCCGACGATGTAACCGATGCCGCCCAGCACGTCATGCCACCTCACGGACTCCTCGAAGGCATCCAGTTGTTCGCGCAGCGGCCTGACCTGCCGCGCCACGCTTTGCTCGACCAGCGCCGCCAGTTCGGCCGGCGGCTGCGCGGCCGACGGTCCGACGGCGGCCGGAACCGTTGCCGGAGCCGTCGCCGCCGGTCCGGCGGACGGCATGGACGGCAGGGTTTCCGGCAACTCGGCGGCCTTCAGGGTGAATCCCGCTTCATGCCCATCCCCGCCATTGGCGGTGATCCGAAGATCGGCACGCTGTCCCGCCTCGAAGCGGAAGCCGCCTTCCGGGTCGGTCCGTCCTTGGAAAACCACCTTTCCGTCCGGGGCGGTGGCGGCGACGGCGGCGTCCTGCGCCCGGCCGCCGGGGCTGAAATAGACATAACCCGAGACCACCGGCCCTTCGGCCGCAGCGAACACCTTCATCTTGTGGGCCAGCGCCGGCTGGCTGAGCGCGATCATTGGCAAGGCCAGCAGGGCCGGCAACCAGGACGGCTTCATTCGGCGGTCTCCTCGGCAAGACGAAGCGGCTTGCGGTCAAGAAGTTCGGGTTTCACGCGCAGGACCAGACTGATCGCCGCCGCGGTGAAGAATGTTTCGATCACCATCACCGGCGCATAGGCGAAGAGGACCAGCTTGGCGGCCGGAACGAACTCCTGCCCGCTCAGCGCCAGGACCAGAGCCACCCCGACCGCCGTCAGCAGGACGCCGAGCCCGCCGGCCAGGCCCGCGGCGGCCACCGTCCAGCGGCTGTCCGGCCCGGCACGCCGCCGCACCGCATCGAACAGCAGGCCGCACAGGACCGCCGGCACCGCCATGTTCATGGCGTTGACCCCCAGCACGACCAATCCGCCGAAACCGAAGAGAACGGCCTGGAGCAGCAGCGCCACCAGGATGGCGGGAAAGGCGGCCCAGCCCAGCGCGATCCCGGTCAGGCCGTTGAGGATCAGGTGGACGCTCGTCGGCCCGACCGGGAAATGAACCAGCGAAGCGACGAAGAACACCGAGGAGAGCACCGCCACCTGGGGGATGCGTTCGGGCTCCATCCGCTTCAGGCCATAGGCGCAGCCCGCCACCGTCACCGTCGCGCCGACGGCCAGAACGGGAAGCGACAGCACGCCGTCCGGGATGTGGGCCATGACGCCAACCTTCCTGCCTCTCGGCCCGGTCTATTTCATGTCGACGGCCTTGACCCAGATCGTCCCGCCGATTTCGAGCGGGGCCGGCTTGCCGTCGGGAGCGGCTTTCGTCGTGTCGGCCTCGCTCACAGCGTTGAACGCCCACCAGCCGGCCCGCGGCATGGCGTAGGCGAAGGTGCCCGCGCCATCGGTCTTGACGACCTGCGTGATGAAGGGATCGGCCGGCGGGTGGACGGAACCGTCGTTCTTCCACTCGATCTCGACTTCGGCATCGGGAAGCGGCTTGCCGTCCTTCATGACGACGCCGCGGAACAGGTTGCCGGTCCAGATTCCGTAAGGGCGGGTGAGCGGCTGGATCTCGATGGGAAAGCCGACCATCGCGTCCCAGTCCTCGCCGCCGCCGAATCCGACGACGACCTTGGCGTAATGCAGGATCTGTTTGCGTTCCGCCGGTTCCCAGTACGAAGCCGGTTCGAGGAAGAACACATAGTCGCCGGGTTCCTTGACCGTGTAGGCGGAGGAATAGGCGGTTTTCCCGTCGATCGTCCGGGGGGTCAGGCTGGCCAGCAGATCGGCCTTCTCACCGTTGGCGAGGACACCGAATTGCGCCGGCTTGCCCATGTCCATGGTTGGCCCTCCCTCCATGGGATGGGTGAAGACCAGATCGAGAGCGACGGTCCGGTCCCCTTCCTCCGGCACGATATCGGTGGAGGGCAGGATTTCCTGGAAATGGGCATCGGCGCCGCCCGCGGCGAAAGTGAACGTTGCCAGAAGGCTTGCGGCAATCCATCCCCTCGAACGATCGAGCATGTCCGCCCCCGTGCTCAGTATGAGAAAATAATAATTTGTCACACCGCACGGAAGTTCAAGTTATTTGCAAAGGTTGCCCGCAACAAAAAAGGCTAGAGGCTGTCATAAGAAATTAATTATAGCAAAAGAAGCCGCGTATTTTCGATCATATGTGCTTCAGGGATAAGGCTTGTTTTGATAGACGGCATTGATCGTACCCGAAGCGCTGCCCTGACCATTTTGCCGGATACTGCCGATTCCACGGAAATTCGGGATGGTGCGAATGACATCGGGCGTGTCCGGGCTTGGCGGCCGGAGTAGGATGGGACGATCTGACCCTACCCGGCGGGCGGCGCACATGGAACGGATCACGGTTTCCCTCGATGATGACCTGCTCAATCAATTCGACGGCTTCATCCGTCGAAAGGGCTACACGAACCGTTCCGAGGCGGTTCGCGACATCCTGCGCGATCTCCTGCAGGAGGATCGCCTGTCCACCGACGAGGCGCCGCACTGCGTCGCCAGCATGAGCTACGTCTACAATCACCATGAACGGGAATTGTCCCGGCGCCTTGCCAACATCCAGCACGCGCACCACGACCTGTTCCGCGCGACCGTCCACGTTCACCTCGACCACGAAAATTGCCTGGAGGTGTCACTGCTCGAAGGGCCGACCAGGGTGGTGCGTGACGTCGCCGATGCCATTGCCGCCGAAACCGGCGTCAGGCACAGCCAGGTCAAGCTCATTCCGGTGGAGGTGACGGTCATGGCCGGCATCCATGGAGCCGGCGGCCTCCGTCATGGTCATCACGATCACCCTGTGACCGACCGTCCGCATGTCCACACCAAACCGAGTTCCTGAAATGGGCTTGCGCTCCGCCTTGCGGCGGGCACCGGTTCCGGGCCGGTCCGCCGCGAAGACGGCCTCAGGTCAGATGGAATATCCAGCCGGCGGCGAGCAGCAGGCACAGGATCGATGTCGGCACGCCCGCCTTGGCGAATTCGGCGAAGTCGATTGTGATCCCGCGCCGGCTCCCCTCCTCGGTGACGATGATGCCGGCGAGGCTGCCGAAGAGCACGGCGTTCGACGAGAAGTTCGTTCCCAGCACTAAGGCGGCGCCGAGCGCGTCGGGGTGGGTGGCGCCCTTCAGGAACGGGGTCACCAGCATCACTGCGGGATTGTTTCCGACGATGTTGGACAGCACCGCCATGACGAGGAGCAAGGACATGGGGTTCTGCAGATCGAACCCGGCTGTGCTCAAATGCGTGATCAGGCGCTGCGGCAGGTCGGTGGCGACGAACGCCGCGTTGACGATGAACAGACCGAAGAGCAGGACCAGGAGGTTGCCGTCGACCTTGCCGAGCAGCCGTTCGGAATCGACGCGGCGGCTGATGAGCAGGACGCTGGCGCCGCAAAGCGCGATCAGCATGTGAGGCCAGTCCGTCGCCACGAAGGCGACGATCACGGCGGCGGTGACGATGGCCGCCTTCGCCGTCTCACCGCGATCGAGCGCGACCGGCGCGTCGTTGTCGGCCTTCGGGGCGGCCTTCGGGGCGGCGAGCGCCCAGCGGCGGCGATAGAGCACGGTCACCACCAGCCAGATGATCGGCAGGCCGACGAGCGCCGGAAGCGCGGCCATGGCCATGAAGCCGGTGAAGGAGAAACCCAGCGTCTCGGCGGTGATCATGTTCTGCGGACTTCCGATGAGCGTCGCCGACGATCCGACATTGACCGCGAAGCAGAAGCCCAGCAGGAACGGGACGGGATTGAGCCGCCGCGCGACGCAGATCCCGGCAAGGACCGGCGTCATCGCGGCCGCCACCACATCCTTGGTGAGCAGCGCAGACATCACGGCCGCCACCGCGATCAGGATGGCGAGCAGCGCCTGTGGCCCGACCCGCGCGGCGCCGGCGGCCCGAGCCACCCAGCCATAGAATCCGGCGACGGCGAAGGACGAGGCGATCACCATGAGGCCGAACAGCAGGCCGATCGTTCTGTAGTCGATCGCCTGCCACGCCGCCGCCGGGGTGATCCGGCCCAGCACGATCAGCAGCAGCGCGCCGACCAGCGCCGCGGCGGTCCGGTCGAGCAGGAAGCCCGGCAGATGGCCCAGCGCCATGGCGACATAGACGAGAAGAAAGATCGTGATGGTCAGATCCATGGTGCGTCCTCCCCCGTACCGGGATCACTTCGGGTTTCCGCGATCCATGTCCCACAGATTGAAGGCGCGTTCGCCATACATGGCGGTGTCGAGCCCCCGCTGCTGGATCTCGTCCGGCACCCGGAGCACGCCCAGCCCGTCCAGCACCCTCAGGATGCCGTAGGTGATGAGGGCGGAGTAGCCGGCGACGACCACGACGGCGAGCAGCTGGACGCCGAACTGCGGGACGCCCGCCACCACCTTGTTGATGTGCGGGCTGGCGAGAATGCCGATCAGCAGGGCTCCCGTCATGCCGCCGACGCCATGCGCCCGCCAGACCTCGAGCGTATCGTCGACCTTCAGCCACCTCTGGACGTATTTGGCGAAATAGCAGGCGGTGGCGCCGATGGCGCCGATGAGAAGCGCGGACATCGGTTCGACATAGCCCGAGGCCGGAGTGATGGTGGCAAGCCCCGCCACCGCGCCCACCAGCACGCCGGAGAAGGTTGGATGGCCGTTCTCCCTCCACTCCCAGAACATCCAGACGAGCATGGCGATGGAGCCGGCCAGCATCGTGTTGGTGAATGCGTAGGCGGACAGCGCATCGGCCGCATAGGCGTCGCCGGCATTGAACCCGAACCATCCGAACCACAGCAGCCCCGCGCCGAGCGCCACCAGCGGCAGGCTGGCCGGCCCGGTGTCCTCCTCGCCGGGGGCGACCTTGCGTTTTCCGAGATACGCGGCCGTCACCAGCGCGGAACAGCCCGCGGTGGTGTGGATGGCGATGCCGCCGGCGAAGTCGGCGACCCCGAGCTGGTCGAGGAAGCCTCCCCCCCAGACCCAATGGGCGACCGGCAGATAGATCAGGATGGTCCAGAGGGCGACGAAGGACAGATAGGCCCCGAAGCGGAACCGCCCGACGAAAGCCCCTGTCATCAGCGCCGGCGTGATGATGGCGAACATCATCTGATAGACGAAAACCATGATGAAGGGGATGTCCGGCCCATAGTTCGGGTTGGGGGTTATGCCCACCTGATACATGCCGAAATAAGTCCCGAAGTTGCCGATGGTCCCGCCGATGTCGGGACCGAAGGCAAGGCTGAAGCCGCCGAACACCCAGATCAGCCCCACCACGCCCATGCAGACGAAGTTCTGGATCATGATCGACAGGACGTCGCGCTGCTTGACCAGGCCACCGTAGAACAGCGCGAGCGCCGGGGTCATCAGGCACACGAGTGCGGTGCACAAGAGTATGAAGGTCGTGTTTCCCGCGTTTACACCTTGCATGGCAGTTCCCTCGATTGGTGCCGAGTGACCCGGGGGTGGGTGACCGGAGCGTGACGAACGGAGGCGGGTGCCGCTCGGGGGATGCTTGGCCGACCGTTCCGGTGCGGCGCGCGATCCCGAGCGGGGAATCCGGATGTTGCGGGACGGCAATGGCCCATCGCGGATTGGCGGCCCATCACGGATTGGCGACGGGATGCGGCGGCTTGATATGTCCTGGTTCCCCGGGGTTTGTGTTGCCGATCCACAGAACGTCGCCGGTGACCGGCTTGTGAGGATGCGGCACCAGGTTCTTCCTCGGGGCGGTGAACATGTACATCGTCAGCACATAGGGGGCGGTGAACGACGGAATGCCGTCCGGCGCCATGAGGACGTCGAACGCGCCATCGACGAACACGGTCAGAATCGTCGCCAGCAGCGCATAGACGACGACCTTCGCCGACGGTGTGAGGAAGATCACGCCGATCGCCATCGCGGTCAGAACCGGGCTGAAGCCGTAGAGTCCCTGGCTGACGGAGGCCGGGTTGGCGCCCATCCCGATGGACACGATCAGGGCGATCACCGACCCGGCCATGGCGGCGATGCCGGCCGGCACCGAGGCGATGAAGATGCCGATGAGAATGATGAGGCCGCTGATCCAACTGCCGAGCAGATAGACCTGTCCGATGTTGCGGAAAAAGATCTGCACGAGCTCCATCGGTGCGGGAATCGCCGCGGCGCCCTGCAGATAATCGGTCGGAAGCTGGGGCGGGGAGCCGGTGACCTTCAATCCGCCGAATGAATAGGCGCAGGCCACCAGCAGCCAGCCGGTGAGAACGAACGGCCCGGTCGAGCCGGGAATGTCCCACTTGTCGGTCAGCGTCGCGCTGAACGCTGCGGTGATGACCGTGCTGGCGGCGGAGCCGAAGAAGACAAGAACCCACAGCTGCGGCGATGCGGCGATGAATGTCGGCAACGCCGCGCCGACGAGCGCGCCGTTGAACCCATAGAGCCCGGACGTAACCGATTTAGGGTCACAGCCCATCACCCTTGCCGTGAGCGTCGCCACCACCACGCCGATGGCCGCGCCGATGGTCGTCGCCCAATTGCCGGAATCATAGGAGGCGTAGGCCATCGCCACGAAGAACAGCACACCCGTCAGGGCGTTCTCCATGAAGAAGACCTGGCTGGCGCCACGCAACGCCTGGAACGCGAAGTTCGAATTTTCTTCGGCCATTCGGATCTCCCACCGGTCAGCGCCACAGGAATTCTTCCGGCAAGGTGCGGCCGCGCGCCTCCTCGCGAACGATGCGCCAGAACCGGCGCACCTCCCGGCGCACGTCATAGGTTTCCACGCCCACCGCGCGCAGCATGAGGCCGGCGTCGTTCGGCAGGCGGCAGACTCCCGAGATCGCCCTTGGCGCCTCACCTGAAAAATTGGTTTCGAAGCGTTCCTTGATGCGGGCGGCGACCGGCGGCGGCGTCAGGCACAGGACGTTGGCGAAGACGTCGTAGCCTCGCATGACGGCCGGATAGTCGACCGTCGGATCGCCTTTCCCGACCAGGATCTTCTCGGTAAACAGCTTGCGGCCGCTGGGCCGCCTCACCGCGACGGCGGTCGACAGCAGATCGAAGCCGAACCGCTCGTCCGCATGGTGATGTTTTCGCCCCGCCAGCGTCATCTCGCCATAGAGCAGCGTCGCGTCTTCCGCGACGACGATGTCGGTCCGGCTGATGAAGCGGGCGTCGCGGTAGAGGATGGTGACTTCGGGCAGATACTCCAGATAGGCCCCGCTTTCGAGCGTCACGGTCTGGTGCTGCGACGCATAGTTCGCGTCCATCCGGTGGACGCGGTTGGCGCCTTGCGAGGTGACATGGGCGCAGGCCCCCTCGCCGACCGTGATGTCGATCTTGTACCGATCGCCCTGGAGGATGCCGCCGCCGACCGAGATGATCGAACAGATCGGCAGCTCCGGCATCGCCTCGTCCCAGTAGAGCGCCTGCTGAACCAGTAGCGGCGCCACGCGGTAGAGGTCGTGCAGGATCGACCGCCCGTCGCGCAGGGAGAAACCGAGGCGAAGCTCCCCGATCTTTCCCGGTGCGGCGGCGCGCATCTGCGCCGGTTCGGATTTGAAGCCGCTCAGTTCCCGCGCCGCGTTCAGCCGGTGGAGTTCATCGCTGAGTTCGATGGCGTCAGGCATTGGCCTTCTCGGGAACCGTGATCCGCAAGTCGAACAGCGCCATGTCGAGGATGAGACGGATCAGCTCGTCGATGCCCTCGCCGGTCTTGCAATTGGTGAAGATGAACGGCTTCTTGCCCCGCATTAGCTTGGAGTCGCGCTCCATCACCTCCAGGCTTGCCCCGACATAGGGGGCGAGATCCTTCTTGTTGATCACCAGGATGTCGGACTGGCAGACGCCCGCGCCGTTCTTGCGGGGGATCTTGTCGCCCGCCGCGACGTCGATGACGTAGATGTAGAAATCCGCCAGTGCCGGGCTGAAGGTCAGCGTCAGGTTGTCGCCGCCGGATTCGATCATGATCACGTCGCTGTCGGGATACTTCGCCTCAAGCTCCTCGACGGCGGCGATGTTCATCGTCGGGTCTTCCCGGACCGCGGTGTGCGGGCAGGTTCCCGTCTCCACGCCGACGATCTTCTCCTCGACCAGGATGCCCTGCAGCGTGCGGCGGACATGCTTGGCATCCTCGGTCGTCACCACGTCGTTGGTGATGATCAGCGGCTTGATCCCGAGCTCGATGAGGCGCGGGGTGATGGCTTCGATGATGGCGGTCTTGCCGGAGCCGACCGGGCCGCCGATGCCGATGCGCGTGATCTTCTTCATGGTTCGCATCCTTTGGCCATGCCGCGTTCAGTTCATGAAGAGGCGGACATGCGTGGTCGTGTGATGGGCGACGAGGACGTCGAAGACGGGAGCGAAGGACGCCATTTCGTCGAGCGAAAGGTCGCGGACGGCGAGGTAGTCGCGTTCGACCTGCCCCTGCGCCGTGAACAGGATGCGCTGCGTGTCGAGATGGTCGATCCGCATCAGCCGCAGCGCCGCGCTCAGGATCATCGTGGCGATGCCGTACTGGTGCATGACGAAGGCTTCGACCTCGTCGACGCCCATTCGGGCCAGTACGACGGCCTGGCTGATCGGGAGGCATCCCGGCGTCGCCTCCGCCTTGATGTCGTCGAGCCAGCGCGCCAGTTCGGGCGACGGCATGATGGTCAGCGCCAGCTCGGAGAACTTCCTGCCGACGCGCGTCAGCATCTGCTGCTGCTCCTCGCCCACGCGCCGGCAGTACAGCTCCCGGTCGGCCTCGAGGATCGCAGCGTAATCGCCGGCAAGCGCCGCGCGATGGGCGTGCAGCAGCGCGATGCCGTCCATGCGCGCCGTCTGGCGCAGGATGAGATCGACATAGTCCAGCAGGGTTTCCGGGCCGGACACGACGCCGGTCTGCAAAGCGGATTCCAGCCCGTTGGAAAAGGCGAAGGATCCGATCGGCAGGGCGGAATCCGAGAATTGCAGCAGACGCGCGAGATGCACCATACCCGAGGGGCTGCCGAGCTTTCCCATGCCGCCGTCCGCCATCATTTCACCGGGGCATGGACATGGCGGTGGGAATGGGTATGCCCATGGTCGTGATGCTGGTGCTCGTGCCCCTGCTCCTGGCCGTGCTCATGCTCATGCTCATGCTCATGCGGGTGGTCATGACCATGCTCGTCCTCGACGGTTGGGCCGCCGTGGTGGTGATGCGGCGTTGCGTCGGCCCCGGCGAACAGCATGCGGACGTCGCGGGCGTCCAGCTTGGCCGCGATCTCCTCGCCCGGCGCGAAATGGGTCTTCACATGGGCGAAGGCGTGGGTCCGCATGACGGAGTCCATCACCTTGCGATCCACGGAAAGCGGGATATAGACGGTGGAGCCCTTGATCACCGCCGGCCAATGCTGGTTGCCGATGCCGTGGCCGAGCTCGAAGCAGGCGCGCAGGATCTCGGTCGGCGTCAGCGTCTCCAGGCCCTCCAGCTCGATAACGAGCACGTCCCTCAGCCCGATCCGGGCGGCGACGATGAGCTTGGCGGTCTCGTCGTAATACAGCACGTCGCCATTGTGCAGATGCTCCGAGCGCGGCAGGGCGATGGCGAGTTCCACGCCCCCCTCGCTCGCCTTGCGCAGACGGTTCTTGGGCGCTTCCCATTGTTCGAGCACCAGCGGATCGACCTGGGCGAGCCGGGCCCGCTCCTGCCAAACCGGATCGCGGAGATTGCCGAGCGTCTTCTCGACAAGAATCATGTTTGCCTCCAAGGGGCTGGACATCAGGCGCGGCGCGACCGCAGCGTGGCGCGAAGGCCGAGCCATGCGGCGGCGTAACCGATGACAAGGCTGGCGATGACGTAGAGGATCGAAAGCAGCAGATTCTCAGGCTTCATCGCCTCCGAATAAGCGCCGAAGATGAAGGACGAGAAGGTGGAGGTTCCTCCGCAGAATCCCGTCGAGATCAGGAACATCGCGTTGGCCGATGCGCGGTTTTCCTGATGCAGGCCGGTGACGAGACCGAGCAGGAAGCAGGCGAGGACGTTCGCCGCGAAGATGTCCACGGGAAAGGCCGCGCTGTAGCGGCCCAGCATGAGCATGAAGAGTTCGCGGACGATCGCACCGCAACCGCCACCCACGAAGACGAGGACCGTCGGCAACCACATCGATGCCTCCTATGCTCTCGCCAGCGCCACGCCGGTGACGACGGCCAGAAGGCCCGCAACGACCGTGACGACGAGATAGACGACCGCAAGCCCATGCCGCCCGGCCCCCGCCATCTTCACCGCATCCAGTTGCATCGTGCTGAAGGTGGTGTAGCCACCCAGGACACCCGTCAGCACGAGGGACGAGATGACGTCGCCGTAGCGATGCTCCCAGCCCAGCGCGAGCAACGCGGAGATGTAGGCGATCAGGAAGGCACCCGTGACGTTGATGACGAAGGTGCCGACCTTGAAGGAGGAGCCGGCGGCCCACCCGTCGATGATCCGGCCGATCTGCCAGCGCAGCAGGGAGCCGATCCCGCCGCCCAGGCCAACCCACAGTATGTCGACTGCATCCATCGGCGGCGCACCCTGGGCTGGCGGTGAGGGAAAGCGGTGCCTTGGCGGGGCCGTCAGCTGAAGAAATGGAGTTGGGCCAGGGCGATGCGCTGTGCCGGCTCGATCGTCGCGTGCGTGCCGTCGACGGTCACGGCGAAGGTTTCCGGGTTGACCTCGATCGTCGGCAGGGCGGTGTTGCGCACCATCGAGCCCTTCGTGATCGTGCGCGTGCCGCAGACCGGAATGACCTGCGACTGCAGCTGGTAGCGGTCCACGATCCCGTCCTCGTAGCCGGCCCGCGAGGTGAAGGTCACACGGGTTTTGGGAAGGGCCGAGCCCATACCGCCGAACATCGGCCGGTAGACCACCGGCTGCGGCGTCGGCAGCGAGGCGTTGGGATCGCCCATCAGCGCCCAGGAGATCATGCCGCCCTTGATGACCATCTTCGGCTTGGCGCCGAAGAAGTCCGGCGACCAGAGCACGAGATCGGCCATCTTGCCGACTTCGACCGAGCCGATGACCTGGGAAACGCCCTGCGCGATGGCGGGATTGATGGTGACCTTGGCGACGAAGCGCAGGACACGCTGGTTGTCGTTGTCGGAACTGTCGCCGCTATAGGCGCCGCGGCGCTGCTTCATCAGGTCGGCGGTCTGGATGGCGCGCGCCCAGCATTCGCCGACGCGGCCCATCGCCTGGCTGTCGCTGGAGATGATCGAGATCGCGCCCAGATCGTGCAGCACATTCTCGGCGGCGATCGTCTCGACGCGCACGCGGCTTTCGGCGAAGGCGACGTCGGTCGGGATCTTCGGGCTGAGATTGTGGCAGATCATCGTCATGTCGAACAACTCGGCCTGCGAGTTGATGCCGAAGGGCAGCGTCGGATTGGTCGAGCTCGGCAGGACGTTCGACAGTCCCGCCACGCGGATGATGTCCGGGGCATGGCCGCCGCCCGCACCTTCCGTATGGTAGGTGTGGATCGTGCGCCCTTCGAAGGCGGCGATCGTGTTCTCGACGAAACCGGATTCGTTCAGCGTGTCGGTGTGGATGCAGACCTGCACGTCGTATCTGTCGGCGACCGACAGGGTCGATCGGATCGCCGCCGGCGTGCTGCCCCAATCCTCGTGGATCTTCAGCCCCATCGCGCCGGCGCGGATCTGTTCCTCCACCGGCAGCGCGGTGGATACGTTGCCCTTGCCCAGAACGCCCGCGTTCACCGGCCAGGCATCGAAGGACCGGAGCATCATTTCGATGTTCCAGGTGCCCGGCGTGATGGTGGTGCCGTTGGTGCCGTCGGTCGGACCGACCCCCCCGCCGAACAGCGTGGTGATGCCGTTTGACAGCGCCGCCGTGGCCTGCTGCGGCGAGATGAAGTGGACGTGAGCGTCGATGCCGCCGGCCGTCAGGATGAGGTGCTCGCCCGAGATCGCATCCGTGCCCGCCCCGAGCGCGAGGCCCGGCGTGACGCCCGGCATGGTCGACGGATTGCCGGCCTTGCCGATGCCGCAGATCAGCCCGTTCTTGATGCCGACATCCGCCTTGACGACGCCCTGGATGGCATCGACGATGGTGACGTTGGTGATGACCAGATCGGGACAGCCGGCCTCGCTGGTGAGCGCGTTGTCATACCCCATGCCGTCGCGCAACGTCTTGCCGCCGCCATAGACCGCCTCTTCGCCATAGACGCGAAGATCCTTCTCGATCTCGATGTAGAGATCGGTGTCGCTCAGCCGGATCTTGTCGCCGGTCGTCGGCCCGTAGAGGTCCGCATATTGCTGCCTCGAGATCTTGGCCATCCCAGAACTCCATTCATTGATTTCTGCAGCGCGTCACGGCTTGTTCTTGAATCCATAGCGTTTGGCGCGTTCGAGAGCGTCCGTGAGGCGTGGGCGGTAATCGTCGTAGCTCTCGTCGCCGGCCCAGCCATCGACGAGGCCGTTGAAACCGACCACCCGCTGCTTGCCCTGATAGGGAACGAGCACGACCTCCTTCTCGTCGCCCGGTTCGAAGCGTACGGCGGTGGTGGCGGGAATGTTGAGCCGCTTGCCGAAAGCCCTTTCCCGGTCGAATTCGAGCGAGGCGTTCACCTCGAAGAAATGGAAGTGCGACCCCACCTGGATCGGGCGATCCCCGGTATTGCGGACCTTCAGCGAGGTGGTCGGATAACCCGCGTTGATTTCGATATCGTCCTTGGCAAGCACGAGTCCTCCAACCGGAGCCTTCATGGAGTTGTTGCTCATGATGTTGCCTTTCAGAAACTTTTACTTGATTGGACTATGGACGGTGACGAGACGACTGCCGTCCGTAAACACCGCCTCCACCTGCACATAGGGGATCATGTCCGCGACGCCTTCCATGATGTCGTTGCGGGTGATCACCTTGCTGGCGAGCTCCATGACTTCCTCGACGGTCTTTCCCGCACGCGCGCCGTCAAGCGCGGCGGCGGCAATGAGCGACACCGTCTCCGGATGGTTGAGCTTCAGCCCCTGATCCTTCCGCTTCTGCGCAACCTGAGCCAGCATGTAGATAAGGAGCTTATCAATTTCCCGTGGGGTGAAGTGCATAAGCAGCCTCCTTGTCCGCCATTCAATAAGAGGTTGGCTAGCATGCCATCGCCCGGCCTGCCGAACTGTGAAGATAATAGCATTGATAACAGCGGACAGGTCGCACACAAACTTTTCCAATCATGGGATAATTCTTATACCTGTATTTAATGAATGCGGCATTAGTCTTTGGGTTTATCAGAAAACGATATTCATATGCGGTTGGTGAAATGCCACTAAATAATAGAAAACAAAAAAGATCAATATCAACTGTTCAAACGATAAGTGTTTATATGGGTTTTTAAAAACAATTAAGGCCGATGGGTGCTTAAATTACGAAGCATACAGGGCGTTTTGCGCGGATGGAGCAGCCTGACGCGGACGGCATGCGGGGTTTCTTGTGGAGCGCCCGCACCGGGTGCCGTTGCGGCAATACCCGATGATCCGGCCCCCGACCGCCCCCTCGAACCAAGCAATGTGCCGGTCAAGGTGAGGAGATGACGTGGTGGGCGGTCCTTTCCCCAATGCTGGTGAAAAGCGTTGTAGTCGAGGCATCGAATTCATAGGAGCGCGGCGCTGGTTCCGCGCCTTCACGCCGCCCTTCGGGCGGATGGGCACACCGCCGGCAGCCGGCACGGTTTGCCGGTGTCCTTTCTGCCAGGACAAAATCAACCCCCCATCCTTCCCTTTCCCGGGGCGGGGGCGGGGGCGGGGGCGGGGGGAAGCCGCATTTTTTACGAAGCATTGCCCGGAACGCCATGCCGAGATAGGAATAATAGCCTATATCTGCACGGGGTTCCCATGTCCCCCGTTTGCCGGTTCTCCGCCCCGTTCACCGCTCTCCTCCGCCATGACGCGAGCGGCGTTGAACCGGTGAACAGGGGCCGGAAAACCGTTTCACGCCGTTTCAAACGTTCCATCAGTTCAGATGCCCGGCCCCTCTCTCCACAGGAAAGAGGGGCGCAGGCGCAAAGCTCAGAACTGATCCTCGCTCAGCGCCATCACCGTGTTGCGGGCGCTGGCGATGGTCGGCAGCAGGGCGGGGGCGGTCGCCAGAACCTGCTCGGCGTAGAAGCGCGCGACGATCAGCTTGCTTTCCAGGAAGGAGGCGTTGGCGCCGGGCTGGCGCATGCCCTCCATCGCCTTCATCGCCGACCGGGCCAGCATCCAGCCGCCGGCCACCGTACCCCACAGCTTCAGATACGCCACCGCGCCGGCCGCAGCGCCCTGCAGGTCGCCCTCCGCCTGGGTGGCGACCATCCAGTCGATGGCCTGGTCCAGCGCATCCAGCCCGGCCGACAGCTCTCTGCGGATCACCGCCAGGTCGTCGCCGGGGGCGGAGCCCAGCTCCTCCACCGTCGCCCGCATGTCGGCGACGAAGGCCTTGGCCGCCGCGCCCTTGTCGCGGCCGGTCTTGCGGAAGGTCAGGTCGTTGCCGTGGATGCCGTTGGTGCCCTCGTAGATCGGGGTGATGCGGGCGTCGCGGTAATGCTGGGCCGCACCCGTCTCCTCGATAAAGCCCATGCCGCCATGGATCTGCACGCCGGTGGACGCCACCTCGCAGCCGATGTCGGTCGACCACGCCTTGACGATCGGGGTCAGCACGTCGACCCGCGCGGCCGCGGCGGCGCGCACCGCCGGGTCCTCGTGGTGGCGGGAGATGTCCAGCTGCGTGCCGGCGTAGAGCGCCAGCGCGCGGGCGGCCTCGGTCTTGGCGCGCATGTCCAGCAGCATGCGGCGCACGTCCGGGTGCTTGATGATGGCGACGCCGGAACCCTTGGGATCGGCCAGATCCTTGCTCTGCACGCGGGTCCTGGCGTAGTCGCGGGCCTGCTGGTAGGCGCGCTCGGCGATCGCCACGCCCTGGATGCCGACGCCGAGCCGGGCGTTGTTCATCATGGTGAACATGTATTCGATGCCGCGGTTCTCCTCGCCGACGAGGTAGCCGATGGCCCCGCCGTCGTCGCCAAAGGCCATCACCGCGGTCGGGCTGGCCATGATGCCCAGCTTGTGCTCCAGGCTGGCGCAGCGCAGGTCGTTGCGCTCGCCCGGCGTGCCGTCGGGCTTGGGCAGGAACTTCGGCACGATGAACAGGCTGATGCCCTTGATGCCGGCCGGGGCGTCGGGCAGGCGGGCCAGCACCAGATGGACGATGTTCTCCGTCAGGTCATGCTCGCCATAGGTGATGAAGATCTTCTGGCCGGTGATGCGGTAGCTGCCGTCCTCCGCCCGCACCGCCTTGGTCCGCACCGCGGCGAGGTCGCTGCCCGCCTGCGGTTCGGTCAGGTTCATCGTCCCGGTCCATTCGCCGGAGATCATCCGCGACAGGTAGACCGCCTTCTGCTCGTCGCTCGCATGCTCGGTCAGCAGATCCACCGCGCCCTGGGTCAGCAGCGGGCACAGGCCGAAGGACAGGTTGGCGGCCTGCCACATCTCGTTCACCGCGAAGGCGACGGTCCAGGGCAGGCCCTGCCCGCCGTATTCCGGCTCGAAGGGCAGGCTGTTCCAGCCGGCTTCGATGAACTGGCCATAGGCCTCCTTCCAGCCGGTGGCGGTGCGGACGACGCCGTTCTCCAGCTTCGCCCCCTCCTTGTCGCCCACCCGGTTCAGCGGGGCGAGCACGCCGGAGGCGAATTTGCCGGCTTCCTCCAGAATGGCATCGACCAGATCGGGGGCGGCGCTGTCGCAATGGGGCAGGGCGGCGATGGCGTCGAGGCCCACCACCTCGTTCAGGACGAAGCGCAGATCGTCGACCGGTGCGGTGTAGGTCATGGCGGGGCGATTCTCCCTCGGGAAGGATTGTTTGATTTACCTATAGGTTAACATACAGCATCGAATGTCGCCTGACGAGAGGGCGGGATGCCATGGGGGAGCAGGCTAGGCCCGCCGTGGTGCCGCATCAAGCCTTCAGCCGGTTGGCACGGTGGCTGCATGAGGGTAGGCGCCCCCCACCGGGGCCATCACTCGGGGATCGACCCATGACCTACGCTTCCGCCCTCGGCAATCCCAGCGACACCGCCGCCCAGCAGGCCCGCGCATCCCGCGGCCCGGCAAATGTGGAGGCCGCCGTGCGCAATGCCAGCGCCAGGACGGGGGTCGATTTTTCCTACCTCATGGAAAAAGCTGCCGTGGAGAGCGGGTACCGCACGGACATAAAGTCCTCCTCCTCCTCGGCGACCGGACTCTACCAGTTCATCGACAGCACATGGCTGCAGACGATGAAGCAGCATGGCGCCGACCACGGCTATGCCAGATACGCCAACGCCATCCAGACCCGCGGCGACGGCCGACCCTATGTCGCCGATCCGGCGATGAAGAAGGAGATCCTGGAGCTGCGCAAGGATCCGACCGCCTCGGCCCTGATGGCGGCGGAATTCACCCGCGGCAACAAGGAGCATCTGGAGGAGACGGTCGGCGGCAGGATCGGCTCGACCGAGCTGTACATGGCGCATTTCCTGGGAGCCGGCGGGGCGTCGAAGTTCCTGAACGCGATGCAGGAGAATCCCGGCCGCACCGCGCGCGACGTCTTCCCCGACGCGGCGGCGGCCAACAAGAACGTCTTCTACGACAAGGCCACCGGAAAGCCGAAGTCGCTGAAGGAGATCTACGACCGCTTCGCCAACAAGTTCTCGGAGAACCCGCTGGCCAGCTTCGCCCCGGCCCAGGCGGCGACCGACGCGGTGCGCAGGCAGGACATGCCGGACGGCTTCACCACCCAGGTGCCGATGGCCCCGGCCAAGTCGCTGAACGGCACGCCGCTGTCGATCTATCAGGTGCTGGCGCTGAACGCGCTGGAGACGCCGGACGAGGTCGACAGCGTCGGCGGCCGCCCGGCCCGCCTGCGCGACAAGGAGAACCGCCGCATGCGCGATGAGCCGGTGCGGACCGACCAGACGGCGGGCAACGGCGTCGCCATGGGCTTCGGCCTGGGGCTCGGCCGGATCGTCGGGTCTGAATCGGCGACGCCGGTCGCCACCGCAACCGCGGGCGCCGCCGGCAAGGATGCGGCCGCCAAGGCGGCTTGAGCCGGGCTGCCGGGTGGCCGGCGGGGCGAATTGCCCTACGCTGGCGCTTTGACTTGAGGGCCGGATGGGTGCAAGGTCGCGCCGTTTTTTGGCGCTCACCCCTCAGGACCGATCATGAGCAACCAGCAGCCCGCCGTCACCTTCGAGGAAATCCGCGCGCTCGTGCGCAACCTGCCCGGCCCCGACCTGGAGGCCGGCACCGCGGCCCTCCAGCGCGAACGGCAGCTGACCAAGCCGGCGGGTTCGCTCGGCCGGCTGGAGGAGATCGCGCAGTGGATGGCGACCTGGCAGGGCCAGCACCCGGCCGAGGTTCGCCGCCCGCGCGTCGCCGTCTTCGCCGGCAACCACGGCGTGGCCGCCCGCGGCGTCTCGGCCTATCCGGCCGAGGTGACGGCGCAGATGGTCGCCAACTTCCAGAACGGCGGCGCCGCGGTCAACCAGCTCTGCGAGGTGGCCGACGCCGACCTGCGCGTCTACGAGCTGGACCTGGAGAACCCGACCGCCGACTTCACCCAGGGCCCGGCCATGGGCGAGGAGGAATGCTGCCGGACCATGGCCTACGGCATGATGGCGGTGGAGATGGGCGTCCAGCTGCTGGCGCTGGGCGAGATGGGCATCGCCAACTCGACCGCGGCGGCGGCGATGTGCCTCGCCATGTTCGGCGGCGAGGCGGCCGACTGGACCGGCCGCGGCACCGGCATCGACGACGCCGGGCTGGCCCGCAAGATCGCCGCGGTGGAGGCCGGCGTCGCCGCCAACCCGCAGGCCAAGGACGATCCGTTCGAGGCGCTGCGCTGCCTGGGCGGCTACGAGTTCGCCGCCATCGCCGGCGCCATTCTTGCCGCCCGCGTCGCCCGCGTGCCGGTTCTGCTCGACGGCTTCGCCTGCACCGCCGCCGCCGCCGTGCTGTTCAAGGCCGACCGCCGCGCGCTCGACCACTGCATGGTCGCCCACCGTTCGGTCGAGCCGGGGCACGCCCGCCTGATGCAGGCCATCGGCAAGGAGCCGCTGCTCGATCTGGGCATGCGGCTGGGCGAGGGCTCCGGCGCGGCGCTGGCGATCAACATCGTGAAGTCGGCCGTCGTCTGCCACGCCGGCATGGCGACCTTCGCCGACGCGGGCGTCAGCACGCAGGGGTGATCGGGAGAGAGGGATGCCGTGGGGGCGGCTTTCGCCCTCACAGCATCCCGTCAGCCAGATCGCTGATTGCCGCCGACAGGAACAGGTCCAGCATCACCAGCCCCGCGGCGGCCAGCCCGGACAGCGACAGGGCGGTGCGCAGGACGAACCACTGGTAGGTCAGCATCGCCATGATGACGCCGAAGACCAGCGCTTCGGCCATCCCGGATGGCAGCAGGCCGCTGGCCGACAGGACGATGGCCGGCAGGTAGATCGCCATCTGCACCACCGCCGACCAGTTGTAGGCGGTCAGCGCGCCGGGATAGAGCTGCTCCTTGCCCATCAGGGACGATATGCGGAACAGGGCGAGCGGGAAGGCGGTCCAGCTGACGACATAGGCGATGCCCTCCACCGTCACCAGCTGCAGCACCGGGGTGGCGTCCAGCTGGTCCCACAGGCGGATCGCCAGCAGCAGCGCATAGGCGGGCAGCACCACCAGCGCCGCGTAGAAGGAGTTCAGCGCCCCCTCGGGCGTGCGGTCGAAGAACTCCATCCCCGTCCGGTCGAAGCGGGCCAGCCGCCAGGCGCCGGTCAGCGCGGACAGGATGGCGGGGGTGGTCAGCGGCATCGCGGTTTCCCGGTTGGCGGCCTCACCCGGCAAGGCGCGCGAACACGCCCTTCAGGATGGCCTCGTAGATGTCCGTCAGCCGGCGGAGATCCTCCACCGGACAATATTCGTCGACCTTGTGCATGGTCTGGCCGACCAGCCCGAACTCCACCACCGGGCAGACATTCTTGATGAAGCGGGCGTCCGACGTGCCGCCGGTGGTCGAGTATTCCGGCCGGCGCCCGGTCACGCCCTCCACCGCCTCGGCCACCAGCTCGGTCAGCGGGCCGGGCGGGGTGACGAAGCTGTCGCCTGAGCAGTAGACCTCCAGCTCATAGGCGCCGCCGACGGCGTCGAAGGTGCGGCGCAGCCACGCCTCGATGCCGGCCGGGGTGTGGGCGTCGTTGAAGCGGATGTTGAAGGTCGCCTTGCCCTGGGCCGGGATGACGTTGGTCGCCGTGTTGTCGACGTCGATGGTGGTCAGCGCCAGGGTGGAGGGCTGGAAATGCGCCGTGCCCCCGTCCATCGGGTGTTCGGTGATGGCGGCCAGCATGCGGACCAGCCGCGGCAGCGGGTTGTCGGCCAGATGCGGGTAGGCGACGTGGCCCTGCGCGCCGAACACGGTCAGGAAGCCGGTCAGGCTGCCGCGCCGGCCGATCTTGATCATGTCGCCCAGCGCCTTGGGATTGGTCGGCTCCCCCACCACGCAGGCGTCGATGCGCTCGCCGCGCCCGGCCATCCAGTCCAGCACCTTGCGGGTGCCGTTGATCGCCACCCCTTCCTCGTCGCCGGTGATCAGCAGGCTGATCGAACCGGCGGGCGGGCCGTCCTGCAGCCGGCGCGACACGGCGGCGACGAAGGCGGCGATGGCGCCCTTCATGTCGACCGCGCCGCGGCCGAACAGGCGTCCGCCCATCACCTCGCCGGCGAAGGGATCGACCGTCCAGCCCCTGTCCCCCGGCGGGACCACGTCGGTGTGGCCGGCAAAGCAGAAATTGGGCCCCTCGGTGCCGAGCCGGGCGTAGAGGTTCTCCACCGGCTCCGTCCCCTCCTGCTGGAAGCGCAGGCGGTGGCAGGTGAAACCCATCGGCGCCAGCGCCGCCTCCAGAACGCCCAGCGCGCCGCCGTCATGGGGCGTGACGCTGGGGCAGCGGATCAGATCCTGGGCGAGGGCGACGGGGTCGATGGTCATGCTGCTCTTTTCCAACCGGCCCGGCATCCGCCGGCCGTCATCCCCGTAAAGGTGGGGATCCGGGCGCCGCGGGCCGGAGTGCTGTGAAGCCTGCACCCCCGCCTGCGCGGGGGTGACGGTGGAATTGCTGCCGGATCAATCCCGCAGCAGGTCGTTGATCGCGGTCTTCGAGCGGGTCTTCTCGTCGACGCGCTTGATGATGACGCAGCAGTACAGGCTCGGGCCGGGGGTGCCGTCGGGCAGCGGCTTGCCGGGCAGCGAGCCGGGGACGACGACCGAATAGGCCGGGACGCGGCCCATGAAGACCTCGCCGGTGTGGCGGTCGATGATCTTGGTCGAGGCGCCGATGTAGCAGCCCATGGAGATGACCGCGCCTTCCTCGACGATCACGCCCTCGACGATCTCCGACCGCGCGCCGATGAAGCAGTTGTCCTCGATGATGACCGGATCGGCCTGCAGCGGCTCCAGCACGCCGCCGATGCCGACGCCGCCCGACAGGTGGACGTTCTTGCCGATCTGGGCGCAGGAGCCGACCGTGACCCAGGTGTCGACCATGGTGCCGCTGTCGACATAGGCGCCGACATTGACGAAGCTCGGCATCAGGATGACGCCGGGGGCGACGTAGGACGACTTGCGGGCGATGGCGCCGGGAAGGGCGCGGAAGCCGGCGTTCTGGAACTGGCCTTCGGTCCAGTTCTCGAACTTCGGCGGCACCTTGTCGTACCACGAGGAGCCGCCGGGACCGCCGGGGATCATCTCGTTGGCGTTCAGGCGGAAGGACAGAAGCACCGCCTTCTTCAGCCACTGGTTGACCTTCCAGCCGTCGGCGGTCTTCTCCGCGACGCGCAGGTCGCCGGCATCCAGCGCGTCGAGCGCCGCGTTCACGGCGTCGCGGACGGGACCGGTGGTGGCGGTGGTGAGATCGGCCCGGTTTTCCCAGGCGGCGTCGATGGTGGCCTGCAGGCTGGCGTGGCTCATGGCGCTGTCGTTCTGCTGTCGATTGTCCAAGGGACGGCACCATGGAGCGGCATCGCGCCCGCTGTCAACCATACCCGCGGCCGGAAATAGCCGGTTTGCGGCAAAGCCCTTAAAGCGGATTGCTATCCGCATTGGACCGCGACGGCGGCCCCGGCCGCTCATGCGGCCGAAGCCCGGCCGGGGAATGAGGTCATAGAAATCTAAAGCGAATGCAAATTCGCTTTAGGGACCAGCGACGGCGGCCAGCCAGGAGGGCAGGTCGTCCACGGTGTGGTCGATGTGGACCCCGGCGCCGACGCCGGCCTTCTCGTACTCCTGCTCGCCGCGGACCCAGACCGTGGTCATGCCCAGCGCATGCGCGGGAGCGAGGTTGCGGGCGATGTCCTCCACCATGCAGGTGTCGGCGGGGTCGATGCCGTGGCGCTCCACCAGGGTGGCGTAGGGCCGGGGGTCGGGCTTCGGCACATAGCCGGCCGCGGTGATGTCGAACACCGCCTCGAACCGGTCGATGATGCCGAGGCGGCCGGCGATGTTCTCCGCATGGCGGACCGAGCCGTTGGTGTAGATGATCTTGCGGCCTGGAAGCCGGTCGAGCGCGTCGGCGAGCTGGGCGGAAGGCTGGACGCCGGTGACGTCGATGTCGTGGACATAGTCCATGTAGGCCACCGGATCGACGTCGTGCTCGCTCATCAGGCCGCGCAGCGTGGTGCCGTAATCGCGGAAGAACTGCTTCTGCCGCACCCTGGCCTCGTCCATGCCGATGTTGAAATGAGTGGCGATGAACTCGTTGATGCGCAGGTCTACCTGGGCGAACAGGTTGCAGGACGCCGGGTAGAGGGTGTTGTCGAGATCGAAGATCCACACCGCGCGGTCCCGCAGCGCGGAGGGGAGCTTGGTGGCGGGGGCGGGCGCCGGTGCGCCGGGAGAGGTCGGAGGGGTCATCCCCGAAGAATGGGGCCGACGCGGGCCGGCCGCAAGCCGCTTCACAAGGTCGCAGCCCCATGCCGCTCCCTTTCGCCTTGTGCCATGCGGAGTTCCCCGCCTCGTTGGTTGATTGAAGATTAACCCCTAAAGAGGTAGTATGTGCGTAAGTCTGCAGCCTTTGCAGCCTAAGGTTTTCCGCTCGCCCACCTTGTGTACTGCCCATCTGGGATCGCCGTGGACCTTCTCCTGACCACCGGTACCTCCGCCCCCGACTCCGCCACCCCCGTCGGCCAGACCGGCCCCGTGACGCTGGTCGCGCTGTATCCCGGCCCCGCCCTGCGGCTGGATGCGACCCTTGCCGTCGCCGAAGCCAATGCGGAGGCGGAGGACATGATGGACAGCGACCCGCGCTGGCTGCCCGATCTCCGCGGCTGGCTGTCGGCGTCCAGCGTGGCGCCGGGCCTGCGGTCTGTGCCGGTGGAGTCGCTGCGCGGGATCATGATCGTCGAATGGGCCGGCGTGCCGCTCCCGGACGGCGGCTTCCTCCTGCTGGGACGCGACGACACGCTGGAACGGCAGCTGCGCCACACGCTGACTGAGTCGCGCCGGCGCTACAAGGATCTGGTGGAGGTCTCTTCCGACTTCGCGTGGGAGACGGGGCCCGACGGCGCCTTCGTCTTCGTCAGCCACAAGGGCGCTCTGGGATATCCGGCCGACGTGCTGATCGGCCGCGATCCGCGCAGCTTGGCGCTGGAGGGGACGGAAGACCTGCCGATGCCCTTCGACTGCCGCCGCCCGGTCGACCAGACGGAGCTTTGGCTGAAGGGTGCCGACGGCACGCCGTCCTGCATCGTCGCCTCCGCCCTGCCGCTGTTCGGGCCGCAGGGCGATTGGATCGGCGCCCGCGGCGTCTGCCGCGACGTGACGGAACAGGTGCTGCGCTCCAACGAACTGGCGCGCATTCGGAACCGCGAAAGGCTGCTCGGCCACATCGTCCACACCCTGCGCGACCGTCTGGACGCCGCGGAGGCGCTGGCCGTGGCCGCGACCGAGACGGCGCGGGCGCTCAGCGCCGACGGCTGCCGCATCTACCGGGCGGACGAGGGCAGCGGGGAGGGCGGCCGCGTCGCCCTGTCGCTGGTGGCGGAATTCGGGGCGGAACTGCCGGAGGTCGGCACCGCGTTGCTCGACCGCATCGCCAACGGCGAGGGGCTGGTGGCCGACCGGCTGGGCGACATTCAGCTGATCGGCGAGCGGACGGAGCACCGGCAGGCGGTGAACGGTGCGCTGCTGGTCTGGCGCGCCGGCGATTCGGAGCCGTGGGACGACGACGACCGCCAGCTGATGTCGGGCGTGGCCGACCATATCGGCATCGCGCATGCCCATCTCGCCTATCAGGAGCGGCTGCGGCGCCTGTCGGAGCGCGATGGGCTGACCGGCCTGTTCAACCGCCGCACCTTCTTCGAACGGCTGGAGGAGTCTATCTCGCGGCCGGACAGCGGCCCCTCGGCCCTGCTCTATGTCGACCTCGACAACTTCAAGGCGGTCAACGACCTGCATGGCCACCAGCAGGGCGATACGGTGCTGAAGGCCGTCGGCACGCTGCTGACCACCGGGGTGCGGCCGGGCGACCTGCCGGGCCGGCTGGGTGGCGACGAGTTCGTCCTGTGGCTGGGCCGCACCGACGAGGTCAAGGCCCGCGTCGTCGCCGAACGGCTGTTGCGGGGCATGCGCGAGCTTGCCCACCTGTCGGTCAGCGACGAGAAGCCGCTGGGCCTGTCGATCGGCATCGCTGCCCACGCCCCCGGCCGCGGCGAAACGGTGCGGGAGTTGACCGACCGTGCCGACGCCGCCATGTACGCCGCCAAGAAGAGCGGCAAGGGCCATTATGCCCTGGCCCCGGCCTATGAGGCGTCCGCTTCCGCCGAGGCATCGTCAGAGTCATCCTCCGACCATTCCGCCGCGGAGCCCGCATCGTGACCCCGCCTGCCAGCCAGCGACCCGAAACGCTCGACCCCGCCGACTACGAATCCGCCAAGCGGATGGTGCAGAGCGAGGATCCGGCGGTCCGCCGCAAGGTCGCCGAGCATCCCAAGACCCGCCCGGAGCTTTTGTACTTCCTTGCCGCCGACGCCGCGGCGGAGGTGCGGCGGGCCATCGCGACCAACGCCGGCACCCCGCGTCAGGCCGATTTGCTGCTGGCCAAGGACCGCGAGGTCATGGTGCGTCAGGCGGTGGCGCAGAAGATCGCCCGCCTGTTGCCCGAACTGTCGGCCGATCAGGCGATCCAGATCGAGCGGCTGACGGTGGAATGCCTGGAGACGCTGGCCCGCGATCAGGCGACGGAGGTGCGCGGCATCCTGGCCGAAGCGCTGAAGGACCTGCCCGACGCCCCGCACGGCGTGATCAACCGGCTGGCCCGCGACGTGGAGCTGTCGGTCTGCGGCCCCGTCCTGCAGTATTCGCCGATCCTCACCGAAGAGGATCTGACCGACATCATCATGAAGGGGCCGGTGCGGGGCGCGATGACCGCCATCGCCAGCCGGCAGAACGTCACCGCCTCGGTCGCCGACGCCATCGCGCGCTCGGACGACGAGGCGGCGGTGACGGCCCTGCTCGGCAACCCGTCGGCCCAGATCCGGGAGGAGACGCTCGACCGCATCCTCGACCAGGCGCCGCAGCACGAGCCCTGGCATTCGCCGCTGGTCCGCCGTCCGCGCCTGCCGGCGCGCGCGGTGGCGCGGCTGGCCAGCTTCGTCGCCGACAATCTGCTGAAGGTGCTGCAGGACCGCGACGACCTCGACCCCGCCGCGGCGCGCGGTCTGGTGGAGGCGGTGCGCCAGCGGGTGGGGCAGGCGGCCGGCGCCGCGCCCGGCCTGCCGCTCGGTCCGGTCGATTTCGGCGAGGAGGCGGTCGGCGGAGCCGCCGCAGGGCCGGAAAAGCCGGTGGAGCGCCCCAGCGACAAGGCGGCTCGCCTGAACAAGGAGGGTAAGCTGACCGAGAAGCTGATCGAAGGATCGATGGTGGAGGGCGACCGCGCTTTCGTCATGGCGGCGCTGGCGGAACTGTCGCAGATCGAGTTGGCGGTGGTGGACCGCATCGTCGCCACCCATGCGCCGCGCGCCGTCACCGCCCTGGTGTGGCGCGCCGGTCTCACCATGCGCTTCGCACGGCAGGTCCAGTTGCGGCTCGCCCAAATTCCGCCGAAAACGGCTCTTAATGCTCGCGACGGCACGCATTATCCGATGACCGATGACGAGATGCGTTGGCAGCTCGAATTTTTCGGCGTCGAGGCGAAGGCGTGACGTTCCGTTCCATCTACGGTTCTCCCAAGTATGCGTGTCGCTTTCCTCGCCTTTTTCATCATCCTGATCGCCGCCGCCACCAGCTTCGCCGCCCCGCCGCGCGAGACGCCGGAGGAGCGGGCGGTCGCCGCGACCTTCGATGCCGCCCGAACGGCGCTGACCGAAAAGCGGGGGGCGGCGGTGATTCCGCTGCTCACCCGCAATTCGGTCAGGACCTTGGAGTCGGTGCGCGACGCCGCCCGCCAGCCCGGCGAGGCGCCGCTGCAACGGCTGGAGCCGGCGGAGCGGTTTGCCGCCATGGGGCTGCGCCGCTATCTCGGCCCGTCGGAGCTGCGCCGCATGTCGGTTGGCGACATCGCCAACCATGCGCTGAAGGCCGGCTGGCTCGGACCCAACGTCATCTCCCGCAGTTCGCTGGGGCCGGTGCGGGTGAAGGGCGACCGGGCCTCCGGCCTGCTGATGGTCGACAACCGTCCGGCGCTGGTCCCCGCCGACTTCGTGCGCGAAGGCGGGGCGTGGAAGATCGACATCACCAGCGTCTTCAATTTCGGCAGCCAGATGCTGAAGGGGTTCGCCGCCATGTCCGGCAAGGACGAGGCTGCCTATATCGACGATCTGCTGAACAGGATGCCGGCCAAGTCGGGGGCCACGACGCTCCGCTGAGGTGGAAAAGGAGCCGCTTCGTACCGCTGCGTACATCCGCGCGATTGCGGGATTCCCGGCCGTTGCGTAGACTCGCGCCCGCTTCCACCTTGTGTTGGCGCTGACGATGACCGCACCGGCGATGACCGGACAGGAAGACACCCGCCCTTCCGCCGCCTCCGGGCGCACCGTGCCCTGCGGCGTCCGTTTCCGTGCCGCCGTTCTGGAACTGGCGGCCATGCGCGGTGTCGGGGTGTCGGCCCTGGCCGCCGCCGCCCTGCTGCTGGCACCGGCGAGCGCCGCCGATCCCGGCACGCGCGATGCCGGCGGGGAGGCGGTGCTGGAGGTGGGGAGCGCCACCCCGTCCGATACCGTTTCCGACGCCGCGATCCGCAAGGCGCTGGCCGCGGCGCTGGCGCTGGCCGATCCCGGCACCCGCATCCTGCCGGGCGAGGATGTCCGCCGGCTGGAAGCTGCGGTCGAGACGCTGGGATACCGCAACAAGACGCTGGCCCATGCACTGCAGCGCCTGTCCTTCCAGCCGCTCGACGGCCGCATCACCGAACTGCGCGACGCGGTCCAGCTGTTCGGTTTCGTCAATGAATGGTGTTTCGACGAGGATCAGGTGCGGCGGCGTTTCCGCGAACTGGCGCCGGTCTATCACCCGGATACCGGAATCGTCGCCTGCCGCGAGCGGATGGGCCAGTTGATCGACGCCCGAAACCTGCTGGTCCACCATGTCCGCAGCGCCTACGGCTCGGGCGACTGGATCGCGAAGCGCGGCGGGCCTTCGGCGTGACCTGACCTCAGCCTTTCAGCCCGGTCGCCTCCAGCCCGCTTTCCAGCCCGCCCTCCAGCCCGATCGCCTCCTCGATGATCGCCTGGTCCAGCGTGGCGCCGTCAAGGACAGCGCCGGTCAGGTCGGCCCCGGTCAGGTCGGCTTCGCTCAGGTTGGCTCCGGTCAGGTCGGCGCCCGCCAGATTGGCGCCGGCGAGGTTCGCCTTGCGCAGGTCGGCCTTGCAGAGCAGCGCAAGGCCAAGCCGGGCGCGCTGCAGGTTGGCGCGCCAGATGTGGCCGCTCATGGTCTGGATATGGACGGGGCCGAGCTGGGCGCCGGTCAGGTTGGCGCCGGTCAGGGTCGCCCGCTCGAAATTCACGCCGCGCAGATCGGCATTGGACAGGTCGGCCTTGCGCATGTCGGCCAGCGACAGGTCGGCTATCGCCATCGCCGCACCGGTCAGCGTGGCGCCGCGCAGGGCGATACATTGCAGGATGGCCGCGGACAGGTTGATGCCGTCCAGCCTCCGCCCCGACAGGTCGAGCGCCGACAGGTCGGCGCGCTTGCCGGCCTTGCCGCCGCTGTCGATCCAGGCCAGATGTTCCAGCAGCATCTCGCGCAGGTCGTCTTCCGGGTTCTCCAGCGTCTTCGCCAGGATCGCCGCCTGGATGTTGGGCGAGCGCAGCTGGGCCGCGTCGAGAATGGCGCCGATCAGGGTGGCGCCGCTGAAATTGGTGCGGTTGATGGCGCAGCCGGTCATCACCGCCCCCGACAGCCGGGCGCCCGACAGATTCGCCTCCGTCAGGTCGGCGTCGGTCAGGTCGCAGCCGGTCAGGTTGGACCCGGTCAGATTGGCCCGCATGAACTTCGTGCCGCGCAGGATGGCGTCGGTCAGGTCTGTCTGCATGACGAAGGCGTTGGCGACCTTCGCCCGCGACAGGTCGGCGCCGCGGATGGTCGCCGCCGTCAGTTCCGACGTCAGGACGCTGTCCTCAAACTCGTGGGCGAACATCTCGCCGCTGGAATCGTAATGCAGCAGGGTGCCGTCGCGCAGGTCGACCTCCACCAGGGTGGCCTCGCTCAGCACGGCGCCGCGAAGACAGGCGCCGCGCAGGTCGGCCCGGCGCAGGTCGGCCTTCTCCAAGTTGGCGAGCCGCAGGTCCGCGGCGTAGAGGTTGGCGTTCACGAGGTTGGCGCCGGTCAGCCGCGCGCTGAACAGCTTGGCGCCCGACAGGTCGGCGTCCGAAAGGTCGATGCCGGAAAGGTCGAGATGAGACAGGTCGCGCATCTTCAGATTGGCGCGCACACCGCCCGGCTGGCTTTTGCGGAAAGCCTGATGCCGCAACAGGATCGCGTTGAGCTGGCTCTGGGTCAGCTTGGTTCGCGGGCTGTTGGACCCAAAGCCCTGGGCGGACGACATCGCCGGGATACCTTCTGTTTCTGGTTACTCATAATCAGAAAGCTTCGCCAAAAATTCGTTAAAGTTCGACGATTTGTGACAAGTGTCGGACGGATAACCAGCCGCCGGCAAGGGGTACCTTCGTCCGAAGCCGCAAAGGCGCTTCTGACGGTTGACTCGGCAAGCAGGCTTCCCTATGTTCCGCCGACCTGTCTTCCGCAAAGCCGATAGACCGGGTACCCCGGCCACATGCCGGGTATCTCCGCCAGTCCGCGAGTATCGCGCACTGGCGCTTTCGTGCTTGTGCGGGTGGCGGTTCTGACGCTGGACCCGGAACTGGGGAACGAGTATCGCATGTTCGAAGGCCTGACCGGACGCCTGGGCGACATCTTCGACAAGCTGCGCCGCCGTGGCGCGCTGACCGAGGAGGACGTCTCCGCCGCGCTGCGCGAAGTTCGCGTGGCGTTGCTGGAGGCCGACGTCGCGCTGCCCGTCGTCAAGCAGTTCGTCGCCCAGGTGAAGGAACGCGCCGTCGGCCAGGAGGTGCTGAAGTCCGTCACCCCCGGCCAGCAGGTCATCAAGGTCGTCCACGACAACCTCGTGGAGATGCTCGGCGAGGGCGCCGACATCAACCTGAACGCCGCCGCGCCGGTGCCGATCCTGATGGTCGGCCTGCAGGGCTCGGGCAAGACCACCAGCACCGCCAAGATCGCGCTCCGCCTGAAGACGAAGGACCGCAAGAAGGTCCTGATGGCCTCGCTGGACGTTCGCCGTCCGGCCGCCCAGGAGCAGCTGAAGGTTCTCGGCGAGCAGACCGGCGTCGCCACGCTGCCGATCGTGCCGGGCCAGGACCCGGTCGCCATCGCGCGCCGCGCCATCGAGACCGGCCGTCTCGAAGGCTACGACGTCGTCATGCTCGACACCGCCGGCCGCCTCGCCATCGACGAGGAGCTGATGGCGGAGGTCGCGGCCGTCCGCGACGCGACCAAGCCGGCGGAAACGCTGCTGGTCGCCGACGCGATGACCGGCCAGGACGCCGTCACCGTCGCCACCAACTTCAACGACAAGGTCGGCATCACCGGCATCGTGCTGACCCGCATCGACGGCGACGCGCGCGGCGGTGCCGCCCTGTCGATGCGCCAGATCACCGGCAAGCCGATCAAGCTGCTGGGCGTCGGCGAAAAGATCGACGCGCTGGAGCCCTTCCACCCAGACCGCATCGCCGGCCGCATCCTCGGCATGGGCGACGTGGTGTCGCTGGTGGAGAAGGCCGTCGAGACCATCGACAAGGACGAGGCCGAAAAGCTCGCCCGCAAGATGGAGAAGGGCCAGGGCTTCGACCTCGACGACATGGCGATGCAGCTGAAGCAGCTCCGCAAGATGGGCGGCATGTCCGGCCTGATGGGGATGCTGCCGGGCATCGGCAAGATCAAGAACCAGCTGAAGGACGCCAACGTCGACGACGGGATGATCAAGCGCCAGGAGGCGATCATCTCCTCGATGACCAAGGCGGAGCGCAAGAACCCCGAAATCATCAAGGCTTCGCGCCGCAAGCGCATCGCCGCCGGATCCGGCACCTCGGTGCAGGAGGTCAACAAGCTGCTGAAGCAGTTCGAGACCATGCGCGGAATGATGAAGCAGGTGCAGAAGCTTGGGAAGAAGGGGATGATGCGCGGCGGCCTGGGCAATCTGCTGCCGAAGGGATTCGGCGGCTTCGGCGGGAAGGGGCCTTTCGGCTGACCTGACCGCCTCTGGAAATCACCTGATACCTGTTTGACTTGAGAAGAGAAAGTTTCGACCAATGGCTCTGAAGATTCGTCTGGCTCGCGGTGGTGCGAAGAAGCGTCCGTTCTACTCGATCGTCATCGCGGACGCCCGCAGCCCGCGTGACGGCCGCTTCATCGAGAAGATCGGCACCTACAACCCGATGCTGCCGCGCGAGCACGAGCAGCGCATCATCCTGGACGCCGAGCGCGCCAAGCATTGGCTGTCGGTCGGCGCGCAGCCGACGGACCGCGTGGTCCTCTTCCTGGCCAATGCCGGCCTGGTCGAGAAGCCCGCCGTCCGCGAGACCCCGAAGAAGTCGGCTCCGAAGGCCAAGGCGCAGGAGCGTCTGAAGGCCGAGGCCGCCGCCGCCGCGGCTGCCGCCGAGGGCTGATGAGGGCGAGGGTGGGCCTGACGGCCCGCAGGGTTGAGGTCGTGACGACGTGCCGGGTGCTCCTACGATGACCGCCAAGATCTGTGTCGGCCAGTTCGCGGGATCGCATGGCGTGCGGGGGCTGGTGAAGCTGCGCAGCTTCACCGCCGAGCCCGCCGACATCATGACCTACGGCCCGCTGTCGGACGAAGCCGGCGCCCGCCGCTTCACGGTGACGCTCCAGGGCATGGTCAAGGACAACTTCCTGGCCAAGGTCGACGGGGTGACGAGCCGGGAACAGGCGCAGGCGCTGGCGGGCGTGCGGCTCTACGTGGAGCGCGACGCCCTGCCGGCGACGGAGGACGAGGACGAGTTCTACCACGCCGACCTGATCGGCCTGCGTGCGGAACTCGCCGACGGAAGCCTCTACGGCACGGTGAAGGCGATCTACGATTTCGGGGGCGGCGACGTGCTCGAAATCAGGACCGCCGGCGGGCCGCTGGAGATGCTTCCCTTCTCCAAGGCCTGCGTGCCGGTGGTGGATGTCCGGGGCGGACGCATCGTCGTCGATCTTCCGGCCGTGATCGAAGCCCGCGAGGGCTCCGAGGACGGGGCGGAAGACGGGGGTGAGGACGGACGCGGGAGCGAGGGGCCGTGAACCACGGCGCCGAAGGACCGCGGGTCTGGACCGCCAAGGTTCTGACGCTGTTCCCGGAAATGTTTCCGGGGCCGCTCGGCCACTCGCTGGCCGGCAAGGCGTTGGAAAATGGAGTCTGGGCGCTGGAATCGGTGGACATTCGCTCGTTCGCGCGCGATAAACACCGCTCCGTCGACGACACCCCCTTCGGCGGAGGGGCCGGCATGGTCATGCGGCCCGACGTGCTGGACGCGGCTCTGACCGCGACGGCGGGGCCTGTGGGGGCACCGGGACGCGGCCGGGCGATCTATCTCTCGCCTCGCGGACGGGTGCTGAACCAGGATCTGGTCAAGGAGTTGGCCGCCACTCCGGTGGTGACGCTGCTCTGCGGCCGGTACGAAGGGGTGGACCAGCGGGTCCTCGATGCGCACGGCCTCGAAGAGGTCAGCCTCGGGGATTTCGTGCTGTCCGGCGGGGAACTCGCCGCGCTCAGCCTGATGGATGCCGTGGTGCGCTTGCTCCCCGGCGTCATGGGCAACGTGGAGACGGCGGGTGAAGAGAGTTTCGAACGGGGGTTGCTCGAATACCCCCACTACACCCGGCCGGCGGTCTGGACCGACGGGCAGGGTGTGGAGCGCGCGGTGCCGGAGGTTCTGCTGTCCGGTCACCACGGAAAGGTCAAGGCCTGGCGGCTGGCCGAGGCGGAGAGGATCACGGAGGCCCGACGGCCCGACCTGTGGTCGCTCTACCAGGCGAGCCGGCCGGCAGTAACTGTTACGAACAAGGGTCGGCGGCAGGCTCGCCGGCGCGACCCGAAACCGGAGTGACGGTCCGCCGCGAGGCGCGCCGATAGAAAAGGGGTAGTGCTATGAACCTGTTGCAGCAGCTCGAGCAGGAGCAGATCGAGAAGGCCCTCGGCGGCAAGACGATCCCGGAGTTCTCGTCGGGCGACACCGTCCGCGTGAACGTGAAGGTCGTCGAAGGCACGCGCGAGCGTGTCCAGGCCTATGAGGGTGTCGTCATCGCCCGCAAGAACGCCGGCCTGAACAGCTCCTTCACCGTCCGCAAGATCAGCTACGGCGAGGGCGTGGAGCGCGTGTTCCCGCTGTACTCCCCGCGCATCGACTCGATCGAGCTGGTCCGTCGTGGCGCCGTCCGCCGCGCCAAGCTGTACTATCTGCGCGATCTGCGCGGCAAGGCCGCCCGCATCGCCGAGCGCACCACCGGCCGCGGCATGGTCAACGGTCGCAAGGCCGCCGAGTAAGGCGCCTTCCGGTCGTTTCCAGGTTCATAGGCTCGGCGCCCGGCCGTCAGGCTGGGCGTCTTCGTCCCATCACCATTAGCAAAGCTTAAGGAGTAGGCGCCATGAAGCGCACGTTCCAGCCTTCCAACATCGTGCGTAAGCGTCGTCATGGCTTCCGCGCCCGTATGGCCACCGTCGGCGGCCGCAAGGTGATCGCCCGCCGCCGCGCCCGCGGCCGCAAGGTTCTGAGCGCCTGATCCCCGCGATGGCGGCGCCGGACCAAGAGGTCGGGCGCCTGATGCGGCGGCCGGAGTTTCTGGCCGTGGCCGGGACACGGCGCAAGCATGTGGCTCCCGGCCTGATCCTCCAGGTGCGCCGGCACGACGACAAGCAGCGGCCCGCCGATGGCGGTCCGCCGATCCGTCTCGGACTGACGGCGAGCCGCAAGGTCGGCAACGCGGTGGTGCGCAATCGCGCCCGCCGCCGTTTGCGTGAGGCCGCGCGGCAGATACTGCCCATCCACGCCGCACCGGGCCACGACTTCGTTCTGGTCGCGCGCGGCGACACGGCCGAGCGGCCGTGGACCGACCTGCTCGGCGACCTGAAGGCCGGGCTGAAACGCCTTGGCCTGTGGCGCGACGCGGAAGGATAGGGGGGCCGCGACGTCATGTTTCGCATCGCCGGCCTCAGCCCACTCGCGCATCTTCTCCGCGCGCTTGTCTATCTCTATCGCTGGACCTTGTCGCCCTTCGTGGGCTGGCATTGCCGTTTCCAGCCGACCTGCTCCTGCTACGCCATCGAATCGCTGGAAAAGCACGGCGCCATCCGGGGGGGATGGCTGACCTTGCGCCGGCTCGGGCGTTGCCATCCCTGGGGCGGGTCGGGCTGGGATCCCGTGCCCGATCCCCGGCCGCCGGGGGCGCCGCCGCCCCATCGCTGCGGCCTGCGGGAAAATGGGCATGCGGCGGTTGCCCAGCCCGGCGAAAACCCGTAACAAGGCCGCGCACACGCCGCCCTTCTTGCAAAGGCCCCACGGCAACCGGGACGCCATGACCGACCAACGCAACCTCATCATCGCGATTGCCCTGTCGATCGCCATCCTTCTGGGCTTCCAGTATTTCTACGAGAAGCCGCGGGTGGAACAGCAGAAGCAGCTCGCCGCCCAGCAAGCTGCCCAGACGGAGCAGTCGGTGCCGGTGCCGGCCCCCGGCGTGCCCGCGCAGCAGCCCCCTGGCACGGCAGAGGTCGCGAAGGAGCGCTCCGTCATGCTCGCGGAGCAGCTGGCGGCCGGCACCCGGGTGAAGATCGACACGCCGGCCCTGCACGGCTCCGTCAACCTCATCGGCGGCCGCATCGACGATCTGACGCTGGCCCAATACCGTGAGACGCCGGACCCCAACAGCCCGGAGATCGTGCTGCTGGCCCCGGCCGGCACGCTCGCCTCCTATTACGCCGAATTCGGCTGGGTTCCGCAGGGCGCCGGCATCGCCGTCCCGAACGCGACGACCCGCTGGACCGCCGACGGCGCCGTGCTGACCCCGGAAAAGCCGCTGACCCTGACCTGGGACAACGGCCAGGGCCTGGTGTTCGAGCGCACGATCGCCGTCGATCCGGACTTCATGTTCACGGTGACGCAGACGGTTCGCAACACCGGCGCCAATCCCGTCACCCTGCTGCCATACAGCCTGGTGTCGCGCACCGGCACGCCGCACACCTCGGGCTATTACATCCTGCATGAGGGCCCGCTCGGCGTCTTCAACGGCACGCTGACCGAGCGGTCCTACGAGGATCTGCGCAAGAAGGGCACCGAGTCGATCGAGACCACCGGCGGCTGGCTCGGCATCACCGACAAGTACTGGCTGGTGGCGGTCATTCCAGAGCCGACGGAGAAGGTCGACGCGCGCTTCGTCTACAGCGCCGTCGGCAACGCCGACCGCTATCAGGCGGACTTCATCGGCAATCCGATCACCGTGGAGCCGGGCGCCTCTGCCCAGAACACCGATCGCCTGTTCGCCGGCGCCAAGCAGGTGAAGCTGCTGGATGCCTATTCGGACAAGCTGGACATCAAGAACTTCGACCTCGCGATCGATTTCGGCTGGTTCTACTTCCTGACCAAGCCCTTCTTCTACGCGCTGGACTTCTTCGCGCGGGTGCTCGGCAACTTCGGCCTCGCCATCCTGCTGCTGACCGTCTGCGTCAAGGCCGTCTTCTATCCTCTCGCCAACAAGTCCTATCAGGCGATGAGCAAGATGAAGGCCCTGCAGCCGAAGATGCAGGAGCTGCGCGAGAAGTTCAGCGACGATCAGGCGCGCATGAACCAGGAGCTGATGGCGCTGTACAAGCGCGAGAAGGTCTCCCCGGTGTCCGGCTGCCTGCCGATCCTGATCCAGATCCCGGTGTTCTTCGCGCTCTACAAGGTGCTGTTCGTGACCCTCGAGATGCGGCACGCGCCCTTCTTCGGCTGGATCCACGACCTGTCCGCGCCCGATCCGACGACCATCTTCAACCTGTTCGGCCTGATCCCCTGGGATCCTCCCTCCCTGCTGCATCTCGGCGCCTGGCCGCTGATCATGGGCGTCACCATGTGGCTGCAGCAGAAGATGAACCCGGCCCCGCCGGACCCGATCCAGCAGAAGGTGTTCCAGTTCCTGCCCATCGTCTTCACCTTCATGCTCGCCGGCTTCCCGGCCGGTCTGGTGATCTACTGGGCCTGGAACAACCTGCTGTCGGTCGCCCAGCAGTGGTCCATCATGCGCCGCATGGGCGTGAAGGTCTGATCCTCGGATCTCCGGCCCCTCGGCCAGCGATCCCTCTGCCCATCGTCTGAGACCTGCCGCCGGCAAAGACCCTTGACGGGACTTTGCCGGCGGTATGTTTTTTAGCTCGCATCAACGAAAGCGCCCGTCATGACCACCCCCGACACGCCGACCCCCAACACCCCCAGCATCGTTGCCGGCTTCGACGAGGCCGCGCTGGAGGCCGGGCGCCTGCTGTTCGCCAAGGAGTGCGATTTCGTCTGGGGCGCCAATGCGCTGAACCAGCTTCCCGAGGCCGATCTGCCGGAGGTCGCCTTCGCCGGGCGGTCGAATGTCGGCAAGTCGAGCCTGGTGAACGCGCTGACCGGCCGCAAGACGCTGGCGCGCACCTCCAACACGCCGGGGCGCACGCAGCAGCTCAACTTCTTCAACCTGGGCAACCGGCTGAAGCTGGTGGACATGCCCGGCTACGGCTATGCCAAGGAATCGAAGGAGAAGGTGGAGGCGTGGAACGACATGGTCCGCCGCTTCCTGCGCGGGCGGGTGACGTTGCGCCGGGCGCTGGTGCTGATCGATTCGCGCCATGGCCTGAAGCCCAACGACCATGAGATCATGGAGATGCTGGACCGCACCGCCGTGCCCTACGTCGTCGTGCTGACCAAGGCGGACAAGGTGAAGGCCGCAGACCTGGACAAGGTGCGCCGCGACACCGAGCTGGGGCTGAAGAAGCATCCCGCCGCCTTCCCGGACATCCATGTCACCAGTTCGGAGAAGGGCACCGGCATCGCGGAACTGCGCGCCAGCCTCGCCGCGCTCGCCCTGGCCGCCGAATAGCACGGAACGACGGCGATGGGTGAGATCTCCCCCGCGCTGCTGTTCCTGATTCAGGCACTGCTGCTGATCGCCGGGCCGTTCCTGCTGTGGCGGCTGGGCGGCGGACGCCACATCGCCCCGATGGTCGTCATCCAGATCCTGTTCGGGGTGGCGCTGGGGCCGTCGCTGTTCGGCCGGCTGGCTCCGGATCTCTGGGGGGTGCTGTTCGCGCCGGCCGCCCTGGCGCCGCTGTCGGGCCTCGCGCTGATGGCCGTCGTCTTCTTCGCCTTCCTGACCGGGCTCCATCTCGACCCCGCCGATTTCCGCGGGCGGGGAAGCGCCTTCGCCACGGTGGCGCTGTCCAGCATGATCGTGCCGACGCTGCTGGGCGGAGCGCTGGGCTGGTGGCTGGCCGGCGCCTATCCCGAAATGACCGGGACGCACGCCACGCCGGGCCTGTTCGCCGCCGCTTTCGGCATCTGCGTCGGCGTTACCGCCCTGCCGGTGCTGGGCGCCATTCTGCGCGAGATGGGGTTGCTGGGCGATCGGGTCGGGCGGCTGGCGTTGGGCTATGCCGCGGTGAACGATGCGCTGCTGTGGCTGCTGATCACCGGGGTGCTGGCCTGGGCCTCGGCGGAGGGCCTGGCGGGCGGCCCAGTGGGTGGGCAGGCCGGGGGTGGGGGCGGCTGGGCGGTCGTCCAGGTCGGGCTGCTGGGCTTCGCCTATGTCGGGGTGACGGTGCTGGCCGTGCGCCCGCTGCTGGACCGCCTGCTGGAGCGGGTGGCGCCCGACGGGCGGATGGGCGACACCGCGGTGGTGGTGACGTGCGTGACCCTCCTGTCGTCGGCCGCGGTGACCGAACTGATCGGCCTGCATTACATCCTGGGCGCCTTCGTCGCCGGCACCGCCATGCCGCGCCGCTTCGCCGCCGCCATCCTCGACCGGCTGGAGCATTTCTCCACCCTGATCCTGCTGCCCTTCTTCTTCACGCTGACCGGGCTGAAGGTGAACCTGACGCTGGACGACCCGGCGCAGTGGACGGTCTTCGCGCTCGCCACCCTGGCGACGCTCGCCGGCAAGATGGCCGGAACGACGCTGCCCGCGCGCCTGACCGGCGAGAGCTGGCCGGACGCCCTTCGGCTGGGCACGCTGATGCCCTGCAAGGGGCTGATGGAGGTGATCGTGCTGACCGTCCTGCTGGAGGCTGGGGTGCTGTCCGGCGCCTGTTTCTCGGCCATGGTGCTGATGGCGGTGGCGGTGACCGCGCTGACCCAGCCGATGACCCGGCTGGCCGGATGGCGGCGCCCGGCCGGCGCCGCGTCGGCCGCGTCGGCGGGCGGGCGGCACGGGGGTATGTGACGGTTAAATTGCCCCCTAGGCAACCGCCCGGCCTTTCCGTTAAAGAAGCCCAACCGTCCATCCCGACAAAGGGCAATCTCCCGTGCAGACTCCCACCCGTGACGAGTGGCTCGCCAAGGCCCGTACCCTGTCCGAAGCGCTGCCTTACATGCGCCGCTATGCCGGGAGCACCTTCGTCATCAAGTACGGCGGCCACGCCATGGGCGACGCCAGCCTTGCGGAGCTGTTCGCGCGCGACATCGTCCTGCTGAAGCAGGTCGGCATCAACCCGGTGGTCGTCCATGGCGGCGGCCCGCAGATCGGCCAGATGCTGGAGCGTCTGAAGATCAAGTCCAGCTTCATCGACGGCCTGCGCGTCACCGACAAGGAGACGGTCGAGGTGGTCGAGATGGTGCTGGCCGGCTCCATCAACAAGCAGATCGTCGCCGCCATCAACAGCGCCGGCGGCCGTGCCGTCGGCCTGTCGGGCAAGGACAGCAACCTGATCACCGCCCGCCGGCTGGAGCGCGTGCAGCGCGACCCCGACAGCAACATCGAGAAGGTGCTGGACCTCGGCTTCGTCGGCGAGCCTTACAAGGTCAACCCGGAGATCCTGCACGCGCTTGCCCAGTCGGACATCATCCCGGTGATCGCGCCGGTCGGTTTCGACGTGAACGGCGACACCTACAACATCAACGCCGACACGGCGGCCGGCGCGGTCGCGGCGGCGGTGAAGGCGGCGCGCTTCTTCCTGCTGACCGACGTCGCCGGCGTCCTCGACAAGGACAAGAAGCTGATCGAGAAGATGTCGCTGGAGGATGCCCACAAGGCCATCGCCGACGGCACCGCGTCCGGCGGCATGATCCCGAAGATCGAAACCTGCATCGGTGCCGTGGAGCAGGGCGTCGACGCCGCTGTTATCCTGGATGGCCGCGTGCCGCATGCGCTGCTGCTGGAGATCTTCACCGAAGGCGGTGCCGGCACCCTGATCGGCAAGGCCTGACGCCGCAACGAGGGAACCCGATGTCCGACCTGCGCAAGGACCTGCTCCGCCAGATGAAGGCCATCCGCGACCGGATGGACCCGAAGCTCGTGGAGCGCGCCAAGCTGGCGGCGTTGGGCAAGGTTCCCTACGACAGCGACTCGGCGAAGGAGGCGGTCGGCCATTTCCTGGACGCCAAGCGGGATGGCGGCGCCTTCCGCCGCAAGCTGGAACAGGCGCTGAAGGCGGAGGGCACGCCGCTCGACCTCGACGGCGGCGAGTGGCCCCCGGCCGCGAAACCTCCTGCGAAGCCAAGACGCGGCGGCAGGATGACGTAGAAGTACCGCTCCGCCTCCAACCCTTCCCCGTTTTCAGCGGCGGAGGGTTGGGGAGGGAGCACAGCATACCGGCGCCTCGAACCACGCAAGGAGCACTGCCTTGCTGCATGTTTTCGTCAATGACGGCGGTCTGCTGCGTTGGGCCAGGGAGGCCGCGGACGACGCGGGGCCGCTGCCCGAGGCCACCGTCTGGCTGGATCTGATCAACCCGACCGCCGAGGATCTGGCACGGGCGGAGGCGCTGATCGGCACCAGCCTGCCCACCCGCGAGCAGATGGCGGAGATCGAGGAATCGAGCCGCCTGCGCGTGGCCGGCGGCGTCCTGACCATGACCGTCACCGCCCTGGTCTGGGCCGACACCGACGAGCCGCGCATCGCCACCGTCAGCTTCGTGCTGGCAGGGCGCCGGCTGGTCACCATCCACGACATCGATCCGCAGGCACTGCTGGCCTTCCGCCGCCGCGCAATCCATGGGCAGCTGCCCGCCTCGCGCGGCGAGCTGGTTCTGGCGGCGCTGGTGGACGGGATGGTCGACCGCACCTCTGCCGTGCTGCGGCGGACCGGGGTGGAGCTGGACGCGCTGAACCGCCGGTTTTTCCGCGGGCGCAAGCTGCGCTCGCGCGGCGAAACCCTGGACGACGCCCAGACGCTGAAGCGCATCGGCCATGCCGGCCATCTGATCGGCAAGGCCCGCATCAGCCTGGCCAGCCTGTCGCGCATGACCGATTTCCTGGCGCGCGGCGATGGCTGGAACCCCGGCAAGGCGACGCGGCGCTGGGCCAAGACGACGCTGCAGGATCTGCGCGGACTCGACCAGTATGCCCGTTTCCAGGCCGGCAAGGTCGCGTTGGCGCTGGACACCGCGCTGGGCCAGATCAACGTGGAGCAGAACGAGATCGTCAAGATCGTCTCGGTCCTGACCGTCCTGCTGTTTCCGCCGACCCTTGTCGCCAGCATCGGCGGCATGAATTTCCAGCAGATGCCGGGGACCGGCTCGCTTTTCGGCTATCCCGGCGCCTTGGGGCTGATGCTGCTGTCGGCACTGCTGCCGATGATCTATGTCCGTCTGAAACGATGGATGTGACGCGGCACCCATGCCGTACGGTCTACGGATCGTCCGCGGTCCTTTCCTTTTGACAGGGGGTGTCCGTCCCGGCAGGATGGGCGCATTCCAGGGGGGTCCCGACAGGGGGCTGAGATACCAACGGCCGGACGGCGCCAAGCGTCTGCGGCAGCGTGGTGACCCTTCGAACCTGATCCGGGTCATACCGGCGAAGGGAGGGACCTCGTGACGGGCCGCATATCGGCCGCGTCCGGCCGTATCGACACCCGCTGTGGGCGATGACCGCAGCGGGCAACGCCCAAGTCAGGGAACGGCCCGCACGAAGACACCGCACCTCCGTCCGCAGTCCCGGGTTTGTCCGCCCAACTCCGACGGAGAAACCCAATGCCTAAGGACTTCAACGAAACCGCGATCCGCATTTCGACCGGCCCGCTGCCGTCGTCGCGGAAAATCCATGTGCCGGGCACGCGCTTCCCCGACCTGCGGGTTGCCATGCGCGAAATCCTGCTGTCGGGCGGCGAGACGCCGCTGACCGTCTATGACGCCTCCGGACCCTACACCGACGAGAGCGTGGCGATCGATGTGCGGGCCGGTCTGGCCAGGCATCGCCGCGGCTGGATCCTGGCCCGTGGCGATGTGGAGGCCACACACGGCGGCGTGCTGCGCGCCAAGGGCGGCGCGGCCGTTACGCAGATGGCTTATGCCCGCGCCGGCATCGTCACCGCGGAGATGGAGTACATCGCCGTCCGCGAGAATCTGGGCCGTGCCGCCGCGCTGGACGCAGCACGCGACGGCGAGGATTTCGGGGCCGGGATTCCCGACCTCATCACGCCGGAATTCGTCCGCGACGAGGTGGCGCGCGGGCGGGCGATCATCCCGTCCAACGTCAACCATCCCGAGTCGGAGCCGATGATCATCGGCCGCAACTTCCTGACCAAGATCAACGCCAACATCGGCAATTCCGCCGTGACCTCCTCCATCGAGGAGGAGGTGGAGAAGATGGTCTGGGCGATCCGCTGGGGCGCCGACACGGTGATGGACCTGTCCACCGGCGCCGACATCCATCAGACCCGCGAATGGATCCTGCGCAACTCCCCGGTGCCGATCGGCACGGTTCCGATCTATCAGGCGCTGGAGAAGGTGAAGGGCAGGGCCGAGGATCTGACCTGGGAGCTGTTCCGCGACACGCTGATCGAACAGGCGGAGCAGGGCGTCGATTACTTCACCATCCATGCCGGCCTGCGGCTGGCCCATATCCCGCTGACGGCCAAGCGGGTGACGGGCATCGTCTCGCGCGGCGGCTCGATCATCGCCAAATGGTGCCTGGCGCATCACCGCGAGAACTTCCTCTACGACCATTTCGCCGACATCGTCGAAATCTGCCGTGCCTATGACGTGGCGCTGTCGATGGGCGACGGCTTGCGGCCGGGCAGCCAGGCCGACGCCAACGACGCCGCCCAGTTCGCCGAGCTGGAAACCCTGGGCGAGCTGACGAAGATCGCCTGGGCGCGCGACGTGCAGGTGATGATCGAGGGGCCGGGCCATGTGCCCATGCACAAGATCAAGCACAATGTCGAAAAGCAGCTGGCCCTGTGCGGCGAGGCGCCCTTCTACACCTTGGGGCCGCTGGTGACGGACATCGCGCCGGGTTACGACCACATCACCAGCGCCATCGGGGCGGCGATGATCGGCTGGTTCGGCACGGCGATGCTCTGCTACGTCACGCCGAAGGAGCATCTGGGCCTGCCTGACCGCGACGACGTGAAGGCCGGCGTCATCGCCTACAGGATAGCCGCCCATGCCGCCGACCTCGCCAAGGGCCATCCGGCGGTGCGGCTGCGCGACGATGCCATGTCGCGCGCCCGTTTCTCCTTCCGCTGGCGCGACCAGTTCGCCCTGTCGCTCGACCCCGACACGGCGATGGCCTATCACGACGAGACCCTGCCGGCCGAAGGGGCCAAGACCGCGCATTTCTGTTCGATGTGCGGGCCGAAATTCTGTTCGATGAAGATCACGCAGGAAATCCGCGATGCCGCGGAGTCCGGCATGGCCGAGATGTCGCAGAAGTTCCGCGAGTCGGGCGGTGAGATCTACCAGCCGGCGGGATGAGTGAGTTTGGGGTGTTGACCCCCCACCCGACCTCTTCCGTGATCGGATCGACCTTCGGTCGGCCGAGAGCGGGGGAGGCTTAGGATGGGGGGTCTAACGCCCCCGCTTAATCCGCGTAGCTGATCGCCAGAACCTCCACCTGCTCCATCCCCGCCGGCGTGTGCACGTCCACCAGATCTCCCTCCCGCGCCTTCAGCAGCGCGCGGGCGATGGGGGAAATCCAGCTGACATGGCCGCGGTCGGGGTCGACCTCGTCGGCGCCGACAATGGTGACGGTGTTCTCGGAACCGTCCTCGCGGGCATAGGTGACGGTGGCGCCGAAGAAGACCTGTTCCCGGTTCTTCTGGTCCTGCGGATTGACCACCACCGCCGATTCCAACCGCTTGTTCAGGAAGCGGATGCGACGGTCGATCTCGCGCAGGCGCTTCTTGCCATAGAGGTAATCGCCGTTCTCCGACCGGTCGCCATTGCCGGCGGCCCAGGAAACCACCTCCACCACCTTCGGCCGCTCCACCCGCAGCAGGTGGCGCAACTCCTCCTGCATGCGCTGGAAGCCGGGCGGGGTCATGTAGTTCTTGAACCCTTGCGGAAGCGGTGCCGGATCGTCGAGTTCATCGTCGTCCGGCGTATCGTTCTCGCGGGTGAAGGCCTTGCTCATGGTCCGACCTGTCCTGTGGCAGGGAGATAACGTCCGGGAAAAGGAAAAGGCGCCTCGCGGCGCCTTTTCCCGTTCCAGAGCTTCAAACGGGCCGTTGGGCTTACCGCTTCCACCAACCGCGGCGCGGCTTGGCGGAGGCATCGCCGTCATCGCCGGCCGCAGCAGGAGTCGCGGCAGGTTCCGAAGCGGCTGCCGGAGCCGGCTCGGGCGCTGCCGGGGCGGCGGCGGGAGCGGCTTCGGCCGGAGCTTCGGCGGCGGCCTTGCGCTTGCGCGACGCCTTCTTGGCCGGAGCCGCGTCGGTCGCGACCTCGGCCGGGGCTTCCGCGGCGGCGGCCTTGCGCTTACGGCTCTTCGCCGGCGCTTCGATGACGGCCGGAGCGGCCTCGACCGGAGCCTCGGCAGCGGCCTTGCGCTTGCGCGACGCCTTCTTGGCCGGGGCCTTCTCCGTCACCGGTTCGGCCGCAGCTTGCGCCGGGGCTTCGACCGGAGCGGCGGCCTTGCGCTTGCGGCCCTTTGCCGGCGCTTCGGCGACGGCCGGAGCGGCCTCGACCGGAGCCTCGGCAGCGGCCTTGCGCTTGCGCGACGCCTTCTTGGCCGGAGCCTTCTCGGCGACGGGTTCGGCGGCTTCGGCCGGGGCCGTGGCGGTGACCGGCGGCTCGGTCGCAGGCACCGGAACCGGGGCCTCCTCCTCGACGGGTGCCGGAGCGCTCTCGCCGGCCAGGATCCAGTCGAGGTCGGACGTCTCGGCCGGAGTCTGGACGGGAGCGGCTTCGGCCGGAGCGGCGGGCGACTGTTCGGCAGCGGTTTCCTCGCCGCCCTCCAGCCCTTCCATACCCTCGCGGCGGGACCGGCGGCGACCACCGCGCTTGCCGCGGCGGCGCTTCTTGCGGCCGTCGCCGTTGCGATCGTCGGCGTCGGCGCCGGTTTCCTCGTCGCCCTCGCCCTCGCCCTCGCCCTCGTTGTCGTCCTCGTCCGAGTCGTCGTCTTCGGCCGGCTCGGAGATGGCCGCGCCGGGGATCGCCTCGGCGGCAACCGGCAGGGCGGTTCCGACAGTCTCGTCGCCCGTCTCCTCGGTTTCCTCGGCGTCCTCGCCAACACCGGCGGTATCGCCTTCGACGCGGCCTTCCTCGCGGTCACGGCCACGGCCACGGCGGCGACGACGGCGGCGACGGCGATCCTCGCCATTGCCTTCGCCATTGGCGCCATTGGCCTCGGCGCGCTCGCCGGCTTCCTCGGCCTGGGCGGTCTCGACGTCGGTCTCCTCCTCGACCGGCGCGACGACCGGCTCGGCGGCGAGCGCACGGTCGGTCTCGGCCATAGCGCGGTCGGCGCTGACCAGCGGACCGTCCTCGTCGGGCAGGCGGGCCTTGTTGCGCTCCAGACGGTGGTCGGGGGCGATCAGGCCGTCGTCGGCCTGGACCATGACGTGGAAGTTGTGACGTTCCTCGATCTTGGCCAGCTCACCGCGCTTCTGGTTGAGGATGTAGAGCGCGATGGAGGTCGGGACGTAGATGGTGATCTCCGACGACCGCTTGCGGATACCCTCTTCCTCGATGGCGCGCAGGACGTGCAGCGAGGCGGACTCGACCGAACGGACGACGCCGGTGCCGGAGCAGTGCGGGCAGCGCTCGAAGTTGGTCTCCAGCAGCGACGGGCGCAGACGCTGACGCGACAGCTCCAGGAGGCCGAAGGCGGAGATGCGGCCGAGCTGGATGCGCGCCCGGTCGTTCTTCATCGCCTCCTTCATGCGGCGCTCGACGGCGGCGTTGTTACGCGGCTCCTCCATGTCGATGAAGTCGATGACGATCAGGCCGGCCAGATCGCGAAGACGCAGCTGGCGCGCCACCTCGTCGGCGGCCTCCAGGTTGGTCTTGTAGGCGGTTTCCTCGATGTTGCGCTCGCGGGTCGACTTGCCGGAGTTGACGTCGATGGAAACCAGCGCCTCGGTCGGGTTGATGACGATGTAGCCGCCGGAGCGCAGCTGCACCACCGGGCTGTGGATGGCGTCGATCTGCGTTTCCACCTGATAGCGGTGGAACAGCGGGATCTGGCTGTCGCGGTACAGCTGGACGCGCTGGGAATGGCCCGGCATCAGCATGTCCATGAACTCGCGCGCCGTGCGGAAGCCGGCCTCGCCCTCGACCCAGATCTCGTCGATGTCGTTGGAGTACAGATCGCGGATCGACCGCTTGATCAGGTTCGCCTCTTCATAGATGAGGCAGGGCGCGGAAGACTTCAGCGTCTGTTCGCGGATGTCGTCCCACAGGCGCAGCAGATATTCCAGGTCGCGCTTGATCTCGGGCTTGGAACGCTCCAGGCCGGCGGTGCGCAGGATGACCGCCATGCCGTCGGGAATGTCGAGATCCGACAGGATTTCCTTCAGGCGCTTGCGATCGGCCGGGTTGGTGATCTTGCGGGAAATCCCGCCGCCGCGGCCGGTGTTGGGCATCAGGACGCAGTAGCGGCCGGGCAGCGACAGGTAGGTGGTCAGGGCGGCGCCCTTGTTGCCGCGCTCCTCCTTCGTCACCTGCACCAGCATGACCTGCCGGCGCTTCACCACTTCCTGAATCTTGTAGGAGCGCAGCGGGCGCGAGCGGCGGCGCTGGGTCTCGACCTCTTCATCCTCGTCGCCGCCCAGCATGTCGGGGGCGTCCGCGGAGGGGACGGCGCCTTCGGACGGGGCGGAGTGCTCGCCGGCACCGTTCTCGTCTACGCCGTTCTCTTCCTCGTCGTCCTCGTCGCCGGCATCCTCGTCGGACGCCTCCGGCGCGATGGGGGAGGGCATCGGCGACCATTCCTCGACCACCTGCTCGGGGCGGATCGGCTCGCCCATCACGGCGCCGTCGGCGGCGGCCTCGGCGCGGGCTTCCGCCTGCTCCTCCAACCGGCGCTCTTCGGCCAGCAGGGCTTCGCGGTCGGCGACGGGGATGCGGTAATAGTCGGGGTGGATTTCGGAGAAGGCGAGGAAGCCGTGGCGGTTTCCGCCATATTCCACGAAGGCCGCCTGGAGCGAAGGCTCGACCCGCGTCACTTTCGCGAGGTAGATATTGCCCTTCAGCTGCTTGCGGCTGGCGATCTCGAAGTCGAGTTCTTCCAGCCGGTTACCATTGACCACGGCGACCCGGGTTTCCTCCGGGTGCGTGGCGTCCACCAGCATGCGCTTGGCCATATACGGTCCTCAACGGCGCGACCCAGGGAACCCGCGCGACCGGTCGGGCCGCCTGGACGCAGCGTCTGTTGTGGGCGAAGCATACGGCGCGACGGACCGGAACCGCCGAACGGCGCTGACGAGAGCAGCCAGGACGGCCCGGTCGACACGCGCCGGGCTGCCGCCTTGCGGCCACAGCCAGCTTCGAGGTTTCGTCCTCTCACCGCCAATCCGAACGCGCCACCCCGCGACGTCCCTCCGGCGCGGATGGCCGGACAGGCGGTGTCGGAGGCGACGCCGCAGCCCCTTGGCCGGCCCTGTGCCCGGCGATCGGCTGACCCCTGGATCGATGGAATCGAGTCCCGGGGATCAGCGAATCGGCGCTCACCTTGGGAGTCCGACCCGAGTCTGGCGAATTGCGGTCTGTCGCAAAGATACCATAGACAAGCGCTCTCTCTTGCACAACGCGGAAATGCGCCGATTCGGCGAACAAGTTCGTCCCGGGGAAGCGTAAGCGCGACTTTCTCCCGCAGTTTCCGGCCGGGCACTGTTGCAGGAACGGCACCCCGGCCGGGAATTGGGACCGGCTGTGGCGTTCCGCGTTGAGGGCATTGAATTGGCTGGGCTATAGCTGTTCGTCCGCCCGCCGTCCGCCACCGGGGAGACACGATGCAACGGCCGCCCAGCCTGCCGACCTCCGCCTCGACCTCCGCCATGTCAGGCCGCCTGCCGGCCGCCGCCCATCCCACATGCGGGCGCGGGAGCGGGGCCGTGACGCGCGGGTTTGCGCGTGCGCTGGGCGCGGTGCTGCCGGTCCTGCTGCTGCTGGTGCTCCTCGCCGGCCTTCCCGCCGCCGCCCAGACCACGGCGGCGCTGCCGTCCCCGCCGCCGCGCACCGCGGTGGTCGATGCCCGGCTGGGCATCCATCCCGACAAGACCCGCTTCGTGCTGGAGGTGAGCGACCCGGTCTCCTTCAGCGTGACGCTGGCCGCCAACCCCTACCGCATCATCGTCGACCTGCCCGATCTGGCCTGGCCCGGCGGATCGCTGCCGGTGGAGGGCAAGGGGTTGGTCGCGCGCTACCACCATGCGGCGGGCGGCCCACGAGGCACGCGGCTGACTTTCGAAACCGTCGGCCCGGCCAAGCTGCGGGAAGGCTACATGATCCCGCCGCGCGACGGCCGCCAGCCGCGGCTCGTCCTCGACCTGGAAAAGACGACGGCGGCGGAGTTCCGGCGGCTCGCGGCGGCATCCGGTGCCGGGACGGCCATTGCCGCGGCGTCGGGCACGGGCCAGTTGACGATGAGCGCGGTGGTGGCGTCGGCGATGGCCGTGCCGATGCCCGTTCCCGCTCCGGCGCCATCCCCGCAGGACGATCCGCCCGCCAGCGGGATCGTCTCGGCCCCGCCGCCCTTCGCGCCGCTGCCGCCGGTCCCGCCGGCGCAGCTCATTCCGGCCGCGCTGCCGTCCGCCCCGCCGCTGCCGGACAGCAAGCCGTCCACCGTGGCGGAAAAGCCGCTGATCGTGCTCGACCCCGGCCATGGCGGCCAGGATCCCGGGGCCATCGGCGTCGGCGGCATCTATGAGAAGGACATCACGCTCGCCGCCGCGAGGGAGGTGAAGCGCCAACTGGAGGCGACCGGCCGCTACCGTGTCAGGCTGACCCGCAACAGCGACGTGTTCATCCGCCTGCGCGACCGCGTCGCCATCGGGCGGGAAGCGGGGGCGGACCTGTTCATCTCGCTGCATGCCGACAGCATCAGCAGCGGCGACATGCGCGGCCTGTCGATCTACACCCTGTCGGACAAGGCGTCGGACCGCGAGGCGGAGATGCTGGCCGCCAAGGAAAACCGGGCGGACGCCCTGGTCGGGCTCGACCTGTCGGGCGAGAACCCGCTGGTCGCCAACATCCTGATCGACCTGGCCCAACGCGACACGAAGAACCATTCCAAGCGTTTCGCGACGTTGGCCCTGCAGAATCTGGGGCGCGAGGTGCCGCTGATCCCCAGCAAGCCGCACCGGCAGGCCGGCTTTGCCGTGCTGACGGCGCCCGACGTGCCGTCGGTGCTGATCGAGTTGGGGTACCTGTCGAACCGCAAGGATGCCGGGCTGCTGGCCTCCGCCGCGCACCGTGCACGGTTGGGCCGCGGGCTGGCCCGCACCATCGACGCCTATTTCCGCTGGCTGCACGAGTCCCAGCGGAGCTGAGGCGGAACGGCAGGCTTACCCACTCCGCGCGGGCGCTTTTTCGTATACGCCCTCTGCGCGTCACATTTTCCTGACATGACGGGAACGGGGGCGGCGCTTCGCATCGCGGCGGTGTAGGATGCGCCACACAGTCAGGCGCGTCTGGCGCTCCGCACCCCGAAACGGGACGGATAGGGGGCGCGTTCTTCGTCGTTTCTTGCGGGATCGGTCATGCGCCTTCTTCTGTCCTTGCTGATGGCCTTCGTGATGCTGGCTCTTGCCGGAGCCGGGGGGCTGGTCTTCCTGTTGGACCATTACGACCAGGATCTGCCCGACTACACCAAGCTGGCCAACTACGAGCCGCCGGTGACCACGCGCATCTATGCGGGCGACGGGCGGCTGATGGCGGAATTCGCGTCGGAACGCCGCATCTTCGTCCCGATCGACGCCATGCCGCGGCAGGTCATCAACGCCTTCATGGCGGCCGAGGACAAGAATTTCTACGCCCACCAGGGCGTCGACCCGCTCGGCATCCTGCGCGCGATCCTGACCAACATCGAGAATCTCGGCCGCGACCGTCGCCCGGTCGGCGCCAGCACGATCACGCAGCAGGTCGCCAAGAACATGCTGCTGACCAACGAGGTGTCCTTCGCCCGCAAGATCAAGGAGGCGATCCTGGCGGTCCGCATCGAGCGGGCCTTCACCAAGGACCGCATCATGGAGCTGTACCTCAACGAGATCTTCCTGGGGAACCGCTCCTACGGCGTGGCGGCGGCGTCGCTGAACTATTTCAACAAGGCGCTGGACGAGCTGAGCATCGAGGAGGTCGCCTTCCTGGCGGCCTTGCCCAAGGCACCCTCCAACTACAACCCCGACCGCCAGTACGATGCCGCCATCGCCCGCCGCAACTGGGTGATCGGCCGCATGTCGGAGGACGGCTACGTCACGCCGGACGAGGCGAAGGCGGCGCAGTCCCGGCCGCTGCTGACCCGCAAGCGCGACGAGCAGGAGGTGGTGACCGCCGAGTATTTCGCCGAGGAGATCCGGCGCGAACTGGTGAAGCTCTATGGCGAGCAGGCGCTGTACGAGGGAGGCCTGTCGGTGCGCGCCTCGATGAACCCGCAGCTGCAGGCGGCGGCGACCAAGGCGTTGCGCGACGGGCTGGTGGCCTACGACCGCCGCCATGGCTGGCGCGGACCGGTCGGCAAGCTGGAGAGTTTCGACAACTGGTCCAAGAAGCTGGCAGCCATGCCTGCGCCCGCGGGCTCCGAGGGCTGGAAGCTGGCCGTCGTGCTGAAGGACGATCAGGCGGACGGGCTGGACATCGGTCTGGCCGACGGCAGCCGCGGCCGCATCCCGCTGTCGGAACTGCGCTGGGCCCGCGCGGCGAAGGACGGCGAGGCGGTGGGGCCGGCGATCCGCAAGCCGTCGGACGTCGCCAAGCTGGGCGATATCGTTCTGGTCGAGGCGATCAGCGGTCCGGCGGCCAAGGACGAGGACGAGAAGCCGGCCAGGAAGGGCGCCCAGGCGGCGAAGGAGCTGCCGCCGGGCAGCTACGCACTGCGCCAGATCCCGCAGGTGCAGGGCGGCCTCGTGGCGCTCGATCCCCACACCGGCCGCGTGCTGGCGATGGTCGGCGGCTTCTCTCCCGCCATGAGCGTGTTCAACCGGGCCACCCAGGCGTTGCGCCAGCCCGGTTCGTCGTTCAAGCCCTTCGTCTATCTGACCGCGCTGAACGAGGGCTTCACCCCGTCGTCTCTGGTGATGGACGCCCCCTTCGCCTATGATCCGGGCGGCGGGCAGCCGATCTGGCGGCCGGAGAACTACAGCCGTGAATTCTACGGCCCGACCCCGCTGCGCGTCGGCATCGAGAAGTCGCGCAACGTCATGACCGTCCGCCTCGCCCAGCAGGTCGGCATGGACAAGGTCAAGGCGCTGACCGAGAAGTTCGGCATCGTCGACAACCTGCAACCCTACCTGCCGATGTCGCTCGGCGCCGGCGAGACGACGGTCCTGCGGCTCGCCACCGCCTACGCCATGCTGGACAATGGCGGCAAGCGGGTGGTGCCGACCTTCATCGACCGTGTTCAGGACCGCAACGGCAAGACCATCTTCCGCCACGACGACCGCCCCTGCGAGGGCTGCGGCAACGTCGCCTGGAGGGACGGGATGGCGGTGCCGGCGGTGCCCGATACCCGCGAGCAGGTGAACGACCCGCGCACCACCTACCAGATCGTCTCGATGCTGGAGGGCGTGGTCCAGCGCGGCACGGCCGCGTCGCTGAAGTCGCTGGGCAAGCCGCTGGCCGGCAAGACCGGCACCACCAACGACAGCCATGACGCATGGTTCGTCGGCTTCTCGCCCGATGTGGTGGTCGGCACCTATATCGGCTTCGACCAGCCGCGTTCGCTGGGAAGCCGCGAGACCGGCGGTTCCGCCGCGGTGCCGGTGTTCAAGGACGTCATGCAGGTGGCGTTGAAGGACCAGCCGGCGACGCCGTTCCGCGTTCCTCCCGGCCTGCGCCTCGTCCGCGTGAACCCGGCAAACGGCCAGCTGGCACAGCCGGGCGAAAGCCGCGCCATCTGGGAGGCCTTCCTCCCCGGCACCGAACCCAACCCGGATCAGCCGCAGATGGTGCTGGACGGGTCGGTCCAGGGGGCCGGCGCCATGATGGGCGACCCGAACGCCGCAGGATTCGACCCCGCCCAGCCGGGCGTCCCGCCGCCGCCGGCTGCGGCGACTTTGGGGACCGGCGGGCTTTACTGATGCCGCCGGTCATCATCAATGACCGGCGGTAAGGGCCGCGACCGCGGCCCCGCAGGCTCGGGCCTGCGAAGGCAAGCGGCCGGACGGCCGCGCCCGCCGTATGAGGGTGAGCGCAAAGTCTGATGTGTCAGACTTTGCGCTCAATGAAATGGGTGAAAACGAAAGGGGGCGTCCTCGCGGGCGCCCCCTTTTCCACGGGCGAAGTCCGCAGCCAATCCGGTCGCCATCCCGGCTGCCGTTCCGGTCCCCTTCGCCGCCGTCAGCGAGGCGATCGCCTCCACCGGGCAGTTGCCGAGCGGGCGCAGCTGCGGTTCCAGCGCCGTGAACATCGCGCGCACGCCGTCCTCGTTGATGTGCAGGGCGTCCATGAACAGTTCATCCTTGTCAACCGCGCGGCGGGCGTCGATCACGGTCACGCCGGCGGGCAGGCGGCTCTTCAGTTCGGCGAAGAAGGCATCGAAGTTCTTCAGCTTGCCGGCATAGGTCGGGAAATAGGGGGTGATCACCACGGCGACCCGGGTGCCCTGCGCCTGGGCACTGCGGATGATGCGGTCCATCGCCTGCCAGTTGGCGTCGGCGGCGGTCATCGTCTCTTCCGGGGCGGCGGCGAGCTGGGCCTTCAGCGGCTCCGGGATGACGCCGACCAGCGTGCGGTCGTCCGCCGGCTTCAGCAGCCCGGCGACCAGCCGCATGGTCTGGTTGTTGTTGAAGGTCATCAGGTGGAAGGCGTGGTTGGCCATCCACAGTTCCCGGTTCTCCTGCCGGACGAAGGCGTCGATTCGCGGCGAGTAATAGGCCAGCAGCGGCAGGTCGGCGAGGTCGTGCGGGTTGTCCACCAGACCGGTCGGCTCCAGGATCAGCAGGCGCGGGGCGCCGTGCCGCTCGACGTAATCCTCCCACAGCAGGGCCGACAGCACGGTCGGCGCGCCGCCCATGCCGAGGTTCAGCGCCCGGCCGCAGGTCATGTCCCGCAGGGCGGAAACCGGGAAGTGGTTGTCCGCCCGCGAGTTGCCCAGCACCAGCACGTCCGCCGGCCCGCGGGTGGGGCGGGCGGCGGGAGCGGGGGCGAGGGCCGCCTTGACCATCAGGGGGGCCGGCTGTTCGTGCGGCTGCGTGCCGGGCTTGGCCGCCGGCACGTCCTCCGGCTCGACCGGGCGGTAGATCGCCATGAAGCGGTCGTTGGAGCGCAGAAGCAGGTCGCCCAGCGCCGAAGCCAGGATCCGGTCCATCGCCGTGACGGTGGCGAGGATCAACGCGATGCAAGCCAGAAGGCGGTACATGGGAGGAACTCCGTCCGGTCTTCAGAACTGGAAGTAAATGAAGGCATGGTTGGCGAAGCTGCCGAACAGCAGCATCACCAGGATCAAGGCGGAGCAGACCATCGACCGCGCCACCACGTTGGTACCGGCATAGCGTTGGCCCGCGCCGCGTTCGGTCAGCGCATCGACCATCAGCACGATCAGCCCGGCGACGGCGACGCGCAGCAGCGAGCTGGCCTGCAGGTTGCCCTGCTGCAGCCCGAAATCGCCGTGGGCGATGATTCCCAGGATGGTCCATACCGTCTGCAGGCTGTCGGCGCGGAAGGGCAGCCAGGTCAGTGTCACCACGATGAAGACCACCCCGATCATCACCAGACGGCCGGCGGCCAGCATCGGGCCGCTGAGACGCACCGGGCTGAGGGCGGCCAGGCGGCGCAAGCCGTCCTCCACCAGCATCAGCCCGCCATGCAGCGCCCCCCACAGGACAAAGGTCCAGTTGGCGCCATGCCACAGGCCGGAGATCAGCATGGTGATGACGACGTTGCGGATGCGCAGCCAGCGCGTCCGGCTGCCGCCCATCGGCACATAGACGTAGTCGCGGAACCAGGTGGACAGCGAGATGTGCCAGCGCCGCCAGAAATCGCTCATGCCGGTGGCGAAGTAGGGGCGGGCGAAATTCTGGCACATGGTGTAGCCGAAGATCTGGGCCAGCCCGATGGCGATCAGCGAATAGCCGGCGAAGTCGCCGTAGATCTGCAATGAGAAGCAGAACAGGCCGATCACATGCTGGAGCGCGTTGAAGAACTCCGGCTGGTTGAAGCGGGCGTCGACCACCACCGCGGCGTTGTCGGCCAGCCCGATCTTCAGGAAATAGCCCCAGATCACCTTTTCCAGCCCGGCGAAGCGCTGCTCGAACGGGATGTCGCGCGGGCCTTGCTGGATTTGCGGCAGCAGGTCGCGCGCCCGCACGATCGGGCCGGCCACCAGCTGCGGGAAGAAGGCGACGAAGGTGGCGTAGCGCATCAGCGACCGTTCCGGCTGCTTCACCTCGCCGGTGTAGAGGTCGATGCCGTAGCTGAGATTCTGGAAGGTGTAGAAGGAGATGCCGACCGGAAGCAGGATATCCAGGGTCCGCCGTCCGACGTCGATGCCGAGGGAGGCGAGGGCGATCTCCGCGCTGTCGGCGAAGAAGTTGTAGTATTTGAAGAAGAACAGCATCCCCAGGTTGGTGCCGATGCTGAGGAACAGGTACAGCTTCCTGGTCTGCCGGTCGGATGCGTCGGCAATCTTCAAACCGCAGTAGAAATCGATGAAGGTGCTGAGCGCCAGCAATGCGCAGAACCGGTAGTCCCAGTAACCGTAGAAGACATAGCTGGCGACGAGCAGGAAGGGCGTGAAGGCGCGCGTGCGCGCCAGCGCCATGAATCCTGCGCTGAACACGGTGATGAACAGCAGGAAGTTCAGGCTGGTGAAGCTCATCATGCCCCCGGCAGAGATGCTCGCGCGTCCGCGCAACCGCGCAAGAAAGGCGAAGTTCGGAGGCGAAGATAACCACGATTTCGGAGGTTTCCCGCTGCCGCGGTAGGGTTGTCCCCCCGGATATGGGGCGTACTCTGAAATGAGCCGGGCCGATGATTCCAAACGGTTAAACCCGCCAAGCCGGGACTGTGCCGTACACGAAAGTGGCAAGCCCCGGCCGGCTGCGGCGCACGGTCGGGCGTGAACCCGGCCGCTTCCGGTCATTAAGGGGGTGCAAGCGGGGGAGCGAGCCGCTACATATGCAGCCGACAAACCCTTCAACTCTGGCTGACGAGGAGGCACCGCCATGCGGGCCGAGATCGAAGCGGCCGCCGGCGAGATCAGAGAATCGCTGGCGCTGCTGAGGAGGCATCTTTGACTGGGACAACGCACTGCGACGTCTCGACGAACTGAACAACCTCGCCGAGGATCCCAAGCTTTGGGACGATCCTTCGCGGGCCCAGACCATCATGCGCGAGCGCACCCAGCTGGACGCCTCCGTGTCCGGTTACCGCGCGCTGGAGCGCGACCTGTCCGACAGCCTGGAGCTGATCGAGATGGGCGAGGCGGAGGGTGACGCCACCGTCGTCGCCGATGCCGAGGCCCAGCTCTACAGCCTGCGCGACCGCGCCAACAAGCTGCAGATCGAAAGCCTGCTGTCGGGCGAGGCCGATGCCAATGACTGCTTCGTCGAGGTGAATGCCGGCGCCGGCGGCACGGAGGCCCAGGACTGGGCGCTGATGCTGATGCGCATGTACACCCGCTGGGCGGAGCAGCACGGCTACAAGGCCGAATGGCTGGACGAGACGCCGGGCGAAGAGGCCGGGATCAAGTCCGCCACCGTGCAGATCAAGGGCCACAACGCCTATGGCTGGCTGAAGACCGAGGCGGGCGTGCATCGGCTGGTGCGCATCAGCCCGTTCGACAGCCAGGCGCGGCGCCAGACCAGCTTCGCCGCCGTTTCGGTGTCTCCGGTGATCGACGACAAGATCGACATCGAGATCAACGAAAAGGACTGCCGCATCGACACCTACCGCGCGTCGGGCGCCGGCGGCCAGCACATCAACAAGACCGACTCGGCGGTGCGCATCACGCACATCCCGACGAACATCGTGGTGAGCTGCCAGCAGGAGCGGTCGCAGCACAAGAACCGCGCCAAGGCGTGGGACATGCTGCGTGCCCGCCTGTACGAGCGGGAGCTGAAAATCCGCGAGGATGCCGCGGCCGCGCTGGAGGCGACCAAGACCGACATCGGCTGGGGTCACCAGATCCGTTCCTATGTCCTGCACCCCTACCAGATGGTGAAGGATCTGCGGACCGACGTGGAAACCTCGCAGAGCCAGGCCGTGCTGGACGGTGCGCTCGATCCCTTCCTGGAGGCGGCATTGGCCTCCCGGATCAAGGGGCAGAGCGACGACGCCCACGCCGCCGGCGGCTGACGGGTCGGAAGATGGGAAAGGGCGGTCGCTTGCGGCCGCCCTTTTCGATTCGGCGCCTTTTCGGAAGCGCCGGTCCGGAATGGAAGGCTGGGCTCGGCTGTTTCAACACGCAGCCACTCCAACGATCAGGAGCAACCGATCCATGAACAGACGTCTTCTCCCCGCCCTGAGCGGCGCCATGCTGTGCGGCACCCTGCTGCTGGCGAGCCCGGCCTTTGCCGCCTGCGAAACGGACAATCTGCCGGACGAGATGCGCCGGGCCTATATTTCCGGCGCGCAGGAGGCTTTGAACGAGCACGGGTTCAACGCCGGAACGGTGGACGGCCAGATGGGACCGCGCACCCGCTCCGCGATTCGCGCCTATCAGCGCGCGGCGAAGCTGCCGGTGGACGGCTGCGCCACACAGGGGCTGCTCGACCATCTGAACTTCAGCCAGCCGAAGGTCTACGGCCCGAACAGGCCCCGCTGACCTCAGGCCAGCATGTCGAGCAGTCGCCGGCTGTTCTCCTGCGTCGCCTGCAGGCTCTTGGCATTGGCGGCGAAATCCACCCGGGCGGCGGTCAGGTCGAGGACCACCGCCGGGTCGAGGTTGCCCGCGGCGATCTCCGCCGACGCCGCTTCGGTGCGGGCCTGGGCATTCTGCAGGCCGTCGAGCGCGCCGGCCTGCGGCCGGAACGGCGTGGCGGAACTGGCCGGTCCGATATCCATGGCAGGCTGTCCAACTGGTTGAACGGGCAGGATAGCGGCATGGGGGTTTAGGGTTGGTGAATGGCAGGGGGCAGCCGCGGAAGCGGAATCACCCCTCCGCCAGCCAGTCCGCCAGGCGCCCGAGAAAAGCCGCCGCCTCGGCCGGATCGCGCAGGCTCCAGGCCGCCGCCGTCTCCGCCGGAGCGTCCATCACCCGGATGCCGATCCCACGCCCCGACAGCGCGCGGAAGGCGTCCTCGTCGGTCTCGTCGTCGCCGAGATAGATCGGCACGGTGCCGTCCCCCTCCAGCCCCAGCGTCTCCAGCAGGGCAAGGACGGCGCGGCCCTTGTCCCAGGGAAGGTTGGGGCGAAGCTCGAACAACTCCTTGCCGCCGGTCACGCGCAGCCGGGCTTGAGCCTGCGCCACCGCGCGCACGGCGTCCGCCACCATGGGCTTTTCGGGCGGAGCGACCTGACGGGTGTGGATGGCGATGGCGAAGCGCTTGCGCTCCACCAGCGCACCGGCGATCCCGTCCAGGCGGTCGTGCAGACTCCGTTCGGCGTCGTCGAGGTCGGGGACATATTCGACACCAACCTGCCGGCGCAGAGCCGGCCCGCGCAGGTCGAAACCATGGCTGCCCGCATAGACCAGATCGTCCAGCGCCACCATCGCCGCCAGATCGTCGAGGTCGCGGCCGCTGACGAAGGCGACCGGGCAAAGGGCCGACAGCCGCCGCACCACCGCGCGCGCCTCCTCCGGCATCACCGCCAGTTCCGGCCGCGGCGCGATGGCGGCGAGCGTGCCGTCATAGTCGAGGAACAGGGCAGGGGTGCGGTCGGCGATGGCCGCGGTGAAGGCGTCGAATTCCGACAATGCGGAGGGGGGGAAGTGGGTCAAGGAAAAACCTCGCGCCGCTGCTTGAGGGATGCGGCGGCTGACCGGGGCCGGCGCGCCACTGGAGTGGTAACGGCCGGGACAGGCGGGCGGCTTGCGCTCCGGCAAAAAGGATCGGCTGAGCGTTGCCGATCTGCAACAGATCCCCCTAAAAGCTTCGGCCCCGAACAGGGGCCGGCTTTGGGGGTTGCGGTGCCCCCGGGTTCTGATAGTGTTGCAGTGCAGCAAGCGATTGCTGCTTCGCCCTTCTTGGGCGTTTCCTCCCTAAACTCAAGGCCGCTGTGTTCAGCGGCCTTTTTCTTGCCAGAAAGTTCCCTGGGAAGGCAACCCCTTACAAAAGTCATAGCGCCGTGTTTTTCTTGGGAAATCTACCGGGGAGTGACGGGGGCATGGACGCTTTCGACGCTTGGGGGGAAGGCCGGCATCCTGCCACGGCATCGGGCAGGTGATCGCCAGGCTCCAGAAAACCATTTGAATACAATGAATTACAGGATTCAGCACCCGTGCATGCGATGATGGGCACGCCGGCGTCCAATGGCGCGCCGGCTTGGGAGAGCGGTCGAGGCGGCGCCTCAGGAGATTGCCGGGCCTGAGAAATTTTCCTGCATTTTTTTGCCGGCTGCCGACTTTGCTGCGGTCCGGGGGGTGAAAAACCGCCGCAGGCGCACGGAAGCACTGCACCGGCGTCGCGAACTGTCGTATAGATTTCAACGACACGCCTATCCGCCGCAATCCACAGGAGCCGTTCCCATGGACATCGCCATCATGGTCCTCGCCGTCGCCTTCTTCTTCTGGCAGACCATCTCCGACTGAGTCGGCTTCGACGCGGCCGGCTTTGCCGCGCGGCAAGCGAGAAGTCGCCAATCGAAAAAGGGCGGTCCCGGTGGGCCGCCTTTTTCCATGTGGCTCAGATGAAAATGCTCGAACCAGACCGCCGTCTCAGTCGGCGGCGATGGGCGGCTCCAGCCGGGAATGGGCCGAGGCGATCAGTTGCAGCGTCTCCATGATCGAGCCGATGGCCTCATGCAGATCGGCCTGCTCGTCGCCGGGCAGCGTGGCAAGCACCGCCTCCAACTCCACCGCCGCATCCTGCAGGCTGGCGCAGGCATGTTCCAGGTGGCGGCCGGTGCCCTGGCCGACGCCGGAGTCATTTGCAAAATGCAAACGCGCCGCCGGTTTTCCGGCCCGCGTCGCGTTTCGGTTTGCAAAATGCAAATGGACGCCGTTCCCCGTGGCCCGCGTCCCCAATTTCTTCCGCATCATGGGCATATTCCCGTTCGGTCTGAACGGAGAATGCGCAAGTCCCGTGCCACTCTGTGACCGTTGGTTGCGGACACCCTCGCAAAAATAGTGAGGCTTATTCCGGCCACAGGCGGGCTGCGCCGCGCATCCCGCTTTCCCCGCCATGGCGGGCGACGGCGATCCGTGTCCGCGGCGCGGCCGCCAGTGCCCAGGCTCCCCAGCGCCGCGTCACCGATTCGCACAGTCCGGGCAAGGCGGACAGGCCGCCGCCGACCACAACCATGTCGGGGTCCAGCAGGTTCAGCACCGGGGCCAGCGCGCGGGCCAGCGCATCGGCATGGCGCGACAGCGTCGCGGCTGCGGCCGGATCGCCCGCCAGGGCGCGGGCGGCGATCTCCCGCGGGTCCGCCGCATCGCCGGTGCCGCCGGTGCCGCCGTCCACGGTCAGATGCCGGTGCAGGCGCGACAGCCCGGCGCCGCACAGCACGGTTTCAAGGCAGCCGGTCTTGCCGCAGCCGCAGGGCACCGGCGGGCCGTCGGCCTCCTCGCGCCAGGGCAGCGGGGCATGGCCCCATTCGCCGGCAAGCCCGTTGGCCCCCGGCAGGATGCGCCCGTCCACCACGATGCCGCCGCCGACGCCGGTGCCCAGGATGATCCCGAACACCACCGCCGACCCTACCGCGGCGCCGTCCGTCGCCTCCGACAGGGTGAAGCAGTTGGCGTCGTTGGCGATCCGCACGGCCCGGCCGATCCGCCGCGTCAGGTCTTCGGCGAAGGGGCGGCCGGCGAGCCAGGGCAGGTTCACGGCGCGCACGCGGCCGGCGGCGGGATCGACGATGCCGGGCAGGCTGATGCCGATGCCGCCGCTGCCTTGCGGGTCGAGCGCCGCCACCGTCTCCGCCAGGGCGTTCAGCGTGGCGTCGTAATCGCGGGGGGTGGGCCGGCGGTGGCGGGCCAGTTCCGTCCCGTCGCCGCCGAGCGCCACGGCCGCGATCTTGGTGCCGCCCAGATCGATTCCGACTCGCATGCCTGTCGCCGTCCAGATGGGGTTCAGCCGAGGATTTCGGGGGCAACCCTATACCGCTCCCCCGTCCGGCGGACCAGCGGCGCGTTCATGCCGGAAGGGTCAGTCCGCCCTCCCCGGAAGAGAGGGGGCTACCGCCCTTTGCACTGTCGGGCCTTGGGAGTCGCATCACTAGAGTCACACCAGCGCTTCCTTCACTGATCGGCGTTTCGAGATGTCCATGGACCGTTCTGCCCCGAAACACACCTCGCGCGCCCGGCGCGCCGCTCCGGGCCACCACGATCCCGTTCACGATTCCGCCGGTGCCGCACCGTCGGCCGCCGAAATCCGTGATGGACTTGTCCTGGCCTTCCTCGCCCGCAAGAGGCTTCTGGTGCTGGTCGGCGATGCCGGGTCGGGCCGTCCCGCCCTGTTCCGGCAGCTGGTGGAGCATGTGGAGGCCGATGGCGCCATGGCGCTGCCGGTCACGGCCTCGGTCGGTGCCGAGGTGGAGGACCTTGTCGCTGCCGCCGGTGCCGGGGCGCTGCCCGATCTGGCGCCGGGCGGGGAGAGCGAGGACGATTTCGACGCGCTGATCGCCGCGCTGGAGGACCGGCTGGAACTGGCCGGGTCCGGCCTGCTCGCGGTCGACAACGCCACCGTGCTCGCTCCGCCGGTGCTGGCCGATCTGGTCGACATGACGCGTGCGGAGACGCCGGCCGGCCGCTTCCTCCAGGTTCTTCTCTGCGGCACGCCGGAGTTGGAAGGGACGCTGGCGCGCGCCGGGCTGACCGATGCGCTGCGCGACATGGGCGTGATCTACCGGATGGCGCCGGGCGGCGGCCAGCCCGACGAGTTGCCGTCCATGTCCACCGCGCAGACCGCGCCGCGGCCGGCGCCGATGCTGGCGGCTCCGCCCCCGGCGCCGGAGGCCGACCCCGCCCGGGAGGATCGCCGCGGCCCGCAGCAGGCCCAGACGCAGCCCCAGACTCAGCCTCACACCCAGCCCCAAACCCAGCCCCACACTCAGAGCGCCGCCACGCCGCCGGCCAATGACTGGGTGGTGGACCGCTGGGCGGGGGATCAGCAGTCGGAAGGCTATGACTGGAGCGACCGCGGTCCCGACGCGATGGCCGCAAGGGGAATGCAGCCCGGAGCCATGCCGGCGGACGCCATGCCCATCGGCGCCATGCGGGCGCCGCGCCGGACCGGGCTTTATGCCGGTGCGGCGCTGACCACGCTGGTGCTGCTGGGTGCCGCCGGTGCGGCGATCGCCACTGCCTTGCCCGGCGCCTCCCCCGACCGCGCCCTGGCCATGATCGAAGAGAGCTGGAGCCGGGCGCGCGATGCGGTGGAGCGCACGGTGCAGGGGCTGATCGGCACCGATGGGCCGGCCGCCGCCGGGCTGCATGCCGCCGCGGAGCCGCCGCAGGCTGCCCCCGCAACTCCGCCTGCCGCCCAGCCGCCCGCCACGCCCGGCGTCCAGGCCGGACAAGGCAATGCCGCGCTCCCGGCAGCGCCCCCGCCGGCCACGCCGCCGGCCGGTACCCTGACCGTTACGAAGCAGGCCGCAACCCAGCCTTCGCCGACCGCTCCGGCCCAAACCGCCGCCGCTCAAACCGCTCCGGTGCAGACGGCGGCATTGCCGCCGGCCCAATCGCCGGCACTATCCCAGACGGCGACCGCCGTTCCCGCCGCCGCCCCGCCGGCTGCGGGCAATGCGGAAGCGGCGCCGGGTGCCGCCTCGCTGCCGCCGCTGGAGGAGCCCTCCGCCACGCCGATCCCGTCGGTTCCGCAGTCCGCCGTGCCCGACGCGGAGGTCGCGCAGCGCGTGCGCATGATGGTCGATCAGGCCCGCCGCCAGATCGCCGGCAAACGCCTGACCACGCCGCCCGGCGACAACGCCTACGAGACGGTGCAGCGCATCCGCCAGATCGCGCCCGCGGCACCCGAGGCGGCCGAACTGCTGACCAGCATGGAGGAGACCTATCGCCGCTGGGCGATGCTGGCCGAGCGTGACGGCGACTGGTCGGAAACCAAGCGCTTCTATGAACGGGCGCAGGTGGTTTCGCCCAACAGCCCGGACCTCGCGGAGCGGATCCGCGCGGCGAGCGAGCAGCGCGCCTATACCGGTCCGGCCCCGGGCGGTTCCGGTACGGCGGGCGGAAGCACGGCGGCGCCGGTGCAGGCGGCGCCGGGCCTGCAGGATCGCGAATCGGTGCTGGCCCTGCTGCGCAACCCGGCGGAACTGGCGCGCACGCTGCAGGGCGGCGCCAGCCCCGACAGCCGGCTCGACAACGGCAAGACCCTGCTGATGGTCGCCGCCGAACAGGGGTTGACCGACGCGGTGCGCGTTCTGCTGGACCGGCGCGCGCGCAGCGACCTTCGCACCTCCGACGGGGCCACCGCCGCGATGTACGCCGCCTGGGGCGGACATGACGCGGTCGTCCGGGCGCTGGCCGACGGCGGGGCGGATCTCGACACCACCAACAGCGACGGCAAGACGGCGCTGATGGCCGCCGCCGCCCGCGGTCATCAGGAGGTGGCGCGCACGCTGATCCAGCGCGGGGTGATGGTGGACCGCACCACCGCCTATGGCTGGTCGGCGCTGATGTATGCCGCCAACAACGGGCACGAGGCGGTGGCCAAGCTGCTGCTCGACCATGGCGCCAACCCATACCGCATGGATGCCAACGGCAATTCCGCCCTGACGCTGGGCGCGCTGCATGGGCATGTCCAGGTGGTGGAAGCCCTGAAGCCTCGCTGACCGGCCCCATTCGGCCGGCCGTACCGGTCAGCGAGGCTCCTGCGAACCGGTCACTGGTCGAGGCGGACGGAGCCGCGCCACATCCCGGCGCTCTGTGCGCCATTCGCGTAATGGAACACGCCGGGCCCGTCCGGCTGGCCGTTGCTGAAACGCCCGGCGAAGCGGCTGCCGTCCGTGAAGGTCATCACGCCATAGCCAGACATCAGGTCGCCGGACCATTCGCCCTCGTAGGTCTGCCCGTTGGCGAAGCGGTAGACGCCCGCCCCCTGGCGGATCGGCCGCCCCAGGCCGGAGCCCGAAGACGGCTGCGCCCATGTGCCTTCATAGCGGTCGCCGGCCGCGAAGCCATGAGTCCAGAAGCGGCTGTCGGGCCGGCTGCGCGCCCGTTCCGCCGCGGTGCGGGCGTCGCCGAGCGCCCGCATCGCCTGCCGCTCCGCCGCCACCGCAGGGCCTTCGGGCTCCGTGGATGCGGTGCCGGGGGGTGGAGCGGGGAAGCTGCGCTGCTCCTCCATCCCGACCGGATCGGAACTGCCGGTGGACGGCGGCTCGGCGGCCGGATCGCCGAAGGAGGGGCCGGCCTCCACGGTCCCGCGGGAACGGGCGGCCAGCGGCGGCGGGGCGGCCAAGCGGGCGGCGAGAGTCCCGGCGGTGACATAGCCGTTCCGCCCGGCCTCATCCCGCACGCGCAGCCAGCTTCCTTCCGGCACCGCCTCCAGCACCGTCACCACGGCGCCGGCCGGCAGCTGCGCGATGCCGCGGGCGCCCACCGCCGGCCGGTCGAACAGCACGCCGGACCTTGCCATCTCATACTCGCCCGGCGGCAGGCTGGGGCTGGTCACCACCGGCGGCGGCTCCTTCGGCGGCGCTTCCTTAGTCGCCTGGCTGGCCTGGTCCTGCGATTGCGCGTCAGGAGACGGGGGGGAGGAGGTGGCGGGAGACGGGGCGGGCGGCGGTTTCGGCGCTGCGGCGACGGCCGGCACCAGGACCAGCGTGGTGCCCAGCCGGTCCTGCAGCCACGGCAACTGGCGCCCTCCGCTGCGTTCGGCGACGGTGCGCGCCACCTCGGCCAGCGAATCGCGGAAGGTGACGCCCGGCTTGACCATCTCGCGGGCCAGCGCGGCGGTGAAGGGGGCGGCGCCCGTGGCCGATTGCGCCGGCACCGGCGGCACTCCGGGACGGTGGGCATAGACGACGAACAGGCCGTCCGCCTCCATCGGCGTTCCCAGCGCGCCGCCGCCGACCCGCTGGGCCAGGGCGTCGGCCGTGCCCGGATCGATCACCACCACCGTCTTGCGCCCGCTGTCCCGCAGGTCGCCCAGCACGGTGTCGAGGTCCAGCGCCGCGCGCGGCAGATCCTCCGCCCCCGCAGGCGCGGCGTCGGCGGGCAGCAGATACTCCCGTTCCCCGAGCCCGACGGCGAGGCCGGTGTAGTAGACGAAACCCAGATCGGCGCCGGACAGGGATTCACGGAAGCGCTCCAGCGCCGACTCCATCGCAACCCGCCCGACATTGTCGGCCCGCGTCACCGAGAATCCGGCCTTGCGCAGCGCCGACACCATCGCGCCGGCATTGGCGGCGGCATGGTCCGACCGGCTGTCGAGCCCGCTGTAGCGTCCATTGTCGATGACCAGCGCCACACGTTTGCCGCCGTCGGCCGCGATGGCGCCTAAAGGCAGGACGGCCAGAAGCGCCGCGGTGAGCGCGGTCCCCGCAAGGAGCCGCCTCCATGGCCGGGAGGTGGGAAACGCGGCGCTGCGCGGTCGGGCGATCATGGTCAAGGCGTTCGGTCCTCCGTCTTCGCGGCAGCTTCCCATAGGGCGCGACCCATCGTGCCGCCGCCCGCCGGGCTGCGTGCCGCCGCCGGGAGCATAGCCTTTTCCGCCCTTGCGGAACCCCGCTCTTTGGGGGGGCGGGCGATGCGGGCATTACCCCGCGCGGACAAGGGCCCAATGCCGCACCGGCGCCGCGTGCCGCGGTTCAACCCGCCGAACAAGCTCGCCGAAGGCGCGAGGTATCGCTTTCCCTTCGCGGCGAACCCGCCTATATGACGCTCCTTCGCAGACAACGAGGTTCGCCATGCCGCCCGCAAAGCCGTCCGCCGTCCGGATGTCCGACACCGAAATCGCCCGCGTGCAGATGTATCTGCGCAAGACGCTGGGCAATCAGAAGATCGTGATCGAGCCGCCGGCCAAGGCCGGCCAGTCGGCCGAGGTGACGGTGGATGGCGAGTTCTTCGGCACGCTGAACCGTGACGAGGACGAGGGCGAGATCTCCTACGCCCTGAACGTCGTCATCCTGGAAGAGGATCTGCCGGAGCCGCCGGCCATCCCGCGCCGCTGATTCCGGTCTCTTCCCCGACCTTCTCCTGACGCCCTAGCGGCTGTGAGCGCGAAGCTCCGCCGCCAGGGCGGCCAGCAGGGTCTGACCGCCCGACAGGGTCAGCCCGCGCACCAGCACGATCGCCTTGTGCCCGCCGCGCCGGTGCATGACCAGCCGCACGTTGCGGCTGCCGGCTGCCCTCAGCTCCGCCTTGACCGCTTCGTTGGGCGGCACGTCTCCGGCGACCAGCTTCAACTCCGCCTTGTGTCCGTAATCGTGCGCCGGATCGATCCAGGCGACGAACAGCGGCTTGCCGCCGACCATGGGGTAGAGCGCCAGATCCCGGATCGTCTCGTGCGGATGGATGCGGGCACCGTCCACCGTCAGTCCACGCGCCGTCACGCCCAGCCGCACCGCCCGGCGCTGCACCGTCTCCGTCAGCGTCACCACCCACAGCAGCAGCACCGGCACCGCGCAGAAGATGGCGATCCATTGCAGCATGTCGGACAGTTGCTCCGGCGCCAGCCCGGCTCCGGCGATGAAGCCGGTCGCCAGCAGCCCGGCGATCAGCAGGTAGCGGGTGCGGATCACCGGCGTCAGCACCGGCCTCGCCACGAAGACGGCGCCGGCGACACCGTCTTCGCGGGTGATCTCCAGACTGGGCGGCGGCTTGGCGGTTGGCATATCGGCGGGTTCGGTACAGGGGCAGGGGCGGGGCTAGGGCGGGGCGTGATCCTGTTCCGGCGGCACCTTGGCCGTCCAGTTCTTTCGTCTTTCGACCGGAAAGGCTGCGCACCCGCGGAGCGTGCCGAGGACGGGGTTGCTGTTCGCCGCCGCCTTGAAAACGGCGGAAGGCATGGTGCTCTCAGGGGCAGGAGGTGACGCGAGCCGCTTTCCTGAATGGCGGGACCGGTTTCCCGGCCCCGCCACGTCCGGCTTTACCGATCCTGGTCCCTGTTGAGGCCGGCTTCGAACTCGAACTTCAGCTTGAACCGGAAACGGCCGAGCCACTTCAGGGGTTCTCTCGCTCGCGTCACCTCGTCTCGGTTGCCGGCCTCGCATGTCACACGTCCGTCCGAGTGAGAAAATAGGGAGAACATTCGCATTCCAATTGCGGCTCCTTGAAGAACGGTCCGGCAGGGTGCAATCCGGCGCTGTTGTCCCGGCTGTACCCGGTTCCGCGCCCCTGGCGCCGCAACCGGGGCGGTGATAGCGTGCAAGCAGGCGTTTCCAGACCGACCCGCTCAGCCCGACCTGCCGCGAAGGACCGTCGCCCGTGACCTCCCCAGATCCGCTCGATGTCCGGGAAACCACCGTTCCCCGGCAAGGCTCGGAACAATCCGTCGCGCCCGTGGTGGTGGAGGCGCGCAAGCTCTCGCTGGTCTATCCCACGGCGGACAAGCCGGTCACGGCATTGAGCGAGGTCGACCTGACCATCGCCCGGGGCGATTTCGTCTCGCTGATCGGCCCCAGCGGCTGCGGCAAGACCACGCTGCTGCGTGTCATCGCCGATCTGGAGCGCCCGACCGCCGGCCATATCGCCATCGAAGGCATGACGCCGGAACAGGCGCGGCTGAAACGGCTCTACGGCTATGTCTTCCAGGCCCCGGCGCTCTATCCCTGGCGCAGTGTGGAGCGAAACGTGATGCTGCCGCTGGAGATCATGGGGGTGCCCAGGGCCGACCGGCAGCGGCGCGCCCGCGAGCAGTTGGAGCGCGTCGGTCTGTCGGGGTTCGAGCGCAAGTTTCCCTGGCAGCTGTCGGGCGGCATGCAGCAGCGCGTCTCCATCGCCCGTGCCCTGGCGCTGCAGCCCGACCTGCTGCTGATGGACGAGCCGTTCGGCGCGCTGGACGAGATCACCCGCGACCATCTGAACCTGCACCTGACCCAGCTGTGGCGCGCGACCGGCAAGACCTGCGTCTTCGTCACCCATTCGATCGCCGAGGCGGTGTTCCTGTCCACCCGCATCGTGGTGATGAGCCCGCGGCCGGGCCGCATTCTGGACGTGATCGACTGCGGCTCCCTGCCGCGCGAGCGCAGGCTGGACATCCGCGAATCGCCGGAATTCGCCGCCATCGCCCACCGCGTGCGGGAGGGGCTGAAGGAAGGGCACAGCTACGATGACTGATCGTGCGTTGCCCGTCGCCGTGATGACCCTGCTCCTGCTGGCGGCGTGGTATGCCGGCGCGGCGTGGCTCAACTGGCCGCAGGCGGCGGAGACGCTGGCCCGCGCCGGCAAGCCGACCGGATTCGGCGATGTGCTGGCCCAGGCCTATGCGATGAAGCGGCCGATCCTGCCCACCCCCGATCAGGTGGCGGCGGAGCTGTGGACTTCCCTGACCGGCTACGCGCCGACCAGCCCGCGCAATCTGCTGTTCCACACCTGGGTGACGGCGGAAGCGGCGCTGGCCGGGCTGGCGATGGGGCTGCTGCTGGGCATGCTGCTGGCCGCCGGCATCGTCTATACCCGGACGCTGGAGGCCAGCCTGCTGCCCTGGGTGATCGCGTCGCAGACCATCCCGATCCTGGCCATCGCGCCGATGATCGTCGTCATCCTCGGCAACATCGGGCTGACCGGGCTGCTGCCGAAGGCGGTGATCTGCATGTATCTGTGCTTCTTCCCGATCACGGTCGGCATGGTGAAGGGGCTGCGCTCCGCCGATCCGCTGTGGATCGACCTGATGCGGACCTATTCGGCCGGCGGGGTGCGGGCCTTCTGGTCGCTGCGGCTGCCGGCCTCCATGCCCTTCCTGTTCGCCAGCCTCAAGGTGTCGGTTGCCATCAGCGTGGTCGGCGCCATCGTCGGCGAGCTGCCGACCGGCGGGCAGGCCGGGTTGGGGGCGCGGCTGTTGTCGGGATCCTATTACGGCCAGACCGTGCAGATCTGGGCGGCGCTGATCATGGCCTCGCTGCTGTCGGTGGCGCTGATCGCCGTGGTGCGCGGGTTGGAACTGGTCCTGCTGGGCCGGGCGGGCGGGCGATGAGCACTCTCCCCGCCGATCCCTACCGCACCAGCCTGCGCACGGCCGCGGACTGGGGACTGGTCGTCCTGGCCGTGTTGACACTGACCGCGTTGGCCCTGCCGGTGGGCGCGCTGGGCGGCGACCCCGCCGGCTGGTTCGGCGGGACGCCGGCGCCGCTGTTTCTGATCGGGGTGGTGCTGGCGGTCGTTGCCGGCCGGTCCGCGCCGAAACGGGTCTGGGGCGCCTGGGTGGAGTTGGCCGGCGTGGCGCTGGCCTGGCTGCTGCCGCTGCATCTGCTGAACGAGGGCGTGGATCTGTCCGCCGGCTGGGGGCTGTGGCTGTTCCTGCTGGCGGCGACGCTGCTGCTGTGGCGGGTGATGGGGGTGCTGGCCGGGGTGCCGGGCTTGACCGGCTCGGTCGTCGTGCCCGGCCTGTTCGGCCTCGGCCTGCTGGTGGGGTGGGAGGTGCTGGTGCGCGGTTTCCAGGTGCCTGCCATCCTGCTGCCGCCGCCCAGCCGCATCGCCTCGGCGCTGGCCGTCCATGGGCCGGTGCTGTGGGACGATTTCCGCCAGACCGTGCTGACCTCCGTCCTGCGCGGCTATGTCATGGGCTGTGGCGCCGGCTTCCTGGTGGCAATCCTTGCCGACCGCGTGCCGTTTCTTGCCCGCGGGCTTCTGCCGCTCGGCAATCTCGCCAGCGCCATTCCGGTGATCGGCATCGCGCCGATCATGGTCATGTGGTTCGGGTTCGACTGGCAGTCGAAGGCGGCGGTCATCGTCGTCATGACCTTCTTCCCGATGCTGATCAACACGCTGGCCGGCCTCGGCAGCTCGGAGCGCATCCAGCTCGACCTGATGCGCTCCTACGGCGCCGGCTATGGCCGTACGCTGGTCAAGCTGCGGCTGCCGAACGCATTGCCGTTCCTGTTCAACGGGTTGAAGATCAACTCCACCCTGGCGCTGATCGGCGCGATCGTGGCGGAGTTCTTCGGCACGCCGGTGGTCGGCATGGGGTTCCGCATCTCCACCGAGGTGGCGCGGATGAACCTGGACATCGTCTGGGCCACCATCGCTGTTGCGGCGCTGACCGGCTCCGTCTTCTACGGCGGCCTGGCGTTGCTGGAACGGGCGACGACGGCCTGGCACCCGTCGTTGCGGCGGCGCTGACCGGTCCCGGACGGCGCTGGCACGGCCATTGCTTTCTTCTCGCCGTTCCGGTTGGCAGGGGAGGTGGGCATGGCCGACATCGTCGTACTCAAGCATGTCCGCCTGACGCGGGCGCTGCTGGCCATCGAGACGGCCGCGGCATCGCTGGACAACGAGCTGGCGGCATTGCGCACGGTCGGCCAAGCCGGGCTGTTGGGCGACCATGCGGAGGAAGCCACGCTCCTGCGCACCTATGTCCGCACATTGCGGGTTCTGCTGCAGGCGATGACCCCGGACGAGGTGGAGGAGGCGGGTCTCGGCGAGCGCCATGCGCTGGCGGAGGCCGCCGTCCGCCGCTGTGCCGCCGCGCTGCAGGTTCTGGAATTGCCGGGCGGGGGCGGATCGCTGACCGGCATCGCCTGACCGCCGCCCCTGTCGCGAAGCCGACAATCTCTTGACGACATCCGCCTATTGTCATGCCGCCGTATGGCTGGGATGCGGGATGGCTTTCCCCTCTCCGCCACAGGATCGCCACGCTATAGTGGCAGTCCAAACGGACAGCCGGCCCCGGCCGACGGAATGTTCAAGCAAGAAAAAAGGGCGCCGATGAGGCTTCTCGTTTCCGATCTGACCCACCGCTATGACGATCTGACCGTCCTTGACGGCATCGATCTGACGCTGGCGGAGGGTGAAATCCTGGCCGTGATCGGCCCCAGCGGCTGCGGCAAATCCACTTTGCTTGGCATTGCCGGCGGCATCGTCGCCCCGACCTCCGGTTCCATCCGGGTGGAGGGGGAGGTGCCGGACGGCTGCCTGAACCCCATCACCTTCATCTTCCAGGACTTCGCCCTGCTGCCCTGGCGCACGGTGGAGGACAATATCGCCCTTGTGCTGGAACATCACCCGCTCTCCACCGCCGAGCGGCAGGAGCGCATCGACAGCGGCCTGCGCCGCATGGGGCTGCTGGAGTTCCGCAAGGCCCTGCCCAAGCAGCTGTCCGGCGGCATGCGCCAGCGGGTCGGCATCGCCCGCGCGCTGGCGGTGCGTCCGGCGATGCTGTTGCTGGACGAACCGCTGTCGGCGCTCGACGCCCAGACGCGCGAACTGCTGATGGACGATTTCCTGGAACTTTGGCGGCGGGAGAAGACCACCGCCCTCTACGTCACCCACAATCTGGACGAGGCGTTGCGGCTGGCCGACCGTGTCTGCGTGCTGAGCCGCCGCCCCGGCCGCATCCGTGAACTGGTCACCATCGAGGAGCCGCGGGAGTGCCGGCAGGAGGTTTCGGCCCAGGCGCATCTGGCCGAAGTGCGCGAGCGCCTGTGGCACCTGATGAAGGCCGAAGCCCAGATGGCCGACCGGGAGATCGCCCGTGCCTGACAGCGTGAACCCGACCGCGGCTTCGACCGCTTCGTCCCAGGGCCAGCCCGTCCGCTTCCGCGGCGGCGGCTTCACCGTCAGGCGCCATCCCTGGGCGGCGCTGGCGGCCTTCGCCGTGCTGATCGCGGTATGGGAGGGGGCGAGCCGCCTCGGCCTCGCCAGCCCGCTGTTCCTGCCGCCGCCGAGCGCGGTCGGCCGCGCGCTGGCCGGCATGGTGGCGGACGGATCGCTGTGGCTGAACCTGGAGGCGTCGCTGGCGCGCATCGCCGTCGGCTGGGTGCTGGGCACGGCGGGCGGCATGCTGGTCGGCTTCGCCATGGGCATCTTCTCCACCACCCGCGCGGTGGGCGTGCCGCTGGTGTCGGCCTTCTTCCCGATCCCCAAGATCGCGCTGCTGCCGCTGTTCATCCTTTGGTTCGGCATCGGCGAGCCGTCGAAATTCGCCACCATCGGCTTCGGCGTCTTCTTCCCCACCGTCATCGCCACCTACAGCGCCATCGATTCGGTGCCGCGCAACCTGATCCGCATGGCGCAGAGCTTCGGCCTGCCCTGGCGCTCGATCCTGCGCTCCATCGTCCTGCCCGGCGCCTTGCCCGGCATCCTGGCGGGGTTCCGCATCACCGCCTCCATCGCGCTGATCCTGGTGGTGGCGGCGGAGATGATCGGGGCCGAATACGGCATCGGCGCCTTCGTGCTGACGGCCGGCAACCTGATGCTGACCGACACGCTGCTGGCCGGCGTGCTGGTGCTGTCGCTGCTGGGGCTTGCCATCGGCATCGTGCTGTCGCAGCTCGAACGGCGTCTGCTGAACTGGCGCTGACCGTTTCATGCCAAGAAACCTGAACCATCCATCGGGAGGATTTCCGTCCATGACCCTCGCCCGTCTCACCCGGCGCGCCCTGATCGCCACCACCGGCGCGGCCTTCGCCGCCGGTACCCTGATGTCCGCCGCGCTGGCGCAGCCGCTGGACAAGGCGACGGTCGGCGTGCTGGCGCTGTCCTCCTCCGGGCCGATCTTCATCGCCAAGGCCAAGGGCTATTTCGAGAAGGAAGGGCTGGACGTCGAGCTGAAGATGTTCACCTCGGCCCAGCAGGTGCCGGTCGCCGTGACCTCGGGCGATGCCGATTTCGGCGTCACCGGCCTGACCGCCGGCTTCTACAACCTCGCCTCGAAGGGCGCCGTCACAATCATCGCCGCGCAGAGCCGCGACGAGCCGGGCTTCCCGCTCAGCGCCTATGTGGCGACGAATGCGGCCTATGACGCCGGGCTGAAGGCGCCGGCCGACCTGAAGGGCAAGCGCATCGCCATCACCACGGTCGGCTCGACCTTCCACTACATGATCGGGCTGCTGGCGCAGAAGCATGGCTTCACGGTCAAGGACGTGACCATGGTGCCGCTGCAGGACGTGCCGAAGATGGTCGCCGCCTTCAAGGGCGGGCAGGTCGACGCCGTCATCGCGCCGTCCACCGTCTCGCGGCAGCTGGTGGCCGACGGCGCCGGCAAGATCCTGGGCTGGGTCGGCGACGAGACGCCGTGGCAGCTCGGCGCCCTGTTCACGTCGCCGAAGACGATGAAGGACCGCCGCCCGCTGGTGGAAAAGTTCATGCGCGCCTACAAGACCGCGCTGGTCGAATACCACGCCGCCTTCAACGGCAAGGACGCCTCGGGCGCTCCGGTGAAGGGCCCCGGCTATGACGAACTGCTGAGCATCATCGCCGACGCCACCAAGCAGAAGCCGGACATCGTCGCCGCCGGCTTGCCCTATGTCGATCCGCAGGCCCGCCTGCTGGTGGACGACATCGTCAACCAGGTGAAGTTCTGGCAGTCCGAAGGCCAGGTCGACAAGGCGCTGGACCCGAAGTCGGTGATGGACCTCAGCGTCGCCGGGCAGTGAAAAGCCGGGGAGGGGGCGGTCGTCAGCGCGGTTGTCATCATTGACCGCCGCCGGCATCACACCGCCAGATAGGCCGCCCTCACCCCATCCTCCGCCATCAACTCCGCCATCGCGCCGGTCCAGCGCAGGCGGCCGGTCTCGATGACGCAGACGCGGTCGGCGACCGCCGAGGCGAAGGACAGGCTCTGTTCGGACAGCAGCACCGACAGCCCTTCCGCCTTCAGGCGCCGCACCGCGTCGGCCATCTGCTTCACGATCAGCGGCGCCAGCCCTTCCGACGGCTCGTCCAGCAGCAGCAGCGACGGGTTGCCCATCAGCGTGCGGGCGAGCGTCAGCATCTGCTGCTCGCCGCCGCTCATCCGCGTGCCGCGCCGCCCGCGCATCTCCGCGAGGTTGGGGAACAGCGCGAACAGCTTCTCCGGCGTCCAGGCGGGCGCGCCGGGGCGGGGCGGCTGGCGGCCGACCTCCAGGTTCTCCTCCACCGTCAGGTCGGCGAAGATGTGGCGGTCCTCCGGCACATAGCCGACGCCGAGCCGGGCGATGCGGTGGGCCGGCAGGGCGGACAGGTCGCGCCCGTCGAAGCGCAGGGCGGCGGCGCGCCGCTCCACCAGCCCCATGATCGCCTTCAGCGTGGTGGTCTTGCCGGCGCCGTTGCGGCCCATCAGCGCCACCACCTCGCCACGCCCGACGGTCAGGGCGATGCCGTCGAGGATGTGGGCGCGGCCGTACCAGGCCTGCAGGCCGTCCACCGTCAGCAGGGGTTCGTTCACGCCTCGCCTCCCAGATAGACGGATTGCACGCGAGGGTTCGCGCGCACCTGATCCGGCGGGCCCTCCGCGATCAGCCGGCCGCGGTCGAGCACCATCACGCGGGTGGCGTGGCCGAACACGGCGTCCATGTCATGTTCGGTGAACAGCACGGCGAGGCCGCGCTCGCGCACCAGCTCCGCCGTCAGCGCCATCAGGGCGAGGCGTTCGGCCGGGGCCATGCCGGCGGTCGGCTCGTCCATCAGCAGCACCGTCGGCTCGCTCGCCAGCGCCATCGCCAGCTCGACCCGCTTCACGTCGCCATAGGCCAGCACGCCGCAGGGCCGATCCGCCTGGGCGGCCATGCCGACGCGATCCAGCAGGGCCAGCGCCGGTTCGCGGAACTGGGCGGCGGCCGGGCGCCACAGGCCGAACAGCCGGCGCGCGCGCGACAGCAGCACCATCTGCACATTCTCCGCCACCGTCATCGAGGCGAAGGTCGCGGTGATCTGGAAGGTGCGCCCGACCCCCAGCGCCCAGATGCGCCGGGGTGGCAGCCCGACCAGTTCGGTGCCGTCCAGCCTGACCGATCCCGAATCGGGGCGCAGCTGGCCGTTCAGCAGGTTGAAGCAGGTGCTCTTGCCGGCACCGTTGGGGCCGATCAGCGCCAGCAGGTCGCCGGAGCGCAGGGTGAAGGACACGCCGCCGACCGCCTGCACCCCGCCGAAGGAGCGTTGCAGGTCGTGCACCACCAATTCGCTCATGGGCAGCTCGCTCATGCCCGCCTCCTGAAGCCGGACAGGAAGCCGACTATCCCCTTGGGGAAGACCAGCACCAGCGCGATGATGATCAGGCCCAACGCCAGCCGCCACCAGTCGGTCATGCTCATCACCTCGGCTTCCAGCAGGTGGAAGGCCACCGCGCCGGCCAGCGGCCCGGCGACGGTCTGGATGCCGCCCATCAGCACCATCACCAGCGCATCGACCGACTGCGGCACCGCCAGCAGGGTGGGAAAGACGCTGCCCTTGGCGAAGGCGTAGAGCCCGCCGGCCAGTCCCGCCGCGGTGCCCGCCAGCACGAAGGCCATCCATTGGAAGCGGCGCACGTCGATGCCCACCGATTCGGCGCGCAACCCCGAGTCGCGGCCGGCCCGCAGCGCATAGCCGAAGGGGGCGAAGGCCGCCTGGCGCAGCAGCCACAGCGCCCCGCCGCACAGCGCCAGCGTCAGCCAGTAATAGGCGGCCTTGCCCGCCGCCCAGGCCGAGGGCCAGACGCCGAGGATGCCGTTGTCGCCGCCGGTCACGGCATACCATTGGAAGGCGATCGACCAGACGATCTGCGCGAAAGCCAGCGTCAGCATGGCGAAATAGAGCCCCGAGCGCCGCACGCAGAACCAGCCCGCCACCAGCGCCCCCACCCCGGCCAGGACCGGCGCGCCGGCCAATGCCAGCGGCATCGGCGCACCCAGATGCTTGACCAGCAGGGCCGAGCCGTAGGCGCCCAGCCCGAACCATGCCGCATGACCGAAGGACACCAGCCCGCCCAGCCCGATCAGCAGGTGCAGGCTGGCGGCGAACAGGGCGAGGATCACCACCTCGGTCAGCAGGATCAGCGCATAGTCGCCGGCGACCAGCGGTGCCGAGGCCATGACCGCCAGCAGAGCGAGCGCCCAAACCCCGGCATGGCGGCGGGCGGACAGCGGAACGGTGACGGCGGCGGGTGCCGTCGGCGGCGCCTCCTCGGCCCGGCCGAGCAGGCCGTGCGGGCGCAGCACCAGCACCACCGCCATGAACAGGAAGACCAGCACCAGCGTGATCTGCGGAAAGACCAGGATGCCGAAGGCCTGCAACAGCCCGATCAGCAGCGAGGCGAGGAAGGCGCCGGTCAGGCTGCCCATGCCGCCGACCACGACGACGACGAAGGCCTCCACCACGATCGACATGTCCATGTGCAGGTTCACCGCCTCTCGCGGAACCTGCAGCGCGCCGCCCAGCCCGGCCAGGGCGCAGCCGAGGAACAGCACGCCGGTGAACAGCCGCGCCGGATCGACGCCCAGGGCGCTGGTCATCTCGCGGTCCTGCGTCGCCGCGCGCACCAGCGTGCCCCAGCGGGTGCGGTTGAACAGCAGCCACAACAGCCCCAGCACCAGCGGCCCGAGACCGATCAGCACGAGGTCGTAGAGCGGGAAGGGTTGTCCCAGTATATCCACGGAACCCCTGAGCCCCGGCGCGCGGCGGCCCAGCAGATCCTCCGGCCCCCATGCCCAGGCGGTCAGGTCCTGCACCACCAGCACCACGCCGAAGGTGCCCAGCAGCTGGAACAGTTCGGGCGAGCGGTAGAGCCGGCGCAGCAGCCCGATCTCCATCGCGGCGCCGAGAACGCCCATCAACAGCGCCGCGGCGGCGACCGAGCCCCAGAAGCCGGCGGGCGTGCCGCCGAACCGCTCGATCAGCGACCAGCCGGCATAGGCGCCGACCATGTAGAAGGAGCCATGCGCGAAATTCACGATCCGCGTCACGCCGAACACGATGGTCAGCCCCGACGACACCAGGAACAGCGTCGCCGCGGTCGCGAGCCCGCTGAGGGCCTGGACGATGAGGAAGGACATGGATTCGTCGTTTCGGTGCGGACTCTTGCCCCCACCCTAACCCTCCCCCGCTGGGCGGGGGAGGGGATTGGAGCTTTGTCGGCCTTCTGCGGCAGTCCCTCTCCCGCCCAGCGGGGGAGGATAGGAGGGGGCGGTCGAAGCCTGCGGCGTTACTCCGCCGGCCGCATCTTGCGCACCACGTCGTCCGGCGGCAGGTAGTTGGCGCCGTCGGCATAGCGCCAGTCCTTCATGGTGCCGCGGCCGTCCTTCACGGTCGTGACGCCGACATAGGCGCCCATCGTCGCCTGATGGTCGGAGGCGCGGAAGGTCACCGGCCCGAAGGGACTGTCGATGGTCAGGCCGGCCAGCGCATCGACGATCGGTTCGGCATCGGCGGACTTGGCCTTGGTGATCGCGGCGCCGATCGCCTTCATCGTGGTGTAGCCGACGACGGAGCCCAGCTTGGGCGAATCCTTGAACCGGGCGGTGTAGGCGGCGACGAAGGCGTTGTGGGCGGGGGTGTCGATCTGGTCCCAGGGATAGCCGGTGACGATCCAGCCCTCCGGCGCCTCGTCCTTCATCGGCTCCAGATATTCCGGTTCGCCGGTCAGCAGGCTGACGACCTGGCGGTTGCGGAACAGGCCGCGCCCTTCGCCCTCGCGCACCAGCTTGGCGAGATCGGCGCCGAAGGTGACGTTGAAGATCGCCTCCGGGTTGGCGGCGGCCAGCGCCTGGACGGTCGGCCCGGCCTCCAGCTTGCCCTGGGCCGGCCACTGCTCCGCCACGAACTCCACGTCCGGGCGCTTCTCCTTCAGCAGCTGCTTGAACACCGCCACCGCCGACTGGCCGTATTCGTAGTTGGGCGCGACGGTGGCCCAGCGCTTGGCCGGCAGCTTCGCGGCCTCCTCCACCAGCATCGCCGCCTGCATGTGGGTGCTGGGGCGCAGGCGGAAGGTGTAGCGGTTGCCCTTCGACCAGGTGATGGCGTCGGTCAGCGGCTCCGCCGCGACGAAGGGCATCTTGTTGCGCGCGGCGAAATCGGCGACGGCCAGCCCGATATGCGAGAAATAGGTGCCGGCCAGTACATCGACCGCCTCGTTCGTCACCAGTTCCTGGGCGACGCGCACCGCATCGTCGGGCTTGCCGGCGTCGTCGCGGGAGACGACCTGCAATTCGCAGCAGCCGATCACGCCGCCTTGGGCGTTGATCTCCTCCAGCGCCAGCTGCCAGCCCTGGCGGTAGGGGACGGTGAAGGCGGGCAGGCCGGTATAGCTGTTGATCTCGCCCACCCGCACCGGTGCGCCGGAGAAGGTCGCCGGCTCTTTCGCCGACTGCGCCGCCGCGGGGGCGGCCGTCATGCCGATGCCCGCCAGCGTGGCGGTGACGGTTGCGAATGACACGGCGGCGAACAGAGCGGCCGGGAAGAGGGGCTTCGCCAGCGGCGAGGCGGTCGGGCGGCGGTGCTTCATCCTGCGGGGACCCCGGTTCATTGAGAGACCAGCGGCGTGTCCGGGTCGCGGTGCGACGCAACACACCGCGTTCATAGCAAACCCCGCGCAAAAGTCACCGCCTGATCGGGTGTTTTCCCGCGTCCATGCCCGATTTGCGTTCCGGCGGACGCCGCCCCGTGTCACATCAGCCGGGCCAGCAGCGCCAGGAACTGCGCCCGTTCCGCCTCCGACAGGGGTTCCAGCGTCCGTTCATGGGCGGCGGCGGCATTCGCCATCAGGTCGATGACCAGCGCCTGCCCGATCCGCGTCAGGCTGACGCTGGTGCGGCGGCGGTCCTGCGGGTCGGGGTGGCGTTCGACCAGATTGCGCTCCACCAGCCGCAGGATCACGCCCTGGGTGGTCGCCGGATCCATGTAGGTCAGCCGGCCGAGCTGGTTCTGCGACAGCGCGCCTTCGGCATACAGGGTGGCCAGCGCAGCCCATTGGGTGGGGGTCAGCAGCGAATCGCCGATCAGGTCGATGAAGATGGCCGAGGCGCGTTGGTACGCACGTCGGAGGCGGTGGTGAACCTGGCCGGCCAACTGGTAGTCGTCGGGAGGCGGTCGTCCGAAGTCGTCCATGGCAGCGGGCCCGTGGTTCGCGCCCGCCTTCGATCCGGGGCGAAGGCTGGGGCGGGCACGGACCGCCGCTCCCGGCTGCGTGGGCAGGGATGGCGCGGCGTTTGCCGCCTGTCGCCATCCGATGCGTCCATTATGCGTTCCTCATGGAAAGCGTAGGGAAGGCAATGGCCACAGGGCAACATTCGCAGATGCGTCATAGAGCCACAGCGATGCCCCCGCCATGCTGCGGGCAGCAAAAGAAGGCCCAAAGGGTCCGGTAAGGACGCCATGCCTTGATGACGCCCCAAGGAACGGTGATTGCGATGCCGGAACAGATCGTCGCCGGGGCCGTCCGTGCCGGCGGGCTGTCCTTGTCGGGCGCTCGTCTTCGTGAGGTTTCTCTTTCTCAGGGTTTCCGCTTGGGCGGATAGCTGTCGGGCGGAGCGGTCTTCTCGTCGGGGCTTTCCGCGCCCTCGCCCGTCGGGGGCGTCACGCCGCCCGGCGTGTAGGGCGGGGTGGTGGCGTCTGGCGGGCGCTTGGTGGAGCGCGGCGGCGGCGGGGTATCGAGTCGGCGTGTCATGAGGCACCTTTCCTGATCAGGAATCGCCATGAACAACCCGGTGCCGGCCGGCCGGTTCCAAACGGCACATCAGGGTATGGTCAGTCCAGCCGCCGCGATCTATGACCTTTATCTTAGAACCATTTGAAAAAGCGGCGGAATCAATCGGGTCTTTGCAGTGATTGTTCTCTGTCGACTGCGGGCTTTTGTTGCGGCCACACCACAGGACGGCGCAAAAGCGGGGCGACGCGGGCTTCACTGTTGCATGGCAAGCACGCCTTGTTGTGTCTTTGCCGAGGATGTGTCCGCATCCGGTCCCGACGGGGGCCGGCGGGCATTCCCACCAAGGAGCCGGAATCCCGGCCCAGTGAGCCGACCGAACCCAGCCAAGCGCGGTGACTCCATGAAGACCAGCACCTTTTCCATTCTCGCCCTCGCTCTCGCGTCGACCGGGCTGACGTCGCTTCCCGCCGCCGCCCAGGATGACCTGCAGCGTGGGGAAACCGTGCTGGAGCGCCGCCGGCCGGAGGTCGAGCAGCTCGGCCTGCGCGCGGGCTCCTTCCTGTTCCTGCCGCGGGTGGAAGCGGGCGCCACCTACGACACCAACGTCTTCGCCACCCGCGACGACCACAAGGACGACGTCATCTGGACCGTCCGCCCGCGGGTCGACATCCGGTCCGACTTCGCGACCCATGCCCTGAACTTCTCGGCTTCGGCCGACGCCGGCCGCTACCAGGAATATTCCAGCGAGAACTACACCGACTATGCCCTGCTGGCGTCCGGCCGCTACGACGTGAACAAGGGCGGCGCGCTCGACGGCCAGCTGTTCCACCGCCGCAACCATGAAGGCCGCGGCGACATCAACACCCTGTCGGGCTATGCGGAGCCGGTGGTCTACTACACCAGCGGCGGCGAGGTCGGTTACAACCAGCGCTTCAACCGCCTGCGCGCCCGCCTGTCGGGTTCCGCCCAGTACAACTCCTATAACGACGTCGACCTGACCGGCGGCGGGATCGCCAACCAGGAGGACCGCGACCGCTGGGAATACGCCACGGTCGGCCGTGTCGGCTACGAGTTCATCGAGGGCTACGAGGCCTTCGTCCAGGGCACCTATTCCTGGACCCGCCACAAGAACGACCGCGACACCTTCGGCATCGACCGCGATTCGAACGGCTACGAGGTGGTCGGCGGCCTCGCCACCGATCTGACCGGCCTGATCACCGGCGAGGTCTTCGCCGGCTATCTGGTCCGCAACTACAAGGATTCGCAGCTGTCGGACTTCAGCGGCCTGTCCTTCGGCGGACGCCTGAACTGGGCGGTCACGCAGCTGACCTCCATCACCGCCACCAGCAGCCGGCAGGTGCGTGAAACCACGGCCAGCCCGGGCTTCGGCACCGCGTCCAGCTATACCCGCACCGTCTTCGCCCTCGGCGTCGATCACGAACTGCTGCGCACCCTGGTCCTGAACGGGCGGCTGCAGTACCGCCAGGACAAGTTCAACGGCATCAACCGCGACGACAAGGTCTATACGGCCGGCGTCGGCGGCACCTACCAGATGAACCGCTACCTGTTCTTGACCGGCGGCTACACCTACGAGAAGCGCAATTCCAACGTCAGCGCCGTCGAATACAGCGACAACCTGATCTTCCTGCGGGTCGGCGCACAGATGTAATCCGGCGGCCCTGGCTCCGCCGATCGGGGAAGTCCAGCCAAAGGGCCTAAAGGTTCCGCTGAACAGTGCAGGGCGTCCGTTCTATGACGGGCGCCCTTTTCTTATGCCAATTTTTACTATCCGGGGCGATGTACTGGAGAGATCCGAAGGCGGTAATTCCTCTCCACTTTTTCCCAAGCGCTTGCGAGTTGCTAGTCTCCACCCGAATTCAAGGTGCGTGACCAAGGGGCGCCGCCGCAGAAACGACCGGTGAATGGAGCGGGCCCCCACAGCCGCTCCATCGGGCCGAACCGGGCGCAGCGGCAGGCATCCACCAGCCAGGGAAAGGGTTTAGGGATGAATCGACGTCATGTGATCCGTGCGCTGGGCCAGGGGATCGGATTGACCGCGCTGGCCGTCGCCATGGTCGGCTGCGCCGGCAACGACGCTCCGTTGGAAACCGCCAACGCCACCCAGATCAGCGAATACCGTCTGGGTGCCGGCGATGCGCTGCGCGTGATCGTCTTCGGTGAGGAGCAACTGTCCGGCGAGTTCCGCGTCGACGGCACCGGCAAGGTCGCCATGCCGCTGATCGGCGAGGTTTCGGCCAAGGATCGCAGCACCCGCGATCTGGAGAAGGAGATCTCCACCCGTCTGGCCGCCGGCTATGTGAAGGATCCCAAGGTCAGCGTGGAGGTGCTGAACCACCGTCCCTTCTTCATCCTGGGTGAAGTGCGCAATCCCGGCCAGTACCAGTATGTCAACGGCATGACCGCCCTGTCGGCGGTGGCGATGGCCGGCGGCTACACCTATCGCGCCAAGGAGGATTACGTCCTCATCACCCGCGGCGCCGATCCCAAGAAGGAAATCCGCCGGGCGCCGATCACCACCTCGGTGATGCCGGATGACGTGGTCCGCGTGCCGGAACGCTATTTCTGAGCCCGGAGCGGTCGGGAAGGTTTTCGGAGCCCGGGCGGGCATCGCCGAAGCCAGCAGCGGAAAGCCCGGCCGGGAGAATGTCCCGGCCGGGCTTTTCGTCATGGGGTGAGTGCCGGCGGCGGCGATCAGGTGTCCAGCGTATCGCCGCCCTTCTTTTGTCCCGGCGGCATGCGCTGGTTCGGCGGAACCACCCGATCGCGGGAGATGCCATGCGGCGGGGTGGTACCGGCGGCCTCGTCGTCGGTGCCGAGCGGTGCCGCCGCAGGATCGGTGGCCGGAACCTTGTCGCCGGTCAGCCCGCGGTCGATGTCCGCGCGCATCCGGTTGGCCTCCGCGCTGGGAGTGGTGGGCGTGTCACGGCCCGACTCGGGACGCTGGGGCTTTGTCATGATCGGCCTTTCACACAAGCTGCTGTGAGGTGGGTCGGATGCCCACACAAACCGCTGCGATCGGCCGAGGTTCCTCGGTGCCGCGATCCCCACCCCGCAACCGGCCTCACGGGAGCGGCCGCCAGCATCCCTGCGGGTGTAGGGGAGGCACTCGCGGGCAACGCGCGCGGTCCGCTTGACCGGGGCCATCCCTACAGGCGTGGGGGGAGCCTCTAACCGTCAAGTTATCGGCGATATTCACTATGCATAAGATTTGTGCGTGTCTAAGTGCAGCACGATTGTCGTGCTAAGCGTGCATGATGACGTTGTCAAAACGCTCAATCATCTCAAAAGGATCGCCGCCTGGTGGTCCACCAAACCGTATGCCATACCCTGGCAAAACAGAAAATTGCGACATTTCAGGTGTTTATGAGGAGGAGTGCAGGTCAGGCCACGCAGCAGGAACGCGGCCCCATCCGGTCAGGGATCTCTGCAAGCAGCCTGATGCTGACAAAAAATGTCAGCATCTCTGGAGATGCGGCAACCGGACTGAAACCCGCCACCGGGTATGGGTTTCATCCAGCTTGATGGAACCCCTGAGCGGGCGGGAGTCGCAGTGGGAGGCGGAACCCGCCGACCGGCTTCATCCGATACAAGGCCGCCTCCACTGCGGCGACCTTGAAGGGGCTCGCGGGAACGGTGCGAGTCCCCTTATCGTCCCTTGAATGTCAACGGACCCAGGCGCCTATGCCGCCGAGTCGATGAAAAAACTGGTGCCGGATACAGGAATCGAACCCGTGACCTTCTGATTACAAATCAGCTGCTCTACCAGCTGAGCTAATCCGGCGCGCCCGATGCTTGCGGGACGCACACCTTAGCGTCCCTTTTCCGCGTTAACAAGCACTTGCCCATGCCGGCGATCGCGAGGCCGGTCACTCGCGCAGGCGGACGACCTCATACAGCGCCACAGCGGCGGCGTTGGACACGTTCAGGCTGCCGACCGGGCCGCCCGTGGGCAGCCGGGCGATGGTGTCGCAGCGGTCCATGGTCAGGCGGCGCAGTCCGCTGCCCTCCGCCCCCATCACCAGCACCGTCTTGCCGGTGAGGTCCAGCTTCGCCAGCGTCGACTCGCCCGACTCGGCGAGACCCACGGCCCAAAAGCCGTTCTGCTGCAGATCGGTCAGCGCGCGGGCCAGGTTGGTGACGCGGACGAGCGGTACCGCCTCCAGCGCGCCCGACGCGCTTTTCGCCAGCACGCCCGTGGTCTCCGGCGCGTGGCGTTCGGTCACCACCACCGCGCGGGCGCCAAATGCGGCGGCGGACCGCAGGATGGCACCGACATTGTGCGGGTCGGTCACCTGATCCAGCGCGACGATCACCGCCGAAGGGACTTCCGCCAACTCGTTGCACAGATCCTCGATCCCCAGCTCCGGCAACGGGGAGGCGTCGATCACCATGCCCTGGTGGACGGCGCCGGCCGGCAGCATGCGCTCCAGCTCCGTCCGGTCGACGATCGACGCCTCGGGCCGCTGCAGCCCCTGGGCGCGCGCCGCGGCGAAGGCGGGCTCCAGAGCGGAGCGGCCGGATTCGGTCGCCAGAAGCCGGTGAATGCGCCGCTCGGGGTTGGACCAGGCTGCGGCAACCGGATGCAGGCCGTACAGAAGAACTCCGCGTGCCGGCGGCGGACGGTTGCCCTTAGGCCCGCCGCGGCGGGTGCGCGTGCCCTCGTCCGCCTGATCCTGCCGCGGCGCGGCTGCCCGCGGGTTGCCCGCGGCGTGGACGGAATGCTTGTCGGACGGGCGGCCGGAGCCGGGATGTTTTGAGCGCGTCATGGTATCCACGAAGGAGGGGAGGGGGCCGCCTGAAACGGCGGCGGAATTTTTTTCTGGTGTGAACCGCTTAACCCTTGTTGACAAGGTCTGAAAAATTCGCATATTGCCGAACTCCGCGGCGGGCACTGCCAGGCTGCGGATTGGAAGGGTGGCCGAGTGGTTAAAGGCAGCAGACTGTAAATCTGCCCGCATAGCGTACGCTGGTTCGAATCCAGCCCCTTCCACCATTACTTTCCACGGCTTGTCCGTGATCGCGTTTGCCCCGGACGGTCGCGCCGGCGGGATGCTTAGGCGGGTGTAGCTCAATGGTAGAGCAGAAGCCTTCCAAGCTTACGACGGGGGTTCGATTCCCCTCACCCGCTCCAATCCCGCGTGCGCCACGGACAACCGATCTCGGCCGGGCCATTGTGTGCGTCCGGAACGTCGGGAACGAAAGACCAAAGCGATGGCGAAGGCAAAGTTTGAGCGGAACAAGCCGCACTGCAACGTTGGCACGATCGGCCACGTCGACCACGGCAAGACGTCGCTGACGGCGGCGATCACGAAGGTGCTGGCGGAGTCCGGCGGCGCCACCTTCACCGCTTACGACCAGATCGACAAGGCGCCGGAAGAGAAGGCGCGCGGCATCACGATCTCGACCGCCCACGTGGAGTACGAGACGACCAACCGCCACTACGCGCACGTCGACTGCCCGGGCCACGCCGACTACGTGAAGAACATGATCACGGGCGCCGCCCAGATGGACGGCGCGATCCTGGTCGTGTCGGCCGCCGACGGCCCGATGCCGCAGACCCGCGAGCACATCCTGCTGGCGCGCCAGGTCGGCGTTCCGGCTCTGGTGGTGTTCCTGAACAAGGTCGACATGGTCGACGATCCGGAGCTGCTGGAGCTGGTCGAGCTGGAAGTTCGCGAGCTGCTGTCCTCCTACCAGTTCCCGGGCGACGACATTCCGATCACCAAGGGTTCGGCCCTGTGCGCGCTGGAAGACCGTCAGCCGGAGATCGGCCGCGACGCCGTTCTGGCTCTGATGAAGACGGTGGACGAGTACATCCCGCAGCCGGAGCGTCCGAAGGACCGTCCGTTCCTGATGCCGATCGAAGACGTGTTCTCGATCTCGGGCCGCGGCACCGTGGTGACCGGCCGTGTCGAGCGCGGCATCGTGAAGGTCGGTGACGAAGTCGAGATCGTCGGGCTGAAGGACACGGTGAAGACGACGGTGACCGGCGTCGAGATGTTCCGCAAGCTGCTCGACTCGGGTGAGGCCGGCGACAACATCGGCGCGCTGCTGCGCGGCACCAAGCGCGAGGACGTCGAGCGCGGCCAGGTTCTGGCCAAGCCGGGTTCGATCACCCCGCACACCAAGTTCAAGGCCGAAGCCTACATCCTGACGAAGGAAGAGGGCGGCCGTCACACCCCGTTCTTCACCAACTACCGTCCGCAGTTCTACTTCCGTACGACGGACGTGACGGGCATGGTCTCGCTGCCGGAAGGCGTCGAGATGGTGATGCCGGGCGACAACGTCGCCATGGACGTCGCTCTGATCGCCCCGATCGCCATGGACGAGGGCCTGCGCTTCGCCATCCGCGAGGGCGGCCGCACCGTCGGCGCCGGCGTCGTTGCCAAGATCGTCGAGTGATGCTATAAGCCTGCCTCCCCCGCCGAGTTCCGGTTCGGCGGGGGAGTTTTATCTGCGTAAAGAGTAAGGTTGGGCTTCGGTGAAGCCGTTCTGGAAAGTTCTTTCGAAAGTCGGGCCAAAAGGCCTTGACACCGCCGCCGAAAGAATGCTTTAAGCGGCCTCCCACGCCGAAGGGTGTGGCCGGACGGAGATAGGAGTGTAGCTCAATTGGTAGAGCACCGGTCTCCAAAACCGGGGGTTGGGGGTTCGAGCCCCTCCACTCCTGCCATCCCGTCCCAATAAAGGCCGTCTCGGCGACGGTTAGGGTAAAAAGCGGCGCCCCTCCACAGTCGCTTCGGAGCTCGCACGGTTCGCACGATGGCTAAAGTCAATCCCGCAGAATTCGCACGCGAGGTCCGCCGCGAGGTAGCCAGGGTTACTTGGCCCACCCGCAAGGAAACCGGCGTCACCACCGCCATGGTCTTCATCATGGTCGTTCTGGCCGCCCTGTTCTTCCTCGTCGTCGATCAGGTGCTGGCCTTCGCCATCCGCTTGATCCTTGGGCTGGGAGGCTGAGGCATGGCCGCGCGCTGGTACGTCGTTCACGTCTATTCCGGTTTCGAAAAGAAGGTCGCCCAGGCCATCCGCGAAAAGGCGGCTCAGAAGGGTCTGGAAGACAAGTTCGAGGAAATCCTGGTCCCGACCGAAGAAGTGGTCGAAGTGCGCCGGGGTTCCAAGATCAACACGGAACGCAAGTTCTTCCCCGGCTATGTCCTCGTCAAGATGGACCTGACCGACGAATCCTGGTCGCTGGTGAAGAACACGCCGAAGGTTACGGACTTCCTGGGTGGCGGCGGCAAGCCGCAGCCGATCTCCCAGCGCGAGGCCGAGCGGATCATCCATCAGGTGCAGGAAGGCTTTGAGCGCCCCAAGCCCTCGATCACCTTCGAGGTGGGCGAGCAGGTTCGAGTGAGCGACGGCCCCTTCACCTCGTTCAATGGCGTCGTCGAGGAAGTCGACGAAGAGAAGTCCCGCCTCAAGGTGGCGGTTTCGATCTTCGGTCGCTCCACGCCGGTCGAGTTGGAATACACGCAGGTCGAAAAGATCTAAGCGCAGGGTTCCAAAGTGTTTCGTGTCGGAGCTGCCGGTGTTCGCATCGGTGGCTCCATTCTGTTGCGGGAGGCTCGCCATGGCCGCACCGCAAAACCCCGCGACGCCGCGCCGGACCATCCGGTCGAGAGCGTGACGCGTCGTCCCAGGAGGTTGTGAGATGGCGAAGAAAATCGTCGGTTACATCAAGCTTCAGGTTCCGGCCGGAAAGGCCAACCCGTCGCCGCCGATCGGTCCGGCGCTCGGTCAGCGCGGCCTGAACATCATGGAGTTCTGCAAGGCGTTCAACGCCAAGACGGCGGACCTGGAAGTCGGCATGCCGATTCCCGTGGTCATCACCGCCTACGGCGACCGCACCTTCACCTTCGTGACCAAGACCCCGCCGGTTAGCTACTTCCTCAAGAAGGCGTCGGGCAAGGACAAGGGTTCGACGACCCCCGGCAAGGGCGGTTTCGTCGGCCAGGTCACGACCTCGCAGATCCGTGAGATCGCCGAGAAGAAGATGGTCGACCTGAACGCGCACGACGTCGACGCCGCCGCGACGATGATCGCCGGTTCCGCCCGCTCGATGGGCCTCGAAGTGGTGGAGGGCTGATCCTATGGCGAAGCTGGGCAAGCGTCTGACCGACGCCTACAAGAACGTCGACCGCGACTCCTTCTACTCGCTGGAACAGGCCGTCACCCTGGTGAAGGGTGCCGCCAAGGCCAAGTTCGACGAGACCATCGAGATCGCGATGAACCTCGGCATCGATCCGCGCCACGCCGACCAGATGGTCCGCGGTGTCGTGAACCTGCCGAACGGCACCGGCAAGACCGTCCGCGTGGCGGTGTTCGCCCGTGGCGCCAAGGTCGATGAGGCTCTGGCCGCCGGCGCCGACGTGGTCGGCGGCGACGATCTGGCCGAACAGATCCTGGCCGGCAACATCAACTTCGATCGCTGCATCGCCTCGCCCGACATGATGGGCGTGGTCGGCAAGCTCGGTAAGGTTCTCGGCCCGCGCGGCCTGATGCCGAACCCGAAGCTGGGCACCGTGACCCCCGACGTGGCCGGCGCCGTCAAGGCCGCCAAGGCCGGCGCGGTGGAGTTCCGTGCGGAGAAGACCGGTATCGTCCACGCCGGCGTCGGCAAGGTCAGCTTCTCGGAAGAGGCGCTGGTCCAGAACATCCGCGCCTTCGTCGATGCCATCACCCGCGCCAAGCCGACCGGTGCCAAGGGCCAGTACGTGCTCAAGGTGTCGCTGTCGTCGACCATGGGCCCGGGCCTGAAGCTCGACCTCGCCAGCGTGTCGGCTCCGGCCGCCGCCTGACGACCCTATTCGCCGCCGTCTGCCCTCGGGCAGCGGCGGTGACCGGGTGGACCGCCCAAAGGGAAGTTTCCTCGAGGGCACCCACCCACCCCTGTCCGAGACCGCTGGTGTCCGAACCCGACCGCAAGGGAAGGGGAGGGCTTAAAATCCACCCGCGCAGACGGGAGTTGAACCGTTTACCCCTCCGGCCCGCCGCGTTCCCGCGGTCGATCCGGTTCAGGAACGGCTTGAACTTCTGGGACAGGTTCGCCGGACCTCCGGCCCTTCGGGGATGGGGGTCCATGTACACCTCTGTGCAAGGAGGCGATCCGTGGATCGTACACAAAAAGAAGCGACGATCGCGGACCTGCAGTCGAAGCTCGCGGAGACGGGCCTGGTGGTGGTCACTCATCACCTGGGTCTGACGGTGAAGGAAGTCACCGATCTGCGTGCGAAGGTGCGGGCCGCGGGTGCCGGCTTCAAGGTGACGAAGAACCGGCTCGCCCGCCGCGCCCTTCAGGGCACGCAGTTCGAGGGTCTGGACGGTCTCTTCAAGGGCCCGACGGCGATCGCCTATTCGAAGGATCCGGTTGCGGCCGCCAAGGTCGTCGCCGAGTTCTCGAAGGCGAACGACAAGCTCCAGATCATCGGCGCCGGCCTCGGCAACCAGGTTCTCGACGCCGAAGGCGTCAAGGCCCTGGCGACCCTGCCGTCGCTGGACGAACTGCGCGCCAAGCTCGTGGGCATGATCCAGACCCCGGCGACCCGTATCGCCGGTGTCCTCCAGGCTCCGGGCGGCCAGGTCGCCCGCGTTCTGGCGGCCTACGCGAAGAAGGACGAGGCGGCCTGAGCCGCTCTGTCACAGTTTTATCTGAACCCAGAATACAAGTCGTTGGAGTAGTAAAATGGCTGATCTGCAGAAGCTCGTCGACGATCTGTCGGCCCTGACCGTCCTGGAAGCCGCCGAGCTGTCCAAGCTCCTCGAAGAGAAGTGGGGCGTCTCCGCCGCCGCTCCGGTGGCCGTCGCCGCCGCCGGCCCGGCCGCTGCCGCTGCCGCTCCGGCCGAAGAGCAGACCGAGTTCAACGTGATCCTCGCCGATGCCGGCGACAAGAAGATCAACGTGATTAAGGAAGTCCGTGCGATCACCGGCCTGGGCCTGAAGGAAGCCAAGGACCTGGTCGAGGGCGCTCCGAAGCCGGTCAAGGAAGGCGCCACGAAGGACGAGGCCGCCAAGATCAAGAAGCAGCTTGAAGAAGCCGGCGCCAAGGTCGATATTAAGTAAGACCTTGTTGCGTACGGATCATAAAGTACCACGCCGGACGGCGGTCGGTCCCCTCGGGGACCGGCCGCCGCACGGCGTTTTCTGCCTTCCGCCGGACCGGGCTCGCCCGGCCCGGCTCTTTCCGTCCCCATCATGGGGATGGCCCGCGCGGGCGCCCTCGGGACCGGTCGACACCAGTCGGCTTGATCCTACGGTCGGTTGAACGGTCGGTATAACGCGCATCACGTACAGACGTTTGGGGACATCCATGGCCAAATCCTTTACGGGTCGTAAACGTGTTCGGAAGAGCTTCGGGCGCATCCCGGAAGTCACCCAGATGCCCAACCTCATCGAGGTGCAGCGCAGCTCCTACGACCACTTCCTGCAAATGGACGTCGCCCCGGAAAAGCGGGCGAACCTGGGCCTGCAGGAAGTCTTCAAGTCGGTCTTCCCGATCAAGGACTTCTCCGACCGCGCGGTGCTGGATTTCGTCAAGTACGAGCTTGAGCAGCCGAAATACGACGTCGAGGAGTGCCAGCAGCGCGGCATGACCTTCGCGGCTCCGCTGAAGGTTACCCTGCGCCTGTCCGTGTTCGACGTCGAGGAGGACACCGGCCTCCGTTCGATCCGCGACATCAAGGAGCAGGACGTCTACATGGGCGACATGCCCCTGATGACGGCCAACGGCACCTTCATCATCAACGGCACCGAGCGCGTCATCGTCTCCCAGATGCACCGCAGCCCGGGCGTCTTCTTCGACCATGACAAGGGCAAGACCCACGCGTCGGGCAAGTATCTGTTCGCCGCGCGCGTCATCCCCTACCGCGGTTCCTGGCTCGACTTCGAGTTCGACGCCAAGGATCTCGTCTACGTGCGCATCGACCGCCGCCGCAAGCTGCCGGCCACCACGCTGCTGTTCGCCCTGGACAGCGCGGAGACCGTGGCTCTGCGCGCCGAGCGCAAGGCGAACCGCAAGGACCTGCTGCCCTACGAGGCGCAGGGCATGTCGAAGGAAGAGATCCTCAACTACTTCTACGACACCATCACCTACAGCCGCTCCGCCGGCGGCTGGAAGACCCCGTTCAGCGCCGAGCGCATGAAGGGCGTCAAGCTGGCGTCCGACCTGGTCGATGCCGCCACCGGCGCCATCGTCGCCGAGGCGGGCACCAAGATGACCCCGCGCGTCATCAAGAAGCTGGTCGAGGCCGGCCTGACCGAGCAGCAGGTCTCCACCGAGGAGTTGACCGGCCGCTATCTCGCCGTCGACATCATCAACGAGCGCACGGGCGAGGTCCTGTTCGAGGCCGGTGACGAGCTGTCGGCGAGCGACCTGGAGAAGCTGGAGAAGACCGGCGTCGACGAGCTGCCGGTGCTGGCGATCGACCATCTGAACGTCGGCGCCTACATCCGCAACACCATGTCGGCCGACCGCAACGCCAGCCGTGAAGACGCGCTGATCGACATCTACCGCGTCATGCGTCCGGGCGAGCCGCCGACCCTGGAATCGGCCGAGGCGCTGTTCTCGGGCCTGTTCTTCGACAGCGAGCGCTACGACCTGTCGGCCGTCGGCCGCGTCAAGATGAACGCCCGCCTGAACTTCCAGACGGACGACCAGATGCGCGTTCTCCGCAAGGAGGACATCCTGGAGATCCTGAAGGTTCTGGTGAACCTGAAGGACGGCCGCGGCGAGATCGACGACATCGACCATCTCGGCAACCGCCGCGTCCGCTCGGTCGGCGAGCTGATGGAGAACCAGTACCGCGTCGGCCTGCTGCGCATGGAGCGTGCGATCCGCGAGCGCATGAGCTCGGTCGAGATCGACACGGTGATGCCGCACGACCTGATCAACGCCAAGCCGGCGGCCGCCGCAGTGCGCGAGTTCTTCGGCTCGTCGCAGCTGTCGCAGTTCATGGACCAGACCAACCCGCTGTCCGAGATCACGCACAAGCGTCGTCTCTCGGCGCTCGGCCCGGGCGGTCTGACCCGCGAGCGCGCCGGCTTCGAGGTGCGCGACGTGCACCCGACGCATTACGGCCGCATCTGCCCGATTGAGACCCCCGAAGGTCCGAACATCGGTCTGATCAACTCGCTGGCGACCTATGCCCGCGTGAACCAGTACGGCTTCATCGAGAGCCCCTACCGCAAGGTCATCGACGGCAAGGTCACCAACGAGGTGGTCTACCTGTCGGCGATGGAGGAGGGCCGCTACGTCGTCGCCCAGGCGAACGCCGAGCTGAACCCCGACAACAGCTTCGCCGCCGATCTGGTGTCCTGCCGCCAGGGCGGCGAGTACCTGATGTTCCGGCCCGAGGCGATCGACCTCATCGACGTGTCGCCGAAGCAGCTGGTGTCCGTCGCCGCGGCGCTGATCCCGTTCCTGGAGAACGACGACGCGAACCGCGCGCTGATGGGTTCCAACATGCAGCGTCAGGCGGTGCCGCTGGTGAAGGCGGACGCGCCGCTGGTCGGTACGGGCATGGAGGCGACCGTCGCCCGCGACAGCGGCGTGACCATCGTCGCCAAACGCTCGGGCATCGTCGACCAGGTCGACGCCACCCGCATCGTCGTGCGCGCCACCGACAGCTCCGACAGCACGGCGCCGGGCGTCGACATCTACAACCTGCTGAAGTTCCAGCGTTCCAACCAGAACACCTGCATCACCCAGCGCCCGCTGGTGAAGGTGGGCGACCGGGTGAAGGCCGGCGACATCGTTGCCGACGGCCCGTCGACCGATCTCGGCGAGCTGGCGCTCGGCCGGAACGTGCTCGTCGCGTTCATGCCGTGGAACGGCTACAACTTCGAGGATTCGATCCTCATCAACGAGCGCATCGTCAAGGACGACGTCTTCACCTCGATCCACATCGAGGAATTCGAGGTCATGGCCCGCGACACCAAGCTGGGCCAGGAGGAAATCACCCGCGACATTCCGAACGTGGGTGAGGAAGCTCTGAAGAACCTCGACGAGGCCGGCATCGTCTACATCGGCGCCGAAGTCCGTCCGGGCGACATTCTGGTCGGCAAGGTGACGCCGAAGGGCGAAAGCCCGATGACGCCGGAAGAGAAGCTGCTGCGCGCCATCTTCGGCGAAAAGGCCTCCGACGTCCGCGACACCTCGCTGCGCCTGCCGCCGGGCGTGGTCGGCACGATCGTCGAGGTGCGCGTGTTCAGCCGCCGCGGCGTCGACAAGGACGAGCGCGCCCTGGCGATCGAGCGTGCCGAGATCGAGAAGCTGGCCAAGGACCGCGACGACGAGCGCGGCATCCTGGAGCGCAGCTTCTACACCCGCCTGAAGGAAGTGCTGATCGGCCAGACCGCCCAGTCCGGCCCGAAGGGCATGAAGGGCGGCACGGTCCTGACCGACGAGGTGCTGGCCGGCCTGTCGAAGGGCCTGTGGCGCCAGATCGCCATCGCCGACGAGCAGGTGATGGAGACGGTCGAGAACCTGGGCAAGGTGTTCGACGACTCGATCAAGGCCCTGCAGGACCGCTTCGAGAACAAGGTCGACAAGCTGCAGCGCGGTGACGAGCTGCCGCCGGGCGTCATGAAGATGGTCAAGGTCTTCGTCGCGGTGAAGCGCAAGCTGCAGCCGGGCGACAAGATGGCCGGCCGTCACGGCAACAAGGGTGTCGTCTCGCGCATCATCCCGCAGGAGGACATGCCCTACCTGGAGGACGGCACCCCCGTCGATCTGGTGCTGAACCCGCTGGGCGTGCCTTCGCGCATGAACGTCGGTCAGATCCTGGAAACCCACCTCGGTTGGGCGGCGTCGGGTCTCGGCAAGCAGATCGGCCGTGCGGTCGACCAATACCGTCTGGCGATCCGCCAGAAGGCCGAAGGCGCTCCCCAGCTGGAGGCGCTGCGCAGCACGCTGAAGTCGGCGTATGGCGAAGTGACCTACAACGAGGACATCGCCGACATGAACGACGCCGAGCTGCTGGAGCTGGGCGGCAACCTTCGCAAGGGCGTGCCCTTCGCGACGCCGGTCTTCGACGGCGCCCGCGAGGAGGACATCTGCGTCCATCTGGAACGCGCCGGCTTCGACCGGTCGGGCCAGTCGACGCTGATCGACGGCCGCACCGGCGAGACGTTTGATCGCAAGGTCACCGTCGGCTACATCTACATGCTGAAGCTGCACCACCTCGTGGACGACAAGATCCACGCCCGGTCGATCGGCCCCTACTCGCTGGTCACGCAGCAGCCGCTGGGCGGCAAGGCCCAGTTCGGCGGTCAGCGCTTCGGTGAGATGGAGGTCTGGGCGCTGGAAGCCTACGGCGCCGCCTACACGCTGCAGGAAATGCTGACGGTGAAGTCGGACGACGTGTCCGGCCGCACCAAGGTCTACGAGGCCATCGTCCGCGGCGACGACAACTTCGAGGCCGGCATTCCGGAGTCGTTCAACGTGCTGGTCAAGGAGCTGCGCTCGCTCGGCCTGAACGTCGAATTGAACCAGCGGTCCTACTGAGCCGATTTGACGTGACCAAACCCCGGAACGGCGCAAGCGCCGATCCGGGGTCATGCACTGCCCTTAACCGACAACGCGGCGATGCCAGCGGGAGACGGTCATGAATGAGTTGATGAACATTTTCGGCCAGGTCCAGGGGCCGCAGAGCTTCGATCAGATCCGCATCCAGATCGCGAGCCCCGAGCGGATCCGGTCCTGGTCCTACGGCGAGATCAAGAAGCCGGAAACCATCAACTACCGCACCTTCAAGCCGGAGCGCGACGGCCTGTTCTGCGCCCGCATCTTCGGCCCGATCAAGGACTACGAGTGCTTGTGCGGCAAGTACAAGCGCATGAAGTATCGCGGCATCATCTGCGAGAAATGCGGCGTCGAGGTCACGCTGTCGAAGGTCCGGCGCGAGCGCATGGGCCATATCGAGCTGGCGTCCCCGGTCGCGCATATCTGGTTCCTGAAGTCGCTGCCGAGCCGCATCGGCCTGCTGCTCGACATGACGCTCAAGGATCTGGAGCGCATCCTCTATTTCGAGAACTACGTCGTCATCGAGCCGGGCCTCACCCCGCTGAAGCTGCATTCGCTGCTGAACGAGGAAGAGTACCTGAACGCCCAGGACGAGTACGGCGAGGACGCCTTCACCGCGTCGATCGGTGCCGAAGCGCTGCGCATCATGCTGTCCGCGCTCGACCTCGACGAGGAGAAGAAGCGTTGCCGTGAGGATCTGCGCGACACCAACTCCGAAGCCAAGCGCAAGAAGCTGGTCAAGCGCCTGAAGCTGATCGACGCCTTCCTGGCATCGCAGTCGCGTCCGGAGTGGATGATCCTGGAAGTCATTCCGGTGATCCCGCCCGAACTGCGTCCGCTGGTCCCGCTGGACGGCGGCCGCTTCGCCACGTCCGACCTGAACGACCTGTACCGCCGCGTCATCAACCGCAACAACCGTCTGAAGCGGCTGATCGAGCTGAAGGCGCCGGACATCATCGTCCGCAACGAGAAGCGCATGTTGCAGGAGGCCGTCGACGCTCTGTTCGACAACGGCCGCCGCGGCCGCGTCATCACCGGCGCCAACAAGCGTCCGCTGAAGTCGCTGTCCGACATGCTGAAGGGCAAGCAGGGCCGCTTCCGTCAGAACCTGCTCGGCAAGCGCGTCGACTACTCGGGCCGTTCGGTCATCGTCGTCGGCCCGGAGCTGAAGCTGCACCAGTGCGGCCTGCCGAAGAAGATGGCGCTGGAGCTGTTCAAGCCCTTCATCTACGCCAAGCTGGAGCTGTACGGCCTCGCCTCCACCATCAAGGCGGCCAAGCGGATGGTGGAAAAGGAGCGTCCCGAGGTGTGGGACATCCTGGAAGAGGTCATCCGCGAGCATCCGGTGATGCTGAACCGTGCGCCGACACTGCACCGTCTCGGCATCCAGGCGTTCGAGCCGACGCTGATCGAAGGCAAGGCGATCCAGCTGCACCCGCTGGTCTGCACCGCCTTCAACGCCGACTTCGACGGCGACCAGATGGCCGTGCACGTCCCGCTGAGCCTCGAGGCCCAGCTGGAAGCGCGCGTCCTGATGATGTCGACCAACAACATCCTGTCGCCCGCCAACGGCAAGCCGATCATCGTGCCGTCGCAGGACATCGTCCTCGGCATCTACTACATCTCCATGGATCGCCCGGGTGAGAAGGGCGAGGGCATGGTGTTCGCCAACGTCTCGGAGATCGAGCAGGCGCTGAACGCCAAGGTCCTGTCGATCCATGCGAAGATCAAGGCGCGCTACGTCGGCGTGGACGAGGACGGCAACGAGCAGACCAGCATCGTCGAGACGACGCCGGGCCGCATGCTCCTGTCGGAGCTGCTGCCGCGTCACCCGAAGGTGCCCTTCTCGCTGATCAACCGCGTCCTCACCAAGAAGGACGTCGGCAACGTCATCGACGCCGTCTACCGCCATTGCGGTCAGAAGGAGACGGTGATCTTCGCCGATCGCCTGATGAAGCTCGGCTTCGGCCACGCCTGCCGCGCCGGCATCTCCTTCGGCAAGGACGACATGGTCATCCCCGCCGCCAAGGAGAAGCTGGTCAACGAGTCGAAGGAGCGGGTGAAGGAGTTCGAGCAGCAGTATCTCGACGGCCTCATCACCCAGGGCGAGAAGTACAACAAGGTCGTCGACGTCTGGTCGGAATGCACCGAGAAGGTCGCTTCCGAGATGATGAAGGCGATCTCGACCACCGAAGCCGGCAAGCCGGTCAACTCGGTGTACATGATGGCCCACTCCGGCGCCCGCGGTTCCGCCGCGCAGATCCGTCAGCTGGCCGGCATGCGCGGCCTGATGGCCAAGCCGTCGGGCGAGATCATCGAGACGCCGATCATCTCGAACTTCAAGGAAGGCCTGACCGTGCTGGAGTACTTCAACTCCACCCACGGCGCCCGCAAGGGTCTGGCCGACACCGCCTTGAAGACGGCGAACTCCGGTTACCTCACCCGCCGCCTGGTCGACGTGGCGCAGGACGCCATCATCGTCGAGCATGATTGCGGCACCGAGCGCGGCATCACCGTCAAGGCGGTGATCGATGGTGGCGAGGTCATCTCTCCGCTGGGCGACCGCATCCTCGGCCGCACCGTGGTCGGCGCGGTGATCGATCCGCTGAACGGCGAGTTGATCGTCGAGGACGGCGGCCTGATCGACGAGCCGACGGTCGACCGCATCGAGCGGTCGGGCATCGACTCGGTCAAGATCCGCTCGGTCCTGACCTGCGAGACCCGTGACGGCGTCTGCGCCAAGTGCTACGGCCGCGATCTGGCCCGCGGCACGCTGGTCAACACCGGCGAGGCGGTCGGCGTCATCGCGGCGCAGTCGATCGGCGAGCCGGGCACCCAGCTGACGATGCGTACCTTCCACATCGGCGGCGCGGCCCAGCGCGGTGCGGAGCAGAGCCAGATCGAGGCGGCGTTCGATGCGACGGTGCGGATCAACAACCGCAACGTCGTCATGAACTCGTCCGGTATCCCGGTGGTCATGGGCCGCAGCACCGAAGTGATCCTGCTCGACGAGCAGGGCCGCGAACGGGCGCGTCACCGCGTTCCCTACGGTGCGAAGCTGCTGGCCGACGACGGCGTGAAGGTCGAGCGCGGCGCCAAGCTGGCCGAGTGGGATCCGTACACCCTGCCGATCATCACGGAGCGCGCCGGTACCGCCCGCTACATCGACCTCGTGGAAGGTATCTCCATGCGCGAGGTGATGGACGAGGCGACGGGCATCAGCTCTAAGGTGGTGGTCGACTGGCGCCAGCAGCCGCGTGGTGCCGATCTGAAGCCGCGCATCGCGCTGGTGGACGAGCGGGGCGACCTGATCACACTGCCGAACGGCCTGGAGGCCCGCTACTTCATGTCGGTGGACGCCATCCTGTCGGTGGAGAACGGTGCCGAGGTCCGGGCCGGCGACGTGCTGGCGCGTATCCCGCGCGAGTCGTCGAAGACCCGCGACATCACCGGCGGTCTGCCGCGCGTGGCCGAGCTGTTCGAGGCGCGTCGTCCGAAGGACTTCGCCATCATCTCGGAGATGAGCGGCCGCGTCGAATTCGGTAAGGACTACAAGACCAAGCGCCGCATCGTCGTCCGCAATGACGAGACCGGCGACGAGAAGGAGTATCTGATCCCGAAGGGCAAGCACATCTCCGTGCAGGAAGGCGATTACGTCGAGCGCGGCGATCTGCTGATGGACGGCAACCCGGTGCCGCACGACATCCTGGCGGTGATGGGTGTGGAGGCCTTGGCCGACTACCTCATCAACGAAATCCAGGACGTCTATCGACTGCAGGGCGTGAAGATCAACGACAAGCACATCGAGGTGATCGTTCGCCAGATGCTGCAGAAGGTCGAGATCACCGACGCCGGCGAGACCACCTTCCTGGTGGGCGAACAGGTCGACCGTCAGGAGTTCGACGAGGAGAACGAGAAGACGGTGGCGGAGGGGCTGCAGCCGGCCCACGGCCATCCGGTTCTCCAGGGCATCACCAAGGCCAGCCTGCAGACGCGCTCCTTCATCTCGGCCGCGTCGTTCCAGGAAACCACCCGCGTCCTTACGGAAGCGGCCGTCGGCGGCAAGGTCGACAACCTGGAAGGCCTGAAGGAGAACGTCATCGTCGGCCGTCTGATCCCGGCCGGCACGGGCTCCGTGGTGAACCGCCTGAAGCTGATCGCCGCCGAGCGTGACCGCGAAGCGGCCCTGGAAGCCGGCGCTCCGGAGGAAACTCCGGCGCTGCCGACCCCGGGCGAGGAAAGCTCCGCGGCCTGATCTGTCGAACCGATCGAGTAGGGGAGGGGGCGCGTTCCGCAAGGGACGCGCCCTTTTTCTTTCGGCCTCGCAAAGGCACCGGCGCGGCGTCGCCGGACGGAAATACCGACCTTGACTCTCCCGCAGCCTTTCCCTACAGTCCGCGAACTTCAAAGGACGCCGGGGCTCTCCGTGCGTCCGCTTGAATCCACCGATCCCGCCGGTCGGAGCCATCCGATCGGCTTTCGCTCATTCGGCCCGCTCGGAACGGCAACGTTTCGCAGGCGGGCTTTTGCTTCGTCCGGCTCGTCCGGCCGAGTGATCTTGAAGGGATGAAGGGCAGATATGCCGACGATCAACCAGTTGATCCGTAAGCCGCGCGAGCCGTTGGCCGCGCGCAACAAGGTTCCCGCGATGGAGGCTTGCCCGCAGAAGCGTGGCGTCTGCACTCGCGTCTACACCACCACCCCGAAGAAGCCGAACTCGGCGCTCCGTAAGGTCGCCCGCGTTCGTCTGACGAACGGCTTCGAGGTGACGAGCTACATCCCTGGTGAGGGCCACAACCTCCAGGAACACTCGGTGGTCATGATCCGCGGCGGTCGTGTGAAGGATCTTCCCGGCGTTCGCTATCACATCATTCGCGGCACGCTGGATACCCAGGGCGTCAAGGATCGTAAGCAGCGCCGTTCGAAGTACGGCGCGAAGCGTCCGAAGTAAGGAGAACTCACGATGTCCCGTCGTCATCGCGCCGAGAAGCGTGAAGTCCTGCCGGACGCCAAGTATGGCGACCGCGTCCTGACGAAGTTCATGAACTGCCTGATGCTGGACGGCAAGAAGTCGGCCGCCGAAGGTATCGTCTACGGCGCCCTGGGCCGTATCGAGGTCAAGACCAAGAACGATCCCGTTCAGGTCTTCCATGATGCGCTCGCCAACGTGAAGCCGCACCTGGAAGTGCGCAGCCGCCGCGTCGGCGGTGCGACCTATCAGGTTCCGGTCGAGGTCCGTTCGGACCGCGCCCAGGCCCTGGCCATCCGTTGGCTGATCAGCGCCGCCCGCGCCCGTTCGGAAAACACCATGACCGAGCGTCTGTCGGGTGAGCTGCTCGACGCCGCCAGCCAGCGCGGCACCGCCGTGAAGAAGCGCGAAGATACGCACCGCATGGCGGAAGCCAACAAGGCGTTCTCGCACTACCGCTGGTAAGGTTCACGCCTGTCCTGGTGATTTTGCATGCCCCGTTCGCACGCCCTCGACCGTTACCGCAACATCGGCATCATGGCTCACATCGATGCCGGGAAGACGACGACGACCGAGCGCATCCTGTTCTATACCGGCAAGTCCTATCGCATGGGCGACGTCAATGACGGCACCGCCGTCATGGACTGGATGGAGCAGGAGCAGGAGCGGGGCATCACCATTACTTCGGCGGCGACGACCTGTTTCTGGCGCGATCACCGCATCAACATCATCGACACGCCCGGCCACGTGGATTTCACCATCGAGGTCGAGCGGTCCTTGCGTGTCCTGGATGGCGCTGTCGCCATCTTCGACGCGGTGGCGGGGGTCGAGCCCCAGACGGAAACCGTGTGGCGGCAGGCCGACAAGTACGGCGTGCCGCGCATGGCCTTCGTCAACAAGATGGACCGCGTCGGGGCAGATTTCCCCAACTGCGTCGCCATGATGGCCGACCGGCTGGGCGTAAGGCCGCTGGTCCTGCAGCTTCCCGTCGGCGTTGAAGCCGGCTTTTCCGGGATCGTCGATCTGGTCGCGATGCGCGCCACGATCTGGAAGGCCGAGACGCTCGGCGCGGAATTCGAACACACGGACATTCCCGAGGATCTGGCAGAAGCGGCAGCTAGCGCCCGTCAGGCGCTGCTGGAGGCTGTGCTCGACCTCGATGAGGCGGCGATGGCCGCCTATCTCGAGCGCGGCGAGGAGCCTTCGCCCGAAGCCCTGCGCAAGCTGATCCGCAAGGGCACGATCGCCGGCGCCGTGGTGCCGGTGCTCTGCGGCTCCGCCTTCCGCAACAAGGGCATCCAGCCGATGCTGGACGCCGTTGTCGATTATCTGCCGGCGCCCAACGACATCGGCGCGGTCAAGGGCCACGCGGTCGGCGGCGGGCGTGACGAGGAGCGGCCGGCCAACGACAGCGCGCCCTTCTCCGGCCTGGCGTTCAAGGTGATGAACGACCCCTATGTCGGGACGCTCACCTTCTGCCGCATCTATTCCGGCACAGTCACCGTCGGCGATTGGATGCTCAATCCCGTGAAGGGGGAGCGCGAGAAGATCGGCCGCATGCTGCTGATGCACGCCAACAGCCGCGAAGACATCGAACGCGCCCATACCGGCGACATCGTGGCCTTCGCCGGGCTGGAGCACACCGCGACCGGCGATACGCTGTGCGATCCTGCCAAGCCTATCGTGCTGGAACGCCTGGACGTCCCCGAACCGGTCATCGAGATCGTCATCGAGCCGCGGACAGAGGCCGACCAGGAGAAGATGGCGGCGGCGTTGAACCGGCTGGGCCATGAAGACCCGTCGATGCGCGTTTCCGTCGACCGCGAGAGCGGGCAGACCGTCATCCGCGGCATGGGCGAACTGCACCTCGACATCATCGTCGACCGGATGAGGCGTGAATTCCGCGTCGACGCCGCGGTCGGCACGCCCAAGGTGGCCTACCGCGAGACGGTGCTGCGTCCGGCCGAGGTGGACCACACCCACGCCCGCCAGACCGGAGACCGTGCGCAGTTCGCGTGGGTCACGCTCAAGGTGGAGCCCCTGGGCCGCGGCGCCGGCTTCGTTTTCGAGAACCGCGCAGCCGCGCTGCCGCGCGACTATGTCGCCGGTGTGCAGCGGGGGCTGGAAGCCGCCAAGGGCAGCGGCGTCGTCGCCGGTTACCCGGTCGTCGACGTCAAGGTGACCCTTGTCGGCGGCGAAACCCATGACGTCGATTCGTCGCCGCTGGCCTTCGAGTTGGCGGCGCGGGCCGCCTTCCGAGAGGCGATGACAAAAGCCGCTCCGGCCTTGTTGGAACCGCTGATGCGGGTCGAAATCATCACGCCGGACGACTATATGGGCGACGTCATCGGCGACCTGAACGGTCGCCGTGGACAGATCACCGGCATGGACCAGCGCGGCAACGCGCGAATCGTCACGGGACTGGTTCCCTTGGCGGCCATGTTCGGCTATGTGAACTCCCTGCGCTCCATGAGTCAGGGCCGCGCGCAGTACAGCATGCAGTTCGACCATTATGAGCCGGTGCCACAGGCCATCGCGGACGGCGTCCGCGCCAAGGTGGCCTGAAGACCGCTGGAACGATTGAGAAACGGAGAGACCAACCCATGGCCAAGGCAAAGTTCGAGCGGAACAAGCCGCACTGCAACGTTGGCACGATCGGCCACGTCGACCACGGCAAGACGTCGCTGACGGCGGCGATCACGAAGGTGCTGGCGGAGTCCGGCGGCGCCACCTTCACCGCTTACGACCAGATCGACAAGGCGCCGGAAGAGAAGGCGCGCGGCATCACGATCTCGACCGCCCACGTGGAGTACGAGACGACCAACCGCCACTACGCGCACGTCGACTGCCCGGGCCACGCCGACTACGTGAAGAACATGATCACGGGCGCCGCCCAGATGGACGGCGCGATCCTGGTCGTGTCGGCCGCCGACGGCCCGATGCCGCAGACCCGCGAGCACATCCTGCTGGCGCGCCAGGTCGGCGTTCCGGCTCTGGTGGTGTTCCTGAACAAGGTCGACATGGTCGACGATCCGGAGCTGCTGGAGCTGGTCGAGCTGGAAGTTCGCGAGCTGCTGTCCTCCTACCAGTTCCCGGGCGACGACATTCCGATCACCAAGGGTTCGGCCCTGTGCGCGCTGGAAGACCGTCAGCCGGAGATCGGCCGCGACGCCGTTCTGGCTCTGATGAAGACGGTGGACGAGTACATCCCGCAGCCGGAGCGTCCGAAGGACCGTCCGTTCCTGATGCCGATCGAAGACGTGTTCTCGATCTCGGGCCGCGGCACCGTGGTGACCGGCCGTGTCGAGCGCGGCATCGTGAAGGTCGGTGACGAAGTCGAGATCGTCGGGCTGAAGGACACGGTGAAGACGACGGTGACCGGCGTCGAGATGTTCCGCAAGCTGCTCGACTCGGGTGAGGCCGGCGACAACATCGGCGCGCTGCTGCGCGGCACCAAGCGCGAGGACGTCGAGCGCGGCCAGGTTCTGGCCAAGCCGGGTTCGATCACCCCGCACACCAAGTTCAAGGCCGAAGCCTACATCCTGACGAAGGAAGAGGGCGGCCGTCACACCCCGTTCTTCACCAACTACCGTCCGCAGTTCTACTTCCGTACGACGGACGTGACGGGCATGGTCTCGCTGCCGGAAGGCGTCGAGATGGTGATGCCGGGCGACAACGTCGCCATGGACGTCGCTCTGATCGCCCCGATCGCCATGGACGAGGGCCTGCGCTTCGCCATCCGCGAGGGCGGCCGCACCGTCGGCGCCGGCGTCGTTGCCAAGATCGTCGAGTGATGACCGTCCGGCAGTCGCCGTAAGGCGTCCGCCGGAGGGAAGGGTAGGGCGGCGGGAGCGAACCCGCTGCCGGTTGCAAGAGACGGGCCGTCCTCCCCGCGCAAGCGGGAAGGACGGCCCGCCCGGTTCTAGCCATCGGGCGTCGGCATTCGGGTCCGTCCGCCTGTCGATCCGGCTTCCTCCCTAACGGGGGAGATTCAGGATTGACACGCGGGCGCTGAAGGCCTAGAGATTACGCCCTCTGGATTTTGGGTTGGTGGTAGGCAGCTTCGGCCTAGACGCAGCCCGAGACGAACGGCACGGCGCGCCTCATCGGGGCGCGCCATCTGCTGAACGGAACATCCCCTTCGGGCATCCGCCGCGGGGGATGTTCTTTTTCGTATCGGCCCGTCGCATTGGTCACTGTGTCGCCCGTCGGCCCCGCTTCGGTGGTTCGGCGCGCGGCCTTGCGCTGTCGGCGAAGCCCCAAAGCAGCTCGTGGAGTTCCGGTGACGCGTCCGCGTCATCGCTAGAAGGTGCAAGGGACGTTTGGACATGGACAGCCAGAACATCCGCATCCGTCTGAAGGCGTTCGATCATCGCGTGCTCGACCAGTCGACCAGCGAGATCGTCAACACCGCCAAGCGGACCGGCGCGCGCGTGCGGGGCCCGATCCCCCTGCCGACGCACATCGAAAAGTTTACCGTGAACCGCTCGCCGCACATCGACAAGAAGTCGCGTGAGCAGTTCGAGATCCGCACCCACAAGCGCCTGCTCGACATCGTCGATCCGACGCCGCAGACCGTGGATGCGCTGATGAAGCTCGACCTCGCCGCCGGCGTCGACGTCGAGATCAAGCTCTGATTTTGGTTGGTAAGGGACCTCTCCATTCACGGACGTCCCTGGTCAGGAGATAAAGAACAATGCGATCCGGTTTGATCGCGCAGAAGGTCGGCATGACCCGCGTCTTTACGGACGACGGCCAGCATGTTCCGGTCACTGTGCTGAAAGTCGACAGCTGCCAGGTCGTCGCCGTTCGCACCGAGGAGAAGGATGGCTACACCGCCGTCCAGCTCGGCGCGGGCGCCATCAAGGTGAAGAACGTCAACAAGCCTGAGCGTGGGCATTTCGCCAAGGCGCGTGTGGAACCGAAGCGCAAGCTGGTCGAGTTCCGCGTCGATGCCGATGCCCTGATCGAGGTTGGCGCCGAGCTGTCGGCCGCCCACTTCGTCGCCGGCCAGTACGTCGACGTCACCGGCACCTCCATCGGCAAGGGCTTTGCCGGTGCGATGAAGCGCTGGAACTTCGGTGGTCTGCGCGCCACGCACGGCGTGTCGGTGTCGCACCGCTCGCACGGTTCGACGGGTAACCGTCAGGATCCCGGCAAGGTCTTCAAGAACAAGAAGATGGCCGGTCATCTCGGTGATGAGAGGGTTACGGTCCTGAACCTTCAGGTCGTCGCCGTCGACGAAGCTCGTGGTCTGATCATGCTCAAGGGTGCCGTCCCCGGCGCCGAGGGCGGTTGGCTGCGCATCCGTGACGCCGTCAAGAAGAAGGCTCCGGAAGGCCTGCCCTTCCCGGCCGGCATCAAGTCTGCTCCGGCGGCGGAAGCCCCGGCCGAGACGCAGGAGTGAGCGCCATGAAGGCCACGATCAAGAACCTGAACAACGAAGCCGTCGGCGAGATCGAGCTGTCGGAAGCCGTGTTCGGCCTGCCGACCCGCACCGACCTGCTGGCCCGCATGGTGAACTGGCAGCTGGCCAAGCGCCGCTCCGGCAACCATAAGACCAAGGGCATCAGCGAGATCAGCGGCACGACCAAGAAGCCCTACTCGCAGAAGGGCACCGGTCGCGCTCGCCAGGGCTCCATCCGTTCGCCGCAGTTCCGCGGCGGTGCGACCATCTTCGGGCCGGTGGTGCGTTCGCACGCCCACGACCTGACCAAGAAGGTCCGCAAGCTGGCGCTCAAGACTGCCCTGTCGGCCAAGGCCGCCGAGGGCAAGCTGATCGTTCTCGAGGCTGCCGCTGCCGAGACGCACAAGACCAAGGAACTGGCCGCCCGTCTGGCCACCCTCGGCCTGACGTCCGCGCTGATCATCGATGGCTCGAACCTGGACGAGAACTTCGCCAAGGCTTCGCGCAACATCCCGCTGATCGACGTGCTGCCGGAGCAGGGCGCCAACGTCTACGACATTCTCCGCCGCGACACGCTGGTCCTGACCCGCAACGCGGTCGAGCAACTGGAGGCTCGCCTGAAATGAGCAAGCAGTCGAAACCTGCGGTGAGCCAGGAGCGGATGTACGACCTGATCCTCGCTCCCGTCATCACCGAGAAGTCGACGTTGGTGTCGGAGCACAACCAGGTCACGTTCCGCGTGCCGCTCACGGCCTCCAAGCCGGAGATCAAGGCCGCCGTTGAAGGTCTCTTCAACGTCAAGGTGACCGCGGTCAACACCCTGGTTTCCAAGGGCAAGACCAAGCGGTTCCGCGGCATCATCGGTCGTCGCTCGGACTTCAAGAAGGCCGTCGTCACCCTCGCCGAGGGTAACAAGATCGACGTGACCACGGGCATCTGAGCGGGAGTGTGATCCGATGGCTCTGAAGCAATACCGCCCGATTACGCCGTCGCTCCGCCAGCTGGTCATCGTCGACCGCTCGGAGCTGTGGAAGGGCAAGCCGGTCAAGACCCTCACCGAGGGCCTGACCAAGTCTGGTGGCCGCAACAACACCGGCCGCATCACTGCGCGCCGCATTGGTGGCGGTCACAAGCGGACCTATCGTCTGGTGGACTTCAAGCGTCGCAAGTTCGACGTTCCGGCCACCGTCGAGCGGCTCGAGTATGATCCGAACCGCACGGCCTTCATCGCGCTGATCAAGTACCAGGATGGGACTCTGTCCTACATCCTGGCGCCGCAGCGCCTGAAGGTGGGCGACACGGTGATCTCGGGCGAGCGCGTCGACGTGAAGCCCGGCAACGCCATGCCGCTGAAGAACATCCCCGTCGGTTCGATCGTGCACAACGTCGAGCTGAAGGCCGGCAAGGGTGGTCAGGTGGCTCGTTCCGCCGGCACCTACCTGCAGCTGGTCGGCCGCGACGGCGGCTACGCCCAGCTGAAGCTGCCGTCCGGCGAGCTGCGCATGGTTCGCGGCGAGTGCATGGCCACCCTCGGTGCCGTGTCCAACCCGGACCAGATGAACACCAACCTCGGCAAGGCCGGTCGCAAGCGCTGGCTCGGCAAGCGTCCGTCGGTCCGCGGCGTCGCCATGAACCCGATCGATCACCCGCACGGTGGTGGTGAGGGTCGTACCTCGGGCGGCCGTCATCCGGTCACGCCGTGGGGCAAGCCGACCAAGGGCAAGAAGACTCGTAGCAACAAGAAGACGGATGGCCTGATCCTGCGCCGCCGTCATTCGAAGTAAGGAGGTCGAACGATGGCACGCTCCGTTTGGAAGGGCCCGTTCGTCGACGGCTATCTGCTGAAGAAGGCGGACAAGAGCCGGGCTTCGGGTCGCAACGAGATCATCAAGATCTGGTCGCGTCGTTCGACCATCCTGCCGCAGTTCGTCGGTCTGACGTTCGGCGTCTACAACGGCCACAAGTTCCTGCCGGTTCTGGTTACCGAGCACATGATCGGTCACAAGTTCGGCGAGTTCGCTCCGACGCGGACCTTCTATGGCCACGCGGCGGACAAGAAGGCGAAGAGGAAGTAAGCCATGGGCAAGTCTGCCAATCCCAGCCGGATCGCGGAGAACGAGGCTCTGGCCCGCAATCCGATGATCCGCACCAGCCCGCGGAAGCTCAACCTCGTCGCCCAGCTGATCCGGAACATGGATGCCAGCCGCGCCGTGGCGGAGCTGACCTTCTCCAAGCGCCGCGTCGCCGGCGAGGTGAAGAAGGTGCTGCAGGCCGCGATCGCGAACGCAGAGAACAACCACCAGCTCGACGTCGACCGTCTGTACGTGTCGTCGGCGACGGTCGGTCGCGCTCTGGTGATGAAGCGCTTCCACGCCCGTGCCCGCGGTCGCGGCGCCCGGGTCGAGAAGCTGTTCAGCAACCTGACGATCATCGTTCGCGAGCGTGACGCCGCCGTTGCCGAGGGGGCCGAGTAATGGGTCAGAAAATCAATCCGATCGGGCTGCGCCTCGGCATCAACCGGACTTGGGACAGCCGTTGGTTCGCCAAGCGCGACTACGCCAATCTGCTGCACCAGGACCTGAAGCTGCGTGGCTATCTGCAGGGCCGCCTGCAGCAGGCCGGCTGCTCCCGCGTGGTCATCGAACGTCCGGCCAAGAAGGCCCGCATCACCATCCACTCGGCTCGTCCGGGTGTGGTGATCGGCAAGAAGGGCGCGGACATCGAGAAGCTGCGTCAGGAGCTGTCGAAGATGACCGGCAGCGAGGTGAGCCTGAACATCGTTGAGATCCGCAAGCCGGAAATCGACGCTCGCCTCATCGCCGAGAACATCGCCAGCCAGCTCGAGCGCCGCGTGGCATTTCGTCGCGCCATGAAGCGTGCCGTGCAGTCCGCCATGCGTCTGGGCGCCCAGGGCATCCGGATCAACTGCTCCGGCCGTCTCGGCGGTGCGGAAATCGCCCGCATGGAGTGGTACCGCGAAGGCCGCGTTCCGCTGCACACCCTGCGCGCCGACATCGATTACGGTGTCGGCACCGCCAAGACCACCTACGGCACCTGCGGTGTCAAGGTGTGGGTGTTCAAGGGCGAGGTCATGGCTCACGACCCGATGGCGCAGGACAAGCGCATGGGTTCCGAGCCGGTGTCGACCGACGGCGAGCCGCGCCGCGATCGTCACGATCGCCGCGACCGTCGCGAGCGCTCCGAGCGCTCCGAACGCGAGTAAAGGGGCCGAGCGATGCTTTCTCCCAAGCGCACGAAATTCCGTAAGGCCCACAAGGGCCGCATTCACGGCAACGCCAAGGGCGGCACCGCCCTGAATTTCGGCTCCTTCGGCCTGAAGGCCCTGGAGCCGGAGCGCATCACCGCCCGTCAGATCGAAGCGGCCCGCCGCGCGATCACCCGTGCGATGAAGCGTCAGGGCCGCGTCTGGATCCGCATTTTCCCGGACCTCCCCGTCTCCACCAAGCCCGCCGAAGTCCGCATGGGTTCCGGTAAGGGTTCGCCGGAGTACTGGGCGGCTCGCGTGAAGCCCGGCCGCATCCTGTTTGAACTGGACGGCGTGCCGGCAGATGTGGCAAAAACCGCCTTCGCTCTGGCGGCCGCGAAGCTGCCGATCAAGGTGAAGCTGGTGACCCGCCTGGGCGGTGTCGAGGAGACCGCGGCATGAAGGCCGTAGACATTCGTACGAAGAGCGCGGATGAGCTGAACGATCAGCTCCTCCAGCTCAAGAAGGAACAGTTCAACCTGCGTTTCCAGAAGGCCTCCGGCCAGCTGGAGAACACTGCGCGGGTGAACACGGTGCGTCGCGACATCGCCCGCATCAAGACCATCATCGGCGAGCGTGCCCGCTCCGCCGACGCCGGCAAGTAAGGGGGATCATCCATGCCTCGCCGCGTTCTGCAGGGCACGGTGGTCAGCGACAAGTGCGACAAGACCGTTACGGTTCTTGTCGAGCGCCGTGTCATGCACCCCGTGTACAAGAAGTTCATTCGTCAGTCGAAGAAGTACGCCGCCCACGACGAGGGCAACCAGTTCAAGGTCGGCGATACCGTTTCGATCATCGAGTGCCGCCCGATCTCGAAGTCCAAGCGTTGGACGGTCGTGACGGAGTCCGCCGCCGACAGCGGCGCCGCGTGATAACGAAAGGTCGTAAACAATGATCCAGATGCAAACCAACCTGGAAGTCGCCGATAACAGCGGGGCGCGCCGGGTGCAGTGCATCAAGGTGCTTGGCGGGTCCAAGCGGAAGGTCGCGACCGTGGGCGACGTCATCGTCGTCTCGGTCAAGGAGGCCATTCCGAAGGGCCGCGTCAAGAAGGGCGACGTGCATCGCGCCGTCATCGTCCGCACCGCGAAGGAACTGCGTCGGGAGGACGGGTCGGCGATCCGTTTCGACCGCAACGCCGCCGTGCTGATCAACAAGCAGGGCGAGCCGATCGGCACCCGTATTTTCGGGCCGGTCACTCGTGAGCTTCGCGGCAAGAAGTTCATGAAGATCATCTCGCTGGCGCCGGAGGTGCTGTAATGGCCGCCAAGATCAAGACCAAGGACAAGGTCATTGTCCTGACCGGCCGTGACAAGGGCAAGACCGGCGAGGTGTTGAAGGTTTTCCCGAAGGAGAACCGTGCCGTTGTGCAGGGCGTGAACGTGGTGAAGAAGCACCAGCGTGCCAGCGCCCGCTCGCAGGGTGGCATCATCGAGATGGAGGCGCCGATCAACGTCTCCAACCTCGCTCACGTCGACCCCAAGGATGGCAAGCCGACCCGCGTCGGCTTCAAGGTCCTTGAGGATGGCCGCAAGGTGCGTGTCGCCAAGCGGTCCGGCGAAGTCATTGACCTGTGAGGGCCCGGGCATGACCGCACGTTTGAAAGAAGTTTACGACTCCAAGATCCGCGCCGCTCTTAAGTCGGAATTCGGCTACAAGAACGACCTGGAAGTTCCGCGGATCGAGAAGATCGTGGTCAACATGGGTGTCGGCGAGGCTGTCGCCGACTCCAAGAAGATCCAGCTCGCCGTGGCCGAGATGGCCGCCATCACCGGCCAGAAGCCGGTGGTGACCAAGTCGCGCAAGTCGATCGCTCAGTTCAAGCTGCGCGAAGGCATGGCGATCGGCTGCAAGGTCACGCTCCGCCGCGACCGCATGTACGAGTTCCTGGATCGCCTGGTGACGATTGCGTTGCCGCGCGTCCGTGACTTCCGTGGCATCCCGGGTGACAGCTTCGACGGCCGTGGCAACTACGCCATGGGCGTCAAGGAACAGATCATTTTCCCGGAGATCGATTACGACAAGATCGATCAGATCCGCGGCATGGACATCATCATCGTCACTTCGGCGAAGACCGACCAGGAAGCCAAGGCTCTCCTGAAGGGCTTCGACATGCCGTTCGTGAGCTGAGGCTGGAGCACGACCATGGCTAAGACCAGTGCCATCGAAAAGAACAAGCGTCGCGCCAAGCTGGCCAAGCAGTACGCGAACAAGCGTGCGCGCCTGAAGGCAATCGCGAACGACAAGGCCCTCCCGCCGGAAGAGCAATTCGCCGCCCGCCTCAAGCTGGCCGAACTGCCGCGCAACTCCTCGAAGGTGCGCATCCGGAACCGCTGCGAAATGACCGGGCGTCCGCGCGCGTTCTATCGCAAGTTCAAGCTGTCCCGCGTCACGCTCCGCGAACTGGCCTCGACCGGCCAGATTCCGGGCATGACGAAGTCGAGCTGGTAAGGAGGGTCCGAGAATGTCTTTGAGCGATCCGCTCGGCGATATGCTGACCCGCATCCGTAACGGTCAGCACGCCCGCATGTCCGTTGTGGTTTCCCCGGCGTCTAAGCTGCGCGTCAACGTCCTGGAAGTTCTGAAGCGTGAAGGCTTCATCCGCGGCTGGTCCGAGGAAGAACTGCGTCCGGGCGTCAAGAACCTGAAGATCGAGCTGAAGTACCACGAAGGCGAGCCTGTCATTAAGCAGATCGCCCGTGTGTCGAAGCCCGGCCGTCGCGTCTACTCGAAGATCGCCGACCTGCCCCGTGTCTACAACGGGCTCGGTCTGTCGATCCTTTCGACCCCGCGCGGCGTGATGTCGGACAACGAGGCCCGCGCCGCCAACGTCGGCGGTGAAGTCCTCTGCCGCGTGTTCTAAGGGGGATTGGCAGATGTCGCGCATTGGCAAGCATCCCGTGCCGGTCCCGGCTGGCGTCGACGTGAAGGTCGACGGTCAGCAGGTGACGGCCAAGGGCAAGCTGGGGCAACTCAGCCTGACCCTGATCGACGACATCATCGCCACGCTGGAAGACGGCAAGGTGGTGGTGAAGCCGGCAAACGACAGCAAGCGCGCCCGCACCATGTGGGCGACCTCGCGCACCCTGATCAACAACATGGTCACCGGTGTCAGCCAGGGCTACACGATCAACCTCGAGATCAACGGCGTCGGTTACCGCGCGGCCGTGCAGGGCAAGGAGCTGGTCATGCAGCTCGGCTTCTCGCACGACGTGAAGTACCCGATCCCGGAAGGCATCACGATCAAGTGCGACAAGCCGACGGCCATTTCGGTCAGCGGCTATGACAAGCACAAGGTCGGCCAGGTGGCTGCCGAGATCCGCGGCTGGAAGAAGCCGGAGCCCTATAAGGGCAAGGGCATCAAGTACGAGACCGAAACCGTCCTGCGCAAGGAAGGTAAGAAGAAGTAACCGCCATGCTGAAGCCAAAGCAACTCCACGAGCGCCGCAAGCAGCGCGTGCGCGCGCAGATTGCCAAGAAGGCCGGCGGGCGCGTTCGCCTCTCGGTCTTCCGGTCGAATCTGCACATCTACGCCCAGATCATCGACGACGAAAACGGCAAGACGCTCGCGTCGGCCTCGTCGCTGGAGAAGGAGCTGCGCGAGCAGCTCAAGCACGGCGGCAACGTCGATGCTGCCAAGCGCATCGGCGGTCTGATCGCCGAGCGCGCCAAGGCCGCTGGGATTACCGAGGTCGTCTTCGATCGCGGTGGGTACATTTACCATGGCCGGGTCAAGGCCCTGGCCGACGCCGCCCGCGAGGGCGGGCTGTCGTTCTAAGGAGGCCCGGATATGGCACGTGAACGTGGGGAGCGGGATAACCGCGACCGGCAGCCGCGCGAGCGGGAAGAAAGCGAGCTGATCGAAAAGCTCGTCGGTATCAACCGCGTCGCCAAGGTGGTCAAGGGTGGTCGTCGCTTCGGCTTCGCCGCTCTGGTCGTCGTCGGCGACGGCAAGGGCCGCGTCGGCGTCGGTTCGGGCAAGGCCCGTGAGGTGCCGGAGGCCATTCGCAAGGCAACCGATCAGGCCAAGCGCGGCATGATCCGGGTCCCGCTGCGCGAAGGCCGCACGCTGCATCACGACACCAACGGCCACTTCGGTGCCGGCAAGGTCGTGCTGCGCGCTGCTCCGGCCGGTACCGGCATCATCGCCGGTGGTCCGATGCGCGCGATCTTCGAGGCTCTCGGCGTCGCTGACGTCGTGACCAAGTCGATCGGCACGTCGAACCCGCACAACATGATCAAGGCGACCTTCGACGCCCTGACCCAGGTCACCAGCCCGCGTTCCGTCGCGGCGCGTCGCGGTCGTCGCGTCAGCGACATCCTCGGCCGTCGCGAGGCCGGCGCCGGACAGGAGGCCTGATCATGGCGGAGAAGAAGACCGTCGTCGTGACCCAGATCGCCAGCCCGATCGGCCGTAAGCACGACCAGCGGGAGACGCTGGTCGGTCTGGGTCTCAACAAGCTGCACCGGACCCGCGAGCTGGAGGACACTCCGGCCGTGCGGGGCATGATCGCCAAGGTCGCGCACCTGGTCCGCGTCGAGAACGAGGGCTGAGATCATGACCAAGCTTAATGACCTGCGTGACAACGCCGGTGCCCGGAAGGCGCGCATGCGCGTCGGCCGCGGTATCGGTTCGGGCAAGGGCAAGACCGCTGGCCGCGGCGTGAAGGGTCAGACCTCGCGCACCGGCGTGGCGATCAACGGCTTCGAAGGCGGGCAGATGCCTCTGCACCGCCGTCTGCCGAAGCGCGGTTTCCGGAACATCTTCGCCAAGGAGTATTCGGTGGTTAACCTGGGCATGGTCCAGAAGGCCATCGACCTGGGCAAGCTGAATGCCTCCGAGACCATCGATGCCGCGGCGCTCAACGCCGCCGGCGTCACCGGCAAGGTGAAGAAGGACGGTGTCCGTCTGCTGGCCAAGGGCGAGCTGACCTCGAAGGTTTCCTTCACGGTCGCCGGCGCGTCCAAGTCGGCGATCGAGGCCGTCGAAAAGGCGGGTGGCAGCGTTACGCTGACCGCGCCCGCCGCCGAAGCCGCCGAGTAAGGTTCCGCGTGAAGCCCGTGCTTGCGCGCGGGCTTTCGGGGCACTACAAAAAGCGAAGTCGCGAGGGGCGGCCTGCGTCATGCAGTGCCGCCCCGTTCGCGCTTACGGGACAGGGATTGGACCATGGCATCAGCGGCCGAGCAGCTTGCCGCCAACATCAATTTCGGGGCTTTCTCCAAGGCGACCGAGCTGAAAAAGCGGATTTGGTTCACCTTGGCGGCCCTGATCGTCTACCGGCTGGGCACCTACATCCCGCTGCCGGGCATCGACCCGACAATTCTCAGCGACGTCTTCAAGCAGCAGGGCGGCGGCATCCTCGGCATGTTCGACATGCTGGCCGGTGGCGCGCTCAGCCGCATGACCATCTTCGCGCTCAACATCATGCCGTACATCTCGGCGTCCATCATCGTGCAGTTGCTGACCGCCGTGTCGCCGCAGATGGAGGCCATGAAGAAGGAAGGCGAGTCCGGGCGCAAGAAGCTGAACCAGTACACGCGGTTCGGCACGGTGGCGCTCGCCACGGTGCAGGCCTACGGCCTCGCGGTCGGCCTTGAGGCGATGAGCGGCGCCAGCGGGTCGGCGGTGATCGATCCGGGGCTGTTCTTCCGCATCGCCACGGTCATCACGCTTGTCGGCGGCACCATGTTCCTGATGTGGCTGGGCGAGCAGATCACCGCCCGCGGCATCGGCAACGGCATCTCGCTGATCATCTTCGCCGGCATCGTCGCCGAATTGCCGCGCGCGCTGGTCAATACGCTGGAACTCGGCCGCCAGGGCGCTCTGTCGACGCTCTTCATCATCCTGATGCTGGTGATGGCCGTCGGTGTGGTGTTCTTCATCGTCTTCATGGAGCGCGCCCAGCGCCGCCTGCTGGTGCAGTACCCCAAGCGCCAGGTCGGCAACCGCGTGTTCGGCGGCGAAGCGTCGCACCTGCCGCTGAAGCTGAACACGGCCGGCGTCATTCCACCGATCTTCGCGTCGTCGCTGCTGCTTCTGCCGCTGACCGCGGTTGGCTTCGCCGGCGGCGGGGGGCCGGAGTGGCTGCAGGCGGTGTCGAGCTATCTGGCGCACGGCACGCTGCTCTACATGCTGCTCTATGCCGCGCTCATCGTGTTCTTCTGCTTCTTCTACACGGCGATCGTCTTCAATCCGGCGGAGACGGCGGAGAATCTGCGGAAGTATGGCGGATTCATCCCCGGCATCCGTCCCGGCAAGAACACCGCCGATCACATCGACTATGTGCTGACCCGGTTGACGGTCGTCGGTTCCGCCTACCTTGTGGCGGTTTGTCTCCTCCCCGAAATCCTGATATCCCAGCACTCGGTTCCGTTTTATTTTGGCGGCACCAGCCTGCTGATCGTGGTCACCGTCACGATGGACACGGTTGCGCAGATTCATTCCCACCTGCTGGCACACCAGTATGAGGGATTGATCAAGAAATCGAAGCTTCGGGGGAGAAAGTAATGAACCTCATACTGCTCGGTCCGCCGGGCGCCGGGAAGGGGACCCAGGCGCGCCGTCTGGAAGACACGCGTGGCCTGGTGCAGTTGTCCACGGGCGACATGCTCCGCGCCATGGTGGCGGAAGGCGGGCCGCTCGGGCAGCAGGCGAAGGAGATCATGGCCGCCGGCAAGCTGATGCCGGACGAGTTGATGGTCGACATGATCGCCGAACGCATTTCCAAGTCCGACGTCAAGAACGGCTTCATCCTCGACGGCTTCCCGCGCACCGTTGCCCAGGCCGAGGCGCTGGACAAGATGCTGGAGGAGAAGGGCCTCAAGCTCGATCACGTGATCGAGATGCGGGTTGTCGACGATGCCCTGGTCGAGCGCGTCACCGGCCGCTACACCTGTGCGAAATGCGGCAAGGGCTATCACGACGTCTTTGAGAAGCCGAAGGTGGAGGGCGTCTGCGACGTCTGCGGCAGCACCGAGTTCAAGCGGCGCGCCGACGACAACGCCGAGACGGTGACGACCCGCCTGGCCCAGTATCACCAGCAGACCGCGCCGATTCTGCCCTATTACCAGGGTCGGGGGGTGCTGAAGACGGTGGACGGCATGGCCGACATCGACGATGTGACGAAGGAGATCGAGGCGATCCTCGCGGGTTGAGGGTTGAATCGGGTCCAATAGAAGAGGCCGCAGTCTCCGGTTGGAACTGCGGCCTTTTCGTTTCGGGCGGTCCAGCGCGGCGACGCCGGGCCGTTATTGTTCAGGCGTATCGGCGGCGGAGGGGGCGCCCTCGGCCGGGGTGCCGGAGTCTTCGGTCATGGTGCGGTAGCGGGCCAGGATCCAGCCGAGATGGGCGGTGACTGCGTTGGCGGCGGCATCGGGATCGCGGCGGGCGATGGCTTGATGGATGGCGCGGTGATGCTCGATCATCAGCGCCTCGTGATTCTCCATGAAGGGCTCGGTGTGCTTCATCTCGACCATGTTGCCGAGGATGTCGCGGATGGTGGAGAGCAGGTGCAGATAGACCGGGCTGCCGGATGCCTGGGCGACGGCGACATGGAAATCCATGTCGTCGGCGGCGCGGCCGCCATCGCGGTTGGTTTCACTCATCGCGGCCAGGATGTGGCCGATGGTGTCGATCTGTTCCTGAGTCGCCCGTTCGGCGGCACGGCGCGCCGCCCAGCTTTCCAGTGCCATGCGGATCTCGACGAGGTCGCACAGGTTCTGGTGGGTGCTGCGCACCATGGTGGTCAGCGCGCCGTCCATCACCCCGGCGGAGGACACCACGCGGGTGCCGCCGCCCTGGACAGCGGTCAGGAATCCCTGGGTCTTCAGCTTCTGCAGGGCCGCCCGGACCGAGACCCGGCTGACATGCAACTGTTCGGCAAGCTGGCGTTCGCCCGGCAGACGCTCTCCCGGCACCAACTCGCCGCGCGCGATGCGGTCGAGAAGCTGTTCAGCCACCCACTCCGAGATGCGCTGTGAGGAGGAGGGGACGTGAGCGCTGTCGTCGGTGCCGGGCACGGGAGGTTCCCCTTTGATCAAAAATCGGTTCATCGGCATTTGGTAATACCGGTAGCGGTCCGGGCGGGCGGGGTCAATGGCCGACAGGCGGCTGCGGCTCCATGGCCGTGGGATGAAGCCTATGACGGTTCAGGCTGTGCGCCAGGGGTCAGCGGCTGCCGCGCCGGGCCATCAGGATGCCCATCAGGATGACCGCGGCGCCGACCGCCTGCAGCGTTCCCAGCGGTTCGTCCAGCAGGATCCAGGCGAGGATCGCGGCGGCGGCCGGCTGCAGCAGCAGGCTGACGGACGAGAAGGAGGCCGGGAGATGGGCCAGCGCGTAGGCGATCAGGCTCTGTCCGCCCGCATGGCTGAACAAGGCCAGCCCGGCCAGCACCAGCCATCCGGCGGCGGTCGCCGGCAGCATCGCCTCGCCGTCGTAAAGGCCGAGCGGCAGCAGCACGGCTGCGGTGATGACGCCGCTCCAGGTCATGATGGTCGCGGTGGAGAACTCGGAACGCAGATGCCCGACCGACAGGATGTAGCCGGCATAGAAGACGGCGGTCAGCAGGCCCAGCGCGTCGCCGAACAGGTGGTCGGCGCTGAGTTGGAAGCTCTGCCCCATCAGCACGATCGCACCGGCCAGTGCCAGCAGCATGCCCAGAACGAAGCGGCCGGTGATGCGCTCCTTGAACAGGAACCAGGCGGCCGGCGCCACGAACAGCGGTGCGAAATTGGCCAGCAGCGTGGCGTTGGCGACCGAGGTGTAGCGGATGGAGGTGTGCCAGACCGCCAGATCACCGGCAAAGAAGAGCCCGGCCAGGGACAGCCGGCCGTAATCGGCGAGCGAGGACGGGCGCCGGCTGGCTCGGCCGCTGCGCTGACGCGATTCGCCGATCATCCACAGCGCCAGCACCGGGGTCGCCAGCGCCATACGCCAGAAGCCGGTGGCGACCGGACCGACATCGGACAGGCGGACGAAAATCGGGGCGAAGGCAATGCCGAGTGCCCCCAGCAGCAAGGCGATCAGAGCGATGCGTTGCGTCCGGGATGCTTGGTCGAGCGGGAGGGCACTGGCGTCTGGCATGGGATCGCTTATATCCGCCGATGATTTGGCAGGCCAGCAGGATGCGCGGCATGGCTGCCGTGCGCGTCCTGCTTTCGCCTTTACGGTGTCGGCACGGGGGGGTGTCGGTCAGCGCGGGCGGATGCGGCGCAGCGACACCGATTCGTCGTCTTCCGATCCGAAATCATCATAGTGGATCGGGCAGCGGCCGTCCTTGCGCGGCTTGTCCTTCACCGTGGCGGCATACCAGTCGCCCTTCCATTCCACTTCCACCCGCATGCCGGGCTGGCACAGCGAGGCGCCGGCCGGGTAGCGCCCGGTGGTGATGGCTGCCGCCGGGGGTTGGGCCTGGACCATGGATTGGACCGGAGATTGGGCCGTGCCCGGCGGCATCGGGCTCAGCCGCGGCGCGGCTGCGGCGACCGGCGCGGGTTTCTCCTGGTCGCAGAAGGCGGTGCAGACGCTCCGGGCAATCACCTGGCCGCCGCAGCTTCCGCCGAAGCAGTCGCGGTAATCGGCCTCGCACCGCGGCTCGCAGCTGCTGTTGCCGCAGGAATAGGAGCGGTCGAAGTTGCTGACCGTTTTCTTGATCGGCTTCTTTTCCGCCTGCTGCCGGTTGACATAAGCCTGATACTCGTAGAGTGCCCGCGACCTCGCCTCGTTCACGCAGGCCTGTTGGGTCAGGCTGCAGTTCTGGCGACAGAAGTTGCGGTTCTGCTGGCACTGGTTGACGCACAGCCGCCCCTCTGCCGAACCGGGCGGTATCAGGCTGTACTGGGTCTCATAGACGGGGCCGCAGGCGCTGAGCAGCGCCATCACGGCAAGGCAGAGGGTGAGCAGGCGAAGCATGCGGGCTGTCTTCCGGGTGGGTTCGCGCGGAAAGGGAAGAGCAGCGTAACAGCTTGCCGATCGGGCTACCACCATCGGCCGCGCTTCCGCACGGCGCGGCGGTTGCGTTAGTGTGGCGCATGGTTGCCTCCACCCCGCAAGACACCCCGCACCCCGCCGGCCAATCCCAGGACGGTCCGTCCGAACACCGGCAGCCGGTCACCGCGCCGACGCCCGCCCCGCGAATCGCCGTTCCGCTGCTGGGGCCGGACGATCCGCCGCCGGCGACCACGCTGAACCCGGATGCGGACGGGCCGCTGCTGCTGGTTTGCGACCATGCCTCCCGGGCGATCCCCAAGGCGCTGGGCGACCTGGGCCTGCCGGAGGAGCAGCTTTGCCGTCACATCGCCTACGACATCGGCGCGGCGGAGGTGACGCGGCGGCTGGCCGCGCGGTTCGGCGCCACGGCGGTGCTGTCCGGCTTCTCCCGGCTGGTGATCGACCCGAATCGTGCGCTGGAGGATCCGACCGCCATCCCGGTGGTCAGCGACGACGTGGTGATCCCCGGCAACCGCGCCCTGGATGCCGACGAGCAGGCGAGGCGGGTGGAGGCGCTGTTCCATCCCTACCATGCGGCGGTGGCGGCGGCGCTGTCGGCGATCCGCCGGCGCGGGCAGGTGCCGGTGATGGTGTCGGTCCACAGCTTCACCCCCGCCATGCGCGGTGTGGCGCGGCCCTGGCACATCGGCGTGCTATGGGACAACGACCCGCGCCTTCCGGTGCCGCTGATCGAGGCGCTGACGTCCGACGGGCGCTGGTGCGTCGGCGACAACCAGCCCTATTCCGGTCGCGGCACCCTGGGCGGCACGGTGGAGACCCACGCGACGCCCGCCGGCTATCCCAACGTCCTGCTGGAGGTGCGGCAGGATCTGATCGCGACGCCGGAGGGGGCCGATTTGTGGGCGCAGGTGATCGGCGACGCGCTGGAGCCGCTGCTGGCCCTGCCGTCGCTGGCCGTCATCCGGCATTATCCGCGGGCCTGAACACGAGATGGAAGCCGCCGTGACCGAACCGTCCTTCACCCTGGGCCTGGAAGAAGAATACCTGCTGGTGGACCGTGGCACGCGCGACATCGTGCAGAGCCCGCCGGACGAGATGCTGGAAGCCTGCCAGGAGCAGGCGCCCGGCCGCATCCATCCGGAATTCCTGCGCTGCCAGATCGAGGTCGGCACCCCGGTCTGCGAGACGCTGGCCGAGGCGCGGGCCGAACTGGCGACCCTGCGCGCCACGGTGGCCGGGGTGGCCGGACGCTACGGGCTGGCGCCGATCGCCGCCTCCACCCATCCATTCGCCGCGTGGGAGCCGCAGAAGCACACCAACCGCGACCGCTACAACATGCTGGCGCGCGACCTGGGCGCGCCGGCCCGGCGGCTGATGATCTGCGGCATGCATGTCCATATCGGGGTCGAGGACGACGACCTGCGCATCGACCTGATGAACCAGGTCCGCTATTTCCTGCCGCATCTGCTGGCGCTGTCGACCTCATCGCCCTTCTGGCGCGGACGCGACATGGAGCGCCGGTCCTACCGGCTGAGCGTGTGGCACGAACTGCCGCGCACCGGCATGCCCGCCGGCTTCCAGAGCTACGGCGAGTACCAGAGCCATGTCGCGGTCCTGGTGAATGCCGGGGTGATCGAGGATGCCAGCAAGCTGTGGTGGGACATCCGCCCGTCCTCGCGCTTTCCGACGCTGGAGATGCGCATCACCGACATCTGCACCCGGCTGGACGATGCCGTCACGGTGGCGGCGCTCTACCGCTGCCTGCTGCGCATGCTGTGGCGGCTGAAGCTGCGCAACGTCACCTGGCGTCCCTACAAGAACCTGCTGATCGAGGAGAACCGCTGGCGCGCCCAGCGCTATGGCCTGGACAGCGGGCTGGTCGATTTCGGCCAGGGCCGCATCGTGCCCTATGCCGACCTGCTGGACGAGATCATCGAGCTGACCCGCGAGGATGCCGAGCATTTCGGCTGCACCGCCGAGGTCGAGCGGGCGCGCGAGATCGTGGCCCGCGGCACCAGCGCCCATCGGCAGATCGAAATCTTCCAGGCGGCGCTCGCCGACGGCGCCGACGAGGACGAGGCGCTGCGCCGGGTGGTGGACTGGCTGGTGGAGGAAACCATGGTGGGAGTCGCGGCGGACGAACGGGCCGCTTGAGACGTTCCCGGCGCACGGTTCGTTCCAACCACCTTGACGCGCGCGTCATGTCTCCATACGCTTCCGCACTGTCGATGCCGCTGCTATGCGGGTTGAACAGGGCTGGCAAATAAAAAGCTGACAAACAGAGAGGGCCGCTCAACCATAGGCGGCCCTCTTTCCAATCCAAGGGGAGGGAGGGGCATGGCGGGCGCCAAGTTCCTGAAGTTCGATACGCAGAGTCTTCATGCGGGGCAGCGGCCCGATCCGGCGACCGGGGCGCGGGCGGTTCCGATCCACCTGACCTCCTCCTACGTCTTCAACGACGTCGATCAGGCGGCCGCCCTGTTCAACCTGGAACGGCCGGGCCACATCTATTCGCGCATCTCCAACCCCACCGTCGCGGTTCTGGAAGAACGGCTGGCGACGCTGGAAGGCGGGGTGGGCGCCGTCTGCACCGCCAGCGGGCAGGCCGCCATGACGCTGGCGATCATGACGCTGATGGGGGCGGACGGGCACATCGTCGCCTCCTCCTCCATCTATGGCGGCAGCCGCAACCTGCTGGCCTACACGCTGCCGCGATTCGGCATCACCACCACATTCGTCCATCCGCGCGATCTCGACGGCATCCGCGCGGCGATCCGTCCGGAAACCCGGCTGGTCTTCGGCGAGGTGCTGGGCAATCCGGGACTGGAGGTGCTGGACGTGCCGAAGGTCGCGGCCATCGCGCATCAGGCCGGCATCCCGCTGATGATCGATTCGACCTTCACCACCCCCTATCTCTGCCGTCCGTTCGAGCATGGCGCCGACATCGTCATGCATTCCTGCACCAAGTGGCTGAGCGGGCACGGCACAGCCATCGGCGGCGTGGTGATCGACGGCGGCCGGTTCGATTGGGAGGCCTCGGGCAAGTTCCCGACCCTGACCGAGCCCTATGCCGGCTATCACGGCATCGATTTCGCCGAGGAATACGGCCCGGCCGCCTTCATCGCCCGAGCCCGCGCCGAGGGCCTGCGCGATTTCGGCGCCTGCATGAGCCCGATGAACGCCTTCCAGATCCTGCAGGGGGTGGAAACGCTGCCGCTGCGGATGAAGTGCCACATCCACAACGCCCGCAAGGTCGTCTGCTTCCTGGAAGGGGAGCTGAACGCCGAGAAGGGTGCCGTCGCCTGGATTTCCTACCCGGAGCTGGTCGACCATCCCGACCATGCGCTGGCCTCCCGGCTGCTGCCGCACGGTGCCGGCTCCATCATTTCCTTCGGCATCCGCGGCGGCGGGGAGGGCGGCAGCCGCGAGGCGGGACGCCGCTTCATCGAGTCGCTGACCCTGTTCTCGCACCTCGCCAATGTCGGCGACGCCAAGTCGCTGGTCATCCATCCCGCCAGCACCACCCATGCCCAGTTGGATGCGGAGGCGCTCGCCGCCGCCGGGGTGGGGGAGGACATGATCCGCCTGTCCATCGGGCTGGAGGATTGCGAAGACCTGATCGACGATCTGAAGCAGGCGCTGCGCGCCGCCACCAAGGGCTGAGGGCCGCGCCATGCAGCTGACCGTCAACGGAACCTCCGTCTTCGTCCACACCGGCGGCCGGGAGATCGACCCCGCGCGCCCCGCCGTCGTGCTGATCCACGGCGCCGGCATGGACCACAGCGTGTGGAGCCTGCAAAGCCGCTATCTCGCCCATCACGGCCGCTCGGTCCTGGCGGTCGATCTGCCGGGCCATGGCCGTTCCGGCGGGGAACCGCTGGGCAGCATCTCCGCCATCGCCGACTGGGTGATCGCCCTGTTGGATGCCGCCGGGCTGGAGAGGGCGGCGCTGATCGGCCATTCGATGGGCGCGCTGGTGGCGCTGGACGCCGCCGCCCGGCATTCCGCGCGGGTGGAGGCGGTGGCGCTGCTGGGCGTGGCGGAACGCATGCCGGTGCATCCGGCCCTGCTGTCCGCCGCCCATGCCGGCGAACAATCCGCCATCGAGATGGTGATCGGCTGGGGCCACGGGCCGCGGGGCCATGGCGGCGCCCGGGGCGGCAGCTGTCCGACGCCCGGCCTCGCGTTGATCCCCGGCGGACGCCGGCTGATGGCATCGGTCCGGCCGGGCGTGCTGGGGGTCGATCTCGCGGCCTGCAACGAATACGGGCAGGGTGCGGATGCCGCGGCCTCGGCGGCCTGTCCCGCCCTGTTCCTGCTGGGCGCGCTGGACAAGATGACTCCGGCCAAAGCAGGGCGCGCACTGGCCGCACGCATGAAGTCCTCGCAGGTCGTCGTCCTGCCCCAAACCGGGCATATGGTGATGACCGAAGCACCGGACGCGGTGCTGGACGCGCTGACCTCTTTCCTGTCCTTGCGGCGGGGGTGATGGTTTCAGCGGGGAAATCATCAGGGTTCAACCTGGGTTTCCCTGACATCACCGGTTAATGGTCGACTGCCTACTCTGACCGGCAGGATCGGATCGCCGCCCCGCATCGTGAGGGACGGCGATCCGGCCCAACCAATCATTGCCGGTTCAGAGGTGCCATCTTGCAGGCAGGCGAACGGTCGGTCGATGCCCCGTGCCGCATGTCGGACGGAGCGGTCGCGGTGCTGTCGATGGACGGCCGCGTTCTGCGGATCAACCAGGCGGCGGCGGAGGTGCTGGGCCACCCTGCCCGGGCGCTCACCGGCCTCCCGTTGGACCGGCACATCCATCCCGAGGATCTGGAGGAGGCGCGGCAGCGGCTTCGGATCAGGGCCGCCGCCCCGGCCGGCAGCAGCGGCCGCGCGGTCTTCCGCTTCCGCCATGCCGATGGCGGCTGGCGCTGGCTGGAGGTGACCGCTCGCAACGAACTGACCGATCCGCAAATCGGCGGATTGGTCCTGACCGTCCGCGATGTCAGCGCCGCCATCGCGCTGTCGGAACGGCTGCGCGCCAGCGAGGCGCGCTATCGCACCCTGGCGGAAGCGGCACCGATCGGCATTCTTCAGGCCGATGCGGCCGGTCAGGTGGTCTTCGCCAACACCCGCCTTGCCGCCATCACCGGGGTCGGGCCCGAGCGAATGCTCGGCGACGGCTGGCTCGGCGCCGTCCATCCCGACGACCGGGCGCGGGTTGCCGCGGAGTGGCGGAGCGAGCCGGGCCGGAATTCGCAGCCGACCGATTTCCGCTTCCACGATCCGCAGGGGGCCGGCCCCGACCGCCGGGTGCTGTGCCAGCGCATCCCGATGGAGGACGGCGGCACCATCGCCACCATCACCGACGTCAGCGAATACCTGCACACCGCCAACGCCTTGCGCCTGTCGGAAGCGCGCAACGAGGCGATCCTCGACACGGTCGCCGAAGCCATCCTCACCGTGGACGAGGCCGGCATCCTGCTCGGCTTCAACCGGGCGGCGGAAGCGATGTTCGGCATTCCGGCCGGGGATCTGCTGTGGCGGCCCCTCGACCGGCTGATCCCGCTGGCCCATCTGCGGGAGGAGGGCGGCGTCCGGCTGGAGTTCGCTCCCGGCCAGACCACCGCTTTGGTAGCCCGCGACCGCACCGCCGAGGCGGAGCGCGCCGACGGAACCCGCTTCCCGGTGGAGCTGTCGGTCAGCGCCAACGAGGTGGAGGGGCGCCGGATCTACACCGCGATCCTGCGCGACGTGACCGAACGGCGCCGGGCGGAGGCCGAATTGCTGGCGGCCAAGGAGGCGGCGGAGGCGGCCGACCGTGCCAAATCGACCTTCATCGCCACCATGAACCATGAACTGCGCACCCCGCTGAACGCGGTGATCGGCTTTTCCCAGTTGCTGGAGGTGCTGACGGACGGGCAGGGGCAGCTGCGCGATTGCGTCGCCGCCATCGGGCAGGCCGGCGGGCAGCTGCTGGCCATCATCGACGATATCCTCGACATGGCGCGGGTCGAGGCCGGCGGGCTGTCGCTGGTCGAGGAGCCTGTCGATCTGTCGGCGCTCGCCGCGCAACTGGTTGCCGACATGGAGTTCCAGGCCGGCCGCCGGGGCGTGACGGTGGAGGTGGCCGGCGACGGCGATCTGCCGCCGATGCGGGGCGACACGCGGCGTCTGCGCCAGGCGCTGGGCAATCTGTTGTCCAACGCCATCAAGTTCAGCCATCCCCAGGGCATCGTCACCCTGACCATGGGGAAGGCCGCGGACGGCTGGGTGGAATTGGCGGTATGCGACCGCGGCATCGGCATGCGGACCGACGATATCGTGACCGCCCTGACGCCCTTCGCTCAGATCGAACAGAGCATCACCCGCCAGTATGAGGGAGTCGGCCTCGGCCTGCCGCTCGCCCTGCGGCTGGTGGAGGCGCATGGCGGCACGCTGGCGCTGGACAGCGCGCCCGGCCAGGGCTGCACCGCAACCGTCCGACTGCCTCCGTCGCGCATCATGACCATCGAGGAGTTGCTGGCGAAGATGAGGTGACCGGGGCGGAATCCTCACACAGTGATGCCCGTTCTGGCCCGATGCGCCGGGATGTGCCAAAAGCTGTCGCCATCCTTGCCCGCGATGACGGGCGACTTTGCAAAGGAAGGCGTGCGATGGCGGGAACGGACACGACGAGGGATGTGCCGAAGGAGGCCGTGGTGCTGGTCAGCGGCGGTCTCGATTCGACGACGGTGCTCGCCATCGCCAAGGCCGAGGGCTATCGCGTCAACGCCCTCAGCTTCCGTTACGGCCAGCGCCATTCGGTGGAGCTGGAGGCGGCCCGGCGCGTCGTCGCGGCGATGGGGGTCGAGCGGCATGTGATCGCCGACATCGATCTGCGCGCCTTCGGCGGCTCCGCTCTCACCGACAGCATCGACGTGCCCAAGCACGGCAGCGCCGCGGATCTGCAGGCCGATCTGGGGCAGGGCATTCCCGTCACCTATGTGCCGGCACGGAACACCGTCTTCCTGTCCTTCGCGCTGGCCTGGGCGGAAACGCTGGGGGCCTCCGACCTGTTCATCGGCGTCAACGCGCTGGATTATTCCGGCTATCCCGACTGCCGCCCGGAATACATCGCGGCCTTCGAAACCCTGGCCAATCTGGCGACCAAGGCCGGTGTGGAGGGAATGAGCCGGTTCAGGATCCACGCACCGCTGATGACGCTGGACAAGGCCGCGATCGTCCGCCGCGGGCTGGAGCTTGGCGTGGACTACAGCCTCACCCACTCCTGCTACGATCCGACGCCGGAAGGATTGTCCTGCGGCGCTTGCGACAGCTGCCTGTTGCGGCTGAAGGGCTTTTCCGAAGCCGGAACGACCGATCCGATCCGTTACGCCACCGGAACGGCATCGTAGCCGGTAAGGTCGTTTCGCAAGCGGCTATCGTTTCCTCGGCGTTACTTCCAGGGCATTTCGGTCCACAAGGCGCGGAACTCGCCGTCCAGCTGCTTCAGCTCGGCGGCGAAGCCCTCGGGGCCGACGATGCGGAGCGGCTGGAAGGTCTCGCGTGCCTTGGCCTGGAATTCCGGGTCCATCGCCGCCTTGGTGATCGCCTCGATCAGGGCATTGCGGATGTCCGGCGGCAAGCCCTTCGGGGCGCCGATTCCGCGCATGGACACCATGTCGATGGCATAGCCCTGTTCGCGGAAGGTCGGCAGGTCCGGCGCCATGTCCCAGCGCGTAAGGCTCATCACCCCCAGCATGCGCACGGGATCGCCGCCGGTGACGCCGCGCAGCCCCTCGCCCAGATTCTGGTCGCAGATCCTGGTGTGGGAGCCCAGCATCGCCCGGTAATTCTCGGCGCTGCCGGCGAAGGGCACATGGGTCATCTTCACCCCGGCCTGCCGTTCCAGCAACAGCATGGCGAGATGGTCGTCGGAGCCGATGCCGGTGGTGCCGACGGTGAGTGCGCCCGGATTCCCCTTCGCGAATTCCACCACATCGGCGACCGACCGGAACGGGCTGTCGGCACGCACGGTCATCACGCCCGGATCGTCGACGATGTTCACCAGGGGGTCCAACCGGTCCAGCGCATAGCGCGCCTGCCGTTCGATCGGGATGGTGATCAGGTTGGGCGTATTGATGAAGCCGATGGTGTAGCCGTCCGGCGCCGCATCGGCGATGGCGGCGAAGCCGATCTCGCCGCCGGCCCCCGGCCGGTTCAGGATGACGATGCGCGCGCCGCCCAGATAGCGCTCGATGAAGGGGGCCAGCATCCGCGCCGTGATGTCGGTGGAACCGCCGGCGCCATAAGCGACCACCATGGTGATCGGCTTCTCGGGATAGGCGGCCTGTACCGTCGCGGAAGAGGCCGCCTGCCAGAGCATCAGGGCAGCCAGGGCCGCAGTCAGGAAGGACGCGGCACGGCCGCCTGCCATTCGCAGGGTGTGAATCGCTGCTGTCATCGTTCGTTGTCCGATCCCTCGGACTCCGGTCGCGGTCACGCCGGAGTCACGCGCTTGCATGGCGTGCATTTTTAATGAAACTGCTATACCATAGCGGGTGTCATGCCGCAAATCGGATCAACAACACCTTGAATTCTTGGCGGCGATCATCCCGATTGCTTGAGGTTGCGGCGATAAGGCGCTCGACTGGGAGTTATATGTCGGTGATAATACAACCGGCAGGAAGGGACGCCGGCTGCCGGACCGCCAGCATCCGGGACGATATCTCCTGAAACGCGGGCTGCATGACCCGAAGGAACGGGCGCGGCACCCGGCCTTTCCGCCGTCGCATGGCTGAGAAAGCGGACACATCCATCCAATGACACATACCCTGAGATCGCCCCGGCCGGCCGCATCCCGGCGGAGATCGCCCCAGGATCTCGCGGCCGGACTGCTGCTCGGCGCCATCGCCCTTGGCGGGCTGTGGCTGGCGCGCGGATGGGAGGCGGGGTCGCTGGCCATGATGCAGGCCGGCTTTTTCCCGCGCCTGATCTGCTATCTCCTGCTCGCGGCGGGGCTGGCGACCCTACTGCGCGGATTGACGGCGGAAGGACCGGCGACGCTGGGATGGGCGTGGCGGCCGTCGGTCGCCATCACCGTCGCCGTGATCGCCTTCGCCGCCCTGCTCGACAGGCTGGGTCTGGTGCTCGCCATCCTGGCGCTGACCGGCATCGGCGGTCTGGCCGGGCGCCCGCTGCGCCCCGGCCCCTTCACCGCCCTGTGGGCCACGCTGGCCACCAGCTGCATCGCCATCTTTTCCTGGGGACTGGGCCTGCCGCTCCAGATCTGGCCATGATGGACATCCTCGCCAATCTCTGGCTCGGGCTGGGCGTATCGGTCGAGCCGATGAACCTGGTCTATTGCTTCCTCGGCGCCTTGATCGGCACGCTGATCGGCGTGCTGCCCGGGCTGGGACCGACGGCGACGGTGGCCCTGCTGCTGCCGATCACCTTCTACCTGCCGCCGGTGGGGGCGCTGATCATGCTGGCCGGCATCTTCTACGGCGCCCAGTATGGCGGATCGACCACGGCCATCCTGGTTAAGCTGCCGGGCGAATCCTCCTCCGTCATGACCTGCCTGGACGGCAACGCCATGGCGCGCCAGGGCCGCGGCGGCGTCGCGCTGGCCACGGCGGCGCTGTCGTCGCTGTTCGCGGGCTGTGTCACCACCCTGGTCATCGCGCTGGCCGGTCCGCCGCTGGCCGGGATGGCTCTGGCCTTCGGTCCGTCGGAATATGTGGCGCTGATGCTGGTCGGCCTGATCGGCGCGGTGACGCTGGCCCATGGGTCGGTGGTGAAGGCGGTGGCGATGATCCTGGTCGGGCTGCTGCTGTCGATGGTCGGGACCGACGTCAATTCCGGCCAGATGCGCTTCACCTTCGACATTCCGCAGCTCTATGACGGGCTGGACTTCGTGCCGCTGGCGATGGGGCTGTTCGGCCTTGCGGACATCATCATCAACCTGGAGGAGACGGAAGGGCGTGGCATAAACCCGTCACCGGTCCACCGGCTCTGGCCGTCGCTGCAGGACTTCAAGGAGGCCTGGCCGGCGGCGGTGCGCGGCACGGCGCTGGGCGCCTTCCTGGGCATCCTGCCGGGCGGCGGGGCGACGCTCAGCGCCTTTTCCTCCTACGCGCTGGAAAAGAAGGTTGCCCGCGATCCCTCCGCCTTCGGCAAGGGGGCCATCCAGGGCGTCGCCGGGCCGGAGGCCGCGAACAATGCCGGCGCCCAGGCCAGCTTCATTCCGATGCTGAGCCTCGGCATCCCGTCGAACGCGGTGATGGCGCTGATGGTCGGCGCCATGATGATCCACGGCATCACGCCGGGACCGCAGGTCATGACCAAGCAGCCGGACCTGTTCTGGGGCATGATCGCCAGCATGCTGGTCGGCAACGTCATGCTGGTGGTGCTGAACCTGCCGCTGATCGGCCTGTGGGTGCGGCTTCTGCGCGTGCCCTATGCCTATCTGTTCCCGGCCATCCTGGTCTTCTGCTGCATCGGTACCTACAGCCTGAAGAACGACGTGTTCGACGTGCTGCTGATGGCCGGATTCGGCGTGTTCGGCTATGTGCTGAAGAAGCTGGATTGCGAACCGGCGCCGCTGCTGCTCGGCTTCGTCCTCGGCCCCCTGCTGGAGGAGAACCTCAGCCGCGCCATGCTGCTGTCCCAGGGCGACCTGACCGTCTTCGTCACCCGCCCGATCAGCGCCGGCCTGATGGCCGTGGCTGTCGGCCTGTTGGCTCTCATCCTGCTGCCGTCCTTCCGTCGCCAGCGCGAGACGGCCTTCAAGGAATAGGTCCGGGAACAGGACTGGCCTTTCCCGCAGCCGAATCCCGCGGCATCACGCCGCCGGATTCGGTTCTTGCCCAATAAGATAAAATTTTATATAAATGCCGTTGTGTCTGATCGGGATGATGGGAGCGCATCATGGCCGCCAATGCCTGGTTCGGGCGTCGACTGACCGATGGCGCCATGCGGACGGTGCTCCGCGAGCATCGCCGGGCCAACGCCCGCAAACGCGCGCTGACCCGTGACGTCGCCCGCCTGATGCTTGTCGCCTCCGTCCTCGTGCTCGGCGTGCTGGCGGTGGAGATCGGGCGCAAGGCGGTCACCATCATCAGCCACGGCGCCGCACAGAACTCGGTCGAGCTTACCGGGTGACCGGAGGCGTCTGACCGGCCGATTCAGGGCAGGATCACCACATAACGCTTGGTCGTGGTCGTAACCACGGTCCAGCTGCCTTGGAATCCGGGCTCAATGACGAAATGGTCGCCGGCCTTCAGGGTCCAGGACCGTCCGTCGTCATGGGCGACGACGCTTTCACCCTCCAGGATTTCGCAATATTCCCACTCGTCATAGATGATGCGCCAGGAACCCGGAGTCGTTCGCCAGATGCCGGCGAACCGCTTGCCGTCGGCCGATTCGTAGCCGTTCCAGGTCGTGAATCCGGGGGCGCCGGACAGGACGCGGTCCGCGGCCGGGCCGCCGGTTTCGGGGGTGATGCCGTCCAGGCCGGGCAGCGGAATCAGGGTCATCGATAAGGCTCCTCACCAGGCCGCCAACAGTGCCGGCAGGTCGCGGACCGAGTCGAGGCGGCGGTAATGGTCGTCGGGCACCGCGGCCTCTTCATGGGCCCAGGTGATGGCGTAGGGGATATGAACGGCATGGGCGCCGGTCGCCAGCACCGGCAGGATGTCCGACCGCACCGAATTGCCGACCATCAGGAAGCGCGCCGGGTCGATGCCGTGGCGGTCCATCACCCGCCGGTAGGTCGCCGGATCCTTCTCGCTGACGATTTCCACCGCATGGAACAGCTCCGACAGGCCGGAGCGGGCGATCTTGCTTTCCTGGTCGAACAGGTCGCCCTTGGTGATCAGGACCAGCCGGTAGCGGTTCGCCAGCGCCTCCACCACCTCCGCCACGCCGGGCAGCAGTTCAACCGGGTGGTCGAGCATCGCCTTGCCGAAGTCGATCAGGCTCTGCAGGTCGCGGGCGGCGACCTTGCCGTCGGTGACCGCGATCGCCGTCTCGATCATCGACAGGACGAAGCCCTTGATGCCGTAGCCATAGACCCGGAGGTTCGCCCGCTCCGCCTCCAGCAGGCGGCGGTCGAGATCGGTCGGGTCGGCGGCATGGGCCAGCAGGGCGCGGAAACGGTCCTGCGTCATCGAAAAGAGCGATTCGTTGTGCCACAGCGTGTCGTCGCCATCGAACCCGATGGTGTCGAAGGTCCAGCCGCCGGGGGTATGGATGCCGCTCATGGGACTTTCCGCCGGTTCGATCGATTGATCCGTAAGTAAAACAAAGCTTGGTCCAAGTCAGGTCGCCTTGTCCAGGGCGGGAAGGTGCAGGGTTCCATTATTGTCCGCCATCCAAACCGTAAGTATCCACAATGACGCTTTTGCCACAGATCGGTGACATTGTATGGCGAGTTCTTCGCTGCCTGCAAAGCGGGCATGTTGCCGTCGGGGGTGGCAACATGGCTAAAAAGAGCGTAATTATATTTCTACACAAGGAGGACGTGATCGCCGACCGGCGGACCCTCCATAATAAGACATCTCAGGAATCTCCATCATGGCAACTCTTCTGCATTCGGCCGAGACCGGCCGCAGCTCCTCCGCCTTCGCCCATGTCTTCGAAATGGCCTCGAACATGCTGAGCCTGTGGCGCCAGCGCGTTGTGACCCGCCGCGAGCTGGGCTATCTGGACGAGCGTATGCTTCAGGACATCGGCTTCAGCCGCCTGGATGCCGAGCGCGAGATGTCGAAGCCGTTCTGGCGCGAATGAGCGCCTGCACGCCGGCCGGCGAACGCATTGGAAAAGGCCGCTTCCGTTGATCGGAAGCGGCCTTTTTCTTTGTCCGCATTCCGGCCCGCCCAAGAAATGGCCTGCCCAAAAAGCTATGCCATCGAGCGTAAAGCCGGCACATCAGGCTTTACGCATGCCCTCACACGGCAGTTTCCATACTGCCCATAGTTGTGTCAGGCCGTTCGGATGCTTTCCAGGTGCCGAAATCCGGTTCAATGGACAGGTCTGCGCTTGGGGAAAAAGGAGATGCAGAATCTCGTCCCTCGCTCGACCGGTTCGTGATCAACCGAGCCACCGATCTGCTGAGCAAACTGCTGGATCAACCGCAAGCCGGCACTGCCCGGTCGCGGCGTACTCATTCCAATGCCATTGTCGGTTACAGTCAGGCAGCTTCGACCACGGTCTCGATCGGTTGTGAATTCCACATGTACCGTCCCTTTGCCCTCCGGGAACGCGTGCTTGATGGCATTGGTCACCAATTCGTTGGTGATCAGGCCCAGCGACACGGCGCAATCATGCGTGAGTTCGGTGCTCTCCAGATGAGTTTCGATTTCAATGCCCTCGCACCGATGCCGCAAATTCCCGCACAGGGCTTCCAGGTAGGTCGCAATCTCGAGGTTTGCTTGGTCGTCCTGCATGAACAACTGGTCGTACGCCACGCTGATGGCGGAAATTTGAGCAATGACGTGCTTGAAGACGGTCGCCAGTTGCGCGTCCTGCTGCTTGTCCATCTGGATGAGCAGGATCGCGATGACCATCTGGAAGTCGTTCTTGGCCCGGTGCCCCAGTTCATGCCTCAGCATCTTCTGCCGGTCGACAGCGCGCAGTGCCCGCTCAGCGGATTTCTTGGTGCGCCTCTGTTGCACCATGCCCTGGAGGGCCAATCCCAAAATGTTCGCCATGGCGCTGAGAAAGACGACTTCGTCGTTGGTAAAGTCGCGTTGCACCTCGCTGTCCGCCGCCAGCACGCCCCACACGACACCGTCAACCGCAACCGGCACGTTGAGCGTCGAGATGATGCCGTGCTCGCGCAGTGGGGACGGATACCGGAACCAAGGATTGTCGCGCAGGTCGTCGATGCGCATGGCCTGACGGGCCTGCAGGACGCGCCCTGGACCTGATGCGACGTCGCTCCCCAAAGTGGCTTGCCCGACCACCCCCGGTCCCCAGCCGATCCCGGCTTCCACCAGCAGATCACCCTTGGTCGGGCGGTACCGCATCACCTTGGTGTACTTGACGCCCAAGCCGCGCCCTGCGAGCGAACACGCCGAATGAAGGTGTTGCCCGAGCCGGTTGGTTTCGGACGCAGCACGGGCAAAGTCATTCAGGCTTTCCTGATGGCGTTGCAGTTTTTCGATATGTTCCGAATTATCCAAGAGCATGATGTGCTCTCCTGTCTAAAGCAGGCAAGAGCACAAGTCTCCCAGCTACCCGCGCCCGGAAAAACTTTGCGGGTAATAATCAACGTTTACCATTATCTATTCTGCATGTAAATGGAATATTATGGAGGGGTGCTGGAAGTTTGAAGTTCAATGTTCTGACAGACTGCGGGTGGCATCACTTTGCCACTACAATTATGTGCACCTCATGACTATGGGCCGAAACCTGCTGATCCGCCGCCGGTTTCTACGGCCTTTGGCGCAGGGGGGCGAGGATGGAACCGACAGTCGCGAAGCGGGTGGCGGGGATCATCGACCGGATCGAGGATCGGCCACTCGTGCCCCGGCGCCGCCGTATGGGATGTCGTGATCGATGGTTGCTCGATGCGGGCCAGGAACGGCGGTGAGTTGACCGGACCGAACCCGCCCGATCGCGGCAAGCCCGGTACCAAGCATCACGTGGTGGTCTCGACGCACGGCCTGCCGCCGGCTCTGTTTACGCGACGGGGTTCAGGCGCGCATCCGCAAGATCGGCGAACACGGATGCCCTTGGCTGCTCGCAAACAAACGCCTGTATCAACGACAGGATCGGTTGGGCCACAGCCGGCAGGAAAAGAAAAGCCCGCCACCGGAATGATCCGGCGGGCGGGCTTTTTCTTGGAGCAACTCCGGGAAGGGCAGGGCGGCGCCCCGCCTCCTTCTCAGATGCAGTAGTGCTGCAGCGGCGCGAAGCCGTTGAAGCAGACGGCCGAGTAGGTCGTGGTGTAGGCGCCGGTGGCATGGATGCGCACGCGGTCGCCGGCCTTCAGACCCATCGGCATCTTGTAGTCGGCACGCTCATACAGCACGTCGGCGCTGTCGCAGGTCGGACCGGCCAGGATCACCGCCTCGCGGTGCTGGTCCTGCTCATCGCCCAGCACCTCGATCGGATACTGGATCGCCTCGTCCATCGTCTCGGCCAGACCGCCGAACTTGCCGATGTCCAGATAGACCCAGCGCTTGGGATCCTCGGCCGACTTGCGCGACACCAGGACCACTTCGCTCTCGATGATGCCGGCGCTGCCGACCATGCCGCGGCCCGGCTCCACGATGGTTTCCGGCAGGTGGTTGCCGAAGTGATTGCGCAGCGAGTCGAAGATCGCCTGACCGTAGGCGGTGCATTCCGGCACGTCGGTGCGGTAGCGGGTGGGGAAGCCGCCGCCGAGGTTGATCATGCCGAGGTCGACGCCGAGAACCTCGAGCTCACGGAACAGCTGCGCCACCTGGAAGATGGCGTGGTCCCACTGCATCAGGTCCTTCTGCTGCGACCCGACATGGAAGGACACGCCATAGGGCTGCACGTCCATGTCGCGGGCCTTCAGCAGCAGCTCGCGCGCCATCGTCAGGTCGCAGCCGAACTTGCGCGACAGCGGCCATTCGGCGCCTTCGCCCGAGGTCAGGATGCGGCAGAAGACGCGGGCGCCGGGGGCGGCGCGCTCGATCTTCTCCAGTTCCGGCTCGCTGTCGAAGGCGAACAGGCGGACGCCCAGTTCGAAGGCGCGGCGGATGTCGCTTTCCTTCTTGATGGTGTTGCCGAAGGAAATGCGGTCCGGGGTGGCGCCGGCGGCCAGCGCCATCTGGATTTCCGGAACCGAGGCGCAGTCGAAGGCGGAGCCGAGACGGGCCAGCAGGCTGAGGATTTCCGCGGCCGGGTTCGCCTTCACCGCATAGAAGATGCGGGCGTCGGGCAGGGCGTCGTGCAGATCGTTGTAGTTCTGCTCGACCACATCCAGATCGATGACGAGGCAAGGGGTCTGCGGGCGCTGCTCTTCGAAAAAGCGCGCAATCTTCTGGGTCATCTCAGTCTCCTGGGACGCAAGATGATGGAACGGAATGGGTGAAGTCGGGGGGAACGGAGCGGCCGGGCGGGCCGATCAGCAACTCAAAAAGCTGATCAGGCGCTCAGGCCGCCAATACTGGATTGCCCCGTACAGAACCCTGTTCTGTCCGTATGGTCCAGGAGCGGCAATTTTCGGAGACGGGTGAGCGCGCGCCCACCCACAACAACATCAACCATCGTAACCTCCAAGTCGCCGCCTTGTTTAAGGGACGGTCGGGGATCACGCGTTACGTCGTTGCATAACCACATCTCGGAGACGCCGAGGGGCGGGCCAGCGGCACGTGCGCTTGCGAGTTCGCGTTACATAGATCCAACGCGTTCGATTGCAAAGTGAAAAATGCCGCGTGCCCCAAAAAAGTGGCAGACCTTTTTAGGAGCCAAAAAACCGGAGCGATTTCATGGGCTTGACTACGGTTCTGACGGTAGAGGAGATCGGGTTGCGGCTGCTGGCCGCAGCCCTTTGCGGCGCGCTGCTTGGGCTTGACCGCGAAATGCGCGGCAAAGCGGCGGGTTTGCGCACGCATACGCTGATATCCATCAGCTGCGCCCTGACGACTCTGGTGGCGCTGGAGTTCTATGTCGGGCTGCATGCCAGCGGCGACGAGCGGCCGAGCGACCCGGTGCGCGTCATCCAGGGCGTGGCCCAGGCGGTCGGCTTCATCAGCGCCGGCGTGATGTTCCGTTCCGGCGACAGCGTGCGCGGGGCGACCACCGCGGCGGTGATCTGGGTGGCGGGCGGGCTGGGCATCGCCTGCGGCGCCGGATACTACCTGCTGGCGGGGATGGCGCTGGGCCTGTGCCTGATGGTGACGATTCTGTTCACCGTCCTGATGGACCGCTTCCCGCAGTTCGGCAAGGAGGATGACGACGGCCGCGGTGCCGACGACGACCGCAAGGCGCGGGAGCGGCGCCGCGCCGCCCGTCCGCCGGGCCGGATCAGGCGGATCGCCCGTCCTGCGTCGCGGTGACGACCAGAAGCCGGTGCGCCAGCAGCGCGCCCAGCGCGCCCAGCCCGATCGCCCCCATCATCGGCAGGGCGCTGCCGTCGTTCAGATGGCCGACGACGATGCCGACGACGGCCGCGATCGCCATCTGCGTGAAGCCCAGCAGGGACGAGGCGAGCCCGGCCATGGTGGCGTAGGGGCCGACCGCATTGGCGGTGGCGTTGGGCAGGGTCAGCCCGCTGCCCAGGATGAACAGGAACACCGGCACGAGGATGGCCAGCAGGTGCAGCACCCCGGCCAGCGCCAGCAGCGCGCCCAACGCCCCGCCGCCGAGCGACACCAGCGTGCCGATACGGATCATGCGGGCGCCGCCCAGCCGCGGCGTCAGCCGTCCGGCCAGGAAGGTTCCCACCATGTAGCCCATCACCACGGCGCCGAAACTGGCGCCGTACTGCGCCGGCGTCAGGTGCAGCCGGTCGATCAGCACGAAGGACGAGCCGGAGATGAAGGAGAAGATGCCGCTGTAGGAAAAGGCGACCACCAGCACATAGCCGACGAAGCCGCGGCTGCGCATCAGAAGCAGGTAATTGGCGGCCAGCCTGCCGGGCCGCAGCGCCTCCTCGTCGCGGTGGGCGTTGGTTTCGCCGAGCATCGACCACACCGCCCCCAGGATGCAGCAGGCGAAGACGGTCAGCAGAACGAAGTTGGCGCGCCAGCCGAACCACTCCGTCAGCACGCCGCCCAGCATCGGCCCCACCGCGGGGGCCAAGGCCATCGCCATCGACATATAGGCCAGCACCGTGACCGCCCGGTCGCGGCCGAAGACGTCGCGTACCACCGCCCGCGCCACCACCGGCCCGCAGCAGGCGCCCAGCGCCTGGAAGAATCGGGCGACGATCAGCCCCTCGATGCTGGTGGTCATGGCGCAGACGGCGCTGGCCGCCAGATAGATGGCCACCCCGACCAGCAGGGTGGGGCGCCGGCCGAACCGGTCGGACATCGGGCCATAGACCAGCTGCGACACGGCGAAGCCGACCAGGAAGATCGACAGCGTCATCTGCACGGTGACGACGTCGGTGTCGAACACCCGGACCAGCGTCGGCAGCGACGGCAGATAGAGGTCGGTGGACAGCGGGCCGAAGGCGACCAGGGCGGTCAGCAGGATTCGGATCGGCAGGGAATCGGAACGGGGCATGGCAGAGTTGGGCACCGCGGCGGGGAAGCGAGGACGGGGCCGCACTGTATCAGACGAAACCATCCCCGCCAGCGCCATCGCTGCTCAGCAGACCCGCAGTCCGACCGGCCAGCGGTTGCGGCATCACTTCGCCGGCAACTCCATGCGGATGCAGCGGGACAGCACCGTGTTGCCGGTCATCTCGCGGTAATTCTGGATGATGACCGGCTCGGCGGCCTTGCACTGTTCCATGCTGGCGAACTCCAGGGTGGTCGGGCCGCCCTGGTTCAGGATGAACAGCAGCATCAGCACCCGCTCCATGCCCGCTCGCTCCCGTCAGCCGGCGGCCAGCACCGCGCGGGCGGCGGCGGCATCCTGGACGATCTGGTCCTTCAGCGCGTCGAAGCTGGGGAACTTCATCTCCGGCCGCAGGAAGTCGATCATCTGCACCCGGAGATGCAGGTCGTACAGGTCGAGGTCGACGTCGAACAGATGGGCCTCCAGCCGGGCCACGGTGCCGTCCACGGTGGGCCGGGCACCGAGATTGGCGACGCCGGGCAGCCAGACGGTCTCGCCGCCGCGGTCGATGCCGGCGCGCACCGCATAGACGCCGAAGGCCGGGCGCAGATACTCGCCCAGTTCGATGTTGGCGGTGGGAAAGCCGATGGTGCGGCCGCGCTGGTCGCCATGGGCGACGCGCCCCTCGATCTCCCAGGGATGGCCCAGCACATAGGCCGCCTCGCGCGCCCGGCCGGCCACCAGCGCGTCGCGCACGCGGGTGGAGGAGAATACCCCGCCCTCCGCGTCGGAGACCGGACCGACCTCCGTCACGCCGAAGCCCTGGGCGCGGCCGGCGCGCAGCAGGAAGGCCGGGTCGCCCGACCGCTTGTGGCCGAACAGGAAATCATAACCGCAGACGACATGCCGCACGCCCAGGCCGTCGATCAGGATTTCGTCGACGAAGGCCTGCGCGGTCTTGTGGCGGAAACTGTCGTCGAAATGGCAGACGATCAGCTGATCGACGCCCAACGCCTCGATATGCCGGGTCTTGACCCGGAAGGGTGTCAGGCGGAAGGGCGGGTCGTCGGGACGGAAGACGCTGCGCGGATGCGGTTCGAAGGTGACCACGGCGGACGGCGCGCCCATCTCGGCCGCCAGGCGCTGGGCGGTGCCGATGACCGTCTGATGTCCGCGGTGAACGCCGTCGAAATTGCCGAGCGCCACGACGGCGCCCCGCGCTTCGGCCGGCAGGTCGGCGGTGTGTCTGTACAGTCGCATGCGCGCCCCGGTGCTGTGGGCGGACCCCGGCGGGCCCGCTTGCTCGGGCGTCTATATAGACCGACGCCGACGCGGGGTAAACGCGCCGGCGCTGTCCTGACGCCCGGAGACAACGGTCGGGCGTCGAAAAATCAGCCGCGCGACGGGACCATCAGCAGCGCCTCGCCTTCCACGACCACGGTTTCGCCGACGGTGCAGACGGTCTTGATGACGCAGCGGCGCTTTTCCGGGATCAGTTCGGTGATGGTGGCGCGGGCGGTGACGGTGTCGCCGGCGCGGACCGGCGCCTTGAACTTCAGCGTCTGGCTCATGTAGATGCAGCCCGGCCCCGGCAGCTTGGTGCCCAGCACGGCCGAGATGAAGCCGACCGTCAGCATGCCGTGGGCGATGCGGCCCTGGAACATGGTGGTGGCGGCATATTCCTGGTTGATGTGGACCGGGTTGGTATCGCCGGAAATGCCCGCGAACAGGACGATGTCGGCTTCCGTCACCGTCTTGGCGAAGCTCGCTGTCATGCCGACGGACAGGTCTTCGATGCAGTAGCCTTCGGTATCCTTGCGGACCTGACGAACGTCGTCCATCGCAGCAGTTCCTCTTTCTCTCGGTGCCTGTTCCGGCGTCTGACGCGGGGCGCCGCGCCGTTCGCTGCGATGCGTCATGTGCGCCGCAGCGATGGGAATGGCACCACGTCTCCTCCAAAAATGCAAAAAAATCTCTAACGTTCCGCACAAGACCGCGGACAGAACGGCCGCCTCCCGTGGCAGACGGCACGGAAATCGAAGGACGCAGGGCGCGGCTGGATTACTTCGCAATTGAGGTAAAGCGGCGGAAGCGGCGTCCGATCAACAGCTTAACGGAAAATCCCGCCGGCTTCCGCCCCTTGGCGCCAGCTTTGGCGAGACTGTCGGGCGCCGTGCCGGGCCCTGGTGGAGAAGTCCATTTCATTTCAACCGGTTGAACGGCAGGTGACTGTCGGTTCGGCGGCGCGGTGAAAGCGCGTGGCGCGGGCGCGGCGAATCGGGAAGCGTCTTCGCCGCGCCGCAACATTACTTGCCCGATCCGGAGTGCGACACCGTGTCGCTGCCGGTGCCGCCATTATTGCCGCCGCTATCGCCGCTGCCCCCGCCGCGGCGGTTCTCACGGTCCGCGACCTGCTGGTCGGGGGTGAGCTGCTCGACCTTCGCCTCAACCTTGTCGCGGGCGGTGTCGGTCGGCTGTTCGGACGGTTTGACCTCCACCTTCACCGGGGCGGTTCCGTCCTCGATCATGTCCAGCTTCCTGGCGGCGGAGCGCGACAGGTCGATCACCCGGCCGTCGACATAGGGGCCGCGGTCGTTGACGATGACGTCGACGCTCTTGCCGTTCTCCTCGTTCGTGACCGTGGCCTTGGTGCCGAGCGGCAGCGCCCGCGAGGCCGCCGTCGGCTTGTTCTGGTTCATCGTCTCGCCGCTGGCGGTGGTGCGGCCGTGGAATTTCTGGCTGTAGAAGGAGGCCTCTCCCTTGTGGACGAGAACCCCCTCTCCATCCTCATGTTGTTCGACACGCACGGGCGGAACCTTGGCCTTTTCGTTCGCAAGCGCCGGGACGGCGGTTCCGCTGACGGCCGTGACGGCAAGCGCAAGGACGATGTTTCGCATTGTCTTCATCGGTACACCTCCAACGGCGGACCAACACCATCCAAGGAAAAGAGTTCCGCCGTGAATCATGATCAAGATATCGTTGCTATTTCCGGTTTCGAGTATCTTGGTGAATTCGGATAATACGTCGGCAGGGGCCTTCTTCAGGTTGCCTGCGCAACGTTCAGGAGAGAAAACATGGCCGACGATTCCGCTTGGACTGTAACGGGAGCGATGCCGGACCTGAGCCATGTGGAGATGCGGTCCGTCGCGATGGCCGATGGCGCGCGGCTGCGGGTCGCCGTCTGGCCGAAGCCGAAGCCGAAGCCGGAGCGGGTGCGCGGCACGGCGCTGGTGCTGACCGGCCGCGCCGAGTTCATCGAGAAATATGCGGAAACCGCGAGCGCGCTGGCGGACCGCGGCTTCCGCGTGGTGGCGGTCGACTGGCGCAACCAGGGCCTGTCGGACCGGCCGCTGACCAACCGGCAGATCCACCACCTGACCGATTTCGCGCTGCTGGTCGACGATCTCGACTGCGTGTACCGGCAGGTGGCGGCGCCGGTCGCGGCGGAAACCGGCGGGCCGCTGATCCTGCTGGCGCATTCCATGGGCGGCCTCGTGGCGACGCTGGCGCTGGTCCGCCATGCCGGCGACGATCCCGGCCGCTATGCCGCCGTGCTGCTGTCGGCGCCGATGTACGCCATCCACACCGGACCGCTGCCGCGCCGGCTGGCCCGGGCGCTGGCCTCCCTGGGGCTGGCCCGCGGATGGGGCGCCCGCTATGCGCCGTGGCAGGGAGATTACGACCCGGCGGAGGGCGTCTTCCGGCCGGACAACAAGATCACCGCGGATCCCCGGCGCTATGCCGCCTTCCACACCCCCTATGCCGAGCGGCCGGAGCTGCGCGTCGGCGGCGTCAGCTTCGCCTGGGTGGCGGCGGCGTTGGACGCGGAGGATGCGCTCTGCCATGGCGGTCTGCCGCTGGAGCGGGTGCGCACGCCGGTCCTGCTGCTGAGCGCGCCCGGCGACCGGGTGGTCCGGGCGGGGCTTCACCGCGAGGTGGCCGACCGGCTCGGCAACGCCCATCTTGTCGAGTATCCCGGGGCGAAGCACGAACTGCTGATGGAATGCGACGCCATCCGCGACCGGGTGTGGGCGGACATCGACGACTTCCTCGACAGGACGCTCGATGACGAGACCGTTCACAAGACACTTGCGTCGTCCGGCGGCTCTGTCGTCGGATAGGCGCCTTCAGGACCAGAGGTGCCCCTCAGCATGACCGATTTCTGGACGGCGTCCGGCTTCCATCTGTTGACCCGCGACGCCGACAACCATCTGGCGGTGACGCCCGATTTCCTCCGCGCCTATCTGCTGCGGCCCGAGATGCGCCCGCCGGAGGAGGCCTGCGACGCCGAGCGCACGCTGCACGCCGCCTTGCTGGACGATCCGGCGCGGACGGTGCCCGCCCCGCTGCTCGACGCCATCGCCGACCCGGACGCGCGGGAGAATTTCCAGGTCTGGCTGGCCTTCCGCGACCGGCTGCTGGCCGCCGGGACGCTGGAGGGCTGCTACATCCGCCTGTTCCGCGAGGGCGCGCGCGGCGTGCCCGGCCTGTTCATCGACCAGATGGCCCATGCCATCCTGCGCGGCATCCTGGACGGAACCCCGTCGGGCCTGCGCGCCCGTGCCGGCGAACTGTTCTTCCGCGAGCAGACGGTGTCGGTCGACGACGGCCGCGTCCGCGTCGCCGATGCCGAGACGGTGGAGACCATGGCGGCGTCCGGCGGCTTCGGCTCGCTGGGCCGGCTGGTGGTGGAGGCCGGAACCGCCCCCCGCAGCGTCGATCTGGACATCCTGGACGAGACGAACCACCCGCTCTATTGGGGCCGCGACGCCCGGCACGACACCGTGCTGGACATCACCTTCGCCGCCGCCGGGCTGGACGCGCTGGCCCGCGTTCTGGAGGCCTGGGTGGCGCATTTCCTGGGCGTGACGGTCGGCATCCAGCCGGTGCAGAACATCCGCGACGACCGCTGGGTCTGGCATGTCGGGCTCGACAGCTCCGCCACGGCGATCCTCAACGACCTCTACAACGGGGTGGAGGTGGGAGAGGACAGGCTGGCCCGCATCCTCGCCCTGTTCCGCCTGGACTTCGCCGATCCCGCCGCCATGCGTCCCGACCTCGCCGGCCGGCCGGTCTATCTCGGGCTGGCGATGACGGAAGGGCGGCGGCTGAAGCTGAAGCCGCAGAATCTGCTGGTGAACCTGCCGCTGGCCTCGGTGGCTTGAGGGCATCGCCGGGGGGAGGGAGGGGGCGAACGCTCCCTCAGCCCCCCAGCAGCGCTCCCACCGGCTTCAGCGGTTCGTGCGCGTCGAACAGGATCTTCAGGATCGCCAGGATCGGCACCGCCAGCAGCGCGCCGGGGATGCCCCACAGCCAGCCCCAGAACAGGATCGACACGAACACCGCGATGGGGTTGAGCGACAGCCGGCGGCCGACGATCATCGGCGTCAGGAAATTGCCCTCGATGGTGGTCAGCGCCACGAAGGACAGAGGCGGCAGGATGATGTTGCCGAGTCCGTCGAAGGTCAGGACCGACACCAGGAACAGGACGCCGGTCATCACCGCCGGGCCGATGAAGGGGATGTAGTTGGCCACCGCCACCAGCACCCCCCACAGGGCCGGGTTGGGCAGCCCCCACAGCCACATGACCAGGCCGGTGGCGACCCCGAGCACCACGTTGATCACGGTGATGGTCAGCAGATAGGCGGCGATGTTCTGCTGCAGCGTCGCCGCGACCATGGCGTAATGCACGCGGTCGTCGACATTGCGCATGGTGCCGATCAGCGCCTCCAGCGAATGGCGGCCTCTCGCCAGGAAGAAATAGAGCAGGACCTGCAGGATCACGACATTGACGATCACCGATTCGACCTGGCTGATCGCCTGTTCCATCAGCGACGGGCCGCGCAGAACCACCTCGCGCACCGGGCCGGCCTCGTCGCCGGTCTCCTTGGCGATCTGCTCGATCTGGCGGGAGGCCTCGCGGGCCCGTTCGATGCCGGCGCGGATGTCGCCCAGCTTGAATTCCAGCTCGTGCAGGACGCGCGGCATGCGGTTGACCCATTCGGCCGCCGGGGCCGACAGGGTGTAGACCGCCAGCAGCACGCTGCCGAACAGCGAGATGACCATGATGGCGGCGCCGATCCCTTCGGGAATGCCGATGCGGTAGAGCGCGCGGACCAGCGGCCGCAGCAGGAAGCTGAGGATCAGCGCCAGCATGATCGGCAGCAGGACTTCGCGTCCGAAATACAGCGCGAACAGCACGGCGATCACGAACAGGCCGACGGTGGCGATGGTCATCGGGTCGCGACGGTTGCCGGGCGGCGGCAGGGGCTCCGTCACCGGTTCCGGCGTTCCGGCAAGCGGCGCCTCGGGCGCGGGGGGAAACGAAGGGGGAGCCGAGGCGAGCGGGCTGCGGTCTGTCATCGCGGTGGCCGGACCTCCGGAGGACGGCGCTTGACGGCGGCGCCGGACCCTCCGATCTAGGGGAGTGTTTTGCCGGGCCGCACCTCCTGCGGTCCCCCCGTCCTTGCCGGAGACCCAGTCGCGATGCGCAGCCCGCTTCCCCTTATGAACGTTTCCGCCGGCCTTTTGGTTCTGGGCCTGCTGACAGCAGGGCTCACGCTCCGCTCCGCGGCGGCGGACGAGGTGGTCGGCCGCTTCTCCAACGACTGGACCGGCAACGGGCTGCAGGTGCAGGCGATCGAGGATCCCGGCGTGAAGGGCGTCACCTGCCATCTGGTCGATTTCGACCGCAGCCTGCTCGACCGGCTGAGCAAGGGCAACTGGTTCGAGGATCCGTCCAACGCCTCCATCTCCTGCCGCCAGACAGGGCCGATCACCGTCGGCGACATCGATCTGTCGCAAAAGGGGGAGGAGGTCTTCTCCGAACGGAAAAGCCTGGTTTTCAAGTCGATCGCCATCCGTCGCATCTACGACCGGCCGAACGACACGCTGGTTTATGTGGTGTACAGCCGGCAAGTGAAGGACGCATCCGCCAAGATGTCGATCTCGACCGTGCCGCTGTTCAGCGCCAACGCCACCTGGACGAAGGGCAAGCCGCCGGCGAAGTGAGGAATCCCGTCCGGGATCACCCCACGATCCGGCCCAGACGCACCGCGGTCTGGCCGGACTTCACCCGGCGGGCTGGCATGATCAGGACGCAGTCGTCGTAGGGGGTCGGGATGGGACGGTCGTCGTCCCAGCCGATGACCGTGCCGGCGCGGCCGATCACCTCCATGCCCAGGAAAGGGGCGGTGAAGCGGAAGCGCTCGCTGGCCGCGGTGATCGCCTCGGTGACCTCGACCACCCGCTGCGGGTCGGTGCGCGGACGCAGGCGCGGGCCGTTCGCCGGCAAATCGATCATCTCCAGGCCGAGCAGCAGGCGCAGGCAGCTTTCCAGCGCGACCGTCGCGGTCTCGGTCCGCCAGTGCTGGCCGCATTCGACCAGGATCGCGGTGCGCGCCCCCTCCGGCTCGGCGAAACCGCCGTAATCGATCAGCCGCTTCCCCTCGGCATGCCCGCCGTCCGCCACCACCCAGGCCGGATAGCCGAGGCCGAGCGCCAAGTCGCGCCCGCGCGTGGTCCGGCCGCACAGGGTCAGCGGCGCCGTGTCGGCGGTCATGGAATGGAGGTCGAGCAGCAGGTCCGCCGACTCGTAGACCGGGCGCAGCACGCGGGCGCGCCGCAGTTCCACGCTGTCGCGCCGGCCGTCGAGATGCTCCGGCGACCACAGCCGGTTGAAATCCTCGTCCAGATAACGCGAAGCGTAGGGGTTCTGGCGGTCGAAGGTGGCATAGGCCGCGGTGTTGGCGAAGACGAAGCTCAGCCGTCCGCGCCGTGGCCGCAGGCCCATGCGCAGCAGCGCATCCAGCGCGATGGCGCCGCACAGCTCGTTGCCGTGGACGAGCGCGTTCAGCACCACATGCGGCCCCGGCTCTTCCGCCGACAGGCTGGTGACGTGGTCGATGCCGGTGTTGCCGCGCCGGTAGGGCGCGATGTCCGGCGGCGAGAGTTCGACGGGAGCGAAGAGGGGATCGGTCAAGCGACAGGCTCGCCAGCGGTGGAGCGCTTCATTCAGTATGGCGAAGCATGCGACTCCGCGCCAGTCCGGGGCGGGGCGGAGGCGCGGATTTTTCGGCTGATGCCGGTGGCGCGATGCTGATGGCGGGATGCTGCGGCGGCATGGCAGGATCGTGACAGATTGCCGTCGACTGCCGCTTGACGCATGGGTTATAGGATCCGCCGGGTCCGTTTCATCGGATTCTCCTGATCAATGAAATCGGCGGTCGAGCTTGCGGTTATCACTGTGCTGGCGTCCGGTCGGGGCGGGTCGATGAGCTTCGTGATCGATGACGTTCTTGTCCGCAACGACCCGGTGGGCCACCGCCTGCCGATCCTGTTCGATTCGCCGCACAGCGGCAGCGTCTACCCCGCCGATTTCCAGGTGGTCTGCCCGCTTCCCCTGCTGCGCCAGGGCGAGGACACCCATGTGGAGGAGCTGTTCGCGGCGGCTCCCGACCATGGCGCCACCCTGTTGTGCGCCTTGTTCCCCCGCACCTTCATCGATCTGAACCGCGCGGTGGACGACATCGACCCGGGGCTGATCGACGGCGACTGGCCGGAGCCGCTCCGCCCGACCCCGCGCAGCACGCTGGGCATGGGGCTGATCCGCAGCATGCTGCGGCCGGGCGTGCCGCTCTATGACGGGAAGCTGCCGGCCGCGGCGGTGGCCGACCGCATCGACCGCTATTACCGTCCCTACCATGCCCAGATGCGGCAGGCGCTGGACGGGCTGGCGGAGCGGTTCGGCACGGTCTGGCACGTCAACTGCCATTCCATGCCGTCGTCGCTGCGTCCCGACGGGCGCGACCCGCTGGCGGTGGATTTCGTGATCGGCGACCGCGACGGCACCACCAGCGAGGCGGGATTCGTCCAGCTGGTGGCGCAGACCCTGCGCGGTCTCGGCTACCGCGTGGCGATCAACGACCCCTACAAAGGGGTGGAACTGCTGGCGCGTTACGGCGATCCGTCACGCGGCCGACATTCGATCCAGCTGGAAATCAACCGGCGCCTCTACATGAACGAGGAGACGCTGGAGCGCCACGACGGCTTCACCCGGCTGAAGGGCGACATCGACCTGCTGATCGGCCGAATCGCCGATTATGCCGGCCAGCGCATCCTGCGCCGCGCGGCGGAATAAACGGCCCGCCGTCCTCCCCGTTCGGGCGGCGGTTGCGCAGGAGGACGGTCCCCGGTCAGGCGCGCATTTCCTGTTGGCGGGCCAGATCCATGAGCTGGGCCATCTGCTTGTCCATCCGGTGGTCGGAGATGTCGACTCCGCAGGCGTGCAGGTCGGTGCACAGCCTGTTGCGGATATCGTGCGGTCCAAGGGTGGCGATGTCGGTGTCCACGATCTCGCGGGCATAGGCGGTCGCCTCCGCCCCGGTCAGGCCCATCAGGTCGGCGGCCCATTCACCGGCCAGCCGGCCGCGCCGTGCGCGGATGCGGAAGAGCAGGGCCTCGTCGTGTTGGAACTTGTTCTCGAATGCCTGTTCGCGGTCGTCGAAGGTCGTCATGATGACATGCGCTCCTTTATTCGTTTCGCCCGCATTGGCGATGACCGATTATATATCTGGGAAACTGTTCCCGTCACCGTTCCCCCGCGCCGCAGCCCCGGATATTTTGTAGAGGTTCTTACAAGCGGCGGCCGAGCGGCGGCCGAGCGGCGGGACACTCCCCGGACTCCCCCCGGACTTCCACGACAAGACGCAACAGCAGACAGGGCAAGGCATGTGCAGCGTGATTCTCCTGCGGCGACCCGACGCAACCTGGCCGTTGGTCGTCGCCGGGAACCGTGACGAGATGACGGGGCGGCCGTGGCTGCCTCCGGCCCGCCATTGGCCCGACCGGCCCAACGTGGTCGCCGGGCTGGACGAGTTGGCCGGCGGTTCCTGGATGGGGCTGAACGACGAAGGGGTGGTGGCGGTCATCCTCAACCGCTTCGGCACGCTGGGTCCGGAGGCCGGCAAGCGGTCGCGCGGCGAACTGGTGCTGGATGCGCTCGACCATGCCGACGCCGCCGATGCGGCGCGCAGCTTCGCCCATCTCGACATCCGCGCCTACCGCCCGTTCAACCTGGTGATCGCCGACAACCGCGACGCCTTTCTGGTGGTGCATCGCGGCGCCAACCCGCGCCACCGGCCGGAGGTGTCGTCGATCCCCGCCGGCGTTCATATGCTGACCGCCTTCGAACTGGACGATCCGCAGGATCCGCGCATCGCCTTCTACCGTCCGCTGTTCGAGCATGCCGCGCCGCCGTCAGTGGACGCGCCCGACGCGGAGTCCTTCGCCTGGGGCGGCTGGCCGGAGTTGATGGGCAGCCGTATCTGGGAGGGCACGCCGGACGAGCGCGGCGCCATGGACTTCCTGCTGCCCAGCGGCTTCGGCACCTCGTCCAGCTCGCTGCTGGCGATGCCCAGGGTGGAGCGGCCGGATCTGAATCCCATCTGGCACTTCGCCCCCGGCCGCCCGCACGCGGTGCCTTATGCGCCGGTGGAGCTGTGAGGGACGGCCGGATACCGCAGAATTCCCTCCTCCAGCCTGCCCTCCGGCCCCCGTCGTTGTGTTCGTGCACCCGGCTTGCTATATCACTGGGGCACATTCCTGGACCGGCAAGCTCGCTTGACCGGTCCTTACGTATTTGGACGAAGACGCTATGACACGACGCCGGCGCATCTACGAAGGCAAGGCCAAGGTACTCTTCGAAGGGCCGGAGCCGGGCACCCTGGTGCAGTACTTCAAGGACGACGCCACCGCCTTCAACAACCAGAAGAAGGGCATCATCACCGGCAAGGGGGTGCTGAACAACCGCATCTCCGAGTATCTGATGAGCCGTCTGTCCGAGATCGGCGTGCCCACGCACTTCATGCGCCGCCTGAACATGCGCGAGCAGCTGGTGCGCGAGGTGGAGATCATCCCGATCGAGGTCGTGGTGCGCAACGTCGCCGCCGGCAGCCTGTCGCGCCGCTTCGGGATTCCCGAAGGCACGCCGCTGCCGCGTTCCATCATCGAATACTATTACAAGTCGGACGAGCTGGGCGACCCGATGGTCTCGGAAGAGCACATCACCGCCTTCGGCTGGGCCGGCCCGCAGGATCTCGACGACATGGTCGCGCTGTCCTTGCGCGTGAACGACTATCTGTCCGGCCTCTTCCTCGGCATCGGGCTCAAGCTGGTGGACTTCAAGCTGGAGTTCGGCCGGCTGTGGGAGAACGAGGAGATGCGGATCGTCCTGGCGGACGAGATCAGCCCCGACAACTGCCGCCTGTGGGACGTCAAGACCAACGAGAAACTGGACAAGGACCGGTTCCGCCAGGATCTGGGCCGTGTCGAGGAAGCCTATCAGGAGGTCGCGCGGCGCCTCGGCATCCTGCCGGAGGGCGGGCCGAGCGACGTCAAGGGCCCCAAGACCATCCAGTGACCGGCATCCAATGACCGGCTTCCAGTAACCCCCCCCTCCACCAACACCGTAAAGCGAGCGGACATCCGATGAAGGCCAAGGTTCACGTCACCCTCAAGCGCGGCGTTCTCGACCCCCAGGGCAAGGCCATTGCGCACGCGCTGCACACGCTGGGCTTCGACGGCGTCGAGGACGTCCGCGCCGGCAAGGTGATCGAGCTGCAGCTCAAGAGCACCGACGAGGCGACCGCCCGCAAGGAGGTCGAGGCGATGTGCGGCAAGCTGCTCGCCAACACCGTGATCGAGGACTACGCCATCGAGCTGGTGGCCTGAGCCACGGTTCGCGGGATGCGGAGCGCGGCCGATGGGCGTCGATCATGAACGCTGAACATCTGGCCGCGCTCGACCCCATCTTCGCCGAATGCCTGCGCATCGGCGGCCCGGTGATCCGCGACTTCACCCGGCCGACCGGCTTCGTCGGCCTTCTGCGCATGGTGATGGAGCAGCAGCTCTCCACCAAGGTCGCGCTGGCGCTGTGGGCCAAGCTGCAGGACCGGCTGGGCGGCGAGGTCACTCCCGGCGCCATCCTGGCGCTGGACGATGAAACCCTGCGCGCCTGCGGATTTTCCCGCCAGAAGATCGGCTACGCCCGCGGGCTTGCCGAGGCGGTGGCGAGCGGACGGCTCGATTTCGACATCATTCACGACCTGCCGGACGAGGAGGCGATTGCCCAACTCGTCGCGCTGAAGGGCATCGGCCGCTGGAGCGCCGAGGTCTATCTGATGACCACGCTCGACCGGCCGGACATCTGGCCCGTCGGCGATCTGGCGATCCAGCTGGGCGTCCAGCGTCTGAAAGGCTGGGCCGACAAGCCGACGGCGAAACAGCTGATCGAGGTGGCGGAGCCCTGGCGGCCCTACCGCTCGCTGGCGGCGCGTCTGGTCTGGCACCATTACGTGGCGCTGCAGGAGCAGGCGAGGGCGGCAAGGGTCGGCAAGGGCTTGCTCCCTCGCTAACCCTCCCCCGCTAAAGCGAATCTGCATTCCGGAGAAAAGTGCCGGGACCATGCGCTGGGCTATTCCTGGCGCCGCTCGGCCGGACAGTTCCTGTCCAACCTGCGGCCGTTCGCGTAGAGGCGTCAGGTCAGCGGGGGCGGCGCTTCCCGGTGCCGTCCCCCGCCGTTGGTCCTGCCGCGGTGCCGCTGCTGAAGCAGCCGCGTCCGCGTCCGCGCGTCGTCCACCATCGGCACGATCGCCAACAGAACCAGGAATGCGGCCAGCGGCACCGTCGTGACGTAGCCCGCATATTTGAACCCGGCGGCCCCGACCACCCCGCCCAGGCAGAAGGCGCCGAGCAGGGACACCAGCAGACCCAGGCGGGGCCAGTCGGTGCGCACCGGCTTGTAGCGCGCCGATTCGGTGCCGAGGTTGATGTAGACCAGCTTGCCCAGCTCGATCCCGATGTCGGTGACGATGCCGGTCATGTGGGTGGTGCGGATCTCCGCATTGGAGATCTTGGTGATGATGGCGTTCTGCAGCCCCATGATGAAGCACAGCAGCAGCACCGTCACCGGCACGAACAGCGCCCGGTGATCGTCCAGGCTGTTGCCCAGCAGCCCGAAGCCGAGCAGCAGCAGCGCCTCCCAGAACAGCGGGTAGGCATAGGCGCTGTGCATCCGGTTGTGCCGCCCCCAACTGACGAGGATGGTCGAATAGGCCGCCCCGGACACGAAGGCCGCCACCGACGCCATCCCCGCCGCCACCGCCACGAGCTGCCCCAGCACCAGATTGTCGGCGACGGACGAGATGATGCCGGTCATGTGCGAGGTGTATTGCAGCACCGCCAGAAGCCCGCCCGCGTTGATCGCTCCGGCGACGAAGGCCAGCGACACGCCGAGATGGACGTTGGCGCGTCTGGTTCTCTTGTTCTCGGAAAGCTTGCGCAGATAGGAGACCGGCATGCGGCACCGCGGGGCGAAGGATTTGGAACAGGATAGCGGAGGGACGGTGCGCAGGACAATGCGACGGGATGCGCCTTTTCGTCTTGCGAGACCTTCCCCTTGGCGGCGGACCCGTTCCATGCTTCCATTCTGCTCTTCATCGGCGTGAGGCTTCCGCTCATGAGCCCCGAATTCCTCATCACCTCCCTGATCGTCGTCGCTTCGCCCGGCACCGGGGTGCTGCTCACGCTGGCGGCTGGACTGTCGCAGGGCGCGCGGGCCAGTGCGGTCACGGCGTTCGGCTGCGCGCTGGGGATCGTGCCGCACATGGCGGCGGCCGTGCTTGGGCTGGCGGCACTGCTGCACACCAGCGCCGTGGCGTTCCAGGGGCTGAAAATCCTGGGCGTGCTCTATCTGCTCTACATGGCCTGGGCGACGCTGAAGGAGCAGGGGGCGCTCGGCGTCCAGGCGGAGACGGCGCGGCTCCCGGCCGGGCGGATGATCCTGCGGGCGGTGCTGGTCAATGTGCTGAACCCGAAGCTGTCGATCTTCTTCCTGGCCTTCCTGCCGCAATTCGTCAGCGACGCCGATCCGCAGCCGCTCGCCCGCATGCTGGAACTCAGCGGCGTGTTCATGGCGCTGACCTTCGCGATCTTCGTCGTCTACGGCCTGTTCGCCGCCGCGGTGCGCGATCAGGTGGTCTCCCGCCCGCGGGTGATGGCCTGGATGCGCCGCAGCTTCGCCGCCGCCTTCGCCGCGCTGGGTGCCAAGCTGGCGCTGGCGGAGCGGTGAGACGGGAATTGGAGAGTTTGACGGGCTGGACTATATCTGACCATTCCTCTGGTCAGGATGTTCAGGCATGAACATGATCCCGCGTGCCGATGCCAAGGCCCATCTCGGCGATCTGGTCGCGCAGGCGGAGGCGGGGCTCGCGCTGGGTGTCGAAACGCTTTCGCCTTGACGGCCGACGGTTCCGCCGAGCCCTGACCGATGCGCCGCGCCCGCCCGTCGCACCGGCCACTGTTACGGAATGCGTACCGCGTGCTAAGGTGCCGCCGGGCGCGCTGCCGGTATTCCGTATCAGGGGGGCCGGCAACGCGCCCGTTGTCGTCCGCCTCCTGTTCCGGGCCTTGATGCTGCAATCTCTTTACCGTGGCCTGACGACCGTTGCCGGGCCGGCGGTGCGCCTCTATCTCGACCGCCGCCGCGCCGCGGGCAAGGAAGACCCCGTGCGTCAGGCGGAGCGCTTCGGCATGCCCTCGCGCCCGCGGCCCGACGGACCGCTGGTGTGGATCCATGCGGCCAGCGTGGGCGAGGCGAATTCGGTCCTGGTCCTGATCGGCCGGCTTCTGGACGACGCGCCCGACCTGACCGTGCTGATGACCACCGGCACCGTCACCTCGGCCGAACTGATGGCGCGGCGGCTGCCCGAGCGGGCGATCCACCAGTATGTGCCGGTCGATCTGCCGGGCGCCGTCGACCGTTTTCTCGACCATTGGCGCCCCGACGCGGTGCTGTGGACGGAATCGGAGATCTGGCCGAACCTGCTGGCCGGCATCCGCGCCCGTTCCATCCCCGCCGCCCTGGTCAACGCCCGCATGTCGGAGCGCAGCTTCGCCCGCTGGCGCAACGTGCCGGGCTTCGTCGGCGGCCTGCTGTCGACCTTCCAGATCACGCTGGCCCAGACCGAGGGCGATGCGGAGCGGCTGCGCCGGCTGGGCGCCGCGGGCGTCGCCAGCGTCGGCAACCTGAAATTCTCCGCCGAGCCGCCGCCCGCCGCCGCCGATGCGATGGAGCCGCTGCGCGCCGCACTGGACGGGCGGCCGGTCTGGCTGCTCGCCAGCTCCCATCCGGGGGAGGAGGAGATCGCGGCGGCGGTCCACGCGGCGCTGGCTCCGGCTCTTCCCGGCCTGCTGACAATCATCGTCCCCCGCCATGCCCATCGCGGCGAGGCGGTTGCCGAGCTGATGCGGGCGCGCGGGCTGCCGGTTCTGCGGCGGACGGACCGCCATCTGCTGCCGGGGCCGGAGCATGCCGTCTATGTCGCGGACACGATGGGCGAGCTGGGGCTGTTCTACCGCGCGGCGCCGGTGGTGTGCATGGGCGGCTCCTTCATCCCCCATGGCGGACAGAACCCGGTGGAGCCGGCGCAGCTGGGATGCGCGGTGCTCTATGGCCCGCACATGTTCAATTTCGCCGAGATCACCCACATGCTTGAGGCCGCCGGCGGCGCCCTGCCGGTCGCGGACGGCGAGGCGCTGACCCGCGAGATCCGGCGGCTGCTGACCGACGGCCGCGCGCGCGACCGCATCGTCGCGGGTGCCGCGCGCGTGACGGCGGACAACCGGCGGATCATCGACCGCGCGATGGCGGCGCTGTCCCCGCTGCTGGGCACCGCCGGCATCCCGACCGCCGCCTGAGGGATGAGCTTGAGGGGATGATCGGCCCGTGAAGACCCCCGCCTTCTGGTACAGGCCGCCCGGCCTGGCCTCCACTCTGCTGGCGCCGCTGGGCGCGCTCTATGGGCTGGCCGGACGGCGGCGCATCGCCGGGACCGTTCCGCGCCGGGTCGCGGCGCCGGTGGTCTGCGTCGGCAATCTGGTGGCGGGCGGCGCCGGCAAGACGCCGGTCGGGCTGGCGCTGATTGCCGCCTTGCGCGGCCACGGCATTTCCGCCCATGCGCTGACCCGCGGCCATGGCGGACGGGAGGCCGGGCCGCTGCGGGTCGATCCCGCCCGCCACAGCGCGGCCGATGTCGGTGACGAGGCGCTGCTGCTGGCCGGCGCCGCTCCCTGCTGGGTGGCGCGCGACCGGGTGGCGGGGGCGCAGCGCGCGGTCGCCGCCGGGGCAGGGGCCATCGTCATGGATGACGGGTTCCAGAACCCGGCCCTTCACAAGGATCTGGCGCTGATCGTCGCCGACGGCGCGGTCGGCTTCGGCAACGGGCGGCTGGTGCCGGCGGGGCCGCTGCGCGAACGGGTGGCCGACGGCCTCGCCCGTGCCGATGCGCTGGTGATCCTGGGGGAGGACCGCCATGGCGTCGCGGCGCTGGCCGGCCGGCGCCCCGTGCTGAAGGCGTGGCTGGAGCCCGATCCCGATGCCGCCGCCCGGCTCGCCGGCCGCGACGTCCTGGCCTTCGCCGGCATCGGCCGCCCGGAGAAGTTCTTCGCCACGCTGGAGGCGCTCGGCGCCCGCGTGATGGAGCGTGCGCCCTTCGCCGACCACCATCCCTACCGCCCCGCCGAGGTCGCGGCCCTGATCGGACGCGCCGCGGCGATGGGCGCCTTGCCCGTCACCACCGCCAAGGACGCCGTGCGCCTGCCGCCGGAGCTTCGGGGCAGGGTGGAGGTGCTGCCCGTCGCGGTGCGCTGGGAGGATGAAGGGGCGCTCGCCGCGCTGCTGTACCCTATGCTGTTGAAAGGAAGCCCCGATGGCCAAGCCGCGTAGCCCGCTGCAGCAATGGCTGACGCGCAATGTCGGCTACAAGCTGGAGGCGGCGCTGGTCCATGGCGTCTGCGCATTGTTCCGGGCGCTGCCGCTCGACCGCGCGTCGGCGCTCGGCGGCTGGATCGGACGGACGGCCGGGCCGTTGCTGCCCAAGAATGCCCGCGCCCGCCGCAACCTGACCCGCGCCTTCCCCGAGAAGAGCAGGGCGGAGATCGACGCGATCCTGCGGGATATGTGGGACAATCTTGGCCGCACCATCGCCGAGTTTCCGCATCTGGAGCAGATCGGCCGCGAACGGGTGGAGGTGGTGGGCGTCGAGCATGTCGACGCCCTGCGCGACGACGGCAAGGCCGGCCTCATGGTCTCCGGTCATCTCGCGAACTGGGAGGTGCAGTCGGTCGTCGCCCGGATGCGCGGGCTGGAGTTGGGGCTGGTCTATCGCGCGCCCAACAACCCGATCGTCGGCGAGTTGCTGGTGAAGCTGCGCGGCGCGGCGACCGGCATGCAGATCCCCAAGGGGCCGGACGGTGCGCGGATTCTGCTGCGCCACCTGACCAGAGGCGGCCATGCCGGCATGCTGATCGATCAGAAGATGAACGACGGCATCCCGGTTCCCTTCTTCGGCCGCGACGCCATGACCGCGCCGGCCGCCGCCGTCCTCGGCATGAAAATGAAGCTGCCGCTTTGCCCGGCGCGGACCGAGCGGCTGGAGGGCGCGCATTTCCGCATCACCGTCCTGCCGCCGGAGGAATACCCGACCAGCGGCGACCGCAATGCGGATGCGCGAATTCTGATGGAACGGCTGAACCGGCTGTTGGAGGATTGGATCCGCGACAAGCCGGCGCAATGGCTGTGGATCCACCGCCGCTGGCCCGACTGACCGCTCCCCTACCGTGCCAAGGCCCGCCGCCATGACCCTGCCGCTCGACCCCCATCTGCTGCAACTCTACATGATCGCCGTCTGTGTCCTGGTCCTGGCGCCGGGGCCGGATTCGCTGCTGGTGCTGACCCGCAGCATCGCCGACGGCCGTCAGGCCGGGGTGGTGGCGACGCTGGGCATCTGTGTCGGCAACATGGTGCATGCGCTGCTGGCCGCCGCCGGCATCTCCGCCCTGATCGCGGCCTCGACCACGCTGTTCGACATGCTGCGCTATGCCGGCGGCGCCTATCTGGCGTGGATCGGCCTGCGGTCGCTGTGGAACGTCTGGACCAGCCGGGGCGCCGAGCCCGCCCCCGCGGTGGAGACGCCGGCCTCCGCCCGCGCCGGCCGTGTGTTCGTCCAGGCGCTGCTGACGAACCTGCTGAACCCGAAGGTCATCCTGTTCCAGCTGGCCTTCGTCCCGCAATTCATCGCCCCCGCCCTGGGCCATGTGGCGCTGCAGACCTTCATCCTCGGCAGCATCATCTCGGTGCTGGGCGGCATCTATCTGGCCGGCATCGCCGCGCTCAGCGCCGGCGCCGCCCGCCGCGTGCTGTCCAGCCCGCGGGTGCGCGCGGCGCTGGACGGCATCGCCGGGGTGCTGTTCCTGGGCTTCGCGCTGCGCCTGCTGCTGACGGACCGGAAGTTCGCGTGAGGGGCGCGGCAGCCGCCCCTCACGCTGTCCCTCTCGCCGCCCCGCTTACCAAAGATCGTCCTCGTCCTCCGCCCCGGTATCGACATCGAAGGTCGCCGCCTGGCGGACGACGGGGTGGCTGTCCTTCCATTCCTCGAAATCCGACACCACCGCCGGGCGGATGCCGAGAGCCAGCACCGGGCAGCCGCCGCCGCGGCCGGCGTCCAGCCGGTAGAGCAGCTTCTTCATCCAGGTGGTGCTGGCGCCGTACTTGTTCTGGAAATTCTTCATCTCCACGCGCCGCGCCACCTCGGTGAACAGCGGGATCAGCTCGGCGCTGCGGGTCAGCAGCACGCCGGCGTTGATGATGCCGCATTCGTAAAAGGTGCGGGCGGCGTAGAGATCGCGGTCGAAGGTCTGGTCCTTGCTGTTCCATTCCAGATCGAACGATACCCGCCCCTTCACGAAGTCGATCTTGTGACCGTCGATGAAGCCGTTGACCTTGTACAGCTCCTCGCGCTGGCGCTGCTCGGTCACGGTCTGGCCGCGGTTCTTGCCGGCGACGCGGCGCTTTTCCTCGTGCGTCACGATCATCTTGGTGATGAACAGGTCGCCGCGGATGCGCGTCTCGTTCCAGCCCAGCGGGTTCAGCATCCGCTCCATCGTCTTGGCGATCTGCGACTTGTTGCCGCCGGACGCCACGATGTCCTCGGTGCGGATGCGGAACTCCATCAGCCGCTCGGTGATCTCGCGGAACTCGGGCGTGCAGGCATAGGCCAGGATGCGGGCCGCGTTGCGGTAGCTGTGCACCTCGTACAGGTCGAGGAAGCCCGGCGGGAACAGGTCGCCCAGGTCGGGATCCCGCGCCTCGATCAGCGGGGCCTTGTCGTGGATGCAGGCAAGCAGGTTCATGACGGCACATGCGCGATGGAAAACGGCGCCACCATGGCGGCTGCGGCCGGCCAAATCCACCCTTTCCGCCCGACGGCACCGCCTCGCGGCGCCGGCCGGGGCCGAACTGGCGACTATTCCCGCAGCTATGGTAAGGTCGCCCGCGCGCCGGGGTGGAAAATGCGCGGCAAGTTCGCCGGGGGACCGTGATGAGCGACGAATTCCTGTTCGCGGAGGAGGAGCCCGCCGTCGAGGTGACGGCCGAGGCCGCCGAACCGGTCGAGCCCTGGCTGATCCTGATCGTCGACGACGACCCCGCCATCCACGCCACCACCAAGATGGTGCTGCGCGGCTTCAGCTTCGAAGGGCGCCCGGCGCAGTTCCTGTCGGCCGCCACCGCGGCGGAGGCCCGCGGGGTGCTGCGGGACAACCCGGCCATCGCGGTGATCCTGCTCGACGTGGTGATGGAATCCGACGACGCCGGCCTGCGGCTGGTCCGCTACATCCGCAGCGAGTTGAGCAACCGCCGGGTCCGCATCATCCTGCGCACCGGCCAGCCGGGACAGGCGCCGGAACGCGACGTCATCCTCAGCTATGACATCAACGATTACAAATCGAAGACGGAACTGACGGCGCAGAAGCTGTTCACCTCCGTCGTCGCGGCCTTGCGCGGGTATCAGGACATCACCGCGATCGAGGACCACCGCGAGGGGCTGGAGCGCATCCTCGACGCCTCCTCCACGCTGCTGGGCAAGCGGACGATGGCGGAATTCGTGCGCCATGCCGTGGCGCAGATCGTCGGCGTCTGTCCGCCCGCCGACGGTGTGGCGCTGGTCAGCCGCCGGTGCGACGGCATGTCCGGCGGGCCGCGGACGTCGGAACCGCTGGTGCTGGGCGGCGCCGGCCGCCATGTCGGGATGGAGGGAACGCCGCTGTTCCTGGCCCTGCCGAACGAGGCGGTGCAGGCGGTGACGGCGGCGCTGGCCGACGGCCGCAACCGGTTCGAGCGCGGGCACAGCGTCGTGGTCTTCCGCTCCGCCACCGGGCGGCACGACACGGCGGTCTATCTCGGCCATGGCCGGGCGCTGACGGCGGACGAACGGCGGCTGCTGGAGGTGTTCTGCGCCAAGGTCGCCATCGGCTTCGACAACGTCCACCTCTATGAGGAACTGACCGAGTTGAACCGCAGCCTGGAAGGCCAGGTGGCCGAGCGCACGCGCGACCTCGTGGCGGCGCGCGAGGCGGCGGAGGCGGCGCGGTCGGAGGCGGAGGCGGCCAACCAGGCGAAGTCGCTGTTCCTGGCGACCATGAGCCACGAGATCCGCACGCCGATGAACGGCATCCAGGGCATGCTGGAACTGCTGGAGCACACCAGCCTGACCGGCGATCAGCGCGAGCTGGTCACCGTGGTGCGGGAATCGGCCGGCGCCCTGCTGACCATCATCAACGACATCCTGGACTTTTCGAAGATCGAGGCCGGGCGGCTGGACCTGGAGCGGGTGCCGGTCGCGCTGGCCGGCGTGGTGGAGGGGGTGGCCGACACGCTGGCCCCCGGCGCGCGGGCGAAGGGCCTGTCGTTGATCACCTATGTCGATCCCGACCTGCCGGCCGCGGTGCTGGGCGATCCGGTGCGCATCCGGCAGGTGCTGTTCAACATCGCCGGCAACGCGGTGAAGTTCACCCAGTCCGGTTCGGTGACGGTGCGGGTGGAACTGGCCCATTTCGACGGCGACCGCGTCATCATCCGGGTGGCGGTGACCGATACCGGCATCGGCATCTCGCCGGAAAACCAGCTCCTCCTGTTCCGCCCCTTCACCCAGGCGGAGGTTTCGACCACCCGCCGCTTCGGCGGCACCGGGCTTGGGCTGTCGATCTGCCGGCGCCTGGCCGAACTGATGGGCGGCGACATCGGCGTCGCCAGCGAACCGAATGTCGGCTCCATCTTCTGGTTCACTTTCGCGGCCGATCTGGTCCCGGCGGAGGATGACGCCTGCCCTCAGCGGGCGCCGCTGCAGGGCGTGACGGTGCTGCTGCTGGCGGCGGATGCGGAGGAGCGCGGTTTTCTCGCCCGCTACCTGAACGCCGACGGCGCCCAGGTGGTTGAGGCCGCCGATGCCGGCGCGGCGTTGCGCAGCCTGCTGCCCACCGCCGCCTGCGACGTGCTGGTCTCCACCTTGGGCACAGACGGCGCGGCACTGGACGGCGACCCGCGTGGCCGGGTGCGTGGCCACGTATTGATCGGCGGCGACGCGCTGACCGCCGGCGATACGGCCGCGCTCGCCTCATCGGGGGGTGGGGCCGGCGCCGGGACCGTCGTGCTCGGCCGGCCGGTGCGGCGGACCAGCCTGATCCGCGCCGTCCTGGCCGCCGCCGGACGCATGCCGGCCGGGGAGGGCGGCCGGGCCGATCTGCAGCCGGAACCGGAGCCCGCCGCTCCCGCCGCCGGCCGGCGCCGGCTGCCCTCGGTGGAGGAGGCGCGGGCGCAGGGCCGCCTGATCCTGGTGGCCGAGGATCACCCGACCAACCGGCAGGTCATCCAGCGTCAGCTGACCCTGCTGGGCCATGTCATGGAAACCGCGGAGGACGGCGCCCAGGCGCTCGCATTGTGGCGGACCGGCGGCTATGGCCTGCTGCTGACCGACTGTCAGATGCCGGAGTTGGACGGCATGGAGCTGGCCCGCAGCATCCGGGCGGCGGAAGCGGCCGGGGGAGGCCCCCGCCTGCCCATCGTAGCCATCACCGCCAACGCGACGGAGAACGAGGCCCAGCTCTGCCTGCTCGCGGGCATGGACGACACGCTGGCCAAACCGGTCAGCCTCGCCGACCTGCGCCGCGTGCTCGACCGCTTCCTGCCGCCGGACGGTCACGCGGAAGGCTGGGCGGAGGAGGAGCCCGCCGAGCCGTCCGCCCAGCCGCCGGAGGCCGTCGAAGCTTCGCCGGAGGCCGTCGAAGCTTCGCCGGAGGCCGTGGAGGATTCGCCGCAGCAGGCGGCCGACCTGCTGCCGCCGCTCGACATGGGGGCGCTGACCGCGCTGTTCGAAGGTGACGTCGACTTCGTCCGCCATCTGCTGGGCGAGTTCGTCACCTCCAACCGCAGTTCCCACCGTTGGCTCATCGATGCGCTGGCGGGCGAGATCTGGGACGAGGTGCGGCAGGCCGCGCACAAGCTGGCGGGATCCTCGCGCACCGTCGGCGCCCGCGATCTCGCCGCCGCCGCCGACGCGGTGGAGATGGCGGTGATCGACCGCCGGCTGGACGGCATCGCCGCCATGGTCGCCCGCGTCGGCATCGAGCTGGACCGCGTCGTCGGCCATATCGAAGCGGTCTGATCGTCCAACCGCGCCGGCTGTAACGAACCCGACATGGCAGCCCCCTTGTCGCCTTTGCGACAAGGTCATGTTGCATCGCAGCTTCGGAAAACTCTGAACATTTCCCGTGGCTTGGCCGGTATCCTCCGGCTGGCACGCCGCTTGCTGTCATGGGGGTATCCCGGCCCCGTGCCGGCCCCAAAACCCACATGCGCGTCACAGCGAGAGCGGAAGCCAAGGAGAACGGGATGCACATCGTCGTCTGTATCAAACAGGTGCCCGACAGCGCCCAGATCCGCATCCATCCCGTCACCAACACCATCATGCGGCAGGGCGTGCCCGCCATCATCAACCCCTTCGACCTGTTCTCGCTGGAAGAGGCGCTGCGGCTGAAGGACAAGGTGGGCGCCCGCGTCACCGTGCTGACCATGGGGCCGCCGATGGCGGAAACCTCGCTGCGCAAGGCCCTGTCCCTGGGCGCCGACGACGCGGTGCTGCTGACCGACCGCAAATTCGCGGGCTCCGACACGCTGGCGACCTCCTACGCCCTGACCTCCGCCATCCAGAAGCTGGCGGAGGAGGAGCCGGTCGACATCGTCTTCTGCGGCAAGCAGACCGTCGACGGCGACACCGCCCAGGTCGGCCCCGGCATCGCCACCCGGCTCGGCTTCGAGCAGCTGACCTACATCACCAAGATCGAAGACCTGAACATCGCCTCCAAGGAGATCGTGGTGCAGCGCCGCTCCGAAGGCGGCGTGCAGGTGCTGAAGACCAAGCTTCCCTGCATGATCACCATGCTGGAAGGCACCAACACCATCCGCTTCGGCAAGATGGACGATCTGTTCCGCGCCGCCCGCTACGACCTGAAGACCTGGAGCCGCGACTACACCGGCGCCGAAGAGGGCCGCGTCGGCCTGAAGGGCTCGCCGACCGTGGTGTCGAAGGTGTTCGTGCCGAAGCCGCGCGCCGAGAAGGCCAAGATGATCGAGGCCGCATCCGATACGCCCGACGCGATGGCCGCCGCCGCCATCGACGCCATTTTCGCCGCCCAGCCCAAGCTGGCCGACGACCTGCTCGCCCGCGCCGCGGCCGGGCTCTGACGATCAATCCGCGGGAGACCCGACGATGAGCGAACCGAGCAAGCCCCAGGGCCGCAAGTTCCAGCTTCCCGAACACCTGAAGGTTTACAAGAACGTCTGGGTGATCGTGGAGCAGGAGCGCGGCATCGTCCATTCCGTGTCGCTGGAACTGCTGGGCGAGGCACGCAAGCTGGCCGACAAGCTGGGGGTGGAGGTCGGTGCCGTGGTCCTGGGTGCCGAAAGCCCCGACCTGAACCGCATCTGCGGCGAAGCCATCAGCTATGGCGCCGACATCGTCTACAAGGTGACCGACCCGGCGCTGGCCGACTACCGCACCGATCCCTATTGCCGCGTGATGACCGACGTGGTGAACGCCCACAAGCCGGAGATCGTGCTGCTGGGCGCCACCACGCTGGGCCGCGATCTGGCCGGCGCCATCGCCACCACGCTGGCGACCGGCCTGACCGCCGACTGCACCGAGCTGGACATCTACGCCGACAACCGCTCGCTGGCCGCCACCCGGCCCACCTTCGGCGGCACGCTGCTCTGCACCATCCAGACGCTGGCCTACCGGCCGCAGATGGCCACCGTCCGCCCGCGCGTCATGGCGATGCCGGAATGCGACGATGCCCGCACCGGCCGCGTCGTCGAAATCCGGCCCGATCTGCGGGAAGAGGACATCGTCACCAAGGTTCTGAACTTCATCGCCGACCGCGAGCAGAACGAGGCGCAGCTGGCTTTCGCCGACATCATCGTGTCGGCCGGCAAGGGGTTGGGCAAGGTCGAGAACATGAAGCTGGCCTTCGATCTCGCCCGGGTGCTGGGCGCCGAGGTCGGCGTGACCCGGCCGCTGGTCCAGGCCGGCTGGGCCGGCAATGACCGTCAGGTCGGGCAGACCGGCAAGACGGTGCGGCCGAAGCTCTACATCGCCGCCGGCATCTCCGGCGCCATCCAGCATCGGGTCGGCATGGAGAAGTCGGACCTGATCCTGGCGATCAACACCGATCCCAACGCGACGATCTTCGACTTCGCCCATCTGGGGCTGGTCGGCGACGCGCTGAAGATCCTGCCGGCGCTGACCGATGCCTTCGGCCGCCGCCTGTCCGTCAACCGCATGGCCGGCTGACCGCCGGACGAGAAAGGAGCCTGTCGACATGGTCGAAAAGTTCGACGCCATCGTCATCGGTGCCGGCCCGTCCGGCAACGCCGCCACCTACACGCTGGCCAAGCAGGGGCTGAAGGTGCTCCAGCTCGAGCGCGGCGAATATCCCGGCGCCAAGAACGTCCAGGGCGGCATCATGTACGCCCATGAGCTTGAGAGGATCATCCCGGACTTCCGGGACGATTGCCCGACGGAGCGCCACATCATCGAACAGCGCGTCTGGCTGCTGGGCGACGACAGCTATCTCGGCACCAACTACCGGTCGGAGTCCTTCAACAGCGACAAGCCGAACCGCTACACCATCATCCGCGCCAACATCGACAAATGGTGGGGCGAGCAGATCCGCAAGGTCGGCGGCCTGCAGATCTGCGAGACGACGGTGACGGAGCTGATCCGCGATGCGTCCGGCAAGGTGATCGGCGTGCGCACCGACCGCGAGGGCGGGGAGATCCATGCCGATGTCGTCATCCTGGCCGACGGCGTGAATGCCCTTCTGGCCAAGCGTGCCGGGCTTCAGACCGAAGCGGCACCGGAGAATGTGGCGCTGGCGGTGAAGGAGATCCTCTTCATCGATCCCGAACTGATCCAGCAGCGCTTCGGCGTCAAGGAGGATGAAGGCGTCGTCATCGAGATCATGGGCAAGGTGACCAAGGGGATGGTCGGCACCGCCTTCCTCTACACCAACAAGGAATCGCTGACGATCGGCATCGGCTGCCTGATCTCCGACTTCAAGAACGGCGATTGCCCGCCTTACCGGATGCTGGAGGACCTGAAGAACCACCCCGTCATCAAGCCGCTGATCGAAGGGGCGGAGATGAAGGAATATGCCGCCCACATGATCCCCGAGGGCGGCTACAAGGCGGTTCCGCAGCTCTACGGGGACGGCTGGATGGTGGTCGGCGACGCCGCCCACTTCAACAACGCCGCCCACCGCGAGGGCTCCAACCTCGCCATGGCTTCGGGCCGGATGGCGGCGGAGACGGTGATCGAGCTGAAGGCCGCCGGCAAGGGTTATTCCGCGTCGAACCTGGCCGCCTACAAGAAGAAGCTGGACGACAGCTTCATCATGAAGGACCTGAAGAAGTATCGCGATCTGCCCGGCATCATGCATGGCAACAAGCAGTTCTTCGGCGCCTATCCCGACGAAATCACCGCGGCGGCCCACAGCTGGTTCACCGTGGACAGCGTCGACAAGAAGTCGAAGGAAAAGCAGATCATGAAGTCCTTCATCAAGCGCCGCTCGGTGATGGGACTGGTCGGTGACGCAATCAAGCTGGTGAGGGCCGTGCGATGAACATGATGGTCAAGGTCGAAGAGAAGCTCTATCAGAACCGCTATATCGTCGACGAGAGCCGGCCGCATATCCAGATCAAGAGCGAGGAAGCCTGCAAGAGCTGCGAAAAGCAGGCCTGCACCTTCTGCTGCCCGGCCGCCTGCTACAGCAAGAACGAGACCGGCGGCGTGACGCTGGTGACCGACGGCTGCCTGGAATGCGGCACCTGCCGCGTCGTCTGCCAGGACAAGGGCAACATTGCCTGGGACTATCCGCGCGGCGGTTACGGCATCAGCTACAAGTTCGGCTGACCGGCCCGCGTCCGCTGTCTTCCCCCGAAGTCGAATGGCCCCCGCGCGGCGACGTGCGGGGGCCGGTTTCTTTGGCGGGGAGCGGTTGCCGGGGGATCTCCCGCCGGCACTGTTCTAAACGGTACCCCGCAACACCCCCGCCGCGTGGTCCAGCGCCCGCTGCAGTTCCGCCGGGAAATAGGGCTTGCGGACGAATCCGAAGGGCTCGCAATCGGCGGCGCGGTGCCGGGTCTCCGCATCGGCGAAAGCGGAGGTGAAGATGCAGCGGATGCCGGTGCGGGCGCGAATGGCCGTGGCGGCTTCGATCCCATCGCGGGGGCCGAGCAGGCGGATGTCCATCATCACGATGTCGGGGCGCAGCCGGTCGGCCGCGTCGATCGCGGCGTCGGCATTGTCCTCCATACCGATGACGGTGAAGCCCAGCATGCCCAGGATCTCTTCCAGAGCCATGGCGGCAAGGCTTTCGTCCTCGACGACGAGGATGCGGAGGGGAAGGTCGGAGGCAGGCGTAAGATCTGTCATCGTGCTCGCGCAGGTGCTGTCACAAGAATTCTACAGGAGCCGCGCAGTCGGCGAACCCAAAAATCGCAGGGTTATGACCAATGGTGCGGTCTGCGCCCGATGCATGGCGCAATGGACAGGTATGGCCGCAGCTCGGGCGCGGCTGATTGGGGAAGGACCGTATGCCCCTGTTTTTCACCCCGTCGGCGTACCATCTCTATCTTATGGCTGTTTTCAGGACCGAACATCGCGGCCCTGCGCGCGTCCCTTGCGGATCATTGGCGGGGCCGCGCATTATTCCATGAGGAGAACGGCGATGGACCTGCGTGTCTGTTTCGAGAACATGGAGAGCGTCAACGTCAACGACGCGGCGATGATGAAGCACTACGCCAAGAGCTATCTGGCGGATTTCGACCCGGAATGGGCCGGCTTCATCATGCTGCCCCATGACGAGACCATGCGTGCGACGATGGAGCCCGCCTGGCAGGTCCTGATCCGCGACGCCACGCCGCGGACGGAGCAGGAGCTGCTGCGCTACATCGACGAAAACCCGATGGCCGCCTATCACGTCCATGTCTATCGGCGCGATGACGGCCCCAACGAGAGCAAGATCCACTGACGGCAAAGGGAGCGCGACCGGCGCCCCCCTTTCATTCCGCCTCGTTTCATATTATCGGGCCTAACGTCTGACGCATCAGACTTTAGGCTCGCCCTCAAGCGGCGGGCGCGGCCGTCCGGCCGCTTGCCTTCGCAGGCACGGGCCTGCGGAGCCGCAGTCGCGGCCCTTGCCCCCGAGCGTAAGTCAGTGCTTACGCTCGGGGGTATCACATCATCGGGCTGCTGCCGGCGGTTCAGCCGGCCGGCGACCCCAGCAGGCTGTCCAGCGGGACGAAGCGGTCGGCCATCTTGCGCGCCTCTTCCTTGTGGACCTTGAAGGTCTTCTCCGCGATGGCGTTGGACACCAGGAAATCCTGGTAGGCGCGTTCCAGATGGAAGCGGTAGCGCGCCGACATGCCGTCGTCGTCCAGCCCCTCCATCCCATGGTCCGCCGACAGGTAGTCGTGAAAGCGCTGCAGGATATGCAGGCGGTTCACGTTGACCACGCGCTGGTCGTAGGTGACGTGGAAGAAGCGCAGGAAGTCTTCCGCGGTTTCCAGATCGTCGAGTTCGTCGGTGAAATCGCTCATCGTCGAAGGCTCCTCACGCGTGCTGCTGGGTGGAAGGGGAGGGGCCGCACCCCTCTTGGTCGCAGATGTTGCCACAAGAGCTGCAGGCCACACCGTCCAAACGTATATCGCTAAGCCGAAATTCCGAAAGACGGATATTCCTGGCGGAAAGCTCAGACGTTTCGGTTGCGGTGTGGGCTTCCAGCCGGGCTTCGATGCGGTTGATGTGGTCGATCAGGCAGGCGATGGCTTTGCCGACCGGGTCCGGCATCAGGTGATGCTCCAGGTCGATGCCGTGATCCGGGATCTGGCTGCCGGACGGATGGCGTTGAGTTTCCGGCCGCACCACCCGGCCGGGGATGCCGACCACGGTCATTCCCGGCGGTACCGGCTTGGTCACAACGGAATTGGCGCCGACCCGCGCGTTGGCGCCGACGGTGATCGGCCCCAGGATCTTGGCGCCGGCACCGATCAGCACGCCGTCCGCCAGCGTCGGGTGCCGCTTGCCCTTGGTCCAGGAGGTGCCGCCCAGCGTCACCCCGTGATAGAGCGTCACGTCGTCGCCGACCTCCGCGGTCTCGCCGATCACCACGCCGGCGCCGTGATCGATGAAGAAGCGGCGGCCGATGGCGGCGCCGGGATGGATGTCGATGTTGGTCACCGCGCGCGCCACATAGGACAGGAAACGCGCCGGCCAGCGCAGCCCCCGCCGCCAGGCCGCGTTGGCGAAGCGGTAGATCACCAGCGCATGGATGCCGGGGTAGCAGGTCAGCACGTCGAAGACGTTGCGCGCCGCCGGATCGCGGTCGAACACGCAGGCGACGTCCTCGCGCAGCAGGGCCAGAATGCCCGGAGAGCTTGCTGGCCCGGTCATGTCGCCGCCTCCAGGAAGGCATGCAGTTCCTCGGCGGTCGGCGGCCGCTTGGCGCGGGTGGCCAGCGCGCGGACGCGCGGCAGCACCGCCTGCGCCGTGGCGTCGTCGCAGGCGATGCCGAGCCGTTCATAGGCGAGCTTCACCGCCGCGGTTCCCGAATGCTTGCCCAGCACGATGCGGTGCTCGCGCCCGACCTCGGCCGGGTCGAAATTCTGGTAGGTGGCGCGGTCGCGCAGCAGCCCGTCGACATGGATGCCGGCCTCGTGGGTGAAGACGGCGGCGCCGACGATCGACTTGTTGACCGCCACCGGCCGGTTGGACGCCCGCTCCACCAGATCGCTGATGACGCCGAGCGACCGCGTCTCCACGCCGGTGCCGATGTGGTAGAGGTGCTTGAGCGACACCACCACCTCCTCCAGCGGGGCGTTGCCGGCGCGCTCGCCCAGGCCGTTCACCGTGGTGTTGACATGGGTGGCGCCGCCCAGCACCGCGGCCAGCGAATTGGCGTTGGCGAGGCCGAGGTCGTCATGGGCGTGGATTTCGATCTCTAGGTCGGTCGCCCGGCGCAGCCGTTCGATGCAGGCGCGCGTCTGGAAGGGGTCGAGCACGCCCAGCGTGTCGGCGAAGCGGAAGCGGCGGGCGCCGGCGGCCTGCGCCACCGTGGCGGCGGCGATCAGGAAATCCATGTCGGCGCGGGAGGAATCCTCGCCGCCGACGCTGACCTCCAGCCCATGGTCGCGCGCCTGTTTCACCCGGCGCTCGATCTCGGCCAGCGCCCAGGGGCGGCTGCGCTTCAGCTTCCGCGTGATGTGGATGTCGGACACCGGCATCGACAGGTTGACGAAGCCGACATTGCAGGACAGCGCCGCCTTCAGGTCGGCGTCGTGCATGCGGCACCACACCATCAGCCGGCCCTTCAGCCCCAGCGCCGCCACGGCGCGGATGCCCTCGCGCTCCTCCTCGCCCATGGCGGGGATGCCGATCTCCTGCTCCGGCACGCCGGCGGCGTCGAGCGCCTTGGCGATGGCGATCTTCTCATCGAGCGTGAAGGCGACGCCGGCGGTCTGCTCGCCGTCGCGCAGCGTGGTGTCGTTGATGGTGGCGAAGGTGGTGGGCATGGAGGCACCTCGCACGCGGGGGCGGCGATTGCCCCCCAAGTAAGTGTCGCAGGCCGGGCCGGGGATCCGCCCCGACGGGGTGTCGTCGGGCGGGGTGCCGGGACGGGCCATCGACCCGGCCTGCGATTCCGGTGTAACGAACTGAGCCGTTACGAATAAACGGGCGCGAATTCCTTGGGCTTGCCGGCTTCCTGCTGCCAGTAGGGCGACAGGCTGCGCAGCTTGGCGATGATGCCCGGCACCACGGCGATGACCCGGTCGATCTCCTCCTCCGTCGTGTCGCGTGACAGCGAGAAGCGGGTGGCGCCATGGGCCGCGGTGTAGGGCACGCCCATGGCGCGCATGACGTGGCTGGGCTCCAGCGAGCCCGAGGTGCAGGCGGAGCCGGAGGAGGCCGCGATTCCCGCCTCGTTCAGCAGGAGGAGGATCGCCTCGCCCTCGATATACTCGAAGGCGATGTTGCAGGTGTTGGGCAGGCGGTTGTCGGGGTTGCCGGTGACGAAGCAGCTCGGCACCGCGGCCAGGATCGCCTGTTCCAGCTTGTCGCGCAGCGCCTTCACCCGCGTGTTCTCGTCGCCCATATGGAGGAGCGCCAGCTGGGCGGCGGCGCCCAGCCCGACGATGCCGGGCGCGTTCTCGGTGCCGGCGCGGCGCGAGCGTTCCTGATGGCCGCCGCGCAGCATCGGGCGGTAGCGCAGGCCGCGCTTGACGTAGAGCGCGCCGATGCCCTTGGGGGCGTGCAGCTTGTGGCCGGACAGCGACAGCATGTCGATGGCGCTGTCGGCCAGCTTCATCGGGATCTTGCCGACCGACTGCACCGCGTCGGTGTGGAAGAGGGCGCCGACCTCCTTGGCCATGCGCGCCAGTTCCTCCACCGGGAAGATCGTCCCGGTCTCGTTGTTGGCCCACATCATGGAGACGATGGCGACCCGGTCGGACAGGGCGGCGCGGTAGGCCTCCATGTCGAGGTTGCCCTTGCCGTCCACCGGGATGCGGTGGACCGTGAAACCGCGCTTCTTCTCCAGATATTCGCAGAGCGCCAGCACGCCGGGGTGCTCGACCACGCTGGTGACGATCTCGCGCTTCTTCGGATAGGCTTCCAGCGCCGACAGGATGGCGGTGTTGTCGCTTTCCGTCCCGCCGGAGGTGAAGACGATCTCGCTGTCATGGGCGGCCCCCAGCAGGGCCTGGACTTGGCAGCGCGCCCATTCGATCTTGCCGCCCACCGCGGCGCCGAAGCCGTGCATCGAGGACGGGTTGCCGAAATGGTCGGTGAAGAGCGGCAGCATCTCCTGCAGCACTTCCGGGTCGACGCGGGTGGTGGCGTTGTTGTCGAGATAGATGCCCTGACTCATGGTTTGGCGACTCATGGTTTGGCGACTCATGGTTTGGCGGCTCATGGCTTGGCGCTCCCCTTAGCCCGCATGGGCCGGCATGAGGGACGCGGGCTTGACCCGCACGAACTCGCCGAGCCTCTCGACCAGCTTCATCTGCACGCCCATCATCGTGCCGGCCGACTGCGAACAGCCGGAGCAGGCGCCGGAGAGCCGCACATAGATGTCCTTGCCGTCGATGTCGACCAGTTCCACGTCGCCGCCGTCGCGCTGGATTTGCGGGCGCATCTCCTCGATGGCGCTCATGATGGCCTGCATGCGCTGGACATTCGTCAGCTTGGGCGCCGCGGCCGTTTCCGCCTTGGGCTCCAGCGGCTTGATGGCGTCGAGGCCGACGGTGCCGGGGGCATGCTTCTTGGCGGGCGTCAGGGCGCCGGTCTTCGCCAGCACCTCTTCCAGCACCTCCTCGATCTTCTCGTGGCAGGTCTGGCAGGAGCCGCCGGCCTTGGTGTAGTGGGTGACTTCCTCAAGCGTGGTCAGGCCGTTGACGCTCACCGCGCGCTCGATCATCGCGGCGTCGATGCCGAAGCATTTGCAGACCAGTTCGCCTTCCTCGTGGTCGTCTTCCCACGCTTCGCCCTTGTAGTTGGCGATGGCGGCGCGCAGCGCCTCGGCGCCCATGACGGAACAGTGCATCTTCTCCGGCGGCAGGCCGCCGAGATACTCGGCGATGTCGCGGTTGGTCAGGGTCAGCGCCTCGTCCACCGTCTTGCCGATGATCATCTCGGTCAGCGCCGAGGAGGAGGCGATGGCCGAGCCGCAGCCGAAGGTCTGGAACTTAGCGTCCTGGATGATCTGGGTGTCGGGATCGACCTTCAGCATCAGACGCAGCGCGTCGCCGCAGGTGATGGAGCCGACCTCGCCGACCGCGTTGGCGCTGTCCAGGACACCGGAGTTCTTCGGGTTGAAGAAGTGTTCCTTGACCTTGTCGGTGTAGTTCCACATGTCGCTGCTGCCTTTCCGTGGGTGCGCGCCTAGGGGAAGAGCTGTCCGGGGGCGGGATCAGTGCGTCGAATAGGGGGCCGACGAGCCGCAGTCGGACGAGGAGGTGGAACAGGAGCTTCCGCCTTCACCGGCCGAGAAGGACTTGCCGCAGCCGCAGTTGCTGGTCGCGTTCGGGTTGTCGAACTTGAAGCCGGAGCCTTCGATGCCCTCGACGAAATCGACGACGACGCCGGACAGGAAGGGCTGGCTGTTGGCGTCGACGAAGATGGTGACCGGGCCGAAGCTGAGCACCGCGTCGTCGTCGCCGGCCGCCGCCTCGAGGCCCATCTGGTATTTCAGGCCGGCGCAGCCGCCGTCGGTCACCGCGATCCGCAAACCGGCGGCGCCGCCGCCCGACTTCGCCAGGACCCGTTCCAGGGTGGAAACCGCCGCATCTGTCAGAGTCACCATGTCCCGCCTCCTCAAGCCGCGTTGCCGGGGATGCCGGCCGATCTGACGGGGAATAAAGCAAGCGGTGTGCCAATGGGGCAAAGCATTGATATGAAAGGATTGTCAGGCTGGGCGGGCGTGGCGAAAGTCCGACAAAGTTCCGCAAGCGAACCATTTTGTCGGGTTTGGCGCGTGTCGCCTTTGCGACAGCCGCGACACTTCGCCGCACAAAAATATTATGGTCTTTCCCCGCTCCTGCGCGCGTACCATGTGGTGTCGTCGGTGCGTCGGATGGTTGATTTTCTCAACGGAAAATCCAGGCAGCGGAAAGGCGAGGGAAGCGATGGGCGACGAACCGATCGAACTCAGGATGTCGAACGGCCGCATGGCCTTCGGTGATGTGCCGGAACGGATCGACGAACTGTTGCAGGAGGCGGTGAAGGCCCGCGACATGCCGGACAGCTGCGAGGCGCTGTTGTGGGAGGCCCATCGCATGGGGCCCCGGGTGCTGCCGGTCTTCTATGCGCTCTACAAATTCTACTTCAACCGCAAGAAGCTGGGTGAGGCGGAGCGGGTCGCCCGCATCGGGCTTGATGCCGCCGCACTCCAGGGCGGCTTTCCCGCCGACTGGTCGCAGCTGACGGCGGTTTCCACCGACTGGACGGCGGCCGGGCCGGCGCGCTTCTTCCTGTTCACCATGAAGGCGTTGGCCTTCATCGAACTGCGCCGCCACAACCGGGACAAGGCGCTGGCGATCCTCGCCAGGATGGCGGAGATCGACCCGGCCGATCAGGTCGGCTACGGCACCATCGCGGCCCTCGCCCGCGGGCTGGACGGAGAGGGCGGGGCGGCGTAACGGCATCCCCCAAAAAAAATCCCCCGGCCCAGGGGGGAACCGGGCCGGGGGCAGCGGGGATTTGCGTCTCGCGACGCTCTCACGACGTGCTCTCACGTCGGGAGGAATTGCGGCCCCTTTGGGGAATTCGGGGCCGCAAACCTGTCAGGCCGCGACGGATTCCAGGGCCGGATAGTCGGTGTAGCCCTTGGCGTCGCCGCCGTAATAGGTGGCGCGGTCCGGCTCGGCCAGCGGCGCATCCGCACGGAAGCGCACGGGCAGGTCCGGGTTGGAGATGAAGGCCTCGCCGAAGCTGACCGCGTCGGCCTCGCCCTTGGCGAGCGCGGCGTCCGCGTCGCTGCGGCTGTAGCCGCCATTCAGGATGAACGGACCTTTGAAGGCCGCGCGCAGGACGGACGCCACATGCGGCGCCCCGTCCGGCGGGGCCATGTGGTGGCCGGGCCGGCCCTCGATCACATGCAGATAGGCGAGGTTGAAGGGGTTCAGCGCCTTGGTGATCGCCAGGAAATGCGGCAGCGGGTCACTGTCGCTCATGTCGTTGAACACGCCGGTCGGCGACAGGCGGACACCGATGCGTCCGGCACCGACGGCATGGGCCGTGGCCTCCAGAATCTCCAGCAGGAAGCGGCAGCGGTTCTCCACCGTCCCGCCATACTGGTCGGTGCGGGTGTTGGTGCTGTCGCGCAGGAACTGGTCGATCAGATAGCCGTTGGCCGCATGGATCTCGACGCCGTCCAGGCCGGCATCGAACACCGCGCGCTTGGCGGCATCGGCGAAATGGCGGACCAGGCCGGGGATCTCGGACGTGTCCAGGGCGCGCGGCACCGGGAAGGGCTCCATGCCCGCGCCGGTGTAGAGCTGGCCCTTCGCCGCGATGGCCGACGGGGCGACCGGCGCGGCGCCGTTCGGCTGGAAGCGCGGGTGGGAGATGCGGCCGACATGCCAGAGCTGGGCAACGATCCGCCCGCCGGCGCCGTGCACGGCCTCGGCCACCGCGCGCCAGCCCAGCGTCTGCGCGTCGGTATGGATGCCCGGCGTGTTGGGATAGCCCTGGCCGGTGTCGCAGACCTGGGTCGCCTCGGTGATGATCAGCCCGGCGGAGGCGCGCTGCGCATAGTATTCGGCGGTGAGCGCGGTCGGGCAGTTGCCCTCGCCGGCGCGGCTGCGGGTCATCGGCGCCATGACGACGCGGTTCGGCAGTTCGATCGCGCCGAGGCGGAGCGGGGTGAACAGGTCAGGCTTTGCAGTGCTTTGCGTCATGGCGGGACTACCCCCTGTTGGGCAAATCGGCTTGTATGTATGTGAGTACATACTTGAACCGGAGCCCGCCGCTTGTCAAGTATGTATCCGCATACTTATTATCGGGCCGACGGCAGCAGGTGAGAGGGACGGGTTTTGGACGCAAGCAGGGACGCGGAGGGCTGTTGCCCCGGCAACGGCGCCACCGACGCAGCATGCGAGGGCGGGGTGCGCAAGCGCGACCGTGCCGCGACGGAAGGCGCGCTGCTCGACGCCGCCAAGCTGGTTTTCGCCGAACGCGGCTTCGACGCGGCGACGACGCGCGAGATCGCCGGGCGGGCCGGGGTCAACGAACAGCTGATCCAGCGCTATTTCTCGGGCAAGAGCGGGCTGCTGCTGGCGGTGGTGGAACGCTATTGGCGCGAGGAATCGGGCGGCTGCCAGCTGCCGCCGCCGGACGAGGATCTGGAGACCGACCTTGCCCGCTTCCTGCACGCGCAGTTGAAGCACAGCTGGGAATGCCGTGACTTCACCCGCGTCGTGCTGGCCCGCGCCCTGGTCGACCAGGCGGTGGCGGACGAGATGGCCCGCACCCTGTCGCAGAGCCGCATTCCCTGCCTGCTGAAGCGACTGGAAGGGTTTCGCGACCGCGGCGCCATCGCCGCCGACGCCGACCTCGGCAATGTGGCGGCCGGCATCGCGACGCTCAGCTTCGGGCTGGGCTTCCTCGATCAGGTGGTGTTCGGCCGCGACGACGCCGGCATCTGCGCCATGGTCGGCACGCTGGCCCACACCATCGCCCACGGCCTGACGCCGCGGTAACGGTCACTCCGCGACGGTCGCGGTACGGGCGGCGGTTCGGTGGCTGTACACCGCGTCGGCGGTGAAGACGGCCAGCGCCACCCAGATGCAGGCGAAGGTGATGGCATGGCTGCGGGTGAAGGCCTCGCCATAGACCAGCACGCCCAGCAGAAGCTGTCCGGTCGGCCCGACATATTGCAGCAGGCCGAGCGTGGTCATGGTCAACCGGGTCGCGCCGATCATGAACAGCACCAGCGGCACCGCGGTCATCGGCCCGGCCAGCACCAGCAGGGCGCTCTCGCCCCATTCATGGCCGAAGGCCCCGCTTTCGCCCAGCCACAGCAGATAGCCGAGAGCGGCCGGCAGCAGCAGCGCGGTTTCCACGAGCAGGCCGGCCACCGGATCGACAGCCGCCTTCTTGCGCACCAGCGCATAGAAACCGAAGGACAGCGCCAGCGACAGGGCGACCCAGGGCACGGCGCCGTAGCTGACGACGAGGCTGCCGACACCGGCCGCGGCGATGACGACCGCCAGCATCCGCCCGCGGCTGAGCCGTTCGTTCAGGAACAGCACGCCCAGCAGCACATTGACCAGCGGGTTGATGAAGTATCCCAGGCTGGCCTCGACCAGGCGGCTGTTGACCACCGCCCAGATGAAGACGGTCCAGTTGGTGGTCACCAGCAGCGTGGTGACCAGGAACACGCCCAGCCGGCGCCAGCTTCCCACCGCCGCCACGATCGCCGCCGGCCCGCGGGTGGCCAGCACGCCGATGCCGACCAGCACCACAGTCCACACCACGCGGTGCGCCACGATCTCCACCGCGCCGACATCGCCCAGCGATTTGAAGAAGACCGGGTTGACCAGCCCCCAGATCAGGTAGGAGGCCAGCGCCGCGACGAACGCCGCGGTTGTGGAGGTCGGGGCCTTGGCGGGGGGCGGGGTCTGAACCATACCGTCCGTTTAGCACATTGTTTGCGCAGTCCGGCAGCGGGCGGACGAACATGGCCGGGCTGCGCAACCGGCATCACTCCCGCCCCGCGCCCTCTTCCCCCAACAAAAAACCCCGCCGAAGCGGGGCTTTTCGCTGTGGTCCCTGAAGAACCCGGCCGTATCAGGCGGCGGTGGCGACGCCCTTGTCGGCCATCAGGGTCTGCAGTTCGCCCGACTCGTACATTTCGCGGACGATGTCGCAGCCGCCGACCAGCTCGCCCTTGACGTAGAGCTGCGGGAAGGTCGGCCAGTTCGAGTATTCCTTCAGTCCCTGGCGCAGGCCCGGATCCTCCAGGATGTTGACGCCCTTGAACTTGACGCCGGTGTGGCTCAGCACCTGGACGACGGCGGCGGAGAAGCCGCACTGCGGGAACACCGGGGTGCCCTTCATGTACAGCACGACATCGTTGTTCTTGATGTCCTGCTCGATGCGCTCGACGACGTTCTGATCGACCATGACTCGATAACCCTTCCGATTCGGTCCGGCTGTGCCGGAACCATGTCCGTTACGACTTGTCTTCAGGCGCCTTCGGGCGGCTTTGACTTTCAGGCGCCTTCCGGCATCCGTCCTCAGGCGCCTTCCGGCACCGCGGTGGTCAGCGCCAGGGCGTGCAGTTCGCCGCCCATCTTGCCCTGCAGGGACGCGTAGACCATCTGGTGCTGCTGCACCCGGCTCTTGCCCTTGAAGGCGGCGGAGGTTACGAGGGCGGCATAGTGGTCGCCGTCGCCCCGCAGATCCGCGATCTCGACGACCGCGTCCGGGATGCCCTCCTTGATGAGCTTTTCGATCGTGGCGGCTTCCATCGCCATGGGTCCAATCCTCGTTCTGTTCAGGGCTCTGTTCAGGATTGCCCCGCCCGGGCACATGCTTTTCAAGATAGAGTAGGCGCGGGCGCGCCGTTTGTCATCCACCGGCAAATATTTGCCGGAATGCGGAAGACGCCGGGACGGCCCGCGCCATCAGAAGGTCACTCGCCGAAAACGCGCTTGAACACCGTGTCGACATGCTTGGTGTGATAGGACATGTCGAACATCGGCTCCAGCTGGTCGCGGCTGATGTGCTTGGCGATGTCGGGGTCGGCCGACAGCAGATCCAGATAGTTGCCGCCCTTCTCCCACACCTGCATGGCGTTGCGCTGCACCGCCTTGTAGCTGTCCTCGCGGCTCATCCCGGCCTGGGTCAGCGCCAGCAGGACGCGCTGCGAGAAGACCAGACCGCCCAGATCGTCCAGGTTCTTCTGCATGCGCTCCGGATAGACCACCAGCTTTTCCATCATGCCGGTCAGGCGCGCCAGGGCGAAGTCCAGCGTGACGGTGGCGTCGGGGCCGATCATGCGCTCGACCGAGCTGTGGGAGATGTCGCGCTCGTGCCAAAGCGCCACGTTCTCCAGCGCCGGGACCACGGCGGAGCGCACGATGCGGGCAAGACCGGTCAGGTTCTCCGACAGGACCGGGTTGCGCTTGTGCGGCATCGCCGACGAGCCCTTCTGGCCGGGGTGGAAATACTCCTCGGCCTCGCGCACTTCGGTGCGCTGCAGATGGCGGATTTCCGTCGCCAGGTTCTCGATGCTCGACGCGATCACGCCCAGGACGGAGAAGTAGAAGGCGTGGCGGTCGCGCGGGATGACCTGGGTCGACACCGGCTCCACCGACAGGCCCAGCTTGGCGGCGACATGCTCCTCCACCCGCGGGTCGATGTTGGCGAAGGTGCCGACGGCGCCGGAGATGGCGCAGGTGGCGATGTCGTGGCGCGCCTGGACCAGACGCTCGCGCCCGCGGGCGAAGGCGGCGTAATGGCCGGCCAGCTTCAGGCCGAAGGTCGTCGGCTCGGCATGGATGCCGTGGCTGCGGCCGATGGTGACGGTGTCCTTGTACTCGTAGGCCCGGCGCTTCAGCGCCGCCAGCAGCGCGTCCATGTCGGCCAGCAGCAGGTCGGCGGCCTGGGTCAGCTGGACGGCGAGGCAGGTGTCGAGCACGTCCGACGAGGTCATGCCCTGGTGGACGAAGCGGGCCTCGGGGCCGACATATTCGGCGAGGTTGGTCAGGAAGGCGATGACGTCGTGGCGGGTCTCCCGCTCGATCTCGTCGATGCGGTCGATCTCCCACTTGCCGCGCTCCCACACCGCCTTGGCGGCCTCCTTCGGGATCACGCCCAGCTCGGCCTGCGCGTCGCAGGCGTGCGCCTCGATCTCGAACCAGATGCGGAAGCGGTTTTCCGGCTCCCAGATGCGGGCCATTTCGGGGCGGGTATAGCGGGGGATCATCGGCACTCTCCGGAGGATGCGGGCGCTGGATTGAGGGTGGCTTGCGGGTCTCATAGCACGCGCGCGCGACCATAGCGGTGCCCGGGTGCGTTTTAAAGCCTCGCGATGCCCCGGGCCGTGCCCGTCCGGGCCGGGCCGTCCTCGGGTGCATTAATGTTAGCGGTCGAACCGTTGCCGGCCTAAGGGAATCCGCGCCTAAGGCCCGGCCGGCGAAGTTTCCGCTGTTTCCCTATGGACTTGCCGCTGCGCCGCGACGGCGATCAGGAGGAGAGGAAAACAGTCAAAGAGTCGCGCCCCGGTGGGCGCGCTTCGCTTGCGGTTGAATCCGTGCGAGCATTAAGCAACACTTGCACAGCGCATCGGGGCCGGGCCCAGCCGGTTTCCGGGAGTTTCATCAGATCAGGCCATCCGAAAGGAGCCCTTCTTGTCCGACCCCGTCGCCGAGCTGGTCCGTGCGCCGTCGCGCTCGTCGGACGAGGCCCGGCTCTACCGCCTGCAATTCCTGGCGTCGATGGCGCTGGTGTCGGCGCTCGTCCTCGGGCTCGGCTTCTATTTCGTCTGGCAGCATTGGGCCGATCTCGAGCACGATCTGCAGCAGAGCGAGGCGCGCTATGTCCAGGAACAGCATCAGGCTCTGGTGCAGGAGGTCGAGAACGCCCGATCCTATCTGGCCTACATGCGCTCGCGCGTCGAACCGCTTCTGAGGGAGCATCTGCGCGCCCAGGTGTCCGAGGCCCATGCCATCGCCCGCAGCATCCACGACCGGGAAAAGGACATCCTGCCCGACGCGGCGGTGAAGGAATCCATCAAGGAGACGCTGCGGCCGCTGCGCTTCTCCGGCGGGCGCGGCTACTACTTCATCAACGACCTGGACGGCCGGTCGGTGCTGATGCCGATCGAACCGGCGCGGGAGGGAACGTTGCCCCTCGCGGCCACCGATCCCCAGGGTGCCGTGGCGGTGCGCGAGTTGATGCGGGCGGTCCAGGATCCCAACCTGCGCGGTTTCGCCCGCTACCGCTGGCGCATGCCCGACGACCCGGAGCGGATGGTGGAGAAGCTGGCCTTCGTCCGCCGCTTCGAACCCTTCGACTGGCTGATCGGCGCCAGCGATTCGCTGGAGGCGGCGGAGGCGCAGCTTCAGCGCGAATCTCTGGAACGGCTGCGGGCCTTCCGCTTCGGAGAGACCGGCTACATCGGCGTGCTGCGCCAGGACGGGCAGGTTCTGCTGTCGCCCACCGCGCCTGCATCGGAGGGAATGAACGCGCGCGACCTGCCGTGGAAGACCGAACGCGATCTCGTCACCCGACTGCTGGAGCAGGGACGCCAGGGCGGCGGGGAGGTGCGTTACGACTGGGTCCATCCGGTTACCGCGCGGCCGACGCCGAAGATGGCCTATGTCTCCGCCCCCACGGTGTGGGGCTGGATCCTGGTCGCCGGCTTCTACATCGATGATGTCGGCAAGGAGATGGAGATCCGCCGGGCGGAAATCAGCCGCGGCGTCAACCAGCGGGTCTGGACCACGGTCGCGGTGCTGGGCGTGGCGCTGGCCGCGTCGGTCGGCGTGTCCTGGCTGGTCACCGGCTGGATCCGGCGCATCGTCGGCAGCTACCAGCTGCGGGTCCGGCACAGCGACAGCATGCTGCGCGAACGGGCGCGGCAGCTCTACCTCGCCAACTTCTTCGTCGACCATGTATCGGAGATCGTCGTCCTGGCCGATGCCGATCTGCGCATCGCCTACATAAACCCCTTCGGCTGCAAGGCGCTGGGCGGGACGCCGGAAGATCTGGCGATGGGGCAGGCCGATCTGCTGAAACGCTTCGCCGCGGAGGGCGAGGACGCGGCCAGCCATTACGAGACGGTCTACCACGCCCCGGACGGCCGCAGGCTGGACCTGGAGGTCACGGCCAGCCGCATCACCTATGAAGGCGACGTCTACTACTCCGCCATCGCCCGCGACATCACCGAGCGCAAGCGGTCGGAATGGCAGCTGCGGCTGTCGGCCAAGGTGTTCGACAACGCGGCGGAGGGGATGTTCGTCGCCAACGAGGACAAGCAGATCGTCGCCGCCAACGACGCCTTCTCCCGCATCACCGGCTATGACCGGGAGGAGGTACTGGGCCGCGGTCCCGAATTCCTGCGCTCCGACCACAACCCGCCGGGCTTCTACGAGGAGCTGTGGACGCAACTGCGCGAGAACGGCCATTGGGCCGGCGAGATCTGGAGCACCCGCAAGAACGGCGAGGCGTTCCCGGAATGGCTGAGCGTCAAGCTGGTGCGGAACGAGAATGGGGTGGTCGTCAATTACATCGCCGCCTTCACCGACATCACCGCGACCAGGGCGCAGGAGGAGCGCATCCGCCATCTGGCTCAGTTCGATTTCCTGACCGACCTGCCCAACCGCTTCCTGCTGCGCGACCGGCTGGAGCGCGCCCTGCTGGCCGCCGGGCGGCACGGCACCAGGGTGGGGCTGCTGTTCGTCGATCTCGACCGTTTCAAGACCATCAACGACAGCCTGGGCCATCAGGTCGGCGACGGGCTGCTGCGCGAGGTGGCGGTGCGGCTGCTCGGCACCGTGCGGGCCAGCGACACGGTCAGCCGCCAGGGCGGCGACGAGTTCATCATCCTGATCAGTGACATGGACAACCCCGATGCGGCCGGCATCGTGGCGCGCAAGGTGCTGCACGCCCTGTCCGAGCCCTATCTGATCGACGGGCACGAACTGCAGGTCACGCCCTCCATCGGCATCGCCGTCTATCCAGACGACGGCACCGGCATCGACGGGTTGCTGAAGAGCGCCGACATGGCGATGTACGCCGCCAAGGAGGCCGGGCGCGCCACCTACCAGTTCTTCACGCCGGAACTGAACCAGCGCGCCTCGGACCGGATGTGGACGGAAAACAACCTGCGCCGCGCGCTGGCCAACAACGAGCTGGAGCTGCATTTCCAACCGCAGTTCTCGCTGGACGGCCGTCGGCTTGTCGGGGCGGAGGCGCTGGTGCGCTGGCGCCAGCCCGACGGCACGCTGATCATGCCCGGCCAGTTCATTCCGGTGGCCGAGGATACCGGCCTGATCCTGCCGCTGGGCGACTGGGTGCTGGGGGAGGCCTGCCGCCGCGCGGCGGAACTGCTGCGGCACCGGGATCTGCTGATCGCCATCAACCTGTCGGCGGTGCAGGTGCGCCGCCCCGGGCTGGCGGAGCGGGTGGCCGGCTGGCTGTCGGCCTACGGCATTCCGCCCTCGGCACTGGAACTTGAGGTGACGGAAAGCGTCCTGATGGACGATTCCGACGTGGTGTCGGAAACCTTCTCGCAGCTGCGCGAGATGGGGGTGCCGCTCGCCATCGACGATTTCGGCACCGGCTATTCCTCGCTGGCCTATCTGAAGCGCTTCCGTGTGGACAAGCTGAAGATCGACCGCAGCTTCGTCAGCGGCCTGCGCGCCGGCAACCCGGACAGCGGCGCGATTGCGGAGGCGATCATCGGCATGGCGCGGTCCCTGCGCATGCAGACGCTGGCCGAGGGGGTGGAGACGGAGGAGCAGTATCACTGCCTCGCCGCCATGGGCTGCGACCAGTGCCAGGGCTATCTGCTGGGCCGTCCCATGCCCTTCGAGGACTTCCTGGACTTCGTCCGGCGCGATGCCGAAGCCGCGCGGGCGCAGATGGCGGAGACGGTGAAGTAGGGGGCGCGGGCCGCTTGCCGTCGCAGGCACGGGCCTGCGGGGCCGCAGTCGCGGCCCTTACCGCCGCGCGCAAGCCGGAACTTTCGCCCGGCGGTATTATCCGTAGCGCAGCAGCCGCGTTCCGTTGGCCTTCAGCCAGGCCCGAGGCAGTTCGACGTTCTGCCCGGCGGTCAGGCTGGCGCACAGCGCCCAGAAGCGCGGCGAGTGGTTCATCTCGCGCAGGTGCGCCACCTCATGCCCGACGACATAGTCCAGCACCGGTTCCGGCGTGAGGATCAGCCGCCAGGAGAAGGACAGCCGGCCGGTGGACGAGCAACTGCCCCAGCGGCTCCTGGTGTCCCGGATGGTGACGGCGGCGACGCGGGCGCCGATGGACGCGGCCTTGACGCGGGCGCGGGTCGCCAGTTCGCGCTTCGCCTCGGCGGTCAGGAAATCGCGGACGCGGCGGGCCACATGTTCCGGCTGGCCGCCGACCAGCAGGGCGCCCTCCTCGATCCGGGTCGGGCCGCGCAGGGCGGGGTCGTGGCGGATGACATGCTCGACGCCGAGGTAAGGCACGCTGGCGCCGTCGGCGAAGGGCAGGGACGGCGGCATGGCGGCGAGCCGCGCCCGCAGCCAGCCGTCATGCCGGCCGACGAACTGGCGGGCGTCGGTTTCCGACACGCCGACCGGCACGACAACCTGCACCAGTCCGCGCCCGGCATCGACGCGCAGGGTCATGCGGGTGGCCCGCGCGCTCTCCCGCAGCTCCAGCGGAATCGGCAGGCCGGAAATCTCCAGCGCACGCGGCGGCTGGGGCGGCCGGGCGGCGGGTCGCTTGCGCTTGCGCAAGAGGGCGGGGAGGGAAGGGCGGCGCTGCACCATGCCGTCTTATAGCGCGGCTTCGGCTGCATGCGAAAGCGTCCTCCCGCCTTGACGGCGAAGGGGCTACGGCGCAGCCTCGGCTTAAAGCATTAGTGCCTTTGAACGAACCATAGGATATGGAATCGACTGAGGTCGCATTTGACACGATCGATCGGAGCACAAGATAAAGCAGAGGTAACGCGGTGGTCCCAAGACTCCCGTTCGCCCGGACTTCAAAGCGCCTGTTTCCCGTATCGTCAGTCTTCCCCGCAGATTCGCCGAGTACATGCCGATGCCTCTCATCCAAGTACAGACGCCGACCCGCGCGGACTGGTTCGACGCGCTTATTTCAACCAACGACGCCCCCCATGCGTTGCTTGGCGAAGACGGGCGCGTGCTGGTGGCGAACCGTGCCTTCGCCGAGGCGCTCGGCCTCGCCCGGGATGCGGTGGAGGGGCGGACCCTGGCGGAGGGCGGGCTGGCGGCGGAGGTGGCCGAGGCGATCGACGGGCTGCGGCGCCAAGTGATGGCGACGGGCATGCCGGTGAGCGGTACCGGACTGTTTCCCGGACCGGGGCAGGCCGTGGCGCTGAACCCGGTGCGGGATGCCGGCGGCGCCGTCCGCGCGGTGGCGCTGATCGCCGATGCCGGTGCCGCCGCCCTGGCCGAGGCGCGGGCGGAGGCTGCGCAGGCGCGGGCCGACGCGGAGCGCGCCCGCACCGCGAAGGGCAAGTTCCTGTCGGCGGCGAGCCATGATCTGCGCCAGCCCTTCCAGGCGATGCACCTGTTCCACCATCTGCTGATGGGCCAGCTCACCGATCCGGCCTCCATCGAACTGGCGAACAAGCTGGAGCAGGCGATCGTCGGCGGCGAGACCCTGCTGCGCGCCCTGCTGGAGGTGTCGGCGCTGGAGGCCGGGCTGGTCACCGCCAATCCGCAGACCTTCCCGGTCGATGAACTGCTCGCCAAGATGCTGGAGGAGTTCGGGCCGGAGGCGGAGGCCAAGGGGCTGCGCTTCAACGTCCGTCCGCTCGACGCCCAGGTCACCAGCGACCCTGCGCTGATGGAGCGGCTGCTGCGGCCGATCCTGGCGAACGCCCTGCGCTACACCCTGAAGGGCGGCATCCTGCTGGCGGCGCGGCGGCGCGGCGACAGCCTGCGCATCGAGGTATGGGACACCGGCGTCGGCATCGACCCGGCCAACCATGCCGTGATCTTCGAGGACTTCCACCAGCTCGGCAATCCCGGCCGCGACCGCAAGCAGGGGCTGGGGCTGGGGCTGGCCATCGTGCGCCGGCTGGGGCAGGTGCTGGGGCATCCGGTGACGGTGCGCTCCAGGCTCGGCAAGGGTTCGGTCTTCGCGGTGGAGGTGCCGCTGGCCGGCCCGGACGGCGACCGGTCGGGCGAGGATTCCGCCGACAGCGAACCCGAGCCGGCGGTCGGAACGCCCGCTTCCGCCGCTCCGGCGAAGGCCGGCACGGTGCTGGTGATCGAGGACGACGCCATGCAGTTGGAGGGTATCGGCATGCTGCTGCGCGGTTGGGGCTATGCCGTCATCCCCGCCCGCGGCATCGTCGAGGCCTGCGCCGAGCTGGACAGCGCCGCCGCCGCCCCGGATCTCGTGTTGTCCGACCTGCGCCTGTCGGGGCTGGAGACCGGCATCGACGCCATCCACGCGGTGCGCGCCCGTTGCGGCCGGCGCGTGCCGGGCGTGATCGTGACCGGCGACACCGACCCCGACCGCCTGCGCAGCGTCGACCGCAGCGGCCTGTCGCTGGTCCACAAGCCCTGCGACCCCGTGGCCCTGCGCCGCCTGCTCAGTCACAGTCTGCAGGCGGGGGCGGCTGCTCTTCCGGCGGGTGCATGGCGGTCGGGCATCCCCTGTTCGCGTTAGCCTTTACGCGCCTGGGCGTTTTCGCTCCGCAACATCCCGGCCGGCGGCCATTCCACGTCACAAGACTGTAATGCCGCGTCTTGACAGAGCCAGCCCTGCGTGGGCAGTGTGACGCTTAGAGCAACCAAACAATTTCGAAAGCGATCATCAGGTTATCGGCACTTTTCGAAAGCGCAAACGGATGGCCGGACAGAAGGCCGCATGCGTCTGCCACCAAAACTTCACGAAAGCGTCGCGGGACGGCAACCCATTGCCCTCATGACAACCGCGCACCTTACCGGGACAGGGAGACCCACTGCATGTTGACCCGCCGCAAGCTTGCCCTCCTGACGGGCGCCGCCACCACCACCGCACTGCTGCTCGCCGCCCTTCCGGGGTCCGCGCTGGCGCAATCGAAGACGGTGATCGATTTCTGGCACGGCCTGCCGCAGCCGCTGGGCGGCCAGTTGGAGCAGGTCGTCAAGGACTTCAACGACAGCCAGCAGGCGGTCCAGGTCAACCCCTCCTACAAGGGGGCCTATCCCGAGACGATGCAGGCGGCCATCGCCGCCTTCCGCGCCGGCAACGCGCCGCATGTCGTCCAGATGTTCGAGGTCGGAACGGCAACGATGATGGCCGCCGGCCCGGCGATCAAGCCGGTCTACCAGCTGATGCAGGAGACGGGGGCGTCCTTCGACGCCGACGCCTACATCCCGGCGGTGAAGGGCTATTACTCGTCCAAGGACGGCAAGATGATGGCGCTGCCGTTCAACAGCTCCAGCACCATCATGTTCTACAACAAGGACGCCTTCCAGAAGGCCGGCCTCGACCCGAACAAGCCGCCGGCGACCTGGCCGGAGATGATCGAGGCGGCGAAGAAGCTGAAGGCGTCGGGCTCCACCTGCCCGATGACCACCTCATGGCCGGTGTGGGCGCAGTTCGAACAGCTGGGCGCCATCCACAACACCCCCTTCGCCAGCCAGTCCAACGGCTTCGGCGGGCTGAACGCCGAGCTGAAGATCGACGCCCCGCTCTTCGTCAAGCATGTGCAGACGCTGATCGACATGCAGAAGGAGGGGCTGTTCAAGTATGGCGGCCGCGACAACAAGCCGGACGCCCTGTTCCCGTCGGGCGAATGCGCGATGATCCACGGCTCGTCCGGCCTGCGCAGCCGCACCAGCAAGGAGGCGAATTTCGCCTGGGGCGCCGCCCCGCTGCCCTATTGGCCGGAATTCGCCAAGGACGGCCCGAAGAACAGCATCATCGGCGGCGCCGCCTTCTGGGTCATGACCTCGCCCAAGCGCACGCCGGCCGAGTACAAGGCGGTGTCGGAGTTCTTCAGCTATCTCGCCCGGCCGGAGGTCGATGCGAAGTGGCACATGGACACCGGCTATGTCCCGGTGACGATGAAGGGCTTCGAACTGGCCAAGGCCCAGGGCTATTACGAGAAGAACCCCGGCGCCGACGTGCCGGCCACCCAGCTGACCCGCACGCCCACCACCGAGAACAGCATGGGCCTGCGGCTGGGCAACCTGCCGGAAATCCGCAACATCATCCAGGAAGAGCTGGAGAAGGCCTTCCAGGGCCAGCAGGACGCCCGCCAGGCGCTGGACTCCGCGGTGAAGCGCGGCAACGCCGTGCTGCGCAACTTCGAGCGCGCCAACAAGGGCTGAGGCAGGTTGTAACCTCGCCGGGATCCCCTCTTCCCGCCCTCCGGGGGAGAGGGGGAAATCCTCCAAGCGCTCCGCACAATCCACGAAAGACCAAGCTTTGCAGCGTCGCGTGACATTCGACAACCGGCTGCTGCCCTACCTGCTGCTTGCGCCTCAGGTGGTGGTGACGCTGGTGTTCTTCATCTGGCCGGCGGCCCAGGCCGTCTGGCAGTCGGTGCATCTGCAGGACGCCTTCGGCATCCGCAGCGAGTTCGTCTGGTTCGAGAATTTCGAGCATGTGCTGACCGATCCGAACTATCTCGACACGCTGAAAGTCACGGTGATCTTCAGCGTCGCGGTCACCGTGCTGTCGATGGGCACGGCGCTGCTGCTGGCTGTGCTCGCCGATTCCAGGATCAAGGGGGCGCACGCCTACAAGACGCTGCTGATCTGGCCCTATGCCCTGGCGCCGGCGGTCGCGGCGGTGCTGTGGATGTTCATCTTCAACCCCGACATCGGGTCGTTCGGCCGGGCGCTGAGGGCGCTCGGCTATGATTGGGACTACCGGCTGAACGGCGGGCAGGCGCTGTGGATGGTCATCATGGCCGCCAGTTGGAAACAGGTGGCCTACAACTTCATCTTCTTCCTGGCCGGCCTGCAGGCGATCCCGCGCTCGGTGATCGAGGCGGCCAGCATCGACGGCGCCGGCCCGGTCCGGCGTTTCTGGACCATCACCTTCCCGCTGCTGTCGCCGACCACCTTCTTCCTGCTGGTGGTCGACATGGTCTACGCCTTCTTCGAGACCTTCGGCACCATCCATGCCCTGACCCAGGGCGGGCCCGGCAAGGCGACGGAGACGCTGATCTTCCGCGTCTACCATGACGGCGTGGTCAACAACGACCTCGGCGGATCGTCGGCCCAGTCGGTGATCCTGATGGTGATCGTCATCGCCCTGACCGCGGTGCAGTTCCGGTACATCGAGCGCAAGGTCCATTACGCATGAAGCCGACGCGATTCATCGACCTCGTGCCGCACATCGTCCTGATCGCCGGCGTCCTCATCTTCGCCTATCCGATCTATGTGACGCTGATCGGCTCCACCTGGGATTCCGGCACCATCGGCCGCGGCGGGCTGCCGCTGTGGCCGGGCGGGCAGGGAGTGGACAACTACGCCCAGGCCTGGGCCGGCGAGGCGGGCGCACGCGCCACATACACGCCCGTCCGCACCATGATGCTGAACAGCCTCGTCATGGCGCTGGCCATCGCGCTGGGGAAGATCGCCATCTCGATCCTGTCGGCCTATGCGGTGGCCTTCTTCCGCTTCCCGCTGCGCATGGCCTTCTTCTGGCTGATCTTCATCACCCTGATGCTGCCGGTCGAGGTGCGCATCATCCCGACCTACAAGGTCGTCGCCGATCTCGGCCTGATCAACACCTATGCCGGTCTGGCCATCCCGCTGATCGCGTCGGCCACGGCGACGCTTCTGTTCCGCCAGTTCTTCCTGACCATTCCGGACGAGTTGCTGGAGGCCGCCAAGATCGACGGCGCCGGGCCGGTGCGCTTCTTCATCGACGTGGTCCTGCCGCTGTCGCGCACCAACATCGCCGCGCTCTTCGTCATCCTCTTCATCTATGGCTGGAACCAGTATCTCTGGCCGCTTCTGGTCACCAGCAGCGGCGACATGGAAACCATCGTGACCGGCATCACCAAGATGATCGGCACCGGTGAATCGGCCAACGACTGGAACCTCATCATGGCGACCACGGTGCTGGCGATGCTGCCGCCGGTGGCGGTAGTGGTGCTGATGCAGCGCTGGTTCGTCAAGGGCCTGGTGGACAGCGAAAAGTAAGACGCGGACGAAGGAAAGAAGAACAATGGCAACCGTTGAAATCCGCGACGTCCGCAAATCCTACGGGCCGGTCGAAGCGATCAAGGGCATCGACATCGCGATCCGGGACGGCGAGTTCCTCGTCCTGCTGGGGCCGTCCGGCTGCGGCAAGTCCACCCTGCTGCGCATGGTCGCCGGGCTGGAGGGCATCACCGGCGGCGAGATCGCCATCGGCGGGCGCGTGGTCAACCATCTGGAACCCAAGGACCGCGACATCGCTATGGTGTTCCAGAACTACGCGCTCTACCCGCACATGACGGTCTTCGACAACATGGCCTATGGCCTGAAGATCCGCGGCATTCCCCAGGCGGAGATCCGGGCGCGGGTCGACAAGGCGGCGGAGATCCTGGAACTGGAGCGCTTCCTCGACCGCCGGCCGAGCCAGCTGTCGGGCGGCCAGCGCCAGCGCGTCGCCATGGGCCGCGCCATCGTGCGCGAGCCCGCCGCCTTCCTGTTCGACGAGCCGCTGTCCAACCTGGACGCCAAGCTGCGCACCCAGATGCGGGTGGAGATCAAGCGGCTGCAGGACCGGCTGCGCATCACCAGCCTCTACGTCACCCACGACCAGGTGGAGGCGATGACGCTGGCCGACCGCATCCTGGTGATGAACCATGGCGTCGCCGAGCAGATCGGCACGCCGCTGGAGGTCTATCAGCGCCCGGCGAGCCTGTTCGTCGCCGGCTTCATCGGCTCGCCGCCGATGAATGTTCTGGACGGCCGCATCGACGACCGTGGCGAGGCGGTGCTGCTGCGGGGCGGCCAACCCGGCACCCTGCGTCTTCCGCTGCCGCTGCCGCGCCCGACCGACGCCGGCCGGCCGGTGAAGCTGGGCATCCGGCCGGAGCATCTGGCCGCCGCGGCGGAAGGCTTCTCCATCGAGGTGGAACTGGTCGAGGCGCTGGGGGCCGACACGGTGGTCTATGGCCGATTGCCGGGCGGCGAGACGCTGCTGGTCCGCATGGCCGGTCTGCCGAGCTGCCACATCGGCGACCGGCTGACCGTCGCCCCGCCGGCCGACGCCCTGCACCTGTTCGACGCGGTGACCGGGCGCCGGATCGACTGACTCCGGCGCTCGGAAACCGGCGATCAGAAATCGGAACAGCGCCCCTTGAATTCCCAGTCGCCATAGCGGGTCGGCTCCGGCCCCTTCGGGCCGCCGATCTCGCCCGGCTTCTGCTCGGGGCCCTTGGTTTCCGTGGCCTCGGCGTTGTCGGCAATCGCGCCGGTGGTGTCGGCGATCGCCTCGGCGGCGTCCTTCTGCGGCTTGGTCGGTTCGGTCATCATATCCATCGCGATAATGCGGGTATTCCGGCGGGCATCTTGAACGAGGGTCCGGACAAAACCCATATCCTGGTCATTCCGGGAGCGCGGCGTTTCAACCCGCCGACCCGCTCCTGCCCATCCTGAACCGATATGGCGATCATGACCAGCTATCTGAAGACCACCATTCTCCTTGCCGGCCTGACGGCGATCTTCATGGCGGTCGGCTTCCTGCTGGGCGGCAAGACCGGCCTGATCATCGCCTTCGTCGTCGCGCTGGGCATGAACCTGTTCAGCTATTGGAATTCCGGCGACATGGTGCTGTCGATGTACGGCGCCCGCGAGGTCGACGCCTATTCGGCGCCGGAGTTCTACGGCATCGTCGCCCGGCTGGCGGAGCGCGCCGGCCTGCCGATGCCGCGCGTCTACATCATCGAGAACGACCAGCCCAACGCCTTCGCCACCGGCCGCGATCCGGAACATGCGGCGGTCGCCGCCACCACCGGCCTGCTGTACCGCCTGACGCCGGAGCAGATCGCCGGCGTGATGGCGCATGAGCTGGCCCATGTGAAGAACCGCGACACGCTGATCATGACGATCACCGCGACCATCGCCGGTGCGGTGTCGATGCTCGCCAATTTCGGCCTGTTCTTCGGCGCCTCCAGCAGCGACGAGCGCGGCGGCAACCCGCTGGGCATGGTCGGAGCCATCCTGGCCGCCATCCTCGCCCCCATCGCCGCCACGCTGGTGCAGATGGCGATCAGCCGCACCCGCGAGTTCGAGGCCGACCGCATCGGCGCCGAGATCTGCGGCCGTCCCAACTGGCTGGCTGACGCGCTGACCAACATCCACAACAGCGCCAGCCACATTCCCAACCATCAGGCGGAGGCGCATCCGGCGACCGCCCACCTGTTCATCGCCAACCCCCTCAGCGGCGCCAGCATGGCCAGCCTGTTCTCCACCCACCCCGACATGGGCGAGCGGGTGGCGCGGCTGCGCGCGATGGCGGCCCAGAGCGGCGGCTTCGGCACTGGGTTTGGAGGCGGCTTTGGCAACGGTTTTGGTGGCGGCTTCCGGGGCAACCAGACCCCGCCGCGCGACGGCCGCTCGCCCTGGGGCGCACCGCCGCAGGGCGGCCAGGGCGGCTTCATGCCGCAGAACCGCCGCGGTCCCTGGGGCTGATCTCCGAAGCGGCCGCTGCTAAAGGATTGCGCGCCGGACGGGTGCATGACTACCCTTCCGGCCAGCGCTCAACCAAGACGGCCGCCAGGGGAAGCTTGCATGTCCGAAGTCGCGAAATACCGCCTCGTCACCCGCTCCGATTTCGATGGGCTCGTCTGCGCCGTCCTGCTGAAGGATCTGGGCATCCTCGACGAGATCAAGTTCGTCCATCCCAAGGACATGCAGGACGGCAAGATCGAGATCACCGGCCGCGACATCACCACCAACCTGCCTTACGTCGAGGGCGCCCATCTGGTGTTCGACCATCACCTGTCGGAGACCATGCGCGTCGGCGGGAAGGCGAACCACATCATCGATCCCAAGGCGCCCTCCGCCGCCCGCGTCGTCTATGATTATTACGGCGGCAAGGAGCGCTTCCCGACCATCTCCGAGGAGATGATGGCGGCGGTCGATCAGGCCGACTCGGCCCAATACCAGCGCGAGGACATCCTCAACCCCACCGGCTGGACCCTGCTGAACTTCATCATGGACGCGCGCACCGGCCTCGGCCGCTTCCGCGAGTTCCGGGTGTCGAACTACCAGCTGATGATGGACCTGATCGATTACTGCCGCAGCCATTCCATCGAGCAGATCCTGGAACTGCCCGACGTGAAGGAGCGGGTGGATCTCTACACCCAGCATGCCGAACTGTTCGTCGACCAGTTGAAGCGCTGCGCCACTGTGCGCGGCAACGTCGTCGTGCTCGACCTCCGCCGGGAGGAGACGATCTATGCCGGCAACCGCTTCATGATCTACGCGCTGTTCCCCGACACCAACGTGTCGATCCATGTGCTGTGGGGCCTGAAGCAGCAGAACACCGTGCTGGCCTGCGGCAAATCGATCCTGAACCGCAGTTCGAAGACGGACATCGGCCCGCTGATGCTGCAATATGGCGGCGGCGGCCATCAGGCGGCCGGCACCTGCCAGGTCGACAACGACCGGGCGGAAGAGGTGCTGGAGGCCATCGTCGCCCGTATGCGGGCGGACGGCTGACCTCAACCAAGCGGTTTCCAGCGCGGGTTTCAAGCGATTGAGCGGACTTCCTCTTTTCCCCGACGACGCCCTGTTCGACGCCGGCTGGCTGTCCGCCCTGTCAGACGAGGTGCCGCGGGCCGAGGCGCTCGACCGCGCCCGCCCGGTGGTGGCCGACGCCATCGCCCGCACCGATGCCGCCGGAGCGGCGGCGCTGGCCCGCATCGACGCGCTGGTGACGGGGGCGGCGCTCGACGCCATCCCGGGGCTGCTGGCGGCCGAGACGTTGGAGTTGCCGGAGGCCGCGGCGACGGCCGAACGCTCCATCCACGACCTGATGAGCCGCGTCGCCTACAAGCGGCGGGAGTTGATGCCGCTGTTCCCCGACCTGATCGAACGGGTCGCCGTCATCCATGCCGCGGCGGTGGAGGCCTGCGGCACGGCGCGCTGGCGACTGATGGCGGCGCGGGCGCGGCTGCAGCCGGGCCGGCCCTCCAGCCCGATCCAGGGCTCCGGCACCCGCTATGTGAAGAGCGACCGTTTCGACATCCGCGCCGCCGAAAGCCTGCCCGCCATCGACCGCACCCGTGCCGACCGCATCCTGAAGCGGCTGGGCGAGGCCCCGGTGCCGGACGAGCTGGAGCTTCGGCCGCTGGATGACGGCGGCGACCTGTGGACCATAAAGGCCGGCGGGATCAGCCGCTTCATCCTGCGGGTCGTGCGCGACCGGCGCGGGCCGTTCTACATGGTGGAGGATGTCGGGCCGTGGAGGGAGATGTTGATTTACTATTAATGTTCTGAAGTTCGATAGATATTTAGCGAGCTCTACTTCTTATCATTTTTTGTGTGGTCAGATATTCTAAATATATGATCCCAGCCGGGGAGCGATGGAGGTCCAGGCGGCCTTGTGTAGTTCTTCACAATTTCGAAGAATGTTTTTATAGCTGCGGTAAAGATATCGAGGGCGCGGTTAAGAGTGGTATTCCTTCTCTCTAGAATTGACGCTTCAAGTTTTGAATAATTTCTCATTATAGAGCTAATATAATCCATGTATTTTTCTATTTTAATATCATTATAGCTTGCGAACTGAGTAATTTCTTTAATATTCTGCGAGTATTGTGCTAGTTTTTCTTCGAGGGTCCGAACTGATAGTTTGGAAGAAGAAGAAACGATCTCGGCTAGATTGGCGTCAAGACCAACGAGTAAAATCGTAAAAGGTGCATGCGTCATTCTACTAGAGTTTCGAGCGTTTAATCTGACGCATATCCTGCATGTTTGAGGTAGTTCCAGCATTCGTCTGGTGTGTAGAGGTCGCAGATAGAGCCGACAGCCCTCCACAACTCCTCGATGGTACGGGCGCCGATGCGGCGGAGATGAGCTTTGAGCTTGGCGAACGCCATTTCGATAGGGTTGAGGTCGGGACTGTAGGGCGGCAGGAAGAGGAACCAAGCGCCACGTTCCTTGAGGATGGCCTTGGCCTTTTCACTCTTATGGCTGGATAGGTTGTCGAGGATGACGACATCGCCCGGCCGCAGGGTCGGGGCGAGTTGTGTCTCGACATAGGTCTCGAAGAGCGTCCGGTTCATCGCGCCCTTGATGATCCACGGGGCGGTCAGCCCGTCGCAGCGCAGGGCAGCGATGAAGGTCTGGGTGCCCCAATGGCCAAACGGCGCCGTGGCCTTGAACCGCTGGCCGCGCTTGGCCCGTCCGCGCAGTCGGGTCATCTTCGTGGTGGTTGCGGTCTCGTCGAGAAACACCAGCCGATCCGGCTCCTCGCGCATCCGGGGCTGACGGTGGCTGCGCCAACTCCGGCGGTCCTCAGCAACGTCAGCGCGACCGGCCTCGCTCGCCAGCACCGTTTTTTTTGACAGTGAAGCCGCGGGCGAGCAGGAAGCGCGACAGCGAGGCGGGGTGGACCGTGACCCCGCGCTCGGCCTTCAGCTTGGCCGCCAGTTCGGGCATGGTGATGTCGCCTTGCTTCTCCACCCAGCCGATCAGAAGTTCGGCATGCGGGGCCAGCTTGCCACCGCCCGGTGGGCGCCCCTGCCGGGCCGGGTCCAGCGAGCCCGTTGCCGCCATGCGCTGAGCAAGCCGCACGCCCGTGCTCGCGCTCACATCGAACCGGCGCGCCGCCGCCCGACGCGAACCGCCTTTCTCGACCTCTCCGTAAATCCGAACCCGAAGGTCCGACGAATAGCTGCGCCCCATGATCCACCTCCAACAACGGTGAATCACGTCAACGGCCCAAGCGCAACTGTCGATTCAGATTTCAGGCGCGATGCTCTAATCCATGCGCTGAGGTTTCTCACAAAGGTTCAAAAAGCACCGCCAACCTTTAAATTTTATCACATAGAGAATATCACATCAACCCTTCCACGCTAGAGGGTCGTGATCTCGTTCATGCATCCTTCTGGCTTTGAAACGACAGGGGAGGAGCTATCCATGGTTTAAATCCCCACCATTCCCCACAGCAGCAGCGCCACCAGCCCGACCAGCAGAAGGGCGGCGACGGCGGAGAGAGCGAGCGCTCGCCCTATGTCGGCGGAGGTGACGCGGGCGCGGCCGTCGCCGATCCAGCTTTCGCTGATGACCACGCCGCCGTCGCGGTGCGGACCGCCCAGCGCGAGGCCCAGCGCGCCGGCCATCGCCGCGATCGGCCAGCCCATGTTCAGCGACGGGTGCTTGCGCGCGTCGCTCCGCAACGTGCGGAAGGCGCTGCCGGCATTGGCGGTGCCGATGAAGGGGGCGGCGAGCGCCAGCAGCAGGCCGGCCAGCCGGGCGGGCAGGGCGTTCAGCGCGTCGTCCAAGGTTGCCGCGGTCGATCCGAAGCGGCCATGGCGGACGCCGGGGCTGCCCAGCGCGGCGTCGGCGCCGTCCATGACGGTCCAGACGAACAGGCCCGGCACGCCGAGCAGGGCATAGCCGAAGACCGGCGCCACCAGCTTGCGGTCGAAGGCGCGGGCCGCGGCCTCCACCGCCGCGCGGGCGATGCCGTGCTCGTCCAGCCCATAGACGTGGCGGCGGGTCAGCGACTGGATCGCCTCCTGGCCGGGTACCACGCCGCCGCTCTCCAGCGCGCGGCGCACCGCCCGCACGCGGGTCCAGGCCGCCCGCCCGCGCAGGCCGCAGAGCAGGGCCAGCAACTCCAGCATCCAGCCGCGCCCGATGGAGCCGACCCATTCGACCGCCAGCCCGGCCGCCACGGCGATCACCAGCAGCGCCAGCACCACCAGCGCCCCTCGGAACACCTGCGCCGTGGCGCCGCGTTCCGCCCGGTTCAGCCGGGCGTCGGCAGCGTTGCAGAAACGCCGCGCCAGCCCGGCGGGATCGGGGAGGATACGGTCCAGCCAGTCGCCGAACAGCGCGTCGATCCCCAGCGCCAGCAGCAGAAGCAGCAGCGGGCCGGGACCGCCGAAGGCCGAACCGAACATGGCGTCTCCGCAACTAGAGGATATGCATCAGCGGGGGCCGGTCAGCGGGCGCCGGCCTGGCGCAGCAGGGTGCCGACGCGGGCGTTGCGGCTTTCCTGCGCCCAGTGCAGCGCGGTACGGCCGGTGAAGTCGGAGCGGTCGACCTTGGCGCCGGCCTTCAGCAGCCGCTCCACCACGTCGGCGCGGCCGGCGCGGGCGGCGACCATCAGCGGGGTCATGCCCTCGCGGTTCTCCATGTCGACCTTGGCGCCCTTCTTCAGCAGCAGGTCGATCAGATCCGGGTTGCCGTTCTCGGCGGCGGCCAGCAGCGGGGTGTTGCCGGACTTGTCGGCGCGGTTGACGTTGGCGCCGCTGTCCAGCAGCAGGCCGGCCATCGCCGGGTTGGCCCGGTCCACCGCCGCCAACAGGGCGGTCTTGCCGTGGATGTCGGCCTGATTCGGATTCTCACCCCGCAACAGGGCGCCCTTCACCTTGGCGACGTCGCCTTCGTTGATCGCCTGCATCAGCCCGGTGTCCTGGAACAGGCTGATCTGGGCGAGGGCCGGGGCGGCGGAGCCGGCCGACAGGCCGGCGGCGAGGAGGGTGGCGAGCAGGAGCCGCTTCATGGCGGGTATCCTTCCTTGACAGCAGAGGTGCCGGATACTAGCCAAAAGTTGGGCGCCTTTGCCAGATCGGCCTTGCCGGTTCGGTGCGCGCGCCGCATTCGTCCAGGGGGCCGCCTTGCTTCGTACCGCGCTGAGCAACCCGCTCGCCCGCCACATCGCCCTGTTCCTGCTGGTGAAGGCCGTGCTGATCGGGTTCGGCCTCTGGTGGTTCCTGGGCGCCATGCCGGAACCGCGCGGCGTCCTGCCCCCGCCCGCGGCGGCTGCCCGCACCTGAGCGGGCGCCTAATCGGAAGTCTCGGCAAAAGCATGGGCGGAACCTTGGCCCCGCTTTGCGGTTGGATCCGGATTGTACGGACATCCTGCGAAGCGAAGGGGTGGAGGCATGATCGAGAGCCGCGACCAGAACCCGACCACAATCGATTCCAGCGCCTGGACCGGAGACACCGGAGGATCCGCGGACGCCACGGTGCGCGAGGCGGTGGCGATCTTCGACAGCCGCGAATCCCTGCAGAACGCCATCGACGATTTGACGCTGGCCGGTTTCCAGCGCCATGAGCTGAGCCTGCTGGCGAACGACGAGACGATCCGCGACCGGCTGGGCAGCGTGCCCGGCGATGTCGGCAGCCTCGCCCACGATCCCGACGCCCCGCGGCAGTCCTACATCTCGCCGGAGGACATCGGCAGCGGCCAGGGCGCCGCCGTCGGCTTCCCCGCCTATGTCGGCGCCATCATCGCCACCGGCGCCGTGCTGGCCACCGGCGGGACGGCGCTCGCCGCCGCCGCCGCCGCCGCGGCAGCCGGTGTGGGCAGCGGGGCCGCCGGTTCCTTCCTGTCGCAATGGATCACCGACAAGCGCAACGAGCCGATGCTGCAGCATCTCGACAAGGGCGGCATCCTGCTGTGGGTCAATGTCGGGGACGCCGCCCGCGAAAGCATCGCGCTGGAGGTGCTGAACCGCCACGCCACCCAGCCGGCCGAGGTCCACGACGTGCGGCAGACCGGGTCGATGTAGGCGGCGGAGCGTCTCATATCATCGAGCGTAAAGTCTGACACATCAGGCTTTACGCTCGCCCTCGAACGGCGGGCGCGGCCGTCCGGCCGCTTGCCCTCGCAGGCACGGGCCTGCGGGGCCGCGGTCGCGGCCCTTACCGCCGGCCCCGGCGGACCAGGGCCTCGGGGGTGAAGTCCGCCGGCTTGAGCGGCGCGTCGAACTGCGGCGGCGGCAGGCCGTTGTCCACGCCGCGGGCGACATAGCGGTCGGCGGTCAGGTCGAAGGCGAACTCCACCGTCGGGACCAGGGCGGGAACCTGCCAGTGCGGGATCGGATGCGCCTCGGCGTAGCGCAGCAGCTCGCCCTTGCCGTCGTAATGCTCCGACGCCAGGATCTGCCAGCTGTCCTCGTCCAGATAATAGGTGCGGTCGGGCAGGGCGTGCCGGAAGTTCGACTTCAACCGGGCATCCACCACCCAGACCCGGTGCATCTCGTAGCGCAGGAACTGCGGGTTGGGATGCCCCGGCCACAGGATGTCCCGCACCGTCAGGCCGGGGTTGGTCAGCCGGTGGGCGTTGTAGGGCATGTACATCTCGCGCCGCGTCACCAGCGTGAAGTCGAAGCGGTCGAGCGCGCCGCTGAACATGTCCAGCATATCGGCGGTGCAGATGCCGCCCGTCACCGGGTCCGGCGTGTCATAGGAGAAGTCGGGCGCCGGCACCACCCGGCCGCGTTCGCCCTCCCGCGCCCAGGCGCGGGTCCGCGCGGCGATGGGGTCGAGCGTCGACTGGACCACAAGGCTGCTGCCCGCCTGTTCCCGCGGTTCGAGAATTGCGCGGCGGTAGAGCAGCGGCGGGGCCGCCGTGTCCCCGGCGGCGTAGGGAGAGAGGAAATCCTCGCGCAGGCGGGTCTGGGACCGCGACCCGTCGCCGGACTGGACGATGGTCAGGCTGGTGCGCGACATCCGCTCGCCGCGCCAGCGCAGCTTGTGGTTCCACATCGCCTGCAGCCCGTTGGCCGGGATGGGGAAGGGCACGCCGACCGCGGCGTCGCGCAGGATCAGTCCGTTCGCTCCCAGCGCCGCCCGATCGGCATTCGCCATCGACGCGTCATAGATGCGCTGCGGGGCGGCGGCGCTGCGCCGGCAGGGGAACAGCGCCAGTTCGAAGCTCTCCGGGTGTTTCTCCAGCAGCGCCTGTTGCCCGGCGGTCAGCCGCACCCTGTAGCGCTCCACATCCGCGGCGCCGACGGTGAACCAGCGGACATCCTCGATGTAGGGATCGGGGGAGGGGCGGCCGGGTACATAGCCGCGCGGCGCCCGCGTCAGCCCGCCGGTCCAGGCGGGGATCGCCCGCGTGCGGTTGTCGGCGCGCACCGCCCCGAAGGGCGTCAGTTCCTCGCCGAGCCGCGGCACGCCGACCTCGGATTCATCCGGGGGCGGCGCGTTCTGGGCCGGCAACGGCGATGCCGTCGTCGCCACGGCGGCGCCCAGCAGAAGGCCCAGCGCCTCCCGCCGGTTGGGGGGGTGGATCGACGGACCGCTCATCCTGCCGGCCTTTCCGCTTCGGCCAACTCCGTGCCGATGGCCTCGCAGGTCGCCGCGAAGCTGCCGCGCAGCCGGTCGGCCGCTTCCGCGAGCCGGGAAAGCGGCGCCCCCTCGGTGGCGGCCAGTTCCAGCACGCGGGCCGCCTCCGCCAGCGGCTTGGCGCCGGCATTGCGAGAGGAGCCTTTCAGGTTATGGGCGCAGGCCCGCATCCAGTCGCGGTCGCCGTTGCCGAGCGCCGTGTCGAGATCGGCGACGATCCCACGGCCGATGGTGACGAAATCGTCGAGCAGTTCCGCCACCATCGCCGCATCGCCGCCGCACAGCGCGCGCAGGTTGCCGAGTTCGATCAGCGCATCGCCGCCGGCCGGCGGGGCGGATGGCCGCGGAGCGCACTCCGGCACATCGGCCGAAGCCGGCGGCATCCAGCGGGCGAGGGCGACGGCCAGTTGCGACAGCTCCAGCGGCTTGCTCAGCACATCGTCCATGCCGGCGGCGCGGTAGCTCTCGATGTCGGCGGGGGCGGCGTTGGCGGTGATCGCGACGATCGGCAGGCGGCTGCCGATGCCCGGCTCGCCGCTACCCGATTCGGCGGCGCGGATGCGGCGGGTCAGCTCGAAGCCGTCGATCTCCGGCATCTGGACGTCGGTCAGCAGCAGGGCGTAGCGGCGCCCGCCCCGGCGCATGGCATCCAATGCGGACAGTGCCTCCGCCCCGCCCGCGGCCATCTCCGCGGCATAGCCCAGCGCCTGCAACTGCATCAGCAGAACCTTGCGGTTCACCGGATTGTCTTCCGCCACCAGGATCAGGCGCCCCTGCGCCATCGCCTCCTCCATGCCGGGCGCGGCGGGCGCGGACGGTTGCGTGGTGCCGGCGGTACGGTCGGCGGCGGGCATGCAGGAAGCGCTGTCCAGAGCGGCGTCATGGACGCAGGCATGAGGGAAGGCATGGGGACAGGCATGGGCGGCGGGCGGTGGAACCAGCCGCCCCGCGGCGACCGCCACCGCGCGCAGCAGCACCTGCCGGCGTATCGGGCGGCATAGCACCACGGTGCCGGGCTCCGCGCCCCGCGTGCCGGGACGGGAGGTGGCGGACGCCTCTCCCCCCGTCTCGTGGCAGAGCAGGACCACCGGCGGCCGGGGCTCGCCGCTGCGGCGGCCGAACTCGTCGGGCGCACGGGCCGCGGCGGGAACATGCAGCGCCTCGTCGATGGTGACGACGGCGACGACGCATCCGGCCTCCCGCGCGACGCGGGCCTGGGTCGCCAGCTCGGGCGGGGAGGCGGCTGGCAGCACGCGGGCGCCGGCCTGTTCCAGATAGCGGGCGAGGAACCCGCGCTCGGTATCGTCGGGCACGCCCAGCAGCACCGTCAGACCGTCCAGGCCGATGGCGTCGCCGCCGTCCCTCGCCGGGGCGGCTGCCGCCGTGCGGTCCAGCGGCAGGCGAAGCCAGAAGGTGGAGCCGGCGCCGGGCCGGCTTTCCACCCCGATCTCTCCCCCCATCAGCGCGGCAAGCCGCCGGCTGATCGACAATCCCAGCCCGGTGCCGCCGAACCGGCGGGTGGTCGAGCTTTCCGCCTGGGTGAAGGGCTGGAACAGGCGCCGGCAGGTGGATTCGGCGATGCCGATCCCGGTGTCGCAGACGGCGATGCGCAGCAGCGGCTCCGCGCCATCATCCTCATTGTCAGCCGCCCCATTGTCACTTGCGGCTGCGGGCTCGAACTCCGCGCGCAGGACGACGCGGCCGGCCTCGGTGAATTTGATGGCGTTGCCGGCGAGGTTGAACAGGATCTGGCGCAGCCGCACCGGATCGCCCAGCAGGGCCGGCGGAATCGCGGGGTCCACATAGGTCAGCAGCACCAGCCCCTTCGCCCCGGCGGCGGGGGCCAGCGTTTCCGCCACCCCTTCGACCAATGCCGGGACCGACAGCGGCACCCGTTCCAGATCCATCTTCCCGGCTTCGATCTTGGAGAAATCCAGGATGTCGTCGATGATCCGCAACAGCGCGCCGGCCGATTCGCGCATGGTGGCGACGGTGTCGCGCTGGTGTTCGTCCAGCTCGGTCCGTTCCAGCAGGCCGAGCATGCCCAACACCCCGTTCATCGGCGTGCGGATCTCGTGGCTCATGGTGGCGAGGAAGGCCGACTTGGCCCTGGTCGCCTCCTCCGCCTGCTCGCGGCTTTCGCGCAGTTCGCGCGTGCGTTCCGCCACGCGGGTCTCGATCGACTGGATCTGGTCGAAGGCGCGCAACGCCGCGATCACGGCGGTGAACAGGCTTTCCGCCGACAGGTCGGCCTTCGGCTTGTAGTCGTTGATGTCGTAATCGACGATCACGTCGCGCTGCGGCGCCTGTCCCGGCTGGCCGGTGCGCAGGATGATGCGGACGTCGCGGTTCCCCAGATCGTCCCTGATCCAGCGGACCAGCTTCAGGCCGGAGTCATCCTCCTCCATCACCACGTCGAGCAGGATCACGGCGATGTCGCGGCGGAGTTCCAGCACCGCGCGGGCGTCCGCCGCGGTGAGGCAGCTGACGAGTTCCAGCCGGCGCCGCTGGAAGGCGACGTCGGCCAGCAGCAGTCCGGTCATGGCATGGACGTCCGCTTCATCGTCCACCACCAGGATGGTCCAGGGCGGGGCGGCCGGGTCATGCGCGGGCACCCGCTGGACCGCCGTGGCGCCGGTGCGGTCCGCCGCGCCTTCCGCCTCCTCGTCGGCGAACAGGATCTCGTCGTCGTCAAAGGCGGCGCCGGTGCTCATGCGGGGTCGGTCTCCAGCGGGACGGGCGTCGGAAGATGAAGCGGCTGCGGTTGCGTCTGCGACAGGGGTTGCGGGGCCGTCTGCGGGTTGGCGGCGGTCCGTGGGATGCGCAGGGTGAAGGTAGTTCCATCGCCGGCAACGCTGTCAACCGAGATCCGCCCGCCCAGCGACTGGGTGACCAGGTTGAAGACGATGTGCAGCCCCAGCCCGCTGCCGCCCGCCCCGCGCCGGGTGGTGAAGAAGGGTTCGAACACCTTGGGCAGATTTTCCGCCGGAATGCCGACGCCGTCGTCGGCGAAGCGGATCCTCACCTCGTCGTCCGGCATCTCGTCCACGTCGATCACCATGTGCCCCTTGCTGTCGGGCGGGAAGGCATGGGTCAGCGCATTCATCACCAGATTGGTCACCACCTGGCTGAGCGCGCCGGGAAAGCTGTCCATCACGATGCCGGGCGAACAGGCGATGGCGACGCGGTGGCGGCTCTTGCGCAGGGTGGGGCCGAGCGAGGTCACCACCTCGTCCAGATAGGCCAGCAGGTCGAAGCGGCGCCGCTCCTCGCTGGTCTGGTCGACGGCGACGCGCTTGAAGCTCTGGATCAGCTCGGCGGCGCGGGTCAGGTTCTGTTCGATCAGGCGCGAGGATTCGCCGGCGGCGGCGACATACGCGGCAAGCTCGGACTTCTTCATCGTCCCGCGCTCGAACGCTTCGGCCAGGGCGCCGGTGCGGCCCGACAAATGGGTGGCGCAGCCGAAGGCGATGCCGATGGGCGTGTTGATCTCGTGCGCCACGCCGGCGACCAGCAGGGCGAGCGAGGCCATCTTCTCCGCCTGGATCAGATTGGCCTGGGTTTCCTTCAAATCGGCATAAGCCCGCTCCAACTCCTGCATCGCGTTGAAGATTTCCTCGGCCGACCGCGCCTCCACCGTCACGTCGGTCAGGGTGCGGACGAAACCGCCCTCCGGCAGCGGGTTAGTGCGCACCTCCACGATGCGGCCGTCGGGGCGGCGGCGCTTGAAGGTGAAGGGCTGGTCGATGGTGCCGGCCGGCTCCCCAAGCCCGCCGCCCATTCCACTGCCCAGTCCGTCCCCCAGCCTATCGCCAATCCCGCCGATCCCGTAGCTCAGATACAGGTCGGGGTCGTCGCCCATCTCGCCGAACTCGCCCCGGCGGCGCTGAAGGGCGACCATGTCGGCGAAGCGCGGGCCGCGGGCCAGCATGTCCGGCGGGATGTTCAGCAGTTCCGCCGCACGCCTGTTCGCCATCACCACGCGGCCGTCGCCGTCGACCTTGATGATGCCCTGGTCGGTGTTGTCCAGCGTGACCTGCAGCACGTTGCGCTCATGCGCCAGATCCAGTTCAGCCCGCACCCGTTCGGTGACGTCGGACATGGTGCCGGTCAGCCGCCGGGCGCGGCCGTCGGGGTCGCGCTGGGCGGTGGCGCGATCCTCGATCCAGGCCCAGCGGCCATCGCGGCGGCGCATGCGGTAGACCGCGGTGTAGGCCATGGCCCGGTCGCGCAGCCGCCGCCGCGACTCGGCCATCACCCGGTCCGCTTCGTCCGGGTGCAGCAGCGAGGCCCAGGTCTCCGCCGTCATCGCCAGCTCGTTCGGCCCATAGCCGAGCAGGGCGGGGAACTCCTTCGACCACCAATACTGCCCGGTCCGCAGGTCGTAATCCCACACCGAGGAGCGGGTGGCGGTGATGGCCAGCGCCAGCCGCTGCTCGCTCTTGCGCAGGGCGGCCTTCTCCTGCCCCAGCCGGGCGAGCATGGCGTTGTGGGCCTGGATCACCCGGCCGAGTTCGTCGGAGGCGCGCCAATCCACCGGCTGGAGCCCGCCGCCGTGTTCCGATTCCAGGATGGAGGCGATCAGCCGCCGCAGCGGCCTTCCCACCGTCAGCCGAAGCGCCGCCAGCGCCGCGGCGATGGTGCCGGCCAGCATCAGCAGAAGCAGGACCGCGGTGTTCACCACCTCCTGCCGCAACTGTTCACGCGCGACCTTGTGGTCGTAATGCAGGGTGATGGTGCCGACCTGCAGGTTCTGCACCCGGATGGCGCGCCGTTCGGTGCTGGCGTCGCCGCTCACGCCGCCCGGGGGGCAGACCGGCCCCGGCCAGGCGAACAGCCCGCCTGCCAGAGCGTCGGTGACCTCGACGCAGACCAGCTCGCGGTTGGCGCCGATGGCCTGGATCACGTTGCGGATCGCCGGGGCGTCGAAGGTCCACAGGTTGTTGGACAGCACCGCCGCATTGATGTCGGCGATGGTCGCCACCTTGTCCCGCAGGGCCGCCTGCAGTTCCTGGTAGCGGTCGTGGAAGAACAGGGCGGAGAACAGCGAGACGGTGACCACCAGGCTTGGGACCAGGATCAGCAGGAATTTTGCCGATACCGCCGGCACGCGTCGCCACGCCTCAGCGATCCTGGTCATGCACTGCCGTTCCGGACGTTCGTTGGTGCGGCACGCGGTGCGCGTGCACCCGTAAGGAGGTTCTACCCGGTTGCGGACGGCGCGTCCATGGGGCCGATTCCGGGGCGGCGATCGGAGAAAAATGTCTCGCAGAGGTGATTGTTGGTTTCGTTGTGGCGTCCTGTCTTGAGGCTTGTCCACTGCTTGCGCTACTGTCGGTAAGGGAATGCCGGATGTTTCGCACAAATCCGCATGAGGATCGTCTGGAGCGCATGGCCGGCCGACGATGGATGGGTGAGGGAAGTATGGAATTCAAGACGATCAGAGCCAATGGGGTTGCCGAGATCCGGCTGTCGGGACGGATGGAGTTCACCGACCATGACCGTTTGCCCAGAATCGTGACCGAGTTGGAGCAATTGCCGGACAGCCGGGTCGTGCTCGACCTGTCGGAGCTTCAGTTCATCGACTCCGCCGGTCTCGGCATGCTGCTGATCCTGCAGGAGGAGGCGGAGTCCCTGAACAAGAAGCTGATCGTGCGTGGGGCGGGCGGCGACGTGAAGCGGTCGATCGAGCTTGCCCGCCTGTCCGAGATCATCACCATCGAATATTGAACACCCGGCGGCCGGCCTTCCGCGGCCGGCAGCACAGGTCCCTTTCACTGGGGAGATTGCCGCCATGGACGCCGCCCTTTCCGACGGTCCGGCCGAACCGGCGCTCCGTAGCTTCAGCGTGCTGCGCGACTGTGTGCCGGCGGACATGGCCGCCCGGATCCTGTCCCGCTTCGACGGCACCGGCGTCGGTACGGACGGGCTGTCCGACACCGCGGAGGCCGTCCATCCGGCGGTGGAGGCCCAGTTGCTGGAGCGGGCGGACCGCGACCGGCTGCGCGCGGCCTTCGACCGCAGCCCCTTCCTGACGGTCGAGCTGGGGGAGGGAACCGACGAGTGCGCCGTGCTCCTGGACGACTGGTCGGGCGCGCCGGCGGCGGAGCATCCGCGACTGCCGGGATTCTACCTGTCGCTGACCACCGGCAGCGCCTATGGCCTGCAATGCCCGGTCCTGGTCTGCGACGAGCTGGTGCGGCGCGGGGCGCTGGACCCGCAGCGCCGGTCCAATGTGGAGCTTTGCCTGCACGAGGCGGTCGCCAACGCCATCGTCCACGGCAATCTCGGCCTGTCGAGCGCGGTCAAGGGCGAGTCCGGCGGCTATCGCCGCTTCAGCGAAATGATGCGCGACCGGCTGGGCGACCCGGCGGTGGTCCGGCGGCGGCTGGACATCTTCTGCCGCTGGAACGAGCGCAGCATCGCCATCGCCGTGGTGGATCAGGGCGGCGGCTTCGACACCGAACTGGCGCCGACGACCGCCGGCAGCAGGGCGCTGTCGGGACGCGGCTTCGTCTTCATGCGCAGTCTGGCCTCCCGCGTGACGGTGACCGACGGCGGGCGCTGCACCGTCCTGCAGTTCGACCGCTGACGGAGCCTTCATGCCGCTTCCCGCCCTGCCGCTGTCGGATTGCCGTGTCCTGATTGTCGACGACAACGAGTTCAACCGCAAATCCCTGGCCCTGGTGATCCGCCGCGCCGGCATCACCGACATCGCCTTCGCCGAGAATGGCCGTGAAGGGTTGGCGGCCGTCGACCGCTTCCGCCCCGACCTCGTCCTGCTCGACGTCGACATGCCGGTGATGAACGGCTGGGAGATGTGCGAGGCGTTGCGTCGCAACGCGACGCATGAGGAGTTGCCGGTCCTGTTCCAGACCGCGCTGGACAGCGACGAGGAGCAGGTGCGCTGTTTCGAGGCCGGCGGCAGCGATTTCATCTCCAAGCCGATCAAGCCCGGCGAATGCGTCGCCCGCGTCCGGCACCAGTTGGAAAAGCGCAAGCTGTTCGGCGATCTCGCCGCCTTCCGCGAGCGGGTCCAGCGCGAGCTGTCGCACGCCCGCGCCATGCAGACCTCGCTTCTGCCGGAAAAGCGCCGGTTGGCGGATGTGGCCGCCCGCTACGGCCTGACATTGGACGCCCATTTCGAGACATCCTCGGAGCTGGGCGGCGATTTCTGGGGGCTCTACCCGCTGGGCGACCGCCGGCTCGGGGTTCTGATGGTCGATTTCGCCGGGCACGGCATCACCGCGGCTATCAACACTTTTCGCCTGCACACGCTGATCGACCGCTTTCCCATGCACCATGTGGCGCCGTCGCAATGGCTGGCGCAACTGAACGCCGCGTTGAAGGACGTGCTGCCGACGGGACAGTTCGCCACCGCCTTCTTCGGCATCCTCGACCTTGCCATCGACACGCTGACCTTCGCCGCGGCGGGATCGCCCAACCCGGTTCTGGGCACCCCGGCCGGCACGAAGGGCGATGGGCCGGAGATCCGGCTGCTCGATTCGGCCGGGCTCGTGCTGGGCGCCTCGCGGCGGGCGCAGTATGTCGACCACAGCTTTCGCCTGCCGCGCGGCGGCTTCCTGTTTCTCTACAGCGATGCGCTGATCGAATGCGGCGGCGACGAACTTGGTCCGCTGGGTCAGGACGCCGTGCCCGACTTCGTCCGCGACGCGCTGGCCAAGGATCGGCTACACCCGCTCGGCCCGATGATGGACAGCTTCTATGCCCGGGCCCGCCTGCCCCTGCGCGACGACCTGACCGCCGTCTGGGTCGCGAGACGGGCATGAATGGGGCGGGCTTGAAAGGGGCGGCGGGCAGGGGTCAGGGTGCGAACTGCTCCTTCAGGATGCGTTCCTCGAAATTCAGCTCGGGGTCGAACAGCAGGGTCAGGCCGATCTCGCGGCATTCCTGAACCTCCACCTGCAGAACCTCGCGCACCTCGGTGAAGTCGGCGACGGCGCTGACCGGACGCTTCGACTCCTCCAGAACGTCGAAGGTGATCCGGGCGGCGTGGGGCAGCAGGGCGCCGCGCCAGCGCCGCGGGCGGAAGGCGCTGATCGGGGTCAGAGCCAGAACCCCGGCGTTCAGCGGCACGATGGGGCCATGGGCCGACAGGTTATAGGCGGTACTGCCGGCCGGCGTCGCCACCAGGGCGCCGTCGCAGATCAGTTCCGGCAGCCGGACCACACCGTCGATGGTGATGCGCAGCTTGGCCGCCTGCCGCGTCTCGCGCAGGAGCGACACCTCGTTGATGCCGAGCGCCTCCACCCGTTCGCCGTTCACCCTGGTGGCGGTCATGCGAAGCGGGTGCAGGCGGACATGCTGGGAGGCCACGATGCGTTCCGCCAGATCCTCCTCGCGGTAGGCGTTCAGCAGGAAGCCGACCGACCCGCGGTTCATGCCATAGACCGGCGTCGGCCGTTCGCGATGGCGGGTCAGCGCCCGGTGCAGCGTTTCCAGCAGGAAGCCGTCGCCGCCCAGCGCCACGATCACGTCCGCCTCGTCCAAGGTCGCGTTGCCGTAGCGGTGAACCAGCCGCGTGCGGGCGGCGCGCGCCTCCTCCGTGTCGGCGCATGCGAAGGCGATGCGCAGCGCGTCGGGCGCGGGCAGCAAGGGCGCCTGCGCATCTGCGGACTGCAAGAGGGCGGGCTGCATGGCGGCGGGATCGGTCATGGCGCCGACCATAGCGCAGTCCGGCCTTCGCGCAAAAGTATCGCGCGGAGACGGGGCGATGCAAAAGAGCGCATCCGCCGGGGAAAAACGGAAAGGGGGGCCGCGGACGGCCCCCCTTTTTCACGATATGGAACGGATTGGCCGGGTTACTCGACCATCTCCGAAACCATTTCCTCGTCGTCGTCGCCGGAGGTGCGCTTCGGCCGGTTGCCCTCGGCATATTCGAAGGCCGGCTTGTCGTCCTGCACGGTGACCTTGACCAGACCGCCCTTGCTGAGCTTGCCGAACAGCAACTCTTCCGCCAGCGGCTTCTTGATGTACTCCTGGATCACGCGGCCAAGCGGACGGGCGCCGTAGAGCGGGTCATAACCCTTCTTGCCCAGCCACTCGCGCGCCTCTTCGTTCAGCTCGATGGACACGCCGCGGTCTTCCAGCTGCGCTTCCATCTGCATGATGAACTTGTCGACGACGCGGTTGATGACCTCCTGCGTCAGCGGCGCGAACGGGATGATCGCGTCGAGACGGTTGCGGAACTCCGGCGTGAAGGTGCGTTCCACCGCCTCGACATCCTCGCCGACCCGGCGGTCGCGCTCGAAGCCGATGGCGGGCTTGGCCATGTCGGCGGCACCGGCGTTCGAGGTCATGATCAGGATGACGTTGCGGAAATCGACGATCTTGCCGTTGTGGTCGGTCAGCTTGCCGTGGTCCATGATCTGCAACAGGATGTTGAACAGATCCGGGTGGGCCTTCTCGATCTCGTCCAGCAGCAGGACGCAGTGCGGGTGCTGGTCGATGGCGTCGGTCAGCATGCCGCCCTGGTCGAAGCCGACATAGCCCGGAGGGGCGCCGATCAGGCGCGACACCGTGTGCCGCTCCATATACTCCGACATGTCGAAGCGGGTCAGCTCGATGCCCAGCGTCATGGCGAGCTGGCGGGCCACCTCGGTCTTGCCGACACCGGTCGGGCCGGTGAACAGGTAGTTGCCGATGGGCTTCTCCGGCTCGCGCAGGCCGGCACGGGCCAGCTTGATGGCGGAGACCAGCGCGTCGATCGCCTTGTTCTGGCCGAAGACCATGGTCTTCAGGTCGCGCTCCAGGTTCAGCAGCGTTTCCTTGTCGTCGCGGCTGACCGACTTCGGCGGGATGCGGGCGATCTTGGCGACCACCGCCTCCACGTCCTTCACGCCGATCTTCTTGCGGCGCTTGTTCTCCGGCAGCAGCATCTGCGCCGCACCGACCTCGTCGATGATGTCGATGGCTTTGTCGGGCAGCTTGCGGTCGCCGATGTACTTGGCCGACAGCTCCACCGCGACGCGGATGGCGTCGTTGGTGTAGGTGACCTTGTGGTGCTTCTCGTAATAGGGCTTCAGGCCCTGCAGGATCTTGATCGCATCCTCGACCGACGGCTCGTTGACGTCGATCTTCTGGAAGCGGCGCACCAGCGCCCGGTCCTTCTCGAAGTAGCTGCGGTATTCCTTGTAGGTGGTCGAGCCGATGCAGCGCAGCGAACCGGAGGCCAGCGCCGGCTTCAGCAGGTTCGAGGCATCCATCGCGCCGCCCGAGGTGGCGCCGGCGCCGATCACCGTGTGGATCTCGTCGATGAAGAGGATGGCCCCCTCCGTCGCCTCGAGTTCGGACACGACGGCCTTCAGCCGCTCCTCGAAGTCGCCGCGGTAGCGCGTGCCGGCCAGCAGCGAGCCCATGTCGAGCGCGAAGATGGTGGCGTTGCGCAGCACCTCCGGCACTTCCTGCTGGACGATGCGCCGGGCCAGGCCCTCGGCGATGGCGGTCTTGCCGACACCGGGGTCGCCGACATACAGCGGATTGTTCTTCGACCGCCGGCACAGGATCTGGATGGTCCGTTCGACCTCCTGCTCCCGGCCGATCAGCGGATCGATCTTCCCGCCGGACGCCTTCTTGTTCAGGTTGACACAGTAAGCCTCGAGCGCTTCGCTGCCTTTTTTCACGACCTTCTCCGCCGCCGCCTCGTCGTCAGCGCCCGAGACACGCTTTATTTCCGAGCGGCCCGGAGCCTTCGCGATTCCGTGAGAGATGTAGTTGACCGCGTCGAACCGGGTCATCTCCTGCTCCTGCAGGAAGTAGACCGCGTGGCTCTCGCGTTCAGAGAACAAGGCGACGAGCACATTTGCTCCCGTCACCTCCTCACGTCCCGACGACTGGACGTGGATGGCCGCACGCTGCAGAACCCGTTGGAATCCAGCCGTCGGCTTGGCGTCATCGGGCCTGTTCGTGATAAGGTTCGCAAGTTCGTTGTCGAGGTAATCCGACAGTTCCGCGCGCAGTCGGTCGAGGTCGATCCCGCAAGCGCGCAAGACGGCGGTAGCATCGGAGTCTTCGGTCAACGCGAGAAGCAAATGTTCGAGCGTCGCGTATTCATGCCTGCGCTCGTTCGCGTGGGCCAGGGCTCGGTGCAGCGTCTGTTCCAGGTTACGCGACAGCATGTGTGGGTCTAATCCTTTTCTAACGTGCATTGCAGCGGATGCTGGTGCTGGCGCGCAAAGTCCATCACCTGCGTGACTTTCGTCTCCGCCACCTCGTAGGTGAACACGCCGCACAACCCCACACCCCGCCGGTGCACATGCAGCATGATCTGTGTCGCTTCCTCCCGCGATTTGCTGAAGAAGCGTTCGAGAACGAGAACGACGAACTCCATGGGAGTGTAATCGTCGTTCAGCATCAAGACCTTGTACATCGACGGCTTTTTGGTCTTTGGCTTGGCCTTTACGACCACGCCGCTGTTCGTGCCGTCGTTGCCCTGCTTGTCAGAGTCGGCCATGGTCCCAGTCGAATGTCATCGCGATGCACTGTCTATGTGAATGATATGGTCATTTCGGTCGCGGTGGGAAGGGGCCGTTTTCAGTAACCCTCCATTTGGCAGACCCTCCTTTGGTCCGCCGGCCCTCGCGCTACCCCATAATAGGAGACATCGCTTTCGGCCGGGCCGCAATCGGCGGAAAACCCTAGCCCCCTGTCCCCGGACCGTACGCATCCGGTGAGTGCCGCAGTCAGATTGCCTTCCAGTTCCAGGGCAGCAGTTCGGGCAGGCGGTTCTGCGGCAGGTCGGCGATGCGGGCCAGCACGTCGGCCAGCCACGCCTGCGGGTCAACTTCGTTGAGCTTGGCGGTGGTGATCAGGCCGTACATGATCGCCGCCCGCTGCCCGCCGCGATCGGAGCCGCAGAACAGCCACGCCTTTCTGCCCAGGGCGATCCCGCGCAGGCCGCGTTCGGCGGCGTTGTTCGTGAGACACAGCCGGCCGTCGCCGAGGAAGCGCGTGAAGCCGTCCCAGCGCGTCAGCATGTAGTCCATCGCCTTGGCCACGGGGGCATGGCGGGAGAGCCGGGCGCGCTCCGTCCGCATCCAGTTCTCCAGCGTGGCCACCAGGGCGACGCCGTGCTCCTGGCGGGCCGCCAGCCGCTCGGCCGCGGGCTTGCCGTTCAGGGCGCGCTCGAGATCGAAGAGGGCGTCGATGTGGGTCACGGCCTCCAGCGCCAGCGGTGAGATCGGCGGGGCATCCTTGCCGCGTCTGGTGTTCGCGGCGATGTCGGCCAGCTTGAAGAAGCCGCGCCGGGCATGCGCCCAGCACAGTGCGGCGCTGATCGGCCCCGGTCGGCGCTCAGGTTCGTACAGCCGGTTATAGCCGGCGAACGCATCGGCCTGCAGCCAGCCCGTGAAGCCGGCCAGGTGCCGTTCGGGATGCTCGCCCTTGCGGTCTCGCGAATAGTGGAACAGCGCTGCCGGTGGGGCTTGGCCGGCAAACGGCCGGTCATCACGCACATACACCCACAGCCGCCCGGTGTCGGTCTTGCCTTTGGCCAGCACGGGCACGGGCGTGTCGTCTCCATGCAGCCGATCCGCCGCCATCACATGCGAAGCGATCAGGTCGTGCAGCGGCTTCAGCACCGCGGCGGCGGCGCCCACCTGGTCGGCCAGGGTGGACAGGCTGAGCGGCACGCCCTCGCGCGCAAAGCGTTCGGCCTGCCGGTTCAGCGGCTGATGCTGGCCGAACTTCTCGAACAGGAGGGTGGCCAGCAGGTTGGGGCCGGCCCAGCCCCGTGGGGTGGCGTGGAACGGCGCCGGCGGCTGGCTGATCGTCTCGCAGGCCCGGCAGGAGAACCGTTCCCGCACCGTCTGGATCACCTTCCACTGGCGCGGGATCACCTCCAGCGTCTCGGTGATCGTCTCGCCCAGCTTGCACAGCTTGTCCGAGCCGCAGCACGGGCAGCTCGCCGGTGCCGGCACAACGACGCGCTCGCGCGGCAGGTGGTCGGGGAAGGGTTGGCGTGATGGCCGTTTGCGGGTAAAGGCCGCCACCGCGGTGGTTTTGGCAGCGGCCTGCTCGGCCGCCAGTTCGTCCTCGCTGGCCGTCGCTTCCAGCTCTTCGAGCTGGAACTCCAACTGGTCCAGCAGACGCGCCTTGCGCTCGGAGCGCGTGCCGTAGAGCTCGCGCCGGAGTTTCTCGATTTCCAGCTTCAGGCCGGCGATCAGCGCCTCGGTGTTGGAGGCCATTGCCCTGGCCTGGGCCGCGTCGGCTTCCGCGGCGTCCGCCCGCGCCTCGGCCTGCGCCAAGGCAGCGCGCAAGTTGGCGACGTCGTCGGCCGAGGTGGAGGGGAGCGGGGCGGCGGTCATGGCGCCAGTTTACCTGGGAACGCGCCGTTGAGCCGCCACAATCACCCCTGAACCGGTGCGTCGATTCACCGTGTCGCAGTCACCCCGCGGCCTCGGGGCGCCAAGTCTTCTGCGGGTTGCGCCAGTCGATGCCCTCGAGCAGATAGCCCATCTGCCCAACCGAGATCGACACCGCGCCGTCCGCCGGCGTGGGCCAGATGAAGCGGCCCCGCTCCAGCCTCTTCATGAACAGGCAACTGCCCTGGCCGTCATACCAGATGATCTTCACCAGATCGCCGCGGCGCCCGCGGAAGATGAAGAGATGGCCGCTGTGCGGGTCTTGGGCGAAGCGTTCCTGCACCAGCAGCGCCAAACTCGCCCAGCCTTTGCGCATGTCGGTGTGTCCGCTGGCCAGCCACACCCGCACGCCACTCGGCACCGGGATCATGCCAGGGCACCGACGACGGCCGCCGCCAGAGCCGGATCGACCGGCCCTTCCAGACGCAGGCGTGCCCCGCCGGGCAGGATGACCTCGAGGATCGCCGGGCTCGTGGTCGGACCCGCTGGAGGCGGCAATGGTTCAGGGGGCTCCAAGACCGGCGGTTCTGTTACGGTCGGCTCCGGCGTGATGGTCACTGCGACGAAGCTGGACGGTTCGGCCACCGCGCTCCCGCTCGCCTGCATCAGCCCTCGCCAGCGGTATAGCAGACTTTCGTGCACGCCCAGCCGGCGGGCCGCTTCCGTCACCACCACGCCGGGGCGGAACGCCTCCTCGACCATTCGGACCTTCTCCGCCGGCGTGTAATTCCGCCGCCGCTCCGTTCCCGTCAGAACCTCGACCCGCTGGTAAGCCATGACGTTTGCAACTCGTTTGCGTCCGCGCAATGACGCGCCACGCAAATCTCAGACGTCGCCCCCTGCTTTGCCAAGGCGGCGCTCACCGGAGGCGTACCCCGGAACCGCGGGGATGGGGTGGGCCGCGAACGCAAAACGGCCCGGCACCCCTGTCCGGGGTGCCGGGCCGCTGCGATGCGGGCGATCAGGTGGGCATGGGCTGCCCGCGGGGGCTGCCCACCGATCAAGCCGGTCAGGCGGCGACCTGCTTCTTCGACAGGACCTCGACCGTGGCGTTGACGCGGGCGCTCAGCGGAGCCAGCGCCTCGTTGGCGATCTTGACGGTCAGCTCCTGCATCTTGGTGCTTTCCGACACCAGCGCGTCGATGCTCGCCTTGGCGTAGGCGTTCTGCAGTTCGACCAGTTCCTGGATCGTCTTCACCGCCAGCAGGGCCTTGGCGTTCGACACGCTCTTCTCCAGCGAGGACTGGGTGAAGGCGGTGACCTGCTTGCCGGCCTCTTCCGCGCCCTTGGCGACGACGGTGCCGGACTTCACGAAGGCATCGACGTTCTGCTTGGTCAGCACGGTCAGATCGTCATAGCCCTTCAGCACCTGGGCCGAGGCCTTTTCGATCTGCTCCTGCTGGGCCTTCACGAGGCCTTCCAGGTTCTGCTTGGCGGTGGCGATGGCGTCTTCGACGGACTTGGTGACGGCGGCGATCTGGTCGGACATGGCTATGCTCCTCGCGCTTTCTCAGGGGTCAACCGCGCGGCCCCGACGATGCGGCGACCGGGTGCGGAGTGGGTTGAAACCCTCGGACCCCGTCAGGGCGGGCGCCCGAGATATGCTGCACTGCAACATGAGCGGAATGTAAGGGAGCCCGGGGGTGGTGTCAATGGTTATTGTGCACCGCACAAAAATCCTGGCGTGCAAACCGGGCCCCTTCATACGCAAAAGGCCCGGCAACCGCGTGGAGGTTGCCGGGCCTTTTGCGAAGCCGGGGTCCATGCCGAACCCCGGCCGTCATGTGCCGTCGGATCGGGCCGATCAGGCGGCGATCGGCTTGGAGAGGGTTTCCACCGTCGCGGTGACGCGGGCGTTCAGCGGGGCCAGCGCCTCGTTGGTGACCTTGGTGGTCAGCTCCTGCAGCCGGCTGGTCTCGGCCAGCATCGCGTCGAAGCTCGACTTCAGGAAATCGTTCTGCAGCTCGACGACTTCCTGCAGGGTCTTGGCGGCCAGCAGGGCCTTGCCGGTGGTGATCGACTTGTCCAGCGCCGACTGGCCGTAGGCGACGACCTCCCGGCCCAGATCCTCGGCGCCCTTGGCGGCGATGGTGCTGCTGGCGATCAGCGCCTCGACATTGGCCTTGCCGGTGGCCTGCAGGTCCTCGTAGCTCTTCAGCAGCTGGGCGGCGGTCTTCTCGAACTGCTCCTTGGCGACGGTCGCGGTCTGTTCGAACTGCTTGACCGTCTGCTCCTGGCCGGCCTTCACCAGACCCTCATACTGCTCCTTGGCCTGGGCGGCGACGGTTTCGAGCGACTTCGGCGTGAACTGGTTCATGACGCGCGTTCCTTCCTGGCTGATGCCGACGTTTGGGCGAAGGGCCCTGCCGCCGCGGTGCGGGGGCGCGAAGCTTGCCGGCAGCGGTTTGCGTTGCGTTTATACGTTGTGCATCCGGCCCGGCCGGTCCCCGGAACCGCGATACGGCCCCGGAAATGCTGCACTGCAATATGAGGATTTTATGGGCTACGCAGGGGGCGCTGTCAACAGTCCGTTCGGTAGGTACCCATATGGGCTGTTGCGCCGCATCATGCTCCGACCGCGCGAAATTCCGATGAGCGCGGTATCGCGGACGTTGCCGGCGGGTTTCGTTGTCGCCGAACCGGCGGCAACCCCTCGATGAAGCAACTCCTTAACGAAGGATTTACCGGCGATGGGACAAGTGTAGCGTGGCCGTGGGCGTGAATCGCCTCGGCCATTGGTCAGGTGCGGCGCTTGGACGCGGCGCTCCCGGCCCCCGCACTCCAGGCCGTCCGCACTCCAGGCCGCATCTTCGGGACGTTTTCGATCATGACCTATTGCCTTGGCATCAAGACACGCGACGGCCTGATCGGTCTGTCGGACGGTCGCATCACCAGCGGGTCGCAGCTTTCGTCGGCCCGCAAGGTGACGATGATCGGCAGCGGCGGCGACCGCTTCTTCATCATGAATTCCGGCCTGCGCAGCGTGCGGGACAAGACGCTGGCCTATCTCCGCCGCGACATGCAGAAGCGCCGGGGTGAATCCTATTCGACCATGCTGGACGCCGTGTCGGCCTTCACCGCCTGCCTGCGGCAAGTCGCCGCGGAGGATAAGGAGTCGCTGGAGGCGTCGAAGCTCCACTTCAACCTGCACGCCATCATCGGCGGCCAGCTGGCCGAGGACCGGGAACCCTACATGTTCCTGGTCTATCCGGAAGGCAACTGGATCGAGGTGGACGAGCGCACGCCCTACCTGTCGATCGGCGCCACCGCCTACGGCAAGCCGATCCTGGACCGGGCGCTGACCTACGGCACCGACATGCAGACGGCGCTGAAGCTGGCCTACCTGTCCTTCGACAGCACCCGCTTTTCCAGCAATGACGTCGGCTTTCCCATCGACATGGTGTCCTACCACGCGGAATCGCGGAGCTGGCGCCAGTCGAACTTCGACTACGACGACCTCAGCGAACAGCGCCAGTGGTGGAACCGCAACCTGACGGAACTGGCGCGCCGCATGCCGGACGGCCCGTGGGTCGAGACGCTGGTGCCGGAAGGGATGCGTCCGCTCCGGCCCGCCGAAGAGGCCGTCTGACCTCCGCTCAGTTCTCCGGGAGGGTGCTCAGCAGAAGCGCCCCGAAGGGGCCGGTCCGACCCGCCAGGCCATGGGGTCCGGCCTGGAGCTCGAAGACCACGCCGCCATCCGCCGATTGGCCGGAAGAGGGCAGGTCGCGCGGCGCCTCCTCCGGCTCCGGCGGGGCGGCGAAGGCGGCGCCCGTCGGGTCGATTCCGCGCAGCAGGTCTGGGAAACCGGCATCGATGAAGCGGTTGGACGGGTAGGGGAAGGCGGTGAAGAACCACTGCCCGGACCGGCACCCGCTGATCAGCCAATAGAAGCCGTTCGACCGCAACCGCAGCCCGTGCGGCGGCGGGTCGAAGGCCCCGTCCTCGCGCAGGCGGCCGATGAAGCTGTCATACTGCGCGGCGCTCAGCTGCAGCGTCGCCTTGCGGCCGCGGGCGGCGGAGAATGGATCGGCCGGGGTGATGCGGGCGAGGTCCGTCGCCTCGATCACATGCGCCTCGACCGCCGCACCGCCGCGCTCGGGGTCGCCGACGACGTCGTATGTCCGCACATGACGGTTGTAATCGGCGTTGAAGATCAGGCGAAAGCGGTCGGTCCCGTCCTTGCCGCAGCTCGTCCTCAGGTCGTCGCCGTTGAGATAGCTGAACCAGGTCAGCTTGCGCGCCGCCGGATTGTCGGTCGGCCCGGCGGAGGTGCAGCCGGCGAGCGCCAGCAGGGATGCCGCCAAGGAAGCCGCCAGTCGGGCCGAGGGTACGCGGCGGATGAGGGCGCGGCGAAGGCGGCCGGGTGGAGGGGCGTCGGCCGGAACGGTTTTTCCCGGTGCGCTTGTGCCCGGGAAGCTTCTTTGATGACCACGGCTCATTGTCGCTTGCCTCGCGTCAGCGGCCCCTGGTAGGTGGAAAGCGCAGGTCGCGGCGGCAAGCCCGATCACCGGGTTCCGGCCGATCGGAGGGCGCCGGTAATCCGTCTGCCCCCATGCCGTAACCCCTCCGCTTGCGTGCCGTCCTCCGCAGTCCTTCCCGTCATCCTCAGTCAGCCAGGACCCGCCATTTTGGTCACAAGCACCGGCGAAAGCCAAAGCAAGAAATTAACGAATTCCTGCTAGACACTGATTTCTCACGAATTTACCATTGAACCAAGCACCAGAATCTAGCGGTTGGCGGGGCCATCATGAGTGTAACGCGCAACACCGTTCGTAACGGATTGTTTCCGTTCGCCTTTCGCGCAACGGAGACGGCCGGCGGGCGGAGTTCGGCGGGTGTGGGGCGCCATCTGCTCGCGGCGGCCGCGCTGCTTGGCATGGCGGCGGTAGGCTCCGGCCTCTCGGCGGCCGAAGCGCTGGCGGCCAAGGCGGCGGCCATCGTGGTCGATGCCCGTACCGGGCAGGTGCTGATCGACCAGGACGCCGACGCCATCGTCCATCCGGCGTCGCTGACCAAGATGATGACGCTGTATCTCGCCTTCGACGCGCTGGAGGACGGCCGCCTGTCCCTCGGCCAGCAGTTGCCGGTTTCCGCCTTCGCGCAGAGCATGTCGCCGACCAAGCTCGGCCTGCGCGCCGGCCAGACGCTGAAGGTCGAAACCGCGATCCTCGGCCTCGTCACCAAATCGGCCAACGACGCCGCGGTCGTCCTGGCGGAGGCGCTCGGCGGCACCGAGGCCCGCTTTGCCGAGATGATGACGCGCAAGGCGCGCGAACTGGGCATGCGCCGCACCGTCTACCGCAACGCGTCGGGCCTGCCGAACATGGAACAGGTGACGACCGCCCGCGACTATGCCGTGCTGTCCCGCGCCCTGATGCGCGACCACGCCAAATACTACCCCTATTTCAGCCGCCGCAATTTCGTCTATGGCGGTCGCACGATGGCCAACCACAACAATCTCATGTCCCGCTACGAGGGCATGGACGGCATCAAGACCGGCTACACCATCGCATCGGGCTTCAACCTCGCCGCGTCGGCGGTGCGGGACGGGCGCCGGCTGGTCGGCGTGGTGATGGGCGGCAAGTCCGCGGGATCGCGCGACAACAAGATGGCGGCGCTGCTCGACCAGGCCTTCAGCCGCGCCAGCCAGGGCCGCGACGAAGGGCCGGTGATGGCCAGCCTCGACACGCGCTCCGACGCCGTCGCCGGCGAGGTGGGCGACGTGAAGGCCAAGCCGGTGCGCGCCGCCGTGCAGATGGCAGCGATTCCCGCCGCCCCGGCGCGTGAGAGCAAGCCCGCCCGCGAAACCGGTTCGCATTGGGGGGTCCAGGTCGGCGCCTTCTCCAGCCGTGCGGCCGGCAACAAGGCGGTCACCCAGGCGGTCAAGCAGGCTCCCTTCATCCTGCGCGCGGCCAAGCCCAGCGTGGTGGAGGCGAAGGCCGGCAAGGACACCATCTATCGCGCCCGTCTGACCGGTCTCGACGAGAAGGATGCGCGCAAGGCCTGTGCGGTGCTGACGAAGCACGGCCACCATTGCGTTGCCGTGTCGCCCGCCGAGCGCGGCTGACCGGCACCCATCGCGGAACGCGGCGGGGGATCACCCCCGCGCCGCGGCGCTCCGTTCCAGGAAAGCCAGCGCCGGCGCCATTGCACCGGTCAGATCGGCCAGCCGCCGCGGCAGGTCGGCGGCGCTGCCGTCCTCCAACGCCGCCTCCAATGCGCGGGCGGCGCGGCGCAGGGCCAGGCAGCCATACTGGCCGGACACGCCGGCGATCTTGTGCGCCATCGCCCCGGCCGTCGCCGGATCCCCATTCCGCAAGGCTTCGCCGAGCGTCCGATCGTGCTGGCGCAGCACCGCCGCCGTCTTGCCGATCAATTCGGCGGTGCGGTCGGGCGGCAGCAGGTCCCGCATCGTCGCGATGGCGCCCTCGTCGAAATCGGGCTCGTTCACCGGCGGGGCCGCTTGCGGCGCGCCGGCCAGCGCGGCGGCCATGGCGTCCAGCTGCAGGGGTTTCGCCAGCATGCCGTCGGCGCCGCAGCCGGCGCAGCGGTCGCGGCCATCGGCGGTGAAGCTGGCCGTCAGCATCAGGATCCGCGCGGTGCCGCCGCCCGGCCGGCTGCGGATGGCGCGGACGGCCTCGTCGCCGGGCAGGCCGGGCAGCCCCAAATCCATCAGGATCAGGTCGAAGGCGATCTGCGCGGCGGCGGCGACGGCGGCCGGGCCATCCTCCACCGCCACCACCCGATGGCCGGCACGTTCCAGCAGGGCGCGGGCGGCAAGGCGGGTGACCGTCTCGTCTTCCGCCAGCAGGATGTGCAAGGGTGGCATGCCGGTCCGCTCTTCCCGGTTGATGAGAGGAGCGCAGTCTAGCCGGTTCCCCGGCAGGGCGCACCCACACCGTAAGACAGCATCGGATTGGGGCGGCGTCACACGGTCGGAGAGGCCTGGGTGAACATCGGATCCTCGATCCGGTGCAGGCGCCCGGCGCCGGTCATCGCCGCGCGCAGCAGCAGGGTCTTGCGGCGGGCGGCGGCCAGCTTGTCGACCGGCGCCTCGCGCAGGATCTCGGCGCCGTAGGCGTCCGCGACCATCAGCCCGCAATCCTCCGGGATCAGTTCGGTCGGGAATCCGTCATCGACGGCGAAATAGAAGGCATCGCACCATTCGCGATACTCCTGCCATTTCTGGTCGGAGCGGAAATCGGCAACGCCGCTCTTCACCTCGACGATCAGGATGCAGCCGGCCTCGTCGATGGCCAGCACGTCGGCCCTTCGCCCGCTCGCCAGCCGGAATTCGGTCAGGGTGGCAAAGCCGCGCATCGCCAGCGCCCGCCGCACGCCGCGGAAGATGGGCAGCGCTCCGCCGGCGGACAGGGCGGAGTCGGCATCGGAAACGGGTACGGCTAGATCGTCGCTCATCGGCGCTGCGCCACCACTGGAAAACAGAACGGTTCGGGAACGATGCGGACACAATGCCGCGTCACTCCCGCGGCGCCAAGGGGCAAAAAGAGTATGGCGGGCTGGGTCCGGTTCCGACCCGAACCGGCACGGGCGACTCAGCTGGGCCGCGTCAGCCCGGAATGATGACCGGGGGCAGGGGAGCGGGCCGGCAACGGTCGCGCGGCAGGCTGCGGCCGGCGGGAAACACCAGAACGGCGGCGGTGCCGACGCCCGGCTCGCTGGTCAGTTCCAGACGGCCGCCATGCATTTCGGCCAGCCGTTTGACGATCGGCAGACCCAGCCCGGTCCCGCGGGAGTTGCGGGCAATGGTGGAATCCTGCAATTCGAAGGGGTGAAGGATGCGCGGAAGCTCGGCGGTCGGGATGCCGATGCCGGTGTCGGCCACCATCAGCCCGATCCCGCCGTCCGGCATCAGCTGCGCCGTCAGCACCACCTCGCCGCCCGGCCGGGTGTGGGTGACGGCGTTGGACAGCAGATTGGTCAGCATCCGGGTCAGCGCCTGGGCGTCGCCCTGCAGAAGCGGAAGGTCGGCCGGCACGTCGCGGCGCAGGCGGACCTCGCCCTCGGCCGCGACCTCCTGCAGCGCCGCGGCGATCTTGAGCGACAGGAGGTCCAGATCCACCCCCTCTTCGGCCATCGTCATGGTGCCGTCCAGGCGCGACAACTCCAGGATATCGTCGATCAGTGCCAGCAGATGGCTCCCGGCATCGCGGATGTCGCCGACATAGCTGCGGTAGCGCGGATTGCCCAGCGGCCCGAACGGCTCCGACAGCAGCATCTCGGAAAAGCCCAGCACGGCGTTCAGAGGTGTCCGCAGCTCGTGGCTCATCTGCGCCAGGAAGGCGCTCTTGGCGCGGCTGGCGCTTTCCGCCTCGCCGCGGGCGGCACGCGCCTCCGTTTCGCGGACGCGCATCCGTTCCTCGTTCAGCTTCAGCGTGGTGACGTCGGTGTAGTGAACCAGCACGCCGCCGGGCACCGCATGCTCGCGGCTGAGCAGCCAGCGCCCGTCGGGCAGCGGCACGACCACCGGCGGCTCCAGCCGGCGATGCCGCTCCAGCCGCACCCTCAGCCAGTTCGCGCGCTCATCCTCCGTGGTCAGGCGAGGGTCGGACAGGGCGAAGCTGCGGGCCAGCTCCTCGAAGGGCACGCCGGGGACCAGCCGGTCGGCCAAGGCGGGCAGGTCGTTCTTCAATCGGCCGTTGGCGTGGACGAGGCGGTCGTCATGGTCGAACAGGGCGAAGCTCTCGCCGCTGTGCTCCAGCGCCGCGGCCAGGCTTTCGGCAAGCGCCTCGGCCACGGAGGGTGCCTCCGGGCCCAGGTCGGTCAGGATCGCGCTGAGGCCGCCGGGCGCCGGGGCCGCCGCCACCCGCCAGCGTACGGGAATGCCGCCGCGCCGCGCCGCGACCGTCCGTTCCACCGGTTCATGCAGGGCGTCTGCCAGCACCGCGAAGAGTCCGGGGCAGTTGGCATGGGTCGCATCGCCGCGCAGCCGGCGTCCGGCCAGCGGTGCGGCACCCAGCAGCCGTTCCGCCGCCGGGTTGGCCGACCACCAATCCAGATCGGTCAGCGCGCCGCTGCAGTCGCGGTGGGCCTTGAGACGGGCGACCGCGACCGGCAGCCGCATCACTGCCGACAGGACAAGATCATCGGGCAGGGCTTTTCCGGCCGTTGTCCGGCCGTATTCCGCATCGTCACAAGACTGCGCGTTGCATTCCATCCGATCATCATTGCGGTTCATTCCTAATAAACGCTGAAGGCAGCGCCTGAGGCCACGGCGATTATTTGTCGAATTGCAACAGAAATCCTCATTTGCATATGATGTCCGTTGAATTTACCGAAAAAGCAACGAAAGGTTTGGTTGTGCAGCGCGTTATAATCTTCGCGTGTGCTCTGCCCAATGGCGGGCTTTGCAGGGGGCGATTGCTTTCATACTCTGGTAGCTGCACAGCGTTACCAATGCCGGGGCATTATGGTTTGGAAGCAGGTGTGGCCATGAACGGCAGCCAAGACGATGCCGACGGCTCGGCGCCGCCGATACTGGTGTTCGGCGCGGACGAACGGCTGGCCGACTGGTCTCCTGAGGCCGCAGCCTTGCCGGGTCTGGCGGACCGCCTTGCGGACGGGATGCCGTCCGCTGAGCTGGAGGAACTGGCCGGGCCGCGGCGCACGATCGTCCCGCTGGCCGGCGGCGGGGCGGTGTGGCGGCTCGCCAACTCCACGTCCCCGGCCACCCAGGCCGTCCCGTCCGTCGCATCCATGGACAGTCCTGTCACCGCCCCGGCCCCGGCCCCGGTCCCGACGGTTCAGCCGATGCGCGACCCGGCGGGGCGCCTGTTCGCGGCGGCGAGTCATGACCTGCGCCAGCCCCTGGCGGCCCTGTCCCTGCTGATCGGCACCTTGGACAGCCGGTTGGCGGAGGGCCGCACGGGTGGGGTGGAGCGGTCGGGGCGCGACCTGCTGCACTCGATGGCCCAGGCGGTGGAGTCCATGCGCAGCATGGTCGACGGTCATTTCGATCTGGTCCGCCTGGAAAGCGGTCTGGTCGAGCCCGACATCCGCACCCACGCCGTCAACGGGGTTCTGATGCGGCTGGCGCTGGATGTGGCGCCGCGCTTCGCCGACCGCGGGCTGCGCTTCAGCGTGATGCCCTGTTCGGCCATGGTGAAGACCGACTCCGCCCTGCTGGAGCGCCTGCTGCACGGGCTGGTCGCCAATGCCCTGCGGGTTACGGGGCATGGCCGGGTTCTGGTCGGTTGCCGTACCCGCGGCGACTGCCTGCGGATCGAGGTGTGGGACAATGGCCGCGGCCTGTCCCCGCAGCGGCTGGAGGCGCTGCGGTCGGAACTGGCGCGTCCTGTCGGGGAGGGCTCCGGCACGCTGGGGCTGGACCTGACGCTGGTCCGCGGCCTGGCACGCAAGCTCGGCTTCGGGCTGGAGCTGTGTTCGGCGGAGGGGCGCGGCAGCGTCTTCGCGGTGATCGTTCCACGCTCCGTCGAGGCGTCGGAAAGCACCGGCGGAGAGGAGCAGCCTGAGGCGGCCGTGCCAGACAGCGGTGCGGCGGACATCAGCCGGACCCGCATCCTGGTGATCGAGGACGATCCGATGGTGCTGGCGGCATTGGAGGCGCTGCTGAGCCAATGGGGGTGCAGCGTGGTGGGCGCGGACTCCTATGACGCCGCCGTCGAACGGATCGGCCCGACGCCCGACCGGTTCGACCTCATCATTTCCGACCTGCGGCTGAAGGGAGCGGCGAATGGCATCGTCGCCATCCGTCAGATCGCCAAGCTGTTCGGCCGTCCGGTGCCCGGCATGATCCTGACCGGCGACACCGACCCGAAGCGTCTGCGCGAGGCGCGGCTGTCCGGCTATACGCTGCTCCACAAGCCGGTGGCGCCGCTCGCCTTGCGTGCCGCCGTCATCCGCCTGCTTGGGCACGACTCGATCTGATAGTATTGACTCTAAATCTGTGGCGGATTCGGCATGGGTTGAAAAGGGGTGATGAAAGGAATGTTAATCGTTTCTGTATCGCAATGAATTTCCTGAAACATAGGCCGCAAGAATGCGGCAAAATGCGACAGATATATTGCGCCGATCCCTTCCAGAAACGTTTCGTCACCCCGGATGGTTAGAGAATCATCCCTCTTTCGTTTAAGGATGATCTTTCACATACCCTTTTATGTCTTCCTTTCGCTATGATCGGGTATGGCGGGATGGAGGGCGATTGGATGAACCGGCGATATCGAGGGGACGCGCGGGCGGGCACGACGATTCCAGCCATCGTCTTCGCCGGCTTCTTCCTATCCCTCAGCGCTTTCCTTCTGATCCGTGCCGCGACCAGCAATGCCGAACAGGCATTGGCAGACCGCCAGGCCATCCAACTCCACGATGAACTCAAGACCCGCTTCGACCATCAGAGCGTCCTTCTGCGCGCGCTGAGCGGCCCCATGGCCGGGCCGGAGCCGGTGACGGAGGCCAGCTTTTCCTCGGCGGCCGAACCCCTGCTTCCGCTCTACTCCAATCTCCGCGCCGTCGTCTGGTCGCGGCGGATGGCCGAACGCGACCTGCCGCTGTTGGAGCGGACGATGCGGTCGGTCGGCCACACTACCTTCGCCGTCCGCTATGCCGCCGAGGACGCGGCACTTGAACCCGGCGCCGACCGCTTCGTGAATATGCTGGCCGAACCAAAATCGGCGGCCAACCTGATCGGTCTGGACATGGCCAGCCTGCCCGGTCAGCGCGACGTGCTGGTCCGGTCCTGTGCCGCCAATCGCGTGGTCGCGGCCGAGGGCGAGCCGCTGCGGGCGGAGTTCGGCCCGGATACCGCGCTGATCTACCTGCCGGTCTATTCGCGCGAGGTCGATGCCGGGGAGGATGGGCCCGCCGCCCGTACGCTCTGCGATGTCCTGACCGGCTTCCTGTGGACAAGCTTCGACGTCGGCCAGTTGCTGCGCGATGCCGTTCTGCGGGTGGGGCTGACCGTCGGCGACGCCTATCTGCTGGACCCCAAGGCGGGAGCGCCGCGGCTGCTTGCCGCCGAAGGGGCGCTCAGCCGTCCCGGCGAGCTTCCGCATCCTCCGGTCCGGCCGCTGACGGCGGAGCAGCTGACCGGGGATGCGCCGACGCGGACCATCGTCCGCGACATCGCCTATGGCGGGCGGGTGTGGCGGCTGTATGTGGTGCCGGGCCCTGTGCCGCTGTTCGGCGCCGACGACCGGCTGGCCTGGACCATGCTGATCGGCGGACTCCTTCTGACCGCCGGCGCCGTCGTCTATGTGCTGCGCGAGGCGCGGACAAAGCGTCTGCTGCGCACCGAGGCGCGCGCCCGCTCCGCCATGGCCCGCGCGCTGCGCGAAAGCGAGGAGCGGTTCCGCATGGCCCTGCGCCATTCCAAGGTGACGCTGTTCACCCAGGACCGCGACCTGCGGCATCAGTGGGTTTATTGTCCGCAGCCGGACTTCCGCCCGGAACGCATGATCGGCCGTACCGATGCCGAACTGTTCCCCCAGGATGCCGAGCGGCTGGCTCCGGTGAAGCGGGCGGTGATGGAGCGCGGGGTCGGCGCCCGCTGCGAAGTGGAGCTGACCTATAACGGCATCCGCCACGCGCTGGACCTGTCGGTGGAGCCGATGCGCGACGACACCGGGGCGGTCTGCGGCATCATCTGCGCCGCGGTCGACATGACGGAATCCGTCGAAATCCGCGAGGCTCTCGCCCACGCCCATGCCGAGGCGGAGCGCGCCAACCAGGCAAAGAGCCGTTTCCTGGCCGCCGCCAGCCATGACCTGCGCCAGCCTTTCCAGGCGATGAGCCTGTTCCACCACATCCTGTTGAGCAAGCTGGACGATCCCCAGCAGCTGGAGGTGGCGCACAAGCTGGGAGAGGCGCTGAGCGCCGGTAATACGCTGCTGTCCACCCTCCTCGACACCTCCGCGCTGGAGGTCGGCAACGTGAAGCCGCGGATCGTCGATTTCGACGTGCAGGATATCCTTGGCCGCCTGTCCGTCGAGATCGGCGATCAGGCTGCCGAACGCGGGCTGGAGTTGCGGGTGGTTCCCTGTTCGGTCCGCGTGCGCAGCGACCCGATCCTGCTGGAGCGGATGGTGCGCAACCTGATGGTCAATGCCCTGCGCTACACCACCGAGGGGCGGATCCTGCTGGGCTGCCGCCGCCGCTGCGGCGGCGCGGACGGCGACCGCCTGTCCATCGAGGTCTGGGACACCGGCCCCGGCATCGCCGAAGCCGAGATGACGGCGATCTTCGAGGATTTCTACCGCTGCGGCACCGACCAGCGCGACAGCGGGCGCGGGTTGGGGTTGGGGCTGTCGATCGTCCGCCGCATGGCCGAGATGCTGGACCATCCCGTCACCGTGCGGTCGCGGGTGGGGCGCGGCACCGTCTTCGCCGTCAGCGTCCCGCGCGTCGTGGAGCATTGCCCTTGCGCGGTCGCCGCGGACTGAACGGACGTCCACGCCCCGCTCCCGCAAGCCGTTCCTTTGTACCGTAATGTCGTGCCGCAATGCGCAAATGCGGCGGTTTTTCCAGCATGTCCGCATTTCCCGTCCGAGCTTGCGCAAGTTTCGGTTATGCTGCGGTCGCACACTGCACCGAAACGAACCCAGTAACCCAACTGCAACAATAGCTTGGCAACCTTATTGATGTAGGTCATTGGGAGCCCTGGCCATGGGGGCTATTTCTTTCGCACAAGCACACTCCTTGGAAAATCCTTGGAGAGTGAAGGTTCCGCTTCGGTGGAATCCAACAAGACGGGTTCCGGCCCGCCGCCGTCGGTCCGCCCCCTAGCGGGCGCCGCGGCACGGGAACCGGAATCGGGAGGATACGGCCTTCCGCGGCCACGGGTGCCTCTTTCGAGAGGCATCCGCTGCGGTCTTCGGCCTGCGGGTTCGCCTGCCGACGGGCTTTGGTCCGTCCGGCGGCCCGTCGGCCGGGCGCCGCGATCCTTTTGAGGAGCTTTGAGATGGACACCGCCACCGCCGCCCTCTCCGCCGTTCCGGCGGGTCGCAGCGGCATCGTTCCGACCGGTAAGAACGGCAGCCCCATGATCGAAAACGTCACGTTCGAGGAAATCCGCATCGGCCAGCAGGCCAGCCTGTCCCGCCGGCTGACCATGGCCGACATCGAACTGTTCGCGACCGTGTCGGGCGACCTCAACCCGTCCCACGTCGACGAGACCTATGCCGCCGACCATAAGGTGGTCGGGCACGGCATGTGGTCCGGCTCGCTGATCTCCGCGGTTCTCGGCACGCTGCTGCCCGGCCCCGGCACCGTCTATGTCGGCCAGGATCTGCGGTTCGAGCGTCCGGTCCTGCTGGGCGACATCGTCACCGTGACGGTCACCGCCAAGTCCAAGGACGCCGCGCGCAAGACGGTTGTCTTCGACTGCCTCGCCGCCAACCAGGACGGCAAGACCGTCGCCACCGGCGTCGCCGAGGTGATCGCCCCGACGGAGAAGTTCTGCCGTGCCGCCGCGGAACTGCCGCAGGTGCAGGTGATCCGTCATGACGGCCACGAGCTGATGCTGAAGAAGTGCGAGTCGCTGCCGCCGGTGCCGACCGCCGTCGTCCATCCCTGCGACGAAAGCTCGCTGCGCGGCGCCGTCGAGGCGGCCGAGGCCAACCTGATCGACCCGGTTCTGGTCGGCCCGGAATCCAAGATCCGTTCCGTCGCCGATGCCCATGGTCTGGATATCTCCCGTTACCGCATCGTCGACGTCGCCCACAGCCATGCCTCCGCCGAAACCGGCGTGCGGCTGGCCCGCACCGGCGAATGCGAGGCGGTGATGAAGGGCAGCCTGCACACCGACGAGCTGATGGGCGAGGTGGTGAGGAAGGAAACCGGCCTGCGCACCGGACGCCGCCTGAGCCACGTCTTCGTGATGAACGTCCCGACCTACCCGCGTCCGCTGCTGATCACCGATGCGGCGATCAACATCTATCCGACGCTGGAGGACAAGGTCAGCATCGTGCAGAACGCGATCGACCTCGCCAAGGTCCTGGGCACCGAGGTTCCGCGCGTCGCCATCCTGTCGGCGGTTGAAACCATCAACACCAAGATCGCCTCGACGCTGGAGGCCGCCGCGCTGTGCAAGATGGCCGACCGCGGCCAGATCACCGGCGGCATCCTGGACGGCCCGCTGGCCTTCGACAACGCAATCAGCCGCGAGGCCGCCATCACCAAGGGCATCAAGTCCGAGGTGGCCGGTCAGGCCGACATCCTGCTGGTCCCCGACCTCGAGGCCGGCAACATGCTGGCCAAGCAGCTGTCCTTCCTGGCCCATGCCGATGCCGCCGGCATCGTTCTGGGCGCCCGCGTGCCGATCATCCTGACCAGCCGCGCCGACAATGTGCGCACCCGTCTGGCGTCCTGTGCCGTGGCCGTCCTGTCGGCCGCCGCCCGCCGCCGCGGCGCCGCCGCCGCGGCCGAGTGAGGAGGGCAGGGGACATGTCCAACGCGATCCTCGTCATCAATGCCGGCTCTTCCAGCCTGAAATTCTCGGTGTTCCGGGATCACGGCGACGGGGATCCGGTGGTCACCGTCAACGGCCAGATCTCGGGCATCGGCACCCAGCCGGTGTTCGAGGCCAAGGACGCCCAGCGCCGCCCGCTCGCCGACAAGAGCTGGGGGGCGGGGGAGGCCGGCGACCGCACGGCGCTGCTGTCCTACCTGCTCGACTGGATCGAGGAGCGGCTGGAGGGGGCGACGCTGATCGCCGCCGGCCACCGGGTGGTCCATGGCGGCGTCAGCCACGCCGCCCCGGTGCTGCTGACGCCGGCCCTGATGGACGAGCTGGACGCTCTCGTCCCGCTCGCTCCGCTGCACCAGCCGCACAACCTCGCCGCCATCCGCGCGCTGGCCGAGGCGCATCCCGAGCTGCCGCAGGTCGCCTGCTTCGACACCGCCTTCCACCGCAACCAGCCCTGGCAGGCGCAGACCTTCGCCATCCCGCGGGAGCTGACGGAGGAGGGCGTCCGCCGCTACGGCTTCCATGGCCTGTCCTACGAGTACATCGCCCGCCGCCTGCCGGAAATCGCCCCGGAACTGGGCGACTCGCGGGTGGTGGTCGCCCATCTCGGCAGCGGCGCCAGCATGTGCGCCATCCATGGCGGGCGCAGCGTCGACAGCACCATGGGCTTCACCGCGCTCGACGGCCTGCCGATGGGCACACGTTGCGGCACCATCGATCCTGGCGTGCTGATCTATCTGATGCGCAAGGGCATGGACGCCGGCGCCATCGAGAAGATGCTGTACAACAAGTCCGGCCTGCTCGGCGTCTCCGGCATTTCCAACGACATGCGCACCCTGCTCGACAGCAGCGACCCGCATGCGCAGGAGGCGGTGGAGCTGTTCTGCTTCCGTATCGCCAAGGAGACCGGTGCGCTCACCGCCTCGATGGGCGGGGTGGATGCGCTGGTCTTCACCGCCGGCATCGGCGAGCGCTCCGCCCCGGTGCGGACTCGCGTCGGCGACAAGCTGGCTTGGCTGGGTGTGGAAATCGATGCCGCCGCCAACCTGGCGAACGCGACGAAAATCTCCACGCCGGGAAGCCGCCTGCCGGTCTATGTCATCCCGACCGACGAGGAACGGATGATCGCGCTGCACACCCGCAGGGTGCTGACGGGGCGGTGAGGGTTTGGGGGAGGGGCGGCTGACGATGCGCTCCTCCCCACATCCCCCTGGCCCACATCCCCCTGGCCCACATCCCCTTGGCCCACATCCCCTTGGAGGCCACCCCCATTCGGTGCTAGCACCCTCTCCGGCATCAAGCATCGACCGGGGAACCCGTGGTCCGCCCCTATCTGCCGCTGAACGCCTTGCGTGCCTTCGAGGCGTCGGCCCGGCATCTCAGCTTCACCCGCGCCGCCATCGAGCTGTGCGTGACCCAGGCCGCCGTCAGCCATCAGGTCAAGCTGTTGGAGGCGCGGCTGGGCGTCAGCCTGTTCCACCGGCTGCCGCGCGGCCTTGCCCTGACGGACGAGGGGCGGGCGCTGCTGCCGACGCTGGAGGAGGCGTTCGACCGCATCGGCGGGCTGCTCGACCAGTTCGAGGGCGGACGGTTCCGCGAGGTTCTGACGGTGGGCGCCGTCGGCACCTTCGCCGTCGGCTGGCTGCTGCCGCGGCTCGGCCGCTTCCGCGAAGCGCATCCCTTCGTCGATCTGCGCCTGTCCACCAACAACAACCGCGTCGATATCGCGGCGGAGGGGCTGGACTACGCCATCCGCTTCGGTGACGGGGCGTGGCACGGCACCGACGCGGACCGGCTGTTCGACGCGCCGCTGTCGGTGCTGTGCGCGCCGGAGATCGCTGGACGGCTGCGCGACCCTGCCGACGTCGGGCGGGAGACCCTGCTGCGCTCCTACCGGTCCGACGAATGGCCGGGCTGGTTCGCCGCCGCCGGGCTGGAGCCGGCGGCGATGCCTTCGATCAAGGGTCCGGTCTTCGACTCCTCCTCCCTGATGGTGGAGGCGGCGATCCAGGGGGCCGGCGTGGCGCTGGCCCCGGTGGCGATGTTCCGCCGGCCGCTGGCGCTGGGACTGATCGAGCAGCCCTTCGCCGTTACCGTCTGCAAGGGCGCCTATTGGCTGACCTCGCTGAAATCGCGGCCGGAGACGCCGACCATGCGCGCCTTCCGCGACTGGCTGTTCGCCATGGTCGCGGAAGACGCGGCAGGCTGACCGGTCAGGACAGCGTGACCCGGCGCGGCGCCTGCTGCCGTTCCTCCCGCCGCTGCCAGAAGCGCAGGCGCAGCCGCGGTGCCACGAACCAGGCGATGGGAGCCGCAAGGATGACGCTGAGGATGACCACCGTCGGCATCAGTGTCATCGCCTGCTCGGAAAAGCTGGGGATTGCCAGGACCAGAACGGTGCCGATGCCGAAGACCACACCCTGGATCATGCCGTAGATCAGGATGGCGAGGCGTAAGCGCATGGACATGGGGCTGCTCCGCTGAAGTGGGTTGGTGCAAAGACCGCTTCCCTCTTCAACCAGAACGCAGTCGCAATGTTCCGAACGCCATCTGACCGGGTTCCATCGGTCCGATAGCGTTCGTATTCAAACAATTGCCTGGTCCGAGCCAGCGGGGCGATCCTTACCGGTGCGCCCGCCACCACGCGATCAGTCCGGCGGTGGAGCAGTCATGCGCCCCCTCGACCGGGCCGTTCTCAAGCTCCGGCAGGATGGTGCTGGCCAACTGCTTGCCAAGCTCCACGCCCCATTGGTCGAAGCTGTTGATGTCCCAGACGATGCCCTGGACGAAGACCTTGTGCTCGTACAGCGCGATCAGGGCGCCCAGTGTCGCCGGGGTCAGGCTTTGGATCAGGATGGTGTTGGACGGGCGATTGCCGGGGAAGACGCGGTGGGGGACCAGGGCCTCCACCTCCGCCGCCGGCTTTCCTGCCTTGGTCATCTCCGCCCGCACCTCGTCGGCGGTCTTGCCGCGCATCAGCGCTTCGGCCTGGGCGAAGACGTTGGACAGCAGGATGCGGTGATGGGCGCCGGGCTCAACCCCGATCGGGTTGTGGGTGGTGGCCGCGGCGATGAAGTCGCAGGGGATCAGCGAGGTGCCCTGGTGGATCAGCTGGTAGAAGGCGTGCTGCCCGTTGGTGCCGGGCTCGCCGAACAGCACCGGGCCGGTCTGGTAGTCCACCGGCTCGCCGCCGCGGGTCACCGACTTGCCGTTGCTCTCCATGTCCAACTGCTGGAGATAGGCCGGGAAACGGTGCAGGTACTGGTCATAGGGCAGCACCGCGTAGGACGAGGCGTCCCAGAAATTGCGGTACCACACCCCCAGCAGGCCCATCAGCACCGGCATGTTGCGTTCCAGCGGGGCGGTGCGGAAATGCTCGTCCATCGCGTGGGCGCCGGCCAGCAGTTCGGCGAAGCGTTCCGGCCCGATGGCGATCATGATCGGCAGGCCGATGGCCGACCACAGCGAATAGCGGCCGCCGACCCAGTCCCAGAAGCCGAACATGTTGGCCGGGTCGATGCCGAACTTCCGCACCTCCGCCTCGTTGGTGGAGACGGCGACGAAATGCTTGGCGACATGCGCCTCGTCCTTCGCGGTCTCCAGGAACCAGCGGCGGGCGGAATGGGCGTTGGTCAGCGTCTCCTGCGTCGTGAAGGTCTTGGACGCGATGATGAACAGGGTGGTCTCCGGGTCCAGCCACTTCAGCTGTTCGGCCAAGTGGGTGCCGTCGACGTTGGAGACGAAATGCAGGGCGACATGGGAATGGGCGAAGGGCTTCAGCGCCTCCGTCGCCATCACCGGCCCGAGGTCGGAACCGCCGATGCCGATGTTCACCACGTCGGTGATCGGCTGGCCGGTATAGCCGCGCCATTCGCCGTCGCGCACCGAATTGGCGAAGGCGTCCATCCGCTCCAGCACGGCGCGGACGGCCGGCATCACGTCGCGGCCATCGACCGTCACGGCGCGGTCGGAACGGTTGCGCAGCGCGGTGTGCAGCACGGCGCGCTTTTCGGTCAGGTTGATCGGCTCGCCGCCGAACATGCGGGCGCGGGCACCCTCGACATCCTGCTGGCGGGCGAGGTCGAGCAGCAGGCCGACCGTGTCCCGCGTGACGCGGTTCTTCGAATAATCGAGGAACAGCCCCGCGGCCTCCAGCGAGAAGGCCTTGAACCGGCCGGGATCGGCGGCGAACAGGTCACGCATGTGCGTGCCGGCCATGTCCTGGCGGTGCCGGGCGAGAGCGGTCCAGGCGGGCGAACGGGTCAGCGCGGTCATGATGCTTTGGACTCCTTGACGTCAGCGGTCCTTTGACGCGGCCCATCTGCGGGGCGTGCGGAGCCTAACACCGACGATCGGCAACGGCCACGGGCCAAAACGCGGCATCCGACGCGGCTTTACGGCCTATGCGTGCCGGCCAGGGGTGCAACCGGGTGGGGTTCCGGGGTGTTGAGGATCGCAGGACCCGCTACAGGAGGACGCCATGCCGGAGGAGCCGATGCCGGACAAGCCCGTTACCCCTCCATTGGAGGAGCGCGAGGAGCAACGCGACCGCGACGACGCCGCGCGGCCGGATCAGGTCGGGATCATCCCGGGCAAGGTGCCCGGCAGCCCGGTCGATCCGAGCGATCCGCGCTTTCCGGGGAGTCAGCCGGATTTGGCGTGATTTCCCGGGGAGAGCAGGACGCCCACCCGACCTCCCCCGCTCCCGGCGGAGCGCAGATCCGCTGGAGCGGGGGAGGGGCAGGGAAGGCATTCGGAGCCGACCAAGCGGTCAGCTATCCCTTCAATTGCCCGCTTCGACCGTCCGGGTCGAGGTCACGCCTTCCGGCTTGCCCACCAGCACGGTCAGCAGCTTGGAGGGATCGAGCAGGCGCTGGGCGACGCGCTTGATGTCCTCCTGGGTCACAGCATTGATGTAGCGGTCGCGCTCGTTCAGATAGTCGATGCCCAGATTGTCCCGCTTCACCTGCAGCAGGACGCGGGCGATCGCCTGGGTCGAGCCCAGCTGCAGCGGGAAGGAGCCGGTCAGATAGGTCTTGGCGTCGGCCAGTTCCTGGTCGGTCAGCCCGTCCTTGGCCATGCGCGCCCATTCCTGGCGGATGATGTCCAGCGCCTGTCCGGCCTTGGCATTGACGGTGGAACCGCCGGCCATCACCACGGCGGCATGGTCCATCGGAATCAGATAGCTGTAGACGCCGTAGCTCAGCCCGCGCTTCTCCCGCACCTCCTCCATCAGACGGGAACCGAAGCCGCCGCCGCCCAGCACATAGTTCATCACCGTGGCGGCGTACCAGTCGGGATCGTCGCGCTTCACGCCCGGCTGCCCCATCAGCATGACGGTCTGCGCCGTCGGGCGCGGCAGCAGGATGGTCTCGCCCGTCCCGGCCATCGTCACGTCGGGGATGCCCGGCGCCTCGGACTTGGCCGGCAGCGTGCCGAACACCCGGTCCAGCGCCTTGCCGAGTTCCTCCGGGGTGATGTCGCCGGCGGCGGCAACCACCAGCCGGTCGCGGCCGAACTGGCCCTTCACGAAGCGGCGCAGGTCGTCGGGCGTGATGGTCGGCAGGGTTTCCAGCGTGCCGCGCATTTCGCCGCCATAGGGGTGGTCGGGGAAGGCGGTGGCGTAGAACTGGCGGCGCGCGACATAGTTGGGGTCGGCCAGATCCCGCCGCAGGCTCGCCATGATCGAGCCACGCATGCGGTCCAGCGCATCGGGTGCGAAATGCGGTTCGGTCAGGGCGAGCCGGGTCAGGTCCAGCGCCTCGTCGCGGTTCTCGGTCAGGGTGCGCAGCGAGCCGCTGAACCCGTCGCGCCCGGCATCGAAGCCGAGAGCGATGGCCTTGTCCTGCAGCCGCGCCTGGAAGGCCTGCGAGTCATAGGGACCGGCCCCCTCGTCGAGCATGGTGGAGGCGAGATTGGCCAACCCCTCCTTGCCCTTGGGGTCGATGCCACCGGCCCCATCGAAGGTCCATTCCAGCGCCAGCACCGGAACCTTGTGGTCTTCGACCAGCCAGGCCTCGATCCCGCCTGGGCTGACCACGCGCTTGATGTCCATGGCCTGGGCGGGCAGGACGAAGGCGACGACGGTGAACAGGAACGCGGCGACGCCCGTCCGCAGGGAAAAGTGACGCACGCTCATCCTCAACTGTCCTTTCCGGTCGGGGGCAGCAGCAGGCCGGTGACATGGTTGGTCTGACCCAGAACGGCGCGGGCGGCGGCGTTGACCTGATCGGCGGTTACGGCGTCGATGCGCACCGGCCAGCTTTCCACGTCGTCGATGCTCTGGCCGGTCGCCAGTGCGGCGCCCAGTGTCTGGGCCGGGCCGGTCAGGCTGTCGCGGGCATAGGCGGCGGAGGCGAGCATGCGCTTGCGGGCGGTGGCGACCTCCTCCTCGGTCACGCCGGATTCCAGAAGCTTGTCGATCTCGGCCCACAAGGCCGTCTCCAGCTTTTCCATCGGCACTCCGGCGGCCGGGCTGGCGCCGACGCTGAGCGTGCCCATGTCCCAGGCGGTGGGGCCGTAGCCGAGCCAGGCGGAGGTCGCGAGCTTCTGATCCACCACCAGGCTGCGGTAGAGGCGGGAGGTGGTGCCGCCGCTCATGATCTCGGCCAGCACCTGCAGCGCATAGGCCTGGCCCTGGGGATCGAGGCGGTAGGACGGCGCGGTCCAGGTGCGGCGCACCGACGGCTGCCGGACCTCTTCGTCGCGCAGGACCACCTGTCTTGCGGCACTCATCGGCGGTTCGCTCACCCGCTTGCGCTCCGGCACCGGACGCGCGGGGATGGAGCCGTAATAGCGTTCGGCCAACGGCTTAAGCTCTTCCGCGGTGATGTCGCCGGAGACCACCAGGATGGCGTTGTTGGGGGCGTACCAGGTCTTGTAGAAGTCCTCCGCCATCTCCCGCGTCAGCGACGAAATCTCCTGCGGCCAGCCGATCACCGGGGTGCCGTACGGATGGTGGACGAACATCGTGGCGTTGATCTGCTCGCCGATGCGGTCGGCCGGTTCGTTCTCGACGCGCTGGCGGCGCTCCTCGACGATGACGTCGCGCTCGGGATAGACCTGCGCGTCGGTCAGCTTCAGGTTGGCCATGCGGTCGGCCTCCATCCGCATCACCAACTCCAGGCGGTCGCGGGCGACGTTCTGGTAATAGGCGGTGTAGTCGTAGCTGGTGAAGGCGTTGTCGCGCCCGCCGTTCTTGGCGACGGTGCGGCTGAACTCGCCGGGCGGGATCTGTTCCGTCCCCTTGAACATCAGGTGTTCCAGGAAATGGGCGATGCCGGACTGGCCGCGGTCCTCGTCGGCCGCGCCCACCTTGTACCAGACCATGTGGGTCACGACGGGAACGCGGTGGTTGGGGATGACCACCACCTGCATGCCGTTCGACAGGGTGAAGCTCTCGGGGAAGAACACCCCCTTTTCCGCGGCGGATGCGGGTGGCGCGGCGATCGGCCCCGGCAGGAAGGGGGCGGCGGCCGTCATCGTCAAGGCCAGGAAACCGGCCGCGGCGAGGCGGCGGGCTGGAAGGTAGGCAAGCATGAGGGCTCCCGGATCAGGAGGTCCGAATCGAAAGGGCGCCCTTCGCTGTGAAGGGCGCCCCCGGAAGTTGGTGTGATGTCGTGCCCGGAACAAGGTTTGAGCCATGCGGATGCTGCCGGGCTGGGTGCGGACAGGGTCCGCTTAAAGCGGATTGCCATCCGCTTTGGACCGCGACGGCGGGGCCGGCCGCCCATGCGGCCGAAGCCCGACCGGCGAATGAGGTCATATAAATCCAAAGCGAATGCAAATTCGCTTTAGAACAGGCCTTCCAGCGGCGCCTTGCGCTTGCGCTCGATGACCGGAGTGGCGGCGCCGTCCACCGACTTGCCCTGGGCCTGGGCCTCGCGCAGGCGCTGCTGCTCCTTGGCGGGGTCGACGAGCGAGTAGGGCTGCTCCTGCTTCTGCCAGAACAGCAGCGAATCGATCCAGCTCTTGTCGGCGATGATCAGCTGGGTGGTTTCCTGATCGACCTTGGCGCGGATATTGGGGTCGATGCCGTCGCGCGCCGAGGCCTGGGCGATCAGCGACCTCTCGCCGGCGGTGGAGCCGGCCGCCGCCGTGGCGTTACCGCGCGAGGAGCCGCCGAACACGGCGCCGGCGGCCATCTGGGTCGACGTGCTGTCCTGCGGACGGGCGGCGCCGGGGCGCGGCCGGGGCAGATCCTGCATGCTGGGCGGCAGGGTCAGCGGAGCGCGGGAAACGACGGCGAACTCGTCGGGGCTCTGGCGGTCGAGACCGATGGAGCGGCGAACATCCGAGCAGCCGGCGAGCGTCAACGCCGCAAGCGCCAGCCCAAGCAGAGGAAGCCGGGTCCGGGAGAGGGAGGAGGAGATGCTGGTCACGTTCGGAGGATCCCGTCGTCTGTCACGTCGTAGCGACCCGGGCCGAAGGTCCAGGCCGCATGGTCAGCGCTCGCCGGTGGTTATAACGCCACCGGCGACGGAACTCTTACGACTTTTCGCGGTCCGCGAACAGTCCGTCGATCAGCAGCAGGACCACGCCGATGCTGATTCCGCTGTCGGCCACGTTGAAGGCCCAGAAATGCCAGCCGGCATAATGGAAGTCGAGGAAGTCGACCACCGCGCCATGCAGAAGCCGGTCGGCGACGTTGCCCACCGCGCCGCCGATGATCAAGCCCAGCGCCAGCGCCGCCAGCCGGCTCTCGGCCTGCCGCATCCAGAGGACGAGGCAGACGGCGATCACCGCGGCGATGGCGCTCAGGATATAGGGCATCATCGCCCCGCCGCTGGCGAAGGTGCCGAAGCTGACGCCGTAGTTCCACACCAGCACGAGGTTGAAGAAGGGCGTCACCTCGATGACATGCGGCACCGGCTGCATGACATGTTCGAGGATCCACCATTTGCTGCCCTGGTCGAGCACGGCCACCACCGCGGCGACGATCAGCCCGAACAGCCAGTAGGAGCGGGATTGGTTGGCGACGAAGGTGTTCATGTGAACTCCGGAAGCTGCCGCCCCCTGCCCCCACCCCGACCCTCCCCCGTTGAACGGGGAAGGGGGATTGGTCGTCGGGCGGCGGAGTTCCCTCCCCCGGCCGGCGGGGGAGGGTTAGAGTGAGGGTATCGGGTTCCGGCCGGCCTCATGCCACCGCGTCGGAGCAGCGGACGCAGAGCGTCGGATGGTCGTGGACGGTGCCGACCTCCGGCAGGACCTTCCAGCAGCGCTCGCACTTCTCGCCTTCGGCCAGCCCCGGGGCGACGGCGATGCCGGGGACGTCGGGCAGGGTGAAGGCCCCGTCGGGCGCCGCAGCCTCCGTCACCTCGATGGCCGAGGTGATGCAGACGTCCTGGAAGTCCACGTCGGCCAGCAGCGCCTTGGTGGCGGCGTCGACATGGACGGTGGGATCGGCCTGCAGCGACGAGCCGATGGCCTTGTTGGCGCGCTCAAGCTCCAGCGCGCCGGTGACGACGCGGCGGACGTTGCGCACCGCCTCCCACTTGGCGGCGAGGGCGTCGTCGCGCCACTCGGCCGGAACCTCCGGGAAGCCGCGCAGATGCACGCTCTCGTCGGTCCAGCCCTGGCCGCCGGTCAGGCCTTCCGGCCGGGCCAGCCACGCCTCTTCCGCGGTGAAGCAGAGGATCGGCGCGAGCCAGGCGGTCAGGGTGGAGAACAGATGCTCCATCACCGTCCGCACCGACCGGCGGCGCACCGAATCGACCGCGTCGCAATAGAGGCTGTCCTTGCGGACGTCGAAGTAGAAGGCCGACAGCTCCACTGCGCAGAAGTTGTGCAGGGCCACGAACAGGGCGTGGAAGTCGTAGGCCTCGACCTTCTCGCGCACCAGGGCGTCCAGTTCCGACAGGCGGTGCAGGACCCAGCGCTCCAGCTCCGGCATCTGGGCGGCGTCGATCCGCTCGGCCGGGGTGTAGTCGGCCAGCGCGCCCAGCAGGTAGCGCAGCGTGTTGCGCAGGCGGCGGTACAGGTCGGCCTGGGTCTTGATGATCTCCTTGCCGATGCGGAGATCCTCCGAATAGTCGGAGTTGATGATCCACAGGCGCAGGATGTCGGCGCCGTACTGGTCGCAGACCTCCTGCGGGGCCACCACGTTGCCCAGCGACTTGGACATCTTGCGGCCCTGCTCGTCCAGCACGAAGCCGTGGGTCAGCACCGCGTTGTAGGGCGCCCGGCCGCGCGTGCCGCAGCTTTCCAGCAGCGAGGAATGGAACCAGCCGCGATGCTGGTCGGAGCCTTCCAGATAGAGGTCGGCCGGCCATGCCAGCTCCTCCAGTCGCTGCTCCAGCACGAAGGCGTGGGAGGAGCCGGACTCGAACCAGACGTCGACGATGTCCCGGACCTGCTCGAACTCCCCGGCGGCATAGCCGTTGCCGAGGAAATCCTGCGGATCGCGGGCGAACCAGGCGTCGGCGCCCTCCTGCTGGAAGATGTCGGCGATGCGGGCGAACACCGCCTCGTCGCGCAGGATCTCGCCGGTCGCCTTGCGCACGAACAGGGCGATCGGCACGCCCCAGGCGCGCTGGCGGCTGATGCACCAGTCCGGGCGGCTCTCGATCATCGAGCGGATGCGGTTCTCGCCCTGGGACGGGATCCAGCGGGTGTCGGAGATCGCCTGCAGCGCCACCTTGCGCAGGTCGTTCGTCTCCATCGAGATGAACCACTGCGGCGTGGTGCGGAAGATCAGCGGCGCCTTGGACCGCCAGCTGTGCGGATAGCTGTGCTTGATGCGGTTGCTGGCCAGCAGCGACCCGGCTTCCCCGAACGCCTCCAGCACCGCCTTGTTGGCGGGGCCGGGCTTGCCCTGGTCGGTGTAGACCGTCAGGCCGGCGAAGAGCGGAACGTGGGCGTAGTAGCGCCCGTCCTCGCCCACCGTCTGCGGCACCTCGATGCCGTTGGCCTGGCCCAGCCGGAAGTCGTCCTCGCCATGGCCGGGGGCGATGTGGACGAAGCCCGAGCCGGCGTCGGTCGTCACGAAATCGCCGGCCAGCAGCGGCACCTTGAAGTCGTAGCCCTTGCCGTTCAGCGGGTGGCGGCAATAGGTGCCGGCGAGGCGCGAGCCGGGGAAGCGGTGCAGCTGCTTCCACTCGGTGATGCCGGCCTCCTTCAGGACGCTTTCGGCCAGCGCGGTGGCGAGCACGAGGCGCTCGCCGACCACCGCCTTACTGTCCTCGGCGACCGCCGTGACCTTGAAGGTGGCGTATTCGATCTCGTCGCCATAGGCGATGGCGCGGTTGCCCGGCAGGGTCCAGGGGGTGGTCGTCCAGATGACGATGCTGGCCTCGTCCACCTCCGGCGCCGACGACCCCCAGACGGGGAAGCGGGCGAAGACGGTGGTGGAGGTGTGGTCGTGGTATTCCACCTCGGCGTCGGCCAGCGCGGTCTTCTCGACCACCGACCACATCACCGGCTTGGAGCCCTTGTAGAGGCCGCCGTTCAGCGCGAACTTGTGGATTTCGCGGACGATCTGCGCCTCGGCCGGGAAGGTCATGGTGGCGTAGGGGTGCTTCCAGTCGCCTTCGACGCCCAGCCGGCGGAACTCGGCGGCCTGGATGCCCACCCACTCCTCGGCGAACTGGCGGCACTCGGCGCGGAACTGGATGAGCGGCACGTCATCCTTGTTCTTGCCGGCCTTGCGGTACTTCTCCTCGATCTTCCACTCGATGGGCAGGCCGTGGCAGTCCCAGCCGGGGACGTAATCGGCGTCGAAGCCCTGCATCTGGCGGAAGCGGACGATCACGTCCTTCAGGATCTTGTTGACGGCATGGCCGATGTGGATGTTGCCGTTGGCGTAGGGAGGGCCGTCGTGCAGCACGAACTTCTTCCGGCCCTTGGCGCCGGCGCGCAGCTTGCCGAACAGGTCCATCTCGGCCCAGCGCTTCAGCAGCTCGGGCTCCTTGGTCGGCAGGCCGCCGCGCATGGGGAAATCGGTGCGGGGCAGGAAGACGGTCGATTTGTAATCGCGGGTCATATCGGATCCCTGGGGGAAAGCATCACCGTCGGGCGGCGGCCGGCAGGACTGGCCGTGGCGCCGCCCGGAACACAGCAGGTCTCTATCCCGGCCCTCCTCAGAGAGCCGGGCCGGTAATTCGCGCGTGATGCGCCGGGGCGCACATCGTCGGGATCCGCAGTGAGACGTCCATGGCGCGGGATATTAGCGGCGTGTGCGGTGCGGTCAAGGACGGCTCATGCCGGTCCGGAGCGCGGCAGGGTCCGAAAAATCCTCTGGTCATGCGAGTGTTGCAAATCTAGGGTGTTGCCGCCGGGATGTCGGCACAGGAAGTGTTCGCGGCAGGCGGCACGCGAAAGGGCATCGGCGGGCATGATCGATCGACGGACAAAAGACTTCCTGGCCGAATTCCTCGCTTCAGCCAACAAGGACCCGGCGGTTCTCGACCGTTTCCTCCTGTATGGGCCCGAGCGCGGCGGCCGCGGCGCCCGGCCGCGCCTGAAGATCGCCTTTTTCGACTTCTGGCCGGAGTTCAATCCGGCCGACAACTTCTTCGTGGATATTCTGTCGAGCCGCTTCGACGTTTCCGTCGTCGAGAACGACTGCGACCTCGCCGTCGTGTCGGTGTTCGGCACCCGACACCGCGAGGCCCGCACCGCCCGCGCGCTGTTCTTCACCGGCGAGAATGTGCGGCCCCCGCTCGACGGCGTCGACATGTCGGTGTCGTTCGACCGCATCGACCACCCCCGGCATTACCGCCTGCCGCTCTACGTCATGCATGCCTGGGACCACAGGCGCGAAGGGGCGACGCCGCATTTCTGCCACTCCGTCCTGCCGCCGGTGCCGCCGACGCGGGAAGAGGCGGCGAAGCGGAAATTCTGCGCCTTCCTCTACAAGAACCCCAACTGCGCCCGCCGGAACGACTTCTTCCAGATGCTCTGCGCCCGCCGCCATGTGGAATCGGTGGGCTGGCTGCTGAACAACACCGGCAGCGTGGTGAAGATGGGCTGGCTGCCCAAGATCCGGGTCTTCTCGCGCTATCGCTTCGCCTTCGCGTTCGAGAATGCCTCGTATCCCGGCTATCTGACCGAGAAGATCCTCGATGCCTTCCAGGCCGGCGCCGTGCCGCTCTATTGGGGCGACGCCGGCGTGTTGCGGGACGTCGCCGCCGGCAGCTTCATCGACGTGTCGCGCTATTCCTCCGACGAGGAGGCGATCGACGCCATCCTGGCCGCCGACGACGATTACGACACCTATCGCCGCTACCGCAGCACGCCGCCCTTCATCGGCACGGAGGATTTCTACTTCGATGCCTTCCGCCTGGCCGAATGGATCGAAAGCCGCCTGTGAGCGGCGCTGGTGAGAGAGCCGCCTTGCCGCGGCGGAAGGGTGGGCGATGAAGCGGGTGCTGCTGAACTATGCCGACGGGGCCTTCACGACGGCGCAGAAACACAACGGCAGGACCGGGTTGGAGGTCGGCGGCTTCGACGGGGTGGCGATGATGGGGCGGCACCACATCGATGCCGCCTTCGCCGCCCGCAACCGGCATATCCTGGAGCAGCCGCGCGGGGCCGGCTATTGGCTGTGGAAGCCCTATTTCATCGACCTGATGCTGCGCAAGCATCTGCAGGACGGCGACATCCTTTTCTACAGCGACAGCGGGGCCCATTTCGTCCACAGCGTCGACCCGGTGATCGAACTCTGCCGCCAGCGGCGCGACCTGCCGGTCCTGCTGTTCACGCTGGAGGACCAGCACAGCAACCGCGTCTGGACCAAGCGCGACTGCTTCCATTTCATGGGGCAGGACCAGCCGGCCTTCACAGATGCGCCGCAGATCCTCGCCAGTTTCATCGTCTGCGAGCGCGGGCCGGAAAGCATGGACTTCGTTTCGCAATGGCTGCGCTATGCCCAGGATGCCCGGCTGATCACCGACGCCCCGAACGAATGCGGCCTGCCGAACTATCCGGAGTTCCGCGACCATCGCCACGACCAGAGCATCCTCAGCCTGCTCGGCCGCCGCCACGGCGTGACCGCCATTCCCGACATCTCGCAATGGGGGGACGGCCGCCGTCCGGCCGGGATTCCGCGCATCCTGGAACACACGCGCTGGCGCGGCTGAGGTCGGCTATGGCAGACAAGCGCCGGACCCGTCCCCGTCAACCGTCAGCAGCGATCGGCAGCGCATGACCAGCTTCACCCGCGCCGTGGCGGCGGAAAACAGCGGCAATCTGGAGGAGGCGAGGGCCCGCTACCTCGAAGTCCTGCAGGCCGAGCCGCAGAACCCGTCCGCCCTGCACCGGCTGGGCGTGGTGGAACTGCGGCTGGGCCGCCCGCGTGAGGCGGTGATCCTGTTCCAGCAGTCGCTGGCCATCGCCAAGGACCTGGAGGTCTATCTCGATTTCGGTTCCGCGATGGCCGCCATGGCCCGCTGGGATGCGGCGGCGGCGGTCTATGCGGCTGCGCTGCGGGTCGCTCCCGCTTCGGTCGATGCGCATTACGGGCTTGCGCTGGCCCTGCACCGGCAAGGCCGCGCGCAGGATGCCGAACCCCATTACCGCAAGGTGCTGGCGACCCATTCCCACCTGGGGGAGGTCCACAACAATCTCGGCGTCGCCCTGCAGGAACTTGGTCGATTCGCGGAGGCCGCCGCCGCTCATCGCGAGGCGGCGCGGCTCGATCCCGCCGACGCCGGGGCGTGGTCCAAGCTGGGCGTGGCGCTCCATCGCATGGGCCATGGCACGGAGGCGGAGGCCGTCTTCCGCAAGGCGGTCGGCTTCGCGCCCGGGGATGCGGAGAACTGGCACAACCTGACCTGCCTGCTCGACGCGACCGGCCGCCCCGCGGAGGCGCTCGCCGCCAGCCGTGTCGCGGTGGCGCTCGATCCGGCCAGCGGGCGGAACTGGCTGGCGCTCGGTAATGCCGCCCATGCGGCGCGGCGCTGGAGGGAGGCATGGCGTGCCGCCTCGGCCGCGGTCCGGCTGGAGCCGTCCGACCCGGCGGCGCGCAACAACCTCGGCAACGCCTTGCGGGAACTCGGCCGTCCGCAGGACGCCGTGGCCCAGTACCGCGCGGCGCTCGACCTGCAGCCCGATTTCGCTTTGGCCGAGATCAATCTGGCCCTGCTCCTGTCGAGCCTGCGCGATGCGGCCGGCGCGCTGGCGGTTCTCAGGGGCCTGCTGGCCCGGCAGCCGGCGAACGGCGATGCCTGGCGACGGCTGGGCCGCGTGCTGGCGGAGGCCGCGCGCCCCGATGCCGCCGTCGCCGTCCTGCGCAATGCCGTCGCCATCGATCCCGGCGAACCCGAAGCCCATGTCGATCTGGCGATGGCCGCCGCGATGGCCGGCTGGAGCGCGGTGTCGGTGACCGCCTGCCGGCGGGTGCTGCGGCTGGTTCCGGACCATGCCGCGGCCTTGGGCCAGCTCGTCCATCGGCAGAGGCTTCTGTGCGACTGGCGCGATCTCGATGGGCTGGAAGCGCGGCTCCTCCGGCGGGTGCGGGAGGGGGCGGAGGGCGTGTCGCCCTTCGACGTCCTGTCCTGCGCCTCGACCCTGGCCGACCAGCAGGCGGCCGCGGCCCGCTGGGCGGCGGCGAAGGCCCGCGCCGCCGTGCCGACGGCCCGGCCGCAGGCTGTGGCGGCGGCTGTGGCGGCGCGCGACGCGCGCCTGCGGATCGGCTACCTCTCGTCGGATTTCCGCGAACATGCCATGGGCCACCTGATGGTCGATGCGCTGGAAACGCATGACCGCTCCCGCTTCGCCGTCACCGCCTATTCGACAGGCATCGACGACGGCAGTGCGCTGCGCCGGCGGCTCGAGCGGGGGATCGAGCGCTTCGTCGACCTGCGCCGCCACACCGACGCCGATGCCGCGCGGGCGATCGCGGCGGACGGCATCGACATCCTGGTCGATCTGACCGGCTTCACCACCTTCTCGCGCAGCTCGATCCTGGCGGCTCGCCCGGCCCCGGTGCAGGTCAACTGGCTGGGCTATCCGGGAACGCTGGGGGCGGAGTATGTCGACTACATCGTCGCCGACCCCATCGTGATCGCGCCGGGCGAGGAGGGGTTCTTTACCGAGCAGGTGGTGCGGCTGCCGGATTGCTATCAGCCCAACGACCGCCGGCGCGTCATCGCCGAGGCCACGCCGACGCGTGCGGACTGCGGGTTGCCGGGCGACGGTTTCGTATTCTGCTGCTTCAACAGCCCCTACAAGCTGACGCCCGCCCTGTTCGACGGCTGGGCGCGCATCCTGGCGGCGGTGCCGGGCAGTGTGTTGTGGCTCTATGCCGGGGATCCCCAGGTGGCGGCGAACCTGCGCCGCGAGGGCGAGGCCCGCGGCGTGAACCCCGGCCGGCTCGTCTTCGCCAGGCCCATGCCCCATGCCGAGCATCTGGCGCGGCACCGGCTGGCGGATCTGTTCCTCGACACACTTCCCTACAACGCCCACACCACGGCCAGCGATGCCCTGTGGGCGGGGCTGCCGGTGCTGACACGGCGCGGGACGACATTCGCCGGGCGCGTGGCGGCCAGCCTGCTGCGGGCGGCCGGACTGCCCGAACTGATCGTCGACGGGCAGGAGGCCTATGAGGCCGCGGCGGTGACGCTCGCCCGCTCGCCCGGACGGCTTCGCGACCTGCGGGATCGGCTGGCGCGCAACCGGCCGGTCTGTGCCCTGTTCGACACGCCCCGTTTTGCCCGGCATCTCGAGGCGGCATACCGGGAGATGTGGGAAATTCACCGGGCCGGCGGTGCGCCGCGGCCGATCACGATTGCGGCCGACGACACCGGCGGTCCGATATCCGCCTTGCAGGGAGAAGGGGAGGCCACATGACGACCGCCGACAACGCAGGGGCGCGGCTCCACATCGTCGTCCCTTACCGGGACCGCGAAAGCCATCTCCGGCAGTTCGTCCCCTGGGTGAGCGCCTATTTCGACCGGCTGGTGCCGCGGATCGACTATCGCGTCACCATCGTGGAGCAGGAGGCCGGGCTTCCCTTCAACCGGGGGGCTCTGATGAATGCCGGATTCCTGCTGGGTGAGGAACGGAGCGGCTACACCTGCCTGCACGACATCGATTACCTGCCGGTCGATGCCGACTATTCATCGGCCGATTGTCCCACGCCGATCCTGTGGTACGGGGCGGAGCAGCGGCCGGTCGCGCCGGGACGGTCGGACCGTACGGTAACGACCAACCTGGAAAGCACGATGGGCGGCGTGCTGCTGATGCCGAATACGGTCATGCGGCAGGTCGACGGCTACTCCAACGTCTTTTGGGGCTGGGGCTACGAGGATTTCGATTTCTCGCTGCGGATCCGGGCACGCCGCATTCCCACCGGCCGGCGCAAGGGGCGCTTCCAGCCGCTCGACCATGACAACGACGGCTTCACGCCGGATGCGACGCCGTCGCCCATCTCCCTGGTCAACCGCCGTCTGTTTCAGACGCTTTGGTCCGGCGGAAAGATCCCGGCCGGCGACGGGCTGTCCACGCTGTCCTTCGACGTGCTGGACCGGCGCCCCTGCGACGGCGGAGGCGCCGCAGGAGCGCAGGGACGGTGGGAAATCGTCCGCGTCCGGTTCAACCACAATCCGCGCCCGGACCAGGAAGCGGCCGTCGCTGCGCACCGGGATTCCCGCAACGGCTGAGGCCGGCACCGGATCTTTGAAGATGCCGAAACCTTTGAAGATGCCGGCGGGGAGGCGGCGCGGCGCCGCCTCCCCGCCCGCGTCACATGCTCGCTTTGCCGCCGTGGGAGGACGACCAGCCGACCGGGTCGTTCAGGAACTTCTCGACTTCCGACAGGGTGTTCTCGTCGAAATAGCGGTTGTCGCGGGCGACCTTCAGAACGTCCCACCAGGTGCACAGCGCGTGCAGGCGCACGCCGATGGCGTCCATGTTGACCTGCGACTGCGGGAAGATGCCGTAGTGGAAGATCACGAAGGTGTCGGTCACCTGGGCGCCGCCGTTGCGCAGCGCGGTGACGAAGTTCTCCTTGCTCTTGCCGTCGGTCGCCAGATCCTCGACCAGCAGGACGCGCTGCCCCTCGGTCAGCAGGCCTTCGATCTGGGCGTTGCGGCCGAAGCCCTTCGGCTTCTTGCGCACGTACTGCATCGGCAGTTCCAGCCGGTCGGCGATCCAGGCGGCGAAGGGAATGCCGGCGGTCTCGCCGCCCGCCACCGCATCGATGGCCTCATAGCCGATCTCGCGCTCGATCGTGGCGACCGCGAAATCCATCAGCGCCTTGCGGGCGCGCGGGAAGGACACGATGCGGCGGCAATCGGTATAGACCGGGCTGGCCCAGCCCGAGGTGAAGATGAAGGGCGTCTCGGCGTTGAAATGCAGCGCCTTGATCTCCAGCAGGATCTTGGCCGCGGTGGCGGCGATGGTGGCCTGATCGGGCAGGGTAGACATGACGGAAGGCTCCGGAAAACGGGATGGCTCGCGCGTTGCCCCCTGTGTAGCGGCGTGATCGCGGATTCGCAACGGCGGGGGGCGTCGCCGGCCTGTCTGACGAGAGTTTCAGAGCCCTGCTTCTGACTGGTGCTTCAGACCGGGATGTCGCCGAACACCCGGCCCGCCGGTTCCGCCGGAGCGCCGGCGTCGGCGGCGCCCTTCAGCCAGCGTGCGAACTGGCGGTCGGCGGTGTTGATGTGCAGCATCAGCCATTGCGGCAGGAATTCCGCCAGGCTGTTGCGAACCTCCTCATCCGCCACCTCGCCGGAGGCGAAAGCATGGACGCGGTCCCGGGCGAGCTGGTGCTGGGCGAGGTGGTCGTCGAGGAAGGGATAGCCCGCCTCCTCCATCACCTGCTGTTCGTCGGTGAAATGCGACTCGGTGTAGGCGACGGCGGCGGCCAGGGTCCTGCGCATCTCCTCGGCCGGATGACCTTCGGTGACGGCGCGCTCGAAGGCCTGGACCAGGGCGATCCACTCGCGATGCTGCTCGTCGATCGACGCGATGCCCAGGATCAGGTCGTCGCTCCACACGAGGCGGCCGTAATCGACGGTGTCGGCGCTTTCGCTGTCGCTCATGGAGCTGTCGATCATGGCGGAACCCGTGCTGGTCGGTAGGTGCATCCGTCGGATGGCGCGCGCAGGACGTGCGGCGGCCGGAGTCTCCTAAATCTTCCCGGCCGCCGACCGCAAGCGTCGGCGATGCTACCTATTGCCGCGTCCCCGCTTCATGACCGCCGGTATCAGACGGCGCCGCGGACGCTGCCCAGGAAGCGGTCCACCTGACTGCGCAGCAGCTCCGCCTGCTTCGACAGCTCGCCGGAGGAGGAGAGAAGGCGCGAGGCCCCGCTTCCGGTCTCCGACGCCGCCTGAAGGACGCCGCCGATGGACGAGGACACCTCGTTGGTGCCGGCCGCCGCCTGCTGGACGTTGCGGGCGATCTCCATGGTCGCGGCGTTCTGGCCGTCGACCGCTTGCGCGATGGTGCCGACGATGGCGTTCACCTCGCCGATCGTCGCGGCGATGTTCTGGATCGCCTGCACGGCGTCGGCGGTCGCCGTCTGGATTTCCTGGATCTGCTGCGAGATGTCGCCGGTGGCCTTGGCGGTCTGGTTGGCGAGGCTCTTCACCTCGCTGGCCACCACGGCGAAGCCCTTGCCCGCCTCGCCGGCGCGGGCCGCCTCGATGGTCGCGTTCAGCGCCAGCAGGTTGGTCTGCCCGGCGATGGAGCTGATCAGGTTCACCACGTCGCCGATCTGGTTCGCCTTGGCGGACAGGCCGTCGACGATGCGGTTGGTGCCGTCCGCCTGATCGGCCGCGTGTCTGGCCTTGCGGCTGCTCTCGCCGATCTGGCGTCCGATCTCGGCGATGGAGGCCGCCAGTTCCTCCGCGGCGGCGGCGACGGTCTGGACATTGACCGAGGCCTGTTCGGACGCGGCGGCGACGGTGGTCGCCTGGGTCTCGGTATGGTCGGCGGTGGTCGTCAGCGACTGCGCCAGCGCCCGCACCTCGGTCGAGGAGGTGGAAACGCTGTCGACCACGCCCTTCACCTCGCGCTCGAACCGGCTGGCCAGCGCCGCCATCTCGGCACGCTTGCGCTCCTCGGCGGCGTGCTCGGCCTCGGCCTGGCGGCGGCGGAAGGCGTCGGCCTCCACCGCGTTGGCCTTGAACACCTCGACGGCGCCGGTGATCTGCCCGATCTCGTCCCGCGAGCCGGAGGCTGGCACGGCCACGGTCAGATCGCCTCTCGCCAGCGTCAGCATCGCGTCGGTCAGCCGGCGCAGCGGACGCAGGGCCGCCACCGTCCACAGCCCGAAACCGGCGGCCAGCAGCAGGGCGGCGCCGCACAGCGACAGCATCAGCGTCTGGAAGCCGCTGGCCACTGCGCGCGCACGGGCGGCGATCTGCTGGTTCTTGCGCTCCTGCAGGTCGATGAAGGCGTTGATGCGCTTCAGCCATTCGGTGAAGGCCGGACGGGCGTCCTGCATCAGCGCCTTCTGGGCGCCGGCCATGTCGTTGGCCTTGCGGGCGGCGATGACCGCCGTGAGCGTCGGCAGGGCCTTCGTCTCGATCTCCTTGATGCCGGCGAGCAGGGACCGCTCTTCCGGCTCGACATCGGCCATGCCCGCGAACATGGCGTCGAGAGGCTTGGCGGATTGCTCGTAGAAGGCGGCCAACCGGTCGATGTCGGCGAGCGCCGCGGACAGGGTCGCCGGATCGGTGGCCAGCACCACGTCGCGCAGCGCGATGGCGCGGTCATGCACGCTGCCACGGAAGTTGATGGCGTAGCGCTGCTTGACGCTGTTCACCTCGTTGATCCGGGTGAGGTCGGAGTCGATCTTCCGCACCTCGCGGACGCCGGTGACGGTCAGGCTCAGCAGGAGAAGAAGCACCACGCCGAAGCCGAGAAACAGCCGCGTGCGTATGGTGGCGTGCCGGGAAAGGAACATTGCGGCGCATCCCGTCGATAATGACGATGGCAGGGGAGTTCATCCTATACGAAAGATTCTGCTCTTTCGGTGATATCGAAATGTGACATCGCGTGCGCTTGGCAAGCCTGCCGGGAAAACATGTTCCAGGGGGGAAGGGGGACCGGAGCGGCGGCCGCAAGGAAGGCGGGTTGCGGATCGGTGGCGGTGCCGCAATATGCGTCGGGCCTGCAACTTTCCGGGAGTTCGCGCCTTGGGACCGTCGATGCCGCCTCAGCCCCCATCCGCCCGGCCGCCGCGACGGCTCCGCCTCCCATCCGGCATCCTGGCGCTGGCGTTGCTGCCGGCCCTTCTGGCGCCGCTTTCCCCCGGTTCCGCTTTCGCCCAGGACACTGAACAGGAGGCCGCTCAGGACTCTGGGCAGGATGCTGCGCAAGGTAGGGCGGAGGCCGCCAAGCCCGGCGCGGGGGCGGAGGACCGGAGGCGGGAGGACCGCAGGGGTGACGATCTCCAGGGATTCGACCCGCAGCGCAGCGTGACCCGGCACAGCCTGCCGCTTCCCGGCGGGGCGCTGGCCTATGAAGCGACGGCGGAATTCCTGCCGCTGCGCGACGGCGCCAAGGAGGAATTGGCGGCCCGCATCTTCACGGTGTCCTACATCGCCGAGCCGAAGAACCCGGCCGATGGGCCGCGGCCCGTCACCTTCGTCTTCAACGGCGGGCCGGGCGCCGCGTCGGCCTACATGCATCTTGGAGCGGCCGGACCCAAGGTGGTCGCCTTCGGGCCCGACGGCACCCTGCCGCCGCCGCCCGCCGCGCTCGTCGACAATCCCGACAGCTGGCTGGCCTTCACCGACCTGGTCTTCGTCGATCCGGTCGGGACGGGCTTCAGCCGGGCCGTGAAGCCCGACGAGACGGAGAAGCGCTTCTGGTCGGTGGACGGCGACGCGCGGGCGATGGCCGAGGTCGTCCGGCTCTGGCTGACCCGCCATGGGCGCTGGTCGTCTCCTGTTTTCCTCGCCGGGGAAAGCTATGGCGGCTTCCGCATCGCCAAGATGGCCGAGGAACTGATCGATCAGGCCGGGCTTGCGGTGAGCGGGCTGATCCTGGTCTCGCCCGTCGTCGATTTCGCCGCCATCGACGAGGACGGCATCCTCGGCCCCGCGTGGAAGCTGCCGTCCATGGCCGCCTCCGCCGCCGCGCTGGGACGCAGGACCGGCACCCCTGAACAGGCGGCAGAGGCGGCGGAGCGGTTCGCGCTCGGCCCCTACCTGACCGGACTTGCCGGGATGGACTATGGGCGGCTCGACGCCGCGCAGGACCTCTTCGCCGAGGTCGCGCGCATCACCGGCCTGCCGGTGGAGATCGTGCGCCGCCAGCGCGGGCGGGTGCCGATGGGCGCCTTCACGCGCGAGCTTCTGCGCGACCAGGGGCGCATCCTCAGCATCTATGACGGCACCTTCACCGCGGCCGATCCCGATCCGGGCGCGGCCCGCATTCCATTCGATCCCTTCCTGAAGGGGACGGTGCCGACCTACACGACAGCCTTCGCCGCATACGCCCATGATGCTCTGGGGGTGCGGACCGACGCGCCCTACCGGCTGCTGAGCAACCGGGTGAACCGGAACTGGGAATGGCCGCGGATGTCGGTGCCGAGCGCCGTCGACGCGCTGCAGACGGCGCTGACCCTGCAGCCGGCGCTGCGGGTGCGGATCGTCCATGGCCTTACCGACCTGATCACCCCCTACATGGCCTCGCGCTGGGTGGCGTCCAGGCTGGAGTTGCCGGAGGGCGAGCGCGACCGGGTGGCGGTGACGGTGCATCCCGGCGGGCACATGATGTACACGCGGCCGGAGGGCCGCGCCGCGCTGGCCGCCGATGCCCGCGCCCTGGTCGAGGAGGCCCTGCGCAACCGCTGACGACGCCGGCCGGCCGCGCCCGCCGGTTGAAGGCGGGCACAAGCCGTCCTGAGATGGCGTCCTGAACAGGCCGGAGAGAGGAATCGAAAAGGGGGCGCCCCGGTCGGAGCGCCCCCTTTTCGTGTATCCGGCCCTGGTCCGGCCCTGGTCCGGCTTAGAACAGACGCAGGATCGACTGCTGCGACTGGTTGGCCAGCGAGAGGGCGATGGTGCCGAGCTGCTGACGGGTCTGCAGCATCAGCAGGCTGGCGCCTTCCTCGTTCTGGTCGGCCAGCGTCAGCTTGCTGGCGCCTTCCGTCAGCACGTCGCTGAACTCCTTGGTGAAGCTCTCGCGGGTCGTGATGATGTTCAGGTTGGTCGACAGCGACTGCGACGCGGAACGGATCGTCGCCTTGGCGTTGTCCAGGCCGGCCACCGCCTTGTCGATGTCGGCGCGGTCCATCCAGTCGTTCTGCGCGCCATCCATCCGCAGGCCCTGGCCGCTGGTCGACAGGTTCACGGCGTTCACGGTGATCGAGTTGGTGTTGCGCTCGTTCAGCTGAACCGTGATGTCGTTCGACGTGGTGGCGTCGGAAATCTGCTTGGTGACGATGTTGGCCGAGCAGTTGGCCGTCGCCGCCTGCTGGATGGTCGAGGCGTCGATGCCCAGCCGCACCGTGCCGGTGTCGAAGGTGAAGGACTGTTCGCCGCCGGACAGCTTGCCGTCGCCGCGTTCGTTCATGCCGTCGCGGGTGACCTGGGCGCCGCTGGAGTTGGTCACCTGGATCTGCAGGTCGACCTTCTTCTCGATGGTCGAGATGCCGTTGCCCTGGTTGTTCGCCGCTTCCAGCAGCTTGCGGTCGACGGTGAAGGACACCACCGTGCCCGACGCGAAGCTTTCCGAGATCTTCTTGGTCAGCGCGTTGGTCGTGCTGGCCGTCACGGTGAAGTCGCGGACCACGCCGGCGGTGGTCGCACCGGTCAGGACGATCGTGTTGCCGGAGCCCAGCGAAGCGGTGGCGACGTCCTTGCCCTGCAGGCGGCCGCTGGTGATGGCGTTGCTGATCGATGCCACCAGCTGGGCGGCGACGTTGCCGCTTCCGCTCATGCCCACGGCGACGTCGCCGGAGGTGGCGGTGTAGCTGAAGGTCTGGCCTTCGACGGTGATGCTGAAGATGTCGCCTTCTTCGATGGTGCCGCTGACGTTCACGCCCGACTGCTGCGCGTTGCCGGCCGTGGCGGCCTGCGCCAGATTGGTCGTCATCGTCTGCGTGTTGTCGAAGTAGGAGATCGTGCGGCTTTCGTTGCCGTCCGACACGATGAAGTCGCGGGTGCGGCCGTTGGCGCCGCGGACTTCGATCTGGACGTCGGAGAAGCTGCCCAGCGTGCTGGACATCGTGCCCGACAGCTTCAGGCCGACGAGGCCGTGCTTGTTCTCGGCCTTGGAGATGTCGGCGGTCTTGCCCTCAACCGAACCGTCGCCCTTGATGCGGATCGAATAGGTGTCGGGGGAGATGACGTTGGTGACGCGGGCGTTGTCGACGCCGGTGATGGTGTTGACGGCGGCGCGGGACTCGCTGGTGCTGTCCATGCTCATGCCGTTGCCGTTGATCAGGTTCTTGCCCTGATAACCGCTGTCGGCGGCCAGCTTGTCGATCTGGTCCTTCAGCGTGTTGAACTGGGCGGCCAGCGACTTGCGGGTGGCCACGGAGGCGGCGTCGGTGCCCAGCGCGGCGTAGGCGGCGGTGGTCAGGCCCTTGGCCTGGTCGACCAGCGAGTCGATCGAGGTCAGGCCCTTGTCGGCGGCCTGGATGGTGCTGATCGACTGGCCCATCGCGTCCTTCAGCGAGGACAGGTCGCCGGCACGCTGGTTCAGGCCCTTGGCGGCGAAGAAGGAGGTGGGACCATCCAGAGCCGAGTTGATCTTGTTGCCCGTCGACAGGATGTTCTGCTTCTTGTCGATTTGCGACTGCGTGCTCTGCAGCTGCAGCAGGTTCGTGCGCATCGAGGCGGTCAGGGTCACATTACCGGCCATGGTCCTAGTCTCCTTCTGAGGCTGTCCCCGCGCTTGGTCATTTGACCGGCGAGGCAACGTGCGTTTTCCTGACACCACTGTTTCAAGCGCCGTGCCAACTGCGCTGATGTGCCATAAGGCGCTGATTTTCCTATGGAATAAAAAAGGGTCGGCAAAAAGGGCAGGGTTGGGGCGGCCCCGGCCGGCGGGCGGTCCGAAAAAGTTTCCCGGAATCTTTTGCCGGTGACGGACGGTTCTGCCGAGGTGGCCGGCGGTAAGAATCTTCCCACCGCCTTGCCGGCGCGGCTATGGTCTGCCTCCAAACCGCGTCCCAAGTATCGAACGCATGAGTATCGAACGCATGGCCCCGACGCGGGCCGCACCAGGGAAGGGAGAAGCATCATGACCGGTCGGATCGACGCGCGCCTGGCGGAACTGGGAATCGAGCTGCCGCAGGCCGCGGCCCCGGTGGCGGCCTATGTGCCCTACACCCGTTCGGGCAACACCCTTTACATCTCGGGCCAGGTCACGGTCTGGAACGGCGAGCGCAAGTTCGTCGGCAAGGTCGGCCAGGACTTCACGGTGGAGCAGGGCAAGGAAGCGGCGCGCCTTTGCGCGCTGAACATCCTGGCCCAGGCCAAGGCCGCACTGGGCGGCGACCTGGACCGCGTCACCCGCGTGCTGCGGCTGGGCGGCTTCGTCAACTCCGGCCCGGACTTCCACGATCATCCGCTGGTGATCAACGGCGCGTCGGAACTGATGCGCGACGTATTCGGCGAAGCCGGCCAGCATGCCCGCGCCGCGGTCGGCGCCCCATCGCTGCCCGGCAACGTCGCGGTCGAGGTCGACGCCATCCTGGAAGTGGCCTGACCCGCGTCACGGCGGTGCGGGCGTCTTGCCGCAAAGCGGCATGAGGCTTACCTCCTTGCCATCGTTCAAGGAGACGCATGCATGCCCGACGGCAACGACGCGATCACCGTCAAAGTTCTGACCGGGATCGGCGAGGCGGACCAGCAGGGCTGGGACGCCTGCGCCGGTCCCGGCAACCCGTTCCTGTCCCACGCCTTTCTCCTGGCGCTGGAGGAGTCGGGCTCGGCGAACCGCAAGTCGGGCTGGCGTCCCAGCCATCTCGCCGCCTATGACGGTTCCGGCCGGATGGTGGGCGCGGTGCCCGCCTATCTGAAAAGCCATTCCTACGGCGAATATGTCTTCGACCATGCCTGGGCCAACGCCTATGAGCGGGCGGGCGGCAGCTATTACCCCAAGCTGCAGGTAGCGGTGCCCTTCACGCCGGTGCCTGGGCCGCGCCTGCTGGCGGCGCCGGGACCGCGGGCGGATGCCGTCGCCGATGCTTTGATTTCGGCGCTGGAGCAGGTCGCGGAACGCTACGGCGTCTCTTCCGCCCATGTCACCTTCCCGGAGCGTGCGGACTGGGACCGGCTGGGGCAGGCCGGCTGGCTGCAGCGGACCGGCGTGCAGTATCATTGGCACAACCGCGGCTATGGCAGCTTCGACGAATTCCTGGAGGCGCTGAACTCCCGCAAGCGCAAGGCGATCCGCAAGGAAAGGCGCGAAGTCGCCGACAGCAGCGTCCGCCTGCACACCCTGACCGGCGACGAACTGAAGCCGCAGCATTGGGACGCCTTCCACCGCTTCTACCTGGACACGGCCGACCGCAAATGGGGCGGCGGCTATCTCAACCGCCGCTTCTTCGACCTGCTGGGCGAGACGATGGCCGACCGGGTGGTTCTGGTGATGTGCGAGGATGGCGGGGAGTGGGTGGCGGGGGCGCTGAACCTGCTGGGCGACGATGCGCTGTACGGCCGCAACTGGGGCTCGGATGGGAGCTACCGCTTTCTGCATTTCGAGGCCTGCTATTACCGCGCGCTGGATTTCGCCATTGAACGCGGGCTGGCGCGCGTCGAAGCGGGCGCGCAGGGCGAACACAAGATCCAGCGCGGCTACATGCCGGTGCCGACCTACAGCGCCCATTGGATCGCCGACCCCGGTTTCCGCCGCGCAGTGGACCGCTATCTGGCGCAGGAACGCCCGGCGGTGGCGGCGGAGATCGAGGCGCTGGGCGACGAACTGTCGCCCTACCGGCGGGAGGGCTAGGGCCAAAGCGAATTTGCATTCGCTTTGGATTCACATGACCTCATTCGCCGGTCGGGCTTCGGCCGCGTGAGCGGCCGGAACCGCCGTCGCGGTCCACAGCGGATTGCAATCCGCTTTAAACCCAGCCGGCCAGCACCGCGGCGGCATCGCTTTCCCGCAAGGGCGCGCGTTCCGGCGGCGGGGCGCCGTCGACGCGCAGGCCCATCAGCGTTTCCACCAGCGGTTCCGGCCCGGCCGTGACGCGGATCTGGCCGCGCGCGGCGACATGCGGGTGGGTGGGCACCTCGGCCAGTTCGGGCAACGCCTCGAAACAGCAGTCGACGGGATCGAGCAGGGCCTTCCACTCCGCCAGCGTCCGCGTCGCGAACAGCGCCTCCAACTCCGCGGTCAGGGCGGTCTGGGGCAGCGGGTCGTCCTGCCGGGCGATCCAGTCGGGGCGGCCGACCGCTTCGCAGAAGCCTTGCCAGAACTTGGCCTCCAGCGCCGACAGGGTGGCGAAGCGGCCATCGGCGGTGCGATAGATGCGATAGCAGGCGGCGCCGCCCGACAGCAGCGCCTCGGCGCGCTTCGGCATGGTGCCGCGCGCCGCCGCCGTCAGGTTCAAGCCCTGCCAGCCCAACACCGATTCCATGATCGACAGATCGAGGAAACAGCCTTGTCCCGACCGTTCCCGCCCGAACAGCGCGCCGGCCACCGCCAGCGCCGTCTGCTGGGCCGAGGCGAAATCCGCCACCGGCAGATAGCTGATGACCGGGCGGTCCGGCAGCCCGGAGGCGTCGAGCCCGCCGCCGACCGCCATGTAGTTCAGGTCGTGCCCGGCCCGCGTGGCGTAGGGGCCGTCATAGCCCCAGCCCGACAGGCTGGCATGCACCAGCCGCGGATTGATCTGCCGCAGCCGCTCGCGCCCCAGCCCCAGCTTGTCCATCACGCCCGGCCGGTAGCTCTCGATCAGCGCATCGGCCTTCGCCAACAGGTCTTCCAGAGCCTTGCGCCCCTCCGCCGACTTCAGGTCGAGGCGGATGACGGTCTTGCCGGCGTTCAGCAGCTTGTAGGCGGCGGTGGTGCCGTCGCTGTCGGCGGGGCCCAGCCGGCGCAGCGGATCGCCCGCCGGAGGCTCCACCTTCACCACCGTGGCGCCCAGATCGCCCAGCAACTGGGCCGCATGCGGTCCCGGCAGGTACTGGCCGAGGTCGATGACGCGCAGTCCGGTCAGGAAGGGCAGGGGCATGGCGGTGCTCGCTCTTGGTTGCTTGACCTTCGGCTGGCGTTCCGGGGGGTGACGCAGTCTAAGAAATCTCACCCACCCGTAACGCTCATGTGCCGCCCGACGGCCGGGCCCTGGTGCCGGCGGTCGATGATGAAGTCGTGGCCCTTGGGCTTGCGGGTGATGGCTTCGCGCACCGCGTCGATCAGCGGGCCGTCCTCGTCGCTGACGCGCAGCGGCGTGCGCAGGTCGGCGGCGTCCTCCTGGCCCAGGCACATGTACAGCGTGCCGGTGCAGGTCAGCCGCACGCGGTTGCAGCTTTCGCAGAAATTGTGGGTCAGCGGCGTGATGAAGCCGACGCGCTGGCCGGTCTCCTCCACCCGCACATAGCGGGCGGGGCCGCCGGTGCGGTGGTCGCTCTCGGTCAGGGTCCAGCGCTTCTGCAGCTCGGCCTTCAGCATGGTCAGCGGCCAATACTGGTCCATGCGGGCGCCCTCGCCGATGTCGCCCATCGGCATGACCTCGATGAAGGTCAGGTCGAAGCCCTGCTCGCCGCACCACGCCACCATGCGGTGGACTTCATCGTCGTTGACGCCCTTCAGCGCCACCGTGTTGATCTTGATCTTCAGCCCGGCGTCCTTGGCCGCCTGGATGCCGCCCAGGATCTTGTCCAGCTTGCCCCAGCGGGTGATGGCCTGGAACTTGTGCGGGTCCAGCGTGTCGAGCGAGACGTTGATCCGCCGCACCCCGGCCTCGTAGAGCCCGGCCGCATGCTTGAACAGCATGGTGCCGTTGGTGGTCAGCGTCAGCTCGTCCAGGTCGCCCGATTCGATGTGGCGGCCGAGCGAGCGGATCAGCCGCATCACGTCGCGCCGCACCAGCGGCTCGCCGCCGGTCAGGCGCAGCTTGCGGGTGCCCAGCTTCACGAAGGCGCTGCACAGCCGGTCCAGCTCCTCCAGCGTCAGAACCTCCGCCTTGGGCAGGAAGCTCATGTCCTCCGCCATGCAGTAGACGCAGCGAAGGTCGCAGCGGTCGGTCACCGACACGCGCAGATACTCCACCTTCCGGCCGAACGGGTCGATCAGCGGAGCGGTGGCGGCTGGCGATTTGGCTTCGGACACTGAATCGGTCATCGGTGGACTCCACGGGCGGCCGCTGGCGGGCCGCCACAGTATATGTTCGCTACACATACGATGTGCAACGATCGCGGGAGCGTATTCCACATCACGGTATGCCGGCTTTGACGGCGATCAAGAGTTCGTCGCTTCATATCAGCTTCTGCCGCACCGCCGCCAGTTGTGCTTCCCTCTGGGCCTCCTCGCGTTCGCGCAGGTCGTCTTCGGTGGTGCGGGGCAGCGGCGGGCGGCCCATGGCGAAGGGATCGTTGCCGCGCTCGAACTGGTCGCGGACGCGGCAATCCTCGCACATGCGGATGCGGTTGGCGGCCTCCGGCGTCGCGAACATCGCGTGCTTGCCCGCCAGCGTCGTCACGATCTTCTCGATCGCCGACTTGGCAGCGAAGGGCTTGCCGCAGGACACGCAGCAGAAGGGCTCCTCCTCCTTGATAACCGTCGCGCCGCGCGCCTGGTCACGGAAATCGATCTCCGGCACCAGCGAGATGACCTTCTCGGGGCAGGTGGTCTTGCACAGGCCGCACTGCACGCAGGCATCCTGGGAGAAGGACAGCATCGGCTTGTCGGGATTGTCGAGCAGCGCGCCCGTGGGGCAGGCGCCGACGCAGGACAGGCAGAGCGTGCAGCCCGCCACATCCACCGACACCCGGCCGAAGGGGGCGCCCGGCGGCAGCGGCAGGACATCCACGGGGGCGGGGGCGGCCTTGTGCAGGTGGCGCAGGGCCAGCATGGTGACGGTGCGCTTCGGCCCCATCGGCAGGAACATGCCGGCCTCCACCGTGTCGGCGGGGAGCGCCCACAGCTCGTCCGCCACCGCGTCGGGATCGGCGGCGTCGATCACCGCCACCCGGCCGGACCCGTAGCCGAGCCCGCTGAAGGCGGCCTCCGCCAGCCCGACCTGCGAGGCCAGCCCGGCGGTCTCCCCCTCGTTCTCCGGCCCGGTCAGCACGCGGACATGGGTGCAGCCATAGGCGAGCGCCAGCGCGAACAGGTCGAAGCCGACCTGCGTCACCTCGTGCAGGGCGAAGGGCAGCACGCGGGCCGGCAGGCCGCGGCCGTGCCGGGACATCATGCCGACCAGTTCGTCGCCGTGGCGCGGATCGTGGATCAGCAGGGCGGGGGCGGCGCCGCCGGCCTTGCGGTAGGTGGTCAGCAGCGTGCGCAGCCGCTCATACACCGTGGCGGCGGGCGGCAGGGCATAGGTGGCGGCGCCGGTCGGGCAGACCGCGGCGCAGGATCCGCAGCCGGCGCAGACATGCGGGTCGATGGCCACATGGTCGCCGTTGGGCGTGACCGCGCCGGTCGGGCAGACGTCGAGGCAGCGGGTGCAGCCGGTCTTGCGGCTGCGGGAATGGGCGCAGAGATCGGCCTTGAAGTCGACGAAGCGCGGCTTCTCGAACTCGCCGACCAGATCGGCCATCTCCATCAGGGCCTTCGCCACCTCGACCGGGCTGTCGGGGTCGGGGCGGAGGTAGCCGTCGCGGCGCTTGTGGTCGGGGAACAGCGGCGTGCCGCCGGTCAGGTCGAGGATCAGGTCGCAGCGGGCCGACGCCCCTTGCCGCACCGGCTCGAACCCCAGCGTCCCGCGCGAGGAGGGCAATGCCGGGGCATAGTCGTCCACCACGATCTCGAAGGCGCCGACCCAGCCGCGTCCGCTGCGGATGCGCCCGCGGAAGATCGCGACGTCCATCACCTGCGGCGGCGCGATGTCCTTGGGGTTGGTCAGCAGGACGGTGACGTCCAGATGCTTCGCCAGCTGGCGCCCGGCCTCGATGGCGCGCTCGTCGGCGCCGTAGACCAGGCAGGTGCCCTGGGAGGTCAGGGTCAGGGCGCCGGTGGGCGGGATCGGCAGGGCGGCCTCGGCCAGCAGCGCCGCGATCTTCGGCAGCGCCTGGGCGCCCTCGTCCGACCAGCCGGCGCGCTCGCGGATGTTGGTGAAGGTCACCGACGTGTCCGGCGCCACTTCCTCCGCGATTTCACTGAAAAGCGGTGCTTCCTGCGTGCAGGCGACCAGCAGCGGCTGGCCGTTGGCAACCGCCTTCTCGAAGCGGTCGAGCTGCGCCCGGCACAGCTGGGTATGCACGGTGACGGCGCTGCCGTCGCCGCATGCCTTGCCCAGAGCCGTCCCGTCCAGCGCGATGCTGTGCGCGCAGTCGCAGACGAGCACCGTCCGATCGCCGATCTTCATCGTCCCAAAAACTCCTGTCGCTTGGGGCTGACGCCCCTGGCCTTCCGACACTCATATGGGGGAATGCCTCGCGATGGGAACGGGAATCTTATCGTGATCGATCCGGATGAACACTGACTGGCGCGTTGACCGGCGCGTTGACCGGCGCGTTCCTGCGGCCCTCCCGGATCGGCAGGGCCGCAGGAAACCCGTCTTCCTTACGCCCCCGGCTCGTTGGCGTTGGGGAAGAACAGCTGTTCGCCGTTGATGGCGTATTCGGCGATGGCCTTCTGGCCCTCGGGCGAGACCAGCCAGTCGACGAAGGCCTGCCCGTCGGCCGCCTTGACGTGGGCGAACTTGGCCGGGTTGACCACCATCGCGCCATACTGGTTGAACAGGCGCTTGTCGCCCTCCACCAGCACCGTCAGCGGGCCGCGGTTCTTGAAGTTCAGCCAGGTGCCGCGGTCGGCCAGGGCATAGCCGTTCATCGCGGCGGCGGTGTTCAGCGTCGGACCCATGCCCTGGCCGATGGAGCGGTACCAGCTCTCCTTGGGCTCCGCCTTGGCCGGGTCGAGGTTGGCGGTCTTCCACAGCGCGAGTTCGGCCTTGTGCGTGCCGCTGTCGTCGCCGCGCGACACGAAGGGGGCCTTGGCGGCGGCGATCTTCGCCAGGGCGGCGGAGACGTCCTTGCCGCCCTTGATGCCGGCCGGGTCGGCGGCCGGGCCGACGATGACGAAGTCGTTGTACATCACCGGCTTGCGCTCGGTGGAGAAGCCTTCGGCGACGAACTTCTCTTCCGACGGCTTGTGGTGGACGAACAGCACGTCGGCATCGCCGCGCTTGGCGAGGTCGATGGCCTGGCCGGTGCCCTTGGCGACGACCCGCACCTCGATGCCCGTCTTGGCGGTGAATTTCGGCAGGATGGAGCCGAACAGGCCGGAATCCTCGGTCGAGGTGGTGGAGGCCACCGTGATGAAACGGTCGGCGGCCGACGCGGCCGACGCGGCCGACGGGGCGGCAGCCTGGATCAGGCCGGTCATGGCCGCGGCGGCGGCGGCTCCCAGCACGAACGAACGGCGCAGCATCACTTAACTCCTCCGACTGGCGTTGTTGCCGGGAAGGCATAGCGCAGACCGGCCGCCGATGCAAAGGCTTGCCAAGCTTCCGTCATTTTTACCGCCTGCCGGAATAACCGGCCCGGATCAGACCCGCGCTCCCGTTTCCTTCAGCATGGACGCGGTGAGGTTGACGGCCAGCGACAGGGTCATCAGGACGAGGCCGAGCGCCAGCGCCATCGGCAGGTCGCCCTTGCTGGTTTCCAGCGCGATGGCCGTGGTCATGACGCGGGTGACATGCTCGATGTTGCCGCCGACGATCATCACCGCCCCGACCTCCGCCGACGCGCGGCCGAACCCGGCGAGCACGGTGGTGACGAGGCTCCAGCGCGCCTCCGCCAGCAGGGTCGCCATCCGCCGGAACGGCCCGGCGCCGGTCACGCGCAGAACGTCGTCATACTCGAACAGCAGATCCTCCACCGTCTGGCGGGAGAGGGAGGCGATGATCGGCACGATCATCACCGTCTGGGCGACGATCATGGCCGTGGGCGTGAACAGCAGCCCCAGCACGCCGAACGGGCCGGAGCGCGACAGCAGCAGGTAGACCAGCAGCCCGACCACCACCGGCGGCAGCCCCATCATCGTGTTCAGCACGACGGCGACGGCGCGCCGCCCGGGAAATTTCAGCGCGGCGACCGCGGCGCCGAGCGGCAGCCCGATCAGCGTGGCGGCGGCGACGGCGGTCAGGCTGACCCGCAACGACAGTCCGACGATCTGCAGCAGCGCCTCGTCCAGCGTTGTGATCATGGATATGGCCAACGTCATGGCCTGGGAAAAATCTTGCATGGTGTCCAGATCAAAAAATGGAATTGCATGGGCCGGGGGCTTGTCCCAAGACCGGCCCTCGCCCACACTCGTGCGCATGAGCCCTATCATGAGTCTTAAGACCTTCACCATAGCGCCGGACCCGGCGGACCCCAAGTTGACGGAGCGCGTGCGCGGTCTGGATCAGGACGGCCGCGAGATCGAAACCGCCGTCACGGTGGAAAGGCCGCTGACCCTGTACCTGAACGGGCAGGAAATCGTCACGATGATGACGATCGGCGACTATCCCGATTGTCTGGCCGTCGGCTATCTGCTGAACCAGAACATGCTGCGGCGCGACGACCGCATCACCGGCATTGACGTGGACGAGGAAACCGACACCGTCGTCGTCCGCACCGAGCGCGCGACCGACTATGAAGCCAAGCTGAAGAAGAAGACGCTGACCTCCGGCTGCGCCCAGGGCACCGCCTTCGGCGACGTGATGGAAACCTTCGAGTCCGTCAGCCTGCCCGCCGACGTGCGGCTCCGCACCTCGTGGATCTACGCGCTGTCCAGGCAGATCAACCTGCAGCCCAGCCTGTATCTGGAGGCTGGCGCCATCCATGGTTGCGTGCTGTGTCAGGAGGACCGGCCGCTGGTCTACATGGAGGACGTCGGCCGCCACAATGCGGTGGACAAGGTCGCCGGCTACATGCATCTGAACGGCATTCCGGCCGGGGACAAGATTTTCTACACCACCGGGCGCCTGACCTCTGAGATGGTCATCAAGACGGTGCAGATGGGCATTCCGATCCTGATCTCGCGCTCCGGCTTCACCGCCTGGGGCGTGCAGCTGGCGCGGCAGGCCAACCTGACGCTGGTCGGCCGGGCCAAGGGCAAGCGCTTCATCGCGCTGGCCGGCACCGACCGGCTGGTCTTCGACACCGATGGAGCCCTGGCCGATGCCTCCGGTGCAGCCGACGAGGACCGCCGGCATGCACGCAAGGGAAGCCGCGATGATGACTGAGACAGCACACCGGGATATTGGCGGCGTCCTGCTGGCCGGGGGCCTGTCGCGCCGGATGGGCGGCGGCGACAAGTGCCTGCGTCCACTGGGCGGCCGGACCATCCTGGAGCGGATCGTCGCCACCGTCCGGCCGCAGGTCGGCCCGCTGGTGCTGAACGCCAACGGCGACCCGGCCCGCTTCGCCCATCTCCATCTGCCGGTCGCGGCGGATGTGGTGGAGGGCTATGCCGGCCCGCTCGCCGGCGTGCTGACCGGCATGGAGTGGATGCGCGGCACCGCCCCCGGCGTCGCCTGGGTCGCCAGCTTCGCCACCGACGCGCCCTTCATCCCGCGCGACCTCGTTTCCCGCATGGCGGCGGCGCTGGAGCGCGAGGGCGCCGATCTCGCCTGCGCCCGGTCCGCCGGTCAGGAGCATCCCGTCTTCGGTCTGTGGCCGATCCGCCTGGCCGGCGATCTGCGCCGGGCGATGGTGGATGAGGGCATCCGCAAGGTCGATGCCTGGACCGCCCGCTACCGGCTGGCCGTCGCCGACTTCGACGTCGGGCCGGTCGATCCCTTCTTCAACACCAACCGGCCGGAGGATCTGGCCGAGGCGGAACGCCTGCTGGCGTCGGGACATGTGTGATGACTGAACAGCTTGCTCCCCAATCGCTTGAGCGCATCGAGACCATGCCGCTGGGCATCGTGGTGGAGCGCCGCCGCGGCGTCACCGCCTGGGCCGACTGGAGCTGGCGCCCGGTGTCGGTCATCCCCGGCGCCGGCCCGGTCGATCCGCCCGGCCGCCTCCTGATGGAGGGCGAGGGCTGGAGCCAAAGCCATGCCGTCACCCTGACGCTGGAGCTGTTCCGCACCGACACCGAGGGCTACCGCCTGAACCTGTCGCAGGACCCGCCGCGCCTGTGGGTGGTGATGCGCCCCGGTGCGGATGGCGAGGAGCTGGTGCCCTTCATCGTCACCGCGTCGGCCCATGAAGGGGAGGGCTATCAGGTCGGCAGCGACGTGGTGGAAACCGTGCCGATGCCGGCGGAAGTGATCGCGCTGGTCCGCGATTTCGTCGAGCAGCACCATGTCGACGTCCCCTTCCACAAGCGCGAACGCAAGCGCCACTTCGAGAAGGAGGAGCGGCGGCGATGAGCGATGAAGCCTTCCTGTCGCGCTGGTCGCGCCTGAAACGCACCGCCGTCAAGCCGGAACCGGAGGCCGTCGACGTTGCGCCGCCCGTCGAGGCGGTGCCGCATCCGGTCGCGGTCGCCGAGGAAGTGCCGGCCGATTCCGCCCTGCCGGACGCTTTGACCAGCGCCACGGAGGACGCGGATGGCGAAACCGACGACCCGCTGAAGGATCTGCCGCCGGTCGAGGAGTTGACCGGCGAGTCCGACTACACCCCCTTCCTGCGCGCCGAGGTGCCGGAGGATGTGCACCGTCAGGCATTGCGTAAGCTGTGGACCTCCGATCCGATCTACGCCAATGACGACGGATTGAAGGACTATGCCGACGATTATGCCAGCCTGTTCACCGGCAATGTCCCGGTGAAGACCCTCTACCGCGTCGGTGAAGGGTTCCTGAACATGCTGGACGAGAAGGCGGAGGGCGGTCCCGACGCCTTGCCGTCGGCGGATGCCGAGGCCGTTGCCGGGGACGACACTCCCACCTCTCAACCTGCGATCCCCTCGCCGCCCGGTCCACACGCAAACGAGGTTTGCACCGACGCGGCAGACAAAGCTTCGGTCCCCCGGCAGCGGGGAGAGGGGTAGGGGAGGGAGCGCGCGGCGGACCTTCATCACCCCGCGCGCTACCCAGAATGTCTCCTCCACACACTGCGCGCCTCCCTCGCAATTTCCTTCCCGAATTGCGACCGATTGACGCACCAGATTGGACCCCTTCAAAACCGCGGGGCGCTCTGCTCGTGTGGGCATAGCGCCGCGACAAAGATTCATTTGTCCCCTCTTCCGGGCGCGTCCTTGGTTGACAAATGGATAGGTTCAGTCCTTCTATTATCTGGCTGCGCAATGCTAAGCCGTTGTAAGGCAACGGCTTTTCGCAAGTGCATCAAAAGAGGTTGGTGACGGGGTCATCGAACGGCGCGCGGCACGGCCGCGGACGCCGGCACCCCCGTCTGTGTGTCCGGGAGGAGTTTGCGGCACGTGTCCAGGGCCGTCGATCATACCGTTCCCCCCGCGGTCGCGGAGGAGGAGCTGCTGCGCGCGCAGGTCTACACCCTGCTGGCGCGCCTGCTGTCGCGCGCACCCGACGCGGACTTCCTGAGCGCGCTGTCCGGCGTGGCGGGGGAGGGCGGCGAATTCGGCGCGGCGCTGAACCAGTTGGCCGAAGCGGCGCGCGACAGCGATCCCGCGGCGGTCGAGGAGGAGTTCACGACCCTCTTCATCGGCGTCGGCGGCAGCGAGCGCACTCCCTATGGCTCCTACTACCTGACCGGATTCCTGAACGAGAAGCCGCTGGCGGAGCTGCGCGTCGACATGGCGCGGCTGGGCATCGCCCGCGCGGACGGCGTGACGGAACCCGAGGATCACATCGCAGCGCTGTGCGAGATGATGGCCGGCCTGATCGGCGGCGAATTCGCGCCGGAGGACGGCGGCACGGTCGATCTCGAAGCGCAGCGGGCATTCTTCGACCGCCATGTCGGCTCCTGGGCCGGGCGGTTCTTCGCGGATTTGGAGACCTCGCCGTCGGCCCGTTTCTACCGGGCGGTCGGTGCGGTCGGACGTGGTTTTCTGGCGGTCGAGGCGCGTGCCTTCGACCTTGCGGCGTAAAGGTGAGGAGCGAAGCCATGACGCGGGAAGCGGTCAAAGCCAAAGAAGAAGCTGCAAAGCAGAACAGGAACATGCAGAACACGGACAAGACGCTGGCCCGTCGCGACCTGTTCCGCGTCGCCGGCCTGGGTGTCGGTGCGCTGGGCGCCGTCGCCGCCGGGGTGACCGCGACCAGCGGGACCGCGGAAGCCGCCCCGGCGGAAACCGTCTCCACCGGCTACCGTGAGACCGACCATGTCCGGCGGGTCTACGAACTGAGCCGCTTCTAAGAGGAACGCCCCGATGCTCATCAAGAAAAGCTCGGCCACCTCGGGCGGCCGTCACCTTGCCCGCACGCTGACCCAGACGCTGGCGTCCGCCACCGGCGTCACCGTCGACCGCCGCGCCTTCCTGCGCACCTCCGGCATCGCCGCCGGCGGCGCCGCGCTCGCCTCCACGATGCCGTTCGGCATGGTGAAGAAGGCCGACGCCGCCACTGCGGCGGCCGTCGCCGGCGCGCCCGTCAAGCAGGTCAAGTCGGTCTGCACCCACTGCTCGGTCGGCTGCACCGTGGTGGCCGAAGTGCAGAACGGCGTCTGGATCGGGCAGGAGCCCGGCTTCGACAGCCCGATCAATCTCGGCGCGCACTGCGCCAAGGGCGCGTCCGTGCGCGAGCACGCCCACGGCGACCGCCGCCTGCGCTATCCGATGAAGTTGGTCGACGGCAAGTGGACCCGGATCAGCTGGGACCAGGCGATCGAGGAGGTCGGCTCCAAGCTGCTGTCGATCCGCGAGCAGTCCGGCCCGGATTCGGTGTTCTGGCTCGGTTCCGCCAAGCACAGCAACGAGCAGGCCTATCTGTTCCGCAAGTTCGCGGCGTTCTGGGGCACCAACAACGTCGACCACCAGGCGCGCATCTGCCACTCCACCACCGTCGCCGGCGTGGCGAACGTCTGGGGCTACGGCGCCATGACGAACAGCTACAACGACATCCAGAAGTCGCGCGCGCTGTTCTTCATCGGCTCCAACGCCGCCGAGGCGCACCCCGTCTCCATGCTGCATGTGCTGAAGGCGAAGGAGCAGAACAACGCGCCGCTGATCGTCGCCGATCCGCGCTTCACCCGTACCGCCGCCAAGGCCGACGAGTATATCCGCTTCCGTCCGGGCACCGACGTGGCGCTGGTCTGGGGCATCCTCTGGCACATTCTGCAGAACGGCTGGGAGGACAAGGACTACATCGCCAAGCGCGTCTACGGCTTCGACGACATCCGCGCCGAAGTCGCCAAGTGGACGCCGGAAGAGGTCGAGCGCGTCGCCGGCGTTCCGGGTTCGCAGCTTCAGCGCGTGGCCCGCACGCTGGCCTTCAACCGTCCGGGCACCCTGGTCTGGTGCATGGGCGGCACCCAGCACCACATCGGCAACAACAACACCCGCGCCTATTGCGTGCTGCAGCTGGCGCTGGGCAATGTCGGCGTGGCCGGCGGCGGCACCAACATCTTCCGCGGCCACGACAACGTGCAGGGCGCGACCGATTTCGGCGTGACCTCCGACAGCCTGCCCGGCTACTACGGCTTGGCCGAGGGCGCGTGGCGCCACTGGGCGCGCGTCTGGGACGTGCCGTACGACGACGTGCTGGCCCGCTTCAAGGACAAGAAGCTGATGGAGGCCACCGGCATCCCGGTGTCCCGTTGGTTCGACGGCGTCCTGGAAGCCAAGGAGAACCTGGACCAGCCGAACCCGGTCAAGGGCATGGTCTTCTGGGGCCACGCGCCGAACAGCCAGGTCCGTCTGCCCGACATGAAGAAGGCGATGGAGAAGCTGGAACTGCTGGTCGTCGTCGATCCGTTCCCGACGATGACCGCCGTTCTGCCCGACCGCAAGGACAACTTCTACCTGCTGCCGGCCGCCACCCAGTTCGAGACCGTCGGGTCGCGCACCGCGTCCAACCGTTCCGTCCAGTGGTCCGACAAGATCATGGAGCCGCTCTTCGAATCGAAGGTGGACCATGAGATCATGTACCTGTTCGCGAAGAAGTTCGGTTTCGCCGAGCCGCTGTTCAAGAACATCAAGGTCGAGGGCACCATCCCGGTGATCGAGGACATCACCCGGGAATGGAACCGCGGCATGTGGTCGGTCGGCTACACCGGTCAGTCGCCGGAGCGGCTGAAGCTGCACATGGAAAATCAGCACACCTTCGACAAGACGACGCTGCGCGCCGTCGGCGGCCCGTGCGACGGCGATTACTTCGGCCTGCCGTGGCCCTGCTGGGGCACGCCGGAGATGAAGCATCCGGGCACGGCCAACCTGTACGACACCTCGCTGCCGGTGGCCGAGGGCGGCGGCGCCTTCCGCGCCCGCTTCGGCGTGGAGCGCAACGGCGTGACGCTGCTGGCCGAGGGCTCCTATCCGGTAGGGTCGGAGATCAAGGACGGCTATCCGGAAGTCACCATGGCGATGCTCCAGAAGCTGGGCTTCGACAAGGATCTGACGCCGGAGGAACTGGCGGTCATCCAGAAGATCGGCGGAGACAAGATCGGCGCCGTGTCCTGGACCACCGACCTGTCGGGCGGCATCCAGCGCGTGGCGATCAAGCACGGCCTGAATCCGCCGGGCAACGCCAAGGCGCGCTGCATCGCCTGGAACTTCCCGGACCCGGTTCCGATCCACCGCGAGCCGCTCTACACGCCGCGCCGTGATCTGGTCGCCAGCTATCCGACCTACGCGGACACCAAGTCCTGGCGCGTGCCGACCCTGTACAAGTCCATCCAGGACCGCGACGTCTCGAAGGAATACCCGATCATCCTCACCTCTGGCCGTCTGGTCGAGTATGAGGGCGGCGGCGACGAGACCCGTTCCAACCCCTGGCTGGCCGAGCTGCAGCAGGACATGTTCGTCGAGATCAACCCGTTCGACGCCAACAACGCCGGCATCAAGAACGGCCAGCTGGTCTGGGTGGAAGGCCCGGAAAAGGGCAAGGTGAAGGTCAAGGCCATGATCACCGAGCGTGTCGGCCGCGGCGTCGCCTTCATGCCTTTCCATTTCGGCGGCGTGTTCCAGGGGCAGGATCTGCGCTCCAAGTACCCGGCCGGGGCCGACCCGATCGTGCTGGGCGAGGCCGCCAACACGGCGACCACCTACGGCTACGATTCGGTGACCCAGATGCAGGAAACCAAGACCACCCTTTGCCGCATCCAGGCGGCCTGACGCGCGGGAGTTTGAACCATGGCCCGGATGAAATTCCTGTGCGACGCCGAGCGCTGCATCGAGTGCAACGCCTGCGTCACCGCCTGCAAGAACGAGCATGAGGTGCCTTGGGGCATCAACCGCCGCCGTGTCGTCACCATCAACGACGGCAAGCCGGGGGAGCGGACGATCTCGGTCGCCTGCATGCATTGCTCCGACGCGCCCTGCATGGCGGTCTGCCCGGTCGACTGCTTCTACCAGACCGCCGAAGGCGTGGTCCTGCACAACAAGGATCTGTGCATCGGCTGCGGCTACTGCTTCTACGCCTGCCCGTTCGGTGCGCCGCAGTACCCGCAGGCCGGCAACTTCGGCACCCGCGGCAAGATGGACAAGTGCACCTTCTGCTCGGGTGGTCCCGAGGCCGACAATTCGGAGGCGGAGTACAAGAAGTACGGCCGCAACCGTCTGGCCGAAGGCAAGCTGCCGCTCTGTGCCGAGATGTGCTCGACCAAGGCGCTGCTGGCCGGTGACGCCGACAAGGTGTCGGACATCTACCGCGAGCGCGTCACCGCCCGCGGCTTCGGTTCCGGCGCCTGGGGCTGGGGCACCGCCTACGAGACCAAGTCCGGTCAGGAGCGCGGCCAGCCCGGCGGCTCGCTGTTCCAGGGCACCGGCGGTGCGGCCGGCGGGACTCCTGTGCAGAAGCAGGGGCTGTGACAGTGACGATGGTGGGGACGCGCACCGTCCTGTTGGCGTTCGGCGCCGCGCTCCTTCTGGCCGGGTGCCAGGAGGACGCGGCACCGCGTCCGATCCATCTGGACAAGGGTGTCTACCGGGGCACGGCCGACACGCCGCGCACCGCGGACGAGGTGCGGGCGCTGCAAGAGCGCGCCGCATATCAGGGTGTGCGATAGGGAGCGTCCGATGGAAGGTCATCGCATGAAGGCGGCTGCCGCCGCTCTGCTGCTCGGGTTCGGCCTTGCCTGCGGCGCGGCATCGCCCGTCGCGGCGCAGTCCAGCGTCCGTGTCGGCGGTCCGGTCGATCAGCCGGTCAACAGCCAGCAGATCGACCGCGATGCGCCGCCGGTGCCGTCCCAGGTTCCGGGGAAGAGCATAGCGGAAACCTGGCACGGCATCCGCCTGGGCGAGCAGGGCACCGTCTCGATCCCCAACAAGCAGGCCGGCGTTCTGATCCAGTCGGAAGGCGAGGCCTGGCGCGCGGTGCGCAACGGACCGCTTACCGAGTACGGCACCTGGGTGCTCGCCGGCATCGTCGCCCTGCTGGTTCTGTTCTTCCTGGTCCGCGGGCGCATCCGCATCGACGGTGAGAAGACCGGCCGCACCATCGAGCGCTTCAATGCCTTCGAGCGCGGCGTCCACTGGCTGACCGCCAGCAGCTTCGTCGTGCTCGCCATTTCCGGCCTGAACGTGCTGTACGGCCGCTACACGCTGCTGCCGCTGATCGGGCCGGAGCCTTTCGCCGCCATCACCCATTACGGCAAGCTGGCGCACAATTTCCTGGGCTTCGCCTTCATCCTGGGCGTGGCGCTGATCCTTGTCATGTGGGCCCGGCACAACATCCCGTCCCGTCATGACCTGACCTGGTTCCTGAAGGCGGGCGGCCTGTTCTCCAAGGGCGTCCACCCGCCGGCGCACAAGTTCAACGGCGGTCAGAAGATCATCTTCTGGTCCACCGTGGTCGGCGGTGCGGCGCTGGGCTTCACCGGCGTGCAGCTGATCTTCCCCTTCAGCTTCGCAACGCTCGAGGAACTGCAGCTCTATCAGCTGCTCCACGCCGCCATCGCGATCATCATGATCGCCATCATCCTGGCGCACATCTACATCGGCTCCGTCGGCATGGAAGGCGCCTTCGACGCCATGGGCGACGGTCAAGTCGAACTGCAATGGGCGCGCGAGCACCATTCGCTGTGGGTCGAGGAAGTGACCGGCGAGAAGGTGCACCACGGTCACCACCACGGCAGGCCGGCTGAGTAAGGTTTAGGCGACAACGAATGCCCCCGCCTTGATCCTCTCCCGCTTTGCGGGGGAGGGTTGGGGCGGGGGCAATGCGTTGCAAGGTCAACCCCCTTGACCTCCACCGGACTCCATGGCCCCTTTGGCGCTCCCCAATCTCGGACGCGCCCGCCATGATTTCCCATCTCCCCGAACGCCGGTCCGTGATCGACGGCTGCCTCGCCATGAACCGGCTGGGCATCAACCAGGGGATGTCGGGCAACCTGTCGCATCGGGTCGAAGGCGGATTCCTGGTCACGCCGACCAGCATGGCCTACGACGCCATGACCCCGGACGACATCGTCGAGATGGGCTTCGACGGCACCTATCTGGGCAATCGCCGCCCATCGTCGGAATGGCGGATCCATCGCGACATCCTGCGGGCGCGGCCGGACGTGATGGTCGTGCTGCATGCCCATCCGACCTTCGCCACCGCGCTGGCGGTGCATGGCCGCGGCATCCCGTCCTTCCATTACATGGTGGCGCTGGCCGGCGGCGATTCGGTCCGCTGCGCCCCTTACGCCACCTTCGGCACACAGGAGTTGTCGGACCACGCGCTGACGGCGCTGGAGGGACGGCTCGCCTGTCTTCTCGCCAACCACGGCATGATCGTGCTGGGGGCGAGCGTTCAGGCCGCCCTGTCCCTGGGCGTGGAGATCGAGACTCTGGCCCGGCAGTATCTCTATGCCCAGCAACTGGGCGAGCCCAGGATCCTGCCGCCCGACGAGATCGCGCGGGTGGCGGAGAAGATGCGGCGGATGAAGTACGGCCAACCGGTCGACGACAACGATGCACCGGAGGATACCGCGCGCCCGCGCCGCTGACGGTCGGGCGTCGGGTTACGGCCCGATCTGGGTCATCAGGGAGGTGCCGGCGAGATGTCCCGCCGGCTTCAGCGACGCGACCCGCAGCAGGGGCTTGGCGTTTCCGACCGCCTCGACCTGCAGCGCACGTTCTTCGGCCGGAGCCTCATAGACGGCGGGGAGGGCGATGGTGATGCGGGTTCCCTGGCCGGGCTCGCTCGCCACTTCGATGTCCCCGCCCAGCATCGCGGTGTAATGGCCGACCAGGGTCAGGCCGAGCCCGGCGCCGCGCGGCTTGCCCTGCCCACGGGTGGCCACCGCGCCGGTGCCGGTCGCCTGGACGAAGGGCTGGAACAGCCGGCCGGTCTGCGCGCTGGGAAATCCGCGGCCGGTATCCGCCACGATGAAGCGATACCAGCTGGCGCCGTTGCGCTCCACCTTCTCCGCCGACAGGGTGACGGTGCCCTCCTGCGTGAACTTGCACGCGTTGTCGAGCAGGTTCAGCAGGGTCTGCCGCACCTTGGTGAAGTCGGAATGCATCTGCCCGAGCCCGGCGGGGGCGGACAGTTCCAGCGCGTTGCCGTAGAGGTCGGCGGCGGGCATCGACCGCTCGCGCGCTTCGGTCAGCAGCCGGTTGATGTCGAAGTCCTGCAGGCAGACGTCCATCGCCCCGGCTTCGATCTTCGCGTAGTCCAGCAGCGCATCGACCAGGGTGGTCAGCTGTTCCCCGGTCCATTGGATATGCTCGACGTCGGTCGCCAGTTCGTCGACGCCCAGCCGGTGCAGGTCGGTCATCAGCGACTGGCTGGCGTTGACGATCTCGGTCAGCGGTCCATGCAGTTCCTGTCCCATATTGACCAGGAAATCGCTCTTGGCCTGGCTTGCGGCCTCGGCCATCGCCTTCTCGCGCTGAAGGCGGGTGTGCTCCACCTCCGCCTCCCGGCGTTCGCGTTCGGTTTCCTCGGCGGTGGCGCGCAGCGTTTCGACCGCGCGGGCCATGGCAGCGATCTCGTCCTGACCGGACAGCGCCGGCAGCGTCACGTCGGTGCGGCCGGCGGCCAGCGCCGTTACCGCCGTCGCCATGGTCTTCATCGGCGCGGCCACGCTGCGCTGGACCAGCCAGAGCGCCAGCAGCCCGGCCAGCAGGATCGCACCGCCGATCCACAGCGCGACTGTGGTGTAGCCCGACAGCCCGTCGGCCAGCGTGCCGCGCAGGGCCTGGGTCCGCGCCTCCGCCCGGCGGCGGATCTCGCCCAGATTGGCGGCGATGCCGGCGGCGTTGGCGGCCATCGCCTCGGCGCGCAGGGTGTCCTCTTCGGCGACGGCCGTTTCGATCGCGGTCAGCACGCCGCCGGCCTTGGACAGCAACGCCGTAACCTCGTCGATCGCCTGCTTGGTGCCGGGAACCCACAGGTAGCGGTTCATCTCGGCCAGCCGGTCGCGGGCGACGGCGAGTTGGGCGCGCATCGCCTCCGCATCCTGCGGATCGCGGCGGTCGATGTAGCGGGTCAGGTGGTCCTGCATCAGCAGCACGGCGATGGCGGCGTCGCTGGCCAAAGCGGTCGAATCGACGCCGCCCGCACCCTTGAGCTGGTCCAGCTTCCGGCGGGTCTGGGCGACCATCGGTTCAAGCACGCCGGCGATCTGGTCGCTGCGCTCGCCGCGCAGGGCGATCACCGTCTGCACTGCGGCCCAATAATCGTCGAACGCCGACTTGGCCTTGTCGACGCCCTGCCGGTCCGCGATCTCCACCGCACCCTTGGACAAGGTGTCGAGCCGCTCGCGCAGCGTATCGTGCCGCCAGGAGGCGTCGAGCAGGCTCTGGTCGTCGCCGTAGGTCAGATGGTCGCGCACGGCGACCTCAAGGTCGCGCAGGCTGACATCGGCGTCCGCCGCCGCCTGAGACAGGTCGGCGCGGCCGGAGAAGGCGCCGATGTCGCGCTGGGCCGCATAAAACCAGCCGAAGCCGACCAGCGCCAGCAGGACCACGAGCCCGAGCGCGATACCGAAGCCCGTGCTGACCCGGGCCGACACGGTCATGTCGCGGAATCGGGTCCGGCGGCCGCTCCGGGACAGAATGCCGTTCCGCTTCACACCGACTCCCGCTTGCGCTGTGCCTGACGATTCGCAGGGGCGGCCACACCCTGTCGGCCGGCTCCCGCGCGGCGCGGATTGTAGCTTGGTGATCCCCGCAGGCAAACAGACAAGTGCGCGACGGAGTACCGCCAATGATCAGGAAATATCTCCGGAGGTGAAGGCATAGGCGTGCATGCCCAGGCTGCCATGCTCGAATCCGGCATGCAGCCGCTCGGTCCGCGGCTTTGGGCCGGCGGCGCCGAACGCCACCGGCAGCGGCAGGAAATGCTCGTCGCTGGGATGGGCGTGGCGGGAATCCGGGCTTGCGGTCAACCAATCGCCGAGGGCCTGGCTGTCCCCGGCCTCCAGCGTCCGGTCCAACCAGCCGGCGAAGCCGGTCGCCCAGGCCGCGGTGCTGGTCCCGCCGAAACGGAATTCCCGCAGATTGTGGACCGCGCCGCCGCTGGCCAGGATCAGCACCCCGTCCCGCCGCAGCGATTCCAGCCGCCGCCCCAGCGCGATGTGGTCGGCGGCGCTGCGGCGGGGCATCACCGACAGCTGGGCCACCGGGATATCGGCCTTCGGATACATCAGCATCAGCGGCACCCAGGCGCCATGGTCCAGGCCTTGCGCCGGGTCGATGGCCGCGCCGGTCAATTCGGCGACCCGCTCCGCCAGCGCCGGAGCGCCGGGGGCGGGATAGCGCATGCGGTAAAGCGCGTCGGGAAAGCCTTGGAAGTCGTGGATGGTTTCCGGCGCCTCGGCGCCGCTGACCGCGGCGTCGCGGGTCGTCCAGTGGGCGGAAACCGCGAGGATGGCGCTCGGCCGGCCGAGCCTGCGACCGAGCCCGGCCAGGAAGTCGCGGCCGGCGCTGGTCTCCAGGATCAGCGTGGGGGCGCCGTGGGAGACGAAGACCGACGGGAACAGGGCGGCGGAGGGTTGGGCAAAGGAGGACTGGGCAAGGGAGGACTGGGCGAGAGAGGGCATGGACGAACGGAACTCCGGCCGGGCAATGGGGGAGGGCGGCGACGGTCCCATTCCAGCAAAGAAAAACCCCGGCGCCTAGGCCGGGGTTTTTCGAAACTCCGTTGTTCACACCGCAACAATGGTCAGGAAAACCCTTGCCGCTGCGGAACCCGGTTACTCCAATCGGTGGGGACCGATCAGTGCAGGTGCTTCGGCAACTCGCTGATCGACTGCTCGATCAGCTTGTCGGCCTGCATCGGCGGCAGGCCGCCGGACAGGACGCGCTTGCTGGCGCCGATGGCGATGTCGACCGTCAGGTTGCGGACCTCGGCCAGCGCCGAGGCTTCCGCCTGGGCGATGCGGTCCATGGCCTGGGCCTCGCGACGCTTCAGCGACGCTTCCAGCTCGGTGCCGGCCTGGGCCCGCAGGCGGGCGGCCTCCTCGCGGGCGTAGGCCAGAACGGCCTCCGCTTCCTTCTGGGCGTCGGCCAGACGGCGCTGGTAGCCGTTCAGCAGAGCCTGGGCGTCCTTGTGCAGACGCTCGGCTTCGTCCAGTTCGGCACGGACACGCTCGGCGCGGCCGTCGAGAGCGGTGCCGATGGCAGCCGACGCCTTCTTCCAGACCAGGGCCACGAAGATGACGAAGGCAGCCAGGACCCAAAATTCAGCTGTGTTCATCCCCGGCGCTCCTCAAGCACGGCCGCGACAGCGGCGTCCGCCTGGGCCTGATCGACATCGACACCGGCCAGACGGTCGGCGATATCGCGGACGATCCCGGTGGATTCGGCGCGGATGTTGGCCAGAGCCTGGTCCTTCGCCGTGGCGATGGCCGCCTCGGCGCTGTGCAGACGCTCCGCGATGTCGGCGGTCAGCTGGGCCTGGCGGGCCTGGTTGTTCGCCTCGATATCGGCGCTGGCCTGGGCGATGACGCCCTGGGCCTCGCTGCGGGCGCCGGCGAGGGACTTCTCGACCTGGGCCAGAATGGCCTCGGCCTCTTCCTTCAACTGGGCCGCCTTGGCGAGATCGCGCGAGATGCGCTCCTGCCGCGCTTCAATAACCTCTGCCACGCGCGGAAGCGCCTTCTTGGACATGAGGTAATAGAGAACGCCGAAGGTCAGAGCCAGCCAGAAGATCTGGGTCGGGAAATTGGCGGGATTGAGCTGCGGCAGGCCGCCGGAAGCGTGCTCGCCGCCTTGCGCCGCGTTCGGAGCGTGCTCCGCCGCGGCCGCCAGGACGGTGCTGGCCATCGTGGTGAGGGTGACGAGCGAGGCGCCCGCCACTCCCGACCAGCGGGCCAGCCGGCCTTTGGCCAACAGGTTCGGCATGATCGGTCCCCCTAGGCAAAGGAGCGGCGCCGAAACTTCGCTTAAGAAGCCCGGCGCCGCGTCAGAGCTGATTTTCTGAGAAGCCGCTCTGGCCTTAGGCGAACAGGATCAGGAAGGCGATCAGCAGAGCGAACAGCGCGACGGCTTCCGTCAGCGCGAAGCCCAGAATGCCGATCGGGAAGACCTTGGGCTGAACGGCCGGGTTGCGGGCGATCGAGCCGATCAGGGTCGAGAAGATGTTGCCGATACCCAGGCCGACACCAGCGAGGGCGAATGTGACGGCCAGACCGGCTCCGACGTACTTGGCGGCTTCAGCTTCCATGTTACTCATTCCTCTAGGTAAGGGTGAACTGGTTGAAAAGGACGAACTGTGTTCCGTGTCGACGCCGGAGCTTAGTGCAGTTCCAGCGCGTCGCGGATGTAGAGGCAGGTCAGGACCGAGAAGACGTAGGCTTGCAGGAACGCCACCAGGAACTCGAAACCGATCAGCGCGACGTTGATCGCCAGCGGGACGAGGCCGGTGACGAAGCCCAGCGCGCCGAAGCCGCTGATCATCATGACCGTGAAGCCGGCAAAGACCTTCAGCATCGTGTGACCGGCCATCATGTTGGCGAACAGTCGGATCGAGAGGCTGACGGGGCGCATCACGAAGGAGATCACCTCGATCGGGATCAGGATCGGGGCGAGGGCCTTGGGAGCGCCGTGCGGCATGAAGAACGTGAAGAAATGCAGGCCGTGCTTCATCAGCGCCAGCAGCGTCACGAACACGAACACCGTGGCAGCCAGGGCGAAGGTGACGATGATGTGGCTGGTGAAGGTGAAGGTGTAGGGGATCATGCCGAGCATGTTGCCGAACAGCACGAACATGAAGATCGAGAACACGAACGGGAAATAGGGCTTGGCGTCGTGGCCGGCGTTGTCGCGCACCAGGTTCGCGACGAACTCGTAGAACATCTCGGCCAGCGCCTGCAGGCGGCCGGGAACCATCGACTTGTTCGCCATGCCCATGACCAGCAGGGCGTAGATCGCCGCCACGGCCACGACCATGAAGAAGGCCGAGTTCGTGAAGGACACGTCGTAGCCGCCGAGCACGATCTGGAACAACGGGTTGATTTGGAACTGGTGCAGCGGATCCAAGGTCGTCCTCGCTCAGTGTGCGTCGCCGTCTTGGCGCTCGTTGTCGTCCCCAGTGGGCCGGCGGTAGCCGGCGGCGATGCCTAAGCCGTTGACGGCCCGGTAGACGTTCAGGACTCCCGCCGCGGCCCCCAGGAAGAACATGACGATCAGTCCCCAGGGCGCGGTGCCGAGCCAACGGTCGAGCAGAAGCCCGCCGCCGACGCCGACGATCATGGCAGCAACAAGCTCCGTCCCGATACGCCAGGCGGTGGCGAGGGCGCCCTGCGGCGGACGGTGGTATTTGCTACCGGGTCCGCCAGACCAGCCGCGTTGTCCCTCGCGCGCCTTACGCAACCGGGCCTCGAGGTCACCCAAAGGATCGGGGGGCGTTTTGTTGTCCATACCGCCTCTCAATCACCCTTGGCACTCGTTGGCTCGCAGCCATGCGAAAGCGGCGAGACCATACGGGCGGGGCGCTACCCTGTCAAGTCGCAAAACCTGCGGTCTAAGTCTTTGAAATGATTGGGAAAGAAAGGAAATATCACGGATTTTGCCGCGCTGCGGCGCGTTGTCCCGCTCCAGCATGCGAAAAAACCCGGTGGTATGACCGGCTTTCCGGGGTTTCGGGGGCTTTTCACCCCCGCCGCCCGGATCAGCCGTCGATCCGGCCGGACAGATCCTGCACGATCTTGTCGGCCGCGGTGCCGCCGGGATACACGCCGACGAATTTTCCGTCCGGCCCCATCAGGTAGATGAAGCTCGAATGGTCCATCAGGTAATCCTCGGGCTTCCCGTCCTTCATCGGCGCCTTGGCGTAATAGACGCGGTAGGCGCGGGCGGCCTCGCGCACCTGTTCCTCCGTGCCGGTCAGCCCGACGAGCCGGGGATGGAACAGCCCGACATAATCGTTGATGTGCGCCACAGTGTCGCGGTCCGGATCGACCGTGATGAAGACCGGCTGGATCCGTTCCGCCTTCGGACCCAGCTGGTCCACCACCTGGGTCATCACCCCCAACTCGGTCGGGCAGACATCCGGGCAATAAGTATAGCCGAAGTAAATCAGCATGTATTTGCCGCGGAAATCGGCGTCGGTGACGGTGCGGCCGTGGTTGTCGGTCAGCGTGAAGGGGCCGCCGATCGGCACGGCGGTCTTCACCCCGCTTTCCACGGTGGTTTCTGCGTTGCGCACCTGCCACCACGCGATGCCGGCGGACACGGCGATGGCGAGGACGGATGCGGCGGCTATGCGGATGAATCGTGCCTTCATGGTACGTCAGGAATGGGGCCGCTTGCCGCCCAGGTCAAGAGGCGGGGGGTGTCGGTTCTTCGGCCATATGCCCGTTACGCCGCCCGTCTGCCCCCGGATCGGGCGGCTGTTTCGGCGGCGAGATGCTCGCCGATCCGCTTGTCGGCGCGCTGGATGTGTTCGAACAGCCATTCGCGGATGAGGGCCAGCAATTCGTCGGCCACGGAGTCGCCGGCATTCAGGCGGCGGCGCAGATCGCCGGCCCGGGTGAGCAGCGCTTCGTGCTGGGCCTTGTGGGCCTTGGCGTCGGGATAGCCGCACCGGTCCATCAGCCGCTCCTCCTGCTCGAAATGCAGGACGGTGTAGGCCAGCAGGCGGCCGATCGCCTCGCCCAGGGCCCGGCGCTCGCCGCCTCCCGTGGAGGCCTTCGCCCGGCGCGCGAGGGAGGCCGCCTCGTTCATCAGCGCGATCAGGATCATGTGGTCGGTGTCGATTTCCTCCTCGCCGACCGCCAGGCTGTCGGTCCAGGGCATGAAGGCTTCCGACCCGGCCGGCGGGGTGTCGTGGAGCGCTGCGAGCGGCGCCGCGTTGATCGCCTCGACATTGACCAGGAAGGCGTCGACCATCGCGCGCAGCCCCTCCGCCTGCCGCGACAGCCCGCCGGCGGCGTCCAGCAGCGCGCCGGCCGACCGTTCGGTCTCCAGCGCCGCGTCCGACACGGCGTCGACGCTGGTGGAGACCTGCCGGGTGCCCTCCGCCGCCTCTCCGGCGCTGCGGGCGATCTCGCCGGTCGCCGCACCCTGTTGCTGGACGGCGGCGGCGATGGAGGTGCCGATCTCGTCGCTGCGGGCGACGATGGTGCCGATCTCGCGGATGGCGGCGACGGCGGTCCGCGTGGCCTCCTGCACCTCGGCGATGTGCCGGGCGATCTCCTCGGTGGCATTGGCGGTCTGGTTGGCCAGGGTCTTCACCTCGCCGGCCACCACGGCGAAGCCCTTGCCCATCTCGCCGGCCCGCGCCGCCTCGATGGTGGCGTTCAGAGCCAGGAGATTGGTCTGGCTCGCGATTCCGGCGATCATGTCGGCGACCTCGCCGATCTTCCGGGCGGCCTGGCCCAGCCCGTCGATCCGCTCGCCCGCCTTGTGCGAGGCCTCCACCGCCTGGGTGGAGATGGCCGACGAGGTCACCACCTGATGCCCGATCGCCGCGATGGAGCCGGTCAGCTGCTCCGCCGCCGAGGCGACGGTCTGCACGCTGGAGGAGGCCTGCTGCGAGGCGCCGGCGACGGAGGTCGCCTCGCGCCGGTTGCGGTCCGCGGTGGCGGACAGGGCGCGGGCGGTGGTCTCCAGCGTGCCGACGGCGGCGCCGACGGTGCGGATGGTTTCCGCGATGGTGGCGTCGAAGCGGTCGGTCAGCCGCTTCAGCGCCTGGGCGCGCTGCTCGCCCACGCGATGCTCGATCTTCTGCCGCTCCCAATGGCCGGCAAGATCGATCTGCTGGACGCGGAAGACCTCGACCGTGCGGGCCATGGCGCCGATCTCGTCGCCGCGGCCGAGGCCGGGTACGGCGACCGCGCTGTTGCCGCCGGCCAGCTCCTGCATGACCCTGCCCAGGTCGCCGAGCGGCCGGACGATGGCCCGGCTGACCAGCAGCGCCAGAAGCCCGGCGGTCAGCGCGATCAGCAGCCCGGTGCCGGCCAGCCGCCACGCGGCGCGGCTGAAGGCGTCGTCGACGTCGTCGATGTAGATGCCCGACCCGACCAGCCAGCCCCACGGGGCGAATCCCTTGACGTAGGACAGCTTCGCCACCGGTTCCGCCGAGCCGGGCTGCGGCCAGAGGTAATCGACGAATCCGGCGCCCTCGGCCTTCACCACGCGCACGAAATCCTGGAACAGCAGCTTGCCGTTGGGGTCGGCGTTGCGCGACACGTCGGTGCCGTCGAGTTCCGGCCTGATCGGGTGCATGACCATGCGCGGGTGGAGGTCGGTGACGAAGAAATACTCGTCACCGTCATGGCGCAGCGCCTTCAGCGCGGCCTTGGCCGCTTCCTGCGCCTCGGCGCGGGAGAGGGCGCCGGTCCGCTCGCGCGCCTCGAAATGGGCGATCAGGCCGTGGGCGATCTCCACCACGCTGCGGGTCTTGTCGCGGCGATCGGTCATCATCTCGGCACGCAGACCGATGAGGCTGACCACGGCGATCAGAACCAGCCCGACACCGGACGCCGCCAGGATCGCTGCGATCTTGCCACGGATGCTGATGCGTTCGAACACGGCAACGGTCATGGCTGCGGCCCCCTGGCGATGTCCTGTGAAATTTTGGGGACATTTGCCGGGGCCGGCTCGGCCGTCAAGCCTAATTGCTCGTATATCCCACGTTTCGGTCAGCTGAATGTCATAAACGCAACCATAGCGGGGTGTGAGAGGCGAGGGCGCCGGCACCAGGGGGGCGGGAGGCGCCGTATCGACGCCTCCCGGACAACGTTGCGGCGAACGGCCGCGGTCAGAGCACCGTCAGCATGCTGGCGACCAGCGGATGGCGGACGATGTCCTTCTCGGTCAGGCGGGCGACGGCGATGCCCTCCACCGCTTCCAGCCGGCGGGCGATGTCGGCCAGCCCGGACAGGTTGTCCAGCAGGTCTGTCTGGTCGGGATCGCCGGTCAGCACCATGGTGGAGTGCCAGCCCAGCCGTGTCAGCAGCATCTTGATCTGGGCGTAGGTGCAGTTCTGCGCCTCGTCGATCACCACGAAGGCGTTGTTCAGGGTGCGGCCCCGCATGAAGCCCACCGGCGCGATCTCGATTGTGCCGTCGGCCATCATCATCCGCAGCCGCTTGGAGCCCAGCCGGTCGGTCAGCGCGTCGTAGAGCGGGCGCAGGAAGGGGGCCATCTTCTCGTGCATGTCGCCGGGGAGATAGCCGATGCTCTCGCCGGCCTCGATCGCCGGGCGGGACAGGACGATGCGGTCGACGCTTCCCGATTCCAGGGCCTCCACCGCCGATGAGATGGCGATGTAGGTCTTGCCGGTGCCCGCCGGTCCGAGCGCCACCACCAGGTTATGGGTCTTGATCGCCTCCATCAGGAGCTTCTGGTTGGGGTTCTGCGGCTTGACCTTGCGGAGATAGCTCTGGTCGCGGCGGTCGTCGCGCCCACCGAGCGGATCCCAGCCGGTGGCGGCGGGGCTGCTCATGCTGGGGAAAAGCGGGTGGACGGTGGAATCGTCCGCCGCGGCGATGCCTTTGCTGGAACGCTTGGCCATGTCGCATCTCCTCGATAGGTGGGGGTGGCGCCGGAGCCGGGCATGACGGCATCCGGGCACAAAAAAGCCTCCCGCAGGGGGAGGCTCGACCGGATGCATGGATGCTCGCTGTTGAATGCTTCGCCGGGGGTTGCGGCCGGGCGTCGTGCCGGATCCGGACATGCCGGTGCGGGCCGACGGGGGAGGTGCTCTATGAGCGGAACAAGGTGCAAGAGAACCTCGTCGTCGTTGGAAGCCACGCAACCTGACTGTACCGGTCTAAACGCATGGCGTCAGGAGAAATTGCGGTCGACGCGAAATATTCATACTAGATATGGTGTGGGTGCCGCGGGAAAGCTGGGGCAGGGCAGGGTTGGTAATCCTTTCTGCCGAGCCGTATCCTCCGCCGCTTGGCCTTCCGGCTGATGCGGCCGAAAGGCTTTGCCGCTGCCGGACGCTTTCATTACACTGTGCGGCCACGGGGGAAATCGAACGACATGCCGCAACCCTGGCCTGTCCGCTCAGGTGGACGGTCACGGCCCAAGCTCTCGCCCAGGTCGCCGCGGTCTGCGATGGCCAGGGGGTGTTTGGGCTTGTCCGCCGCCGGGCGCTGGCCCGGCACTCGGGCGCGGCATTCGATTGTCACTCGTGGGGGCGGGGAAACTCTTGAATCCGACCGCTGCGGACGGCTAGAAGGCGCGGATTGGCCGGCTCGATGCCGGTGCCGGGCGCGATGGCGGTCGGCTCCGGACCGGACGCAGGGCGGAACCAGACGCAGGGCGGACCGGACGCACGGCACGGGACGGCAGGAACGAACGGGAAGGCTACGGTGAGCAGCGCCAGTCAGGTCGCCGAACGGGATGTGCCGTTCCAGTTGCGAGGCAATTCCTTCACCATGATGGTGCTGAAGGTATTTGCTCCGACATCGCCGAATTTCTTCACCCAACTGAACGTCAAGGTGCGCCAGGCGCCCAACTTCTTCCACAACGCGCCGGTCGTGCTGGATTTCGACGACCTGCCGGAGTCCATCGTCTTCGACCTGGGCGCCTTCGTGGCGCAGGTGCAGGCGCTGAACCTGCTGCCGGTCGGATTCCAGGGCGGGCCGCAGGCGGTGCGCGAGGCGGCGATGAATGTCGGCCTGACGCCGATGCCGTCGGGCCGCGCCGCCAAGCTGGAAGAGGTGGTGAAGGCCCCCGATCCCCGCCAGCCGGATCAGCAGGCGCCGGTCGCCGCTCCGCAGGTGCTGATCGAGGTCGTCCACCGCCCGACCGTGGTGGTGACCGAACCGGTGCGCTCCGGCATGCGGGTCTATGCCGAGAAGACCGACCTGATCGTCACCAGCTCCGTTTCTCCGGGGGCGGAGTTGCTGGCCGACGGCAACATCCATGTCTACGGCGCGCTGCGCGGCCGGGCGCTGGCCGGTTTCTCCGGCGACACCAACGCCCGCATCTTCTGCCACAGCCTGGAGGCGGAGGTTCTTTCGGTCGCAGGCAATTATCGTATCAGCGAAGACATCGGCAGTGACTTTTACAAGAAAGCCGTGCAGGTTTTCCTGCGCGACGGCGTACTCAGCATGGACCTTCTGAAGACGGGCTGAGACGCGATAGGATAGGGTCTGTTCCGAAGGCTGATATCTTCGGATCGACTATGGTATCGGTGACGGCAACTTTGGGATTATGGGAGAGGCTCCGTTGAGCAAGATCATCGTCATGACCTCCGGCAAGGGCGGTGTCGGCAAGACGACCTCGTCCGCGGCCTTCGCAACCGGACTGGCGCTTCGCGGTTTCAAGACGGTCGTCATCGACTTCGACGTCGGCCTGCGCAACCTGGATCTGGTGATGGGTTGCGAACGCCGGGTGGTCTTCGACTTCATCAACGTCATCAATGGCGAAGCGAAGCTCAACCAGGCGCTGATCAAGGACAAGCGGATCGACAACCTCTACATCCTCCCCACGTCGCAGACGCGCGACAAGGACGCGCTGACCCGCGAGGGGGTGGAGAAGGTTCTGAACGAACTGTCGAAGGAATTCGACTACATCCTGTGCGACAGCCCGGCCGGCATCGAGCGCGGCGCTCTGATGTCGCTCTATTTCGCCGACCACGCGATCATCGTCACCAATCCCGAAGTCTCGTCGGTGCGCGACAGCGACCGCATCCTGGGCGTGCTGAACTCGCGTTCCCGCCGGGCGGAACAGGGGCTGGAGCCGGTGACCCAGCAGCTTCTGCTGACCCGCTACGACCCGGAGCGGGTCGAGAAGGGCGAGATGCTGAAGGTCGACGACGTGCTGGAGATCCTGGCGATCCCGCTGCTCGGCGTCATTCCGGAAAGCCAGGCGGTGCTGCGCGCCTCCAACGTCGGCATGCCGGTGATCCTCGATGAGGTTTCCAATGCCGGGCTGGCCTATTCGGACGCGGTCGGCCGCTTCCTGGGCGAGGACATCGAGCATCGCTTCGTCACCCCCCAGAAGAAGGGCCTGTTCAGCCGGCTCCTGCGGAGGAGCGCATGAGCATCTTCAACTTCTTCCGCACGACACCGCGCGCGTCGGCCGTTCAGGCCAAGGAGCGTCTGCAGATCGTCATGGCGCATGAGCGCGCCGGCCGCAGCGGCCCTGACTATCTGCCGATGCTCCAGCAGGAACTGCTGGCGGTCATCGCCAAATACGTCAACATCGACGAGAACAAGGTCGAGGTGAAGCTCGACCGCGGCGGTGACTGCTCGACCCTGGAGGTCAACATCGAACTGCCGGCCCGCGAGCAGGCCAAGGCCGCCGCCGCGGCCAAGGCGGCCGAGAAGCCGGCCGGCAACGACGATGCCGCGGCCAAGCGCGCAACCGCCGGCAATGCCGGTGCGAAGAAGCGCATCTGACCCGGGGGGCGGCACCTGTTTCCGCCGCCGCCGGAGTTTCGTCCGAATGTCAAGGATCCCTCCGGTGCAGCCGCGCCGGGGGGATTCTGCTTTCGGAGCCTCTGGCTTGGGCTTCGGCATCGGACATAGGCCGCCCCTGATCATCCGTCCGGGTTTACGGGCGGGCGGGGACGGGGTATCAACAGGGATACGCCGCACGAAAGGCCAATGGCTCCAAAGGCCTGCCTATGACGGGTCCAGGAACCGGGGCTGGAGGCGGCGGACCGACCACGGGACAAGAGGGTGCCGATGTTCGTCGATTGCTCGTCGCTGATCGCCGAGAACCCGCCGCGGCCATCGAACGGAATTGCGGTCACGGACATCGACGGCGATGGGGCCTTCGAGTTGGTCGTGGCCGGCTACCGTACCGCCAACCTCGCCCTGAAATGGGTGGACGGCCGGCTGGTCGACATCGCGGGTCCGCTGCTCGCCGATCCCGCCGGCCCCGCCCTGGGGCTGGCCGCCGCCGACATCGACGGCGACGGGCGGGAGGAGCTTTACGTCGTCAACAGCGACCGCGCCACCGGTTCCAAGGACATGGCCGACCGGCTGTTCGCCTGCTTCGGCAAGCATTGGCTCGACCTGTTCGCCCAGGCGGAGAATGCCGGCGTCGCCAACCACACCGCGGCCGGCGCTGTCGCGGCGATGGACCGCTGGGGCCATGGCCGCTACGGCTTCCTGGTGGCGACGGATGGCGGTCCCCTGCGCCTCTATGAGCTGACCCGCCGCGGCCGGCTGGAGGATGGGGCGGAGGAGGCCGGGCTGGACTCCATCGGCGCGGCACGCGGCGTCACCGCCCTGTCGATCGTCTCCGACCATATGGATGTGGTGACGGTCAACGACGGCGGTCCCAACGAGCTGTTCCGCAACCTCGGCGACGGCAATTTCGAGGAGATCGCGGAAGAACGCGGCATCGCCGATTCGCGTCCGTCCGGCCGCGCGGTGGTGGCGCTGGACGCCGACGGCGATGGGCTGTTCGATCTCGTGGTCGGCACCTGGGACGGCGCGCAGCGCTATTTCCAGCAGCGCATGGGCGGCGGCTTCGTCGAAACGGCCGGGGCCGATTTTTCGATGCCCGGCCGCATCTTCACCGTCGTCGCCGCCGATTTCGACAATGACGGCTATGAGGAGCTGTTCTTCCATGCCCATGGCGAGCCGAACCGCCTGTTCGGCTGGCGCGACGACCAGTGGCAGGAGCTGGAGCTTGGCGACGCCGCCGAGCCGAAGGGGCTCGGCACCGGCGCCGTCGCTGTTGACATCGACGGGGACGGGCGTCTGGAACTGATCCTGGCGCATGGCGCCTCCCATGGCGGCTCCCATGGCGCAGAGGTGAGTGCGCAGCCGCTGTCGGTCTTCCGGCCGGAGGCGAACAACCATGGCTGGCTGCGCGTGCAGCCGCTGACCCCCTTCGGCGCGCCGGCCCGCGGCGCGGTGGTCAGCCTGACCGCCGGCGGACGCCGCCAGCGCCGGGCGGTGTGCGCCGGCTCCGGCTATCTCTGCCAGGGCGAACCGGTCGCCCATTTCGGCCTGGGGCCGCTCCATGCGGTGGAGCAGGTGGAGGTGCGCTGGCCCGACGGCACCGTGGTGACGGTGGACAACCCGCCGGCCGACCGGCTGCTGACCATACCCTATCCGCCGGAATGAGGCGGCTGTTCCGGCCTATCGTCCGTAGCCAAATATTTCAGCACCGCAATAGGTAGAGTCTTTTCTGCAAGCTTCCGTCACACTACAGTGCGGATCGTTGCGGCGCCCGCGGTGCGGGGCATCGCGCGGCGTTCCGATTCGGACATAATCCGTCCTTGCCGCCGGTTTTCGCCGCGATGAAGGAGCATGCCGCTACCGGTGTGATCCGGGCGGGTCGGATATGCGGGGGACCGGAAGGCACATGGCACGACGCGACGTTCTCCTGACGGGGGTGGAACGCTTTTTCGACCCGGATGAAGTCATCGTTTCCAAGACGGACCTGAAGGGGCGGATCACCTACGCGAACCGGGTGTTCCAGCAGGTCGCCGGTTACAGCGAAGCGGAACTGATGGGCGCCCCCCATTCCATCGTGCGCCATCCCGACATGCCGCGCTGCGTGTTCAAGCTGCTGTGGGACACGCTGGAGGCGGAGCAGGAGATCTTCGCCTATGTGGTCAACCGCGCCCGCAACGGTGATCATTATTGGGTATTCGCCCATGTCACACCCAGTTTCGACGCGGACGGTCGGGTGATCGGCTACCATTCCTCCCGCCGGGTGCCGGAGCGGTCGGCGCTGGACAAGGTTATTCCGCTCTACCGCCAGCTCCTCGACATCGAGGACAGCCATGCCGACCGCAAGCAGGGAATGGAGGCCGGATTCGCCGCCGTCCTCGCCCTGCTGGCCGAAAAGGGAATCGGGTATGACGAATTCGTCTTCTCCCTCTAACGCCTCGTCCCTGACCCGGGTCGGCTGGCTGGTCGCGCTTGGCTTCGCCGCGCTGGCGGCCCTGCTGGTCGTCGAGCTGCTGGATGCCGGCGATACCGTCTTGCGCGCCGGCCTGGCGCTGGCCGGGCTCGCCGCGCTGGGCGGGGCCGGCCTGCACCTGCGCCGTACCGCCGCCGCGGTGCGGCAGCTGACCGAGGTCAACCGAGCCGTCGCCGCCGGCGATTTCGAGGCGCGGGTCATCGGCATCCGCGAGGGTGGAGCGCTGGGCGAGCTGATGCACGCCACCAACGACGCCATCGACCGCACCGACGCCTTCGTGCGCGAGGCGACGGCCTCCATGCATGCGGTGTCGGAACACAAGTATTTCCGCCGGATCGTGCTGCGCGGCATGCAGGGCGGCTTCCTGCACGCCAGCCGCACCATCAATGCGGCGACCGAGAGCATTTCGCAGAAGGTCGCCGGTTTCGCCGGGGTCACCCAGCGCTTCGAGGGGCAGATCCAGAGCGTCTGCAGCGAGGTGGCCGACACCGCCCACCGGCTGGAGGTCTCCGCCCGCACCATGGAGACCGACGCGACCCAGGCGAGTGGCAAGGCCTCGTCGGTCGCGGCCTCCGCGGCGCAGACCGGCAGCAATGTCGGCAGCGTCGCCGCCGCGACGGAGGAACTGTCCGCCTCCATCGCCGAGATCGCCCGCCAGATCGGCGAGGTGGCCCGCGTCGCCGAAACCGCGGCCGGCGAGGCCGAGCGGTCGAACGCGCTGGTCGCCACGTTGTCCGAGGCGGCGCGCACGGTCGGCGACGTCATCACCCTGATCAACGACATCGCCCGCCAGACCAACCTCCTGGCCCTGAACGCCACGATCGAGGCGGCACGGGCGGGGGAGGCCGGCAAGGGCTTCGCCGTCGTGGCGCAGGAGGTGAAGCGGCTGGCCGACCAGACCGCCAAGGCCACCGGCGATATCGCGGCCCAGATCGCCGGCATCCAGTCCTCCACCGACGAGGCGGTGGGCGCCATCCTCGGCATCGGCCGCACCATCACCTCGATCAACGAGATCGCCGGCGGCATCAGCGCCGGGATCGACCAGCAGGGCTCCGCCGTGCGCGAGATCCTCGTCAACATGGAACAGGCCGCCGCCGGCACCCGCGCGGTGTCCGACGACATCCGCGAGGTCACCGATGCCGCCGGCCGCACCAGCGGCACCGCGCACGAGGTGTTCGCTGCGTCCGAACGCATGGCGGCCGAAGCCGACCGGCTGACCCGCGAGGTGCAACTCTTCCTCGACGAGATGCATCGCGTCGCCTGACGGCGTTCATGCGGCGTGGTGGTGTGCGCCGCATCAACTGCCCGTGGAATGTGCACGGCATATGCATGGAATCCCGCAATGCGGAATTGATCCGGCCTCTTTCCTGGCTGCTCGGACTTTTTATTGCGGATTTAGCGAGAAATCGTGCTACTTGGCGACGCCATGGCTGGCATATGACTGCCGCCGCCACGGCCGGTTGAGCAACCTCACGCCAGCCTGCCTTTTGTTTCAGCATCTTAACCGAACGACAGTCCTGAAACATCCGGACCTGTCGTGTCATCCGCGGCCAAGTGCCGCGGAAATCGGGGAGGCTGGGCGGCCCGCGAAGACCCGGCGACGGTTGGCACGGCTTTTGATGATGGGGAAGCAGGGACGGTCATGACGGGGGACAAGACGATGAGCATGGCGGGCACCGATCTGTTCGAGCTGTCGCGGGGCGTGCTGGATGTTGCCTCGAAGAAGGTGTCCTTGATCGAGGACATCACCCGGCGCACCAAGATGCTGGCGATGAACGCCCTTATCGAAGCGGCGCGCGCCGGCGACGCCGGGCGCGGCTTCGCCGTCGTCGCCAACGAGGTGTCGGAGATCTCGACACAGGTGAACAGCATCACCAAGGAACTGCGGTCGGAGATCGTCGCCCGCGTCGATCACCTGACCACCACCGGCAGCGCCATGGTGCAGGAGATGCACGGCAAGCGGCTGGCCGATCTGTCGCTGAACATGATCGAGATCATCGACCGCAACCTGTACGAACGCTCCTGCGATGTGCGCTGGTGGGCGACCGACAGCGCGGTGGTCGACTGCGCCGCCGACCCGAGCGATGAGACGCGCCGCCATGCCTCGCGCCGGCTGGGCGTGATCCTGGAATCCTACACCGTCTATCTCGACCTCTGGATCGCCGACCGCAACGGCAAGGTCATCGCCAACGGCCGGCCCGACCGCTATCCCGGCGCCCGCGGCGCCAACGTGTCGGACGAGCCCTGGTTCCGCCAGGCGCTGGCCACCCGCAACGGCGGCGAGTTCACGGTCGGCGACGTTGCCCGCAACCGCAGCCTGGACGACCGCGTCGTCGCCACCTATGCCACCGCCATCCGCCGCGACGGCGAGTCGGACGGCGACGCCATCGGCGTGCTCGGCATCTTCTTCGACTGGGAGCCGCAGGCCGCCGCCGTGGTCGAGGGCGTGCGGCTGGACGCCGGAGAGCGCGAGAGGTCGCGTTGCCTGCTGCTCGACGCCCGTCACCGGGTGATCGCCTCGTCCGACGGCCGTGGCCTGCTGACCGAGACGGTGCCGCTGCGCCGCAATGCCGGCTCCATGGGCCACTACATGGACAACAAGAACCGCATCGTCGGTTATGCGCTGACGCCCGGCTATGAGACCTACAAGGGGCTCGGCTGGTACGGCGTGATCATTCAGGAGCGGTGAACCGGAAGCAGTGAGCCGGCCGCTTCGGGCCGGTCGTCTTCACTATCGCGGACTGGGGCGAGGCCGGGATACACTCCCGGCCCTGTTCCGTTTCGGGATTCGCACTCATGTCCGCCCAACTGCTGACCGTCCGCCGGGAAAGCTTTCCGATCCGGGGATCCTTCCGCATCTCGCGCGGGGCCAAGACCGAAGCCGCGGTGGTGGTGGCGGAGGTGAGCGACGGTCCGCACCGCGGCCGCGGCGAATGCGTGCCTTATGCCCGCTACGGCGAGAGCGTGGACGGAGTCGCCGCCGCGCTGGAGGCGATGGCGGGTGCGGTCGCCGACGGGCTCGACCGCGACAGGCTGTCCCGGCTGATGCCGCCGGGGGCGGCCCGCAACGCGCTGGACTGCGCCCTGTGGGATCTGCAGGCCAAGCGCAGCGGCGTGCCGGCCTGGAAGCTCGCCGGGCTGGCCGAGCCGCCGCGGCCGCTGGTCACCTGCTACACGCTGAGCGTCGACGAGCCCGAGGCGATGGCCGCCGCGGCGCGGGAACGGGCGCCGCGCCATCCGCTGCTGAAGATGAAGCTGACGGGGGAGGGCGACCTCGACCGGGTCCGTGCCGTCCGCGCCGCCGCGCCCGGCGCCCGGCTGGTGGTGGACGCCAACGAGGGCTGGACGCTGGACCAGCTGCACCGCTTCGCCCCGGTGCTGGCCGGTCTCGGCGTCGAGATGATCGAGCAGCCGCTGCCCGCCGGCCAGGACGACGTCCTGCGCGGCGTCGACTGCCCGGTGCCGCTGGGCGCCGACGAATCCTGCCACGGGCTGGAGTCGCTGGACCGTCTGCGCGGGCTCTATCAGGTGGTGAACGTCAAGCTGGACAAGACCGGCGGCCTGACCGAGGCGCTGGCGATGACCCGCGCCGCCCATGCCATGGGCTTCGGGGTGATGGTCGGCTGCATGGTCGCGACGTCGCTGGCCATGGCGCCGGCGGTCCTGGTCGGGCAGGGCGCGCGCTATGTCGATCTCGACGGCCCGCTGCTGCTGGCCCGCGACCGCGAGCCGGGGCTGCACTATGACGGCGCGGTGGTGCAGCCGCCGGCGGCGGAGTTGTGGGGGTAGGGCGTTGGGGTGGAGGCTGCCTTCACCGACCCGGAAGCGAATCCCTCACACCTTCTGCACATAGGGCGGCGGCGGAGTCCCCATGGAAGCCGGCACATAGGGCGCGTCGGCCAGCCCGTTGACCTTGGCGGCCATGATGAAGTCGTTTTCGTGCAGGCCCTTGATCTTGTGGGTCCAGAAGGCGACCCAGCAGTGGCCCCAGCCGAAATGGATGTCGGCGTGGTGGCCTTCGGTTTCGCACAGGGTGCCCACCTGATTGGCGAAGGCCTGGGCCTGGGCGAAGTCGGGGAATTCGAAGTCGCGCTCGATGCGGTCGGGATCCTCCTTCAGGACCCAGCCCGGCACCTGCACCAGATAGGAGGCGGCCATCGCGCGGTCCATCGGCGGTATTCCGCCCCGGCAGGGTTCGCAGGTCTTGCCGGACAGTTCCTGTGTCGCCGGTGCTTGCGGTGTCATCCCGGTTTCTCCCTTGCTTGAAGATTGGCTTGCTTGAAGATTGGCTTGTTGGCGGGTTGGCTTGTTTTGCAGCTTGGGCGGTCTGGGCTAGAAGCTTACCGCTTACAAGCTTGGGTTCCGGCCTGCGCTTCGGCAAGCCCGGCGCCCCGACTGCGCCCATTTGGCAAGATTTCTGGAAGCGATCCGATGACCGACCTGCGCACCGATATGCCCTTCGCCGATTACCAGTACCCGACCAAGCCGGTCGAAGGGCCGCGGCTCGCCATCGTCGGCGAGGCGCCGGGGGCGGAGGAGGCCCGGCAGGGCACCCCCTTCGTCGGTCGCAGCGGCAAGCTGCTGGACGAATCGCTGGCCGCCGTGGGGATCGAGCGGGCGGAATGCCTGGTCGCCAACGTCTTCCGCTATCAGCCGCCGGGCAACAAGGTCGGGCATTTCTTTGCCTCGCGCGCCCGCGCCCGCAAGGAGGGGCGGGAGATCGACGAGAGCTGGGGCGCCTTTGGCACGTCGGACCGGCTGCTGGCCGAGTTCGCCGGCGAGATCGGGCATCTGCGCGCCGCCCTGGCCGAATACCGCCCGTCGGTGATCGTGGCGCTCGGCCGCACGCCGACCTGGGCGCTGACCGGGGAGAACGGCATCCTGCAGCTGCGCGGCAAGCTGCTGCCCTGCCGGCTGCTGGAGGGGGTGGAGGTGGTGCCGACCTTCCACCCCAGCTATCTGCTGCGCGGCCAGCTGGTGGAGCAGCCGACCTTCCTGGCCGACCTGCGGCTGGCCGTGTCGCGCCTCAACCGTTAGGCAGCAGGCGCCAGATCGTCGTTTCGCGGGCCTCCCGGTCCTCCAGTTCCAGCGAGGTCGGGACGGTGTAGGTCGCCAGCCTCTCGACACCGCCGGCCGGGAAATAGGCGCGGCCGGGATCGCCCAGCAGGACCAGCGTTCCGGTTGCCGCGATCTCGCGCAGCCATGCCGTCACCCGGTCGGCCATCGGCTTCTCGTAGCAGACGTCGCCGGCCAGCACGACGTCGATGCCCGGCAGCGGCCGGTCGACCAGATCGGCGCTGACCGCCTTGAGATCCACCCCGTTGGCCTCGGCGTTCAGCGCGATGGCGGCGAGCGAGAAGCGGTCGATGTCGCAGCACTGGACCCGCGCCGCCCCGGCCTTCATCGCGGCGATGCCGACCAGACCGGTGCCTGCGGCGAAATCGAGCACCGACCTGCCGGCCACCAGTTCCGGCCGGTCGAGCACAAGCCGCGCCACCGCTTGCCCGCCCGGCCAAGCGAAGGCCCAGTATGGCGGTGGCAAATTCGTGGCGGCCAAGGTCTCCTCGGTCGCCTGCCAGAGGGGCGTGACCTCGGTGGCAAGATGAAGCTGGATTTCCGGCAACAGCGGGGTGGTCGTCAGCGTCGTGTTGTCGCTGACGAAATCTTGCGGAGAGACGTTGTTCATACGGGGTTTCCCAAGGGACTCCGCTGTTGGGGGTATGCTGGTCGATGGCTTTTGAATGTTACACATTTCAAACGGTGTAGACACAGCTGCGAACCCGTGTTACCCGTTTCCTCCAGGGGAAAACAGAGGGATCTGGGGGAGTCATGCGGCAGAGGGGAACCGCCATCGGCCTTTCGTTTGCGGCTTTGATCGCGCTCAGCCCCCTTACCGTGTCGACGGCTGCCGCACAAGTCGGTGATTGCGTCCGCACCGTCCGCTCCATCTCCGATTTCACGATCCGCGGCGACGCCTGGACCTGGTGGGACACCGCCGCCGGCCAGTATGAGCGCGACAACCGCCCCGCCATCGGCTCCGTTCTCGTCTTCAAGCGCACCGGCCATATGCGCCGCGGCCATGTCTCGCTGGTCAGCGCGGTGATCGACCGCCGCACCATCGAGGTCGACCACAGCTGGATCAATGGCGACGGGCTGCGCCGCGGCATGCGGGTGGTCGACGTGTCCCGCAACAACGACTGGTCCGCCGTCCGCGTCTGGCACGAGCCGACCGATCAGCTGGGCCTGCGCGTCTACGCCGCCTACGGCTTCATCATGCCGGAAGGGGAGGAGGCTTCCCCGCGCGGCGGCCGGATGCTGGATGCCGGCGACCGCGGCATGGACCAGGGCTTCAGCAGCAGCCCGCGCGGCCGCAGCAAGGCCAACGGTCCGCGCATGATGGAAGCGTCGCTGCCCCCGCAGAAGGGCAACAGCGTCTCGGTCCCCGGCCGCAAGCCGCAGAGCCTGCCGGCCACCGCCGTCGCCTCTCACGCCAAGCCGCAGCGCAGCGATGTCGCGGTGCTCCCGGTCCGTAAGCCGGGCGCCTCGAATGCCGCGCCGGCCCCGGTCACCGTCGCCGAGGCCGCGACTCCCGGCAGCCGCCGCACCGTCGCCCCCAGCCGCAAGCCCGGCTCCGGAAACGCCGTCGCCCAGCTGGCGGATACCAACGGGCGTTGAGCGGGTTCGGGCTTTCGGACTTTCAAGTTTTCGGGAAGGGCGGGGCTTTGCTCCGCTCTTTTTCTTTGTGTGGGTGTTTGAGCGTCCTGCCGCCGCTACCGCGATAGGCGCTCTCTCCCTTTGAGGGAGAGGATCGGGGAGGTGCCATCGTCAGCCGACACCGCCCACCAATGCGCCCCTAAATCTTCCCCGCCAGAATCGCGGCCAGAACCAGCCAGCCGAACCAGCGGTTGGACTTGAACTTGTCCAGGCAGTCGCCCTGATCGTCCGGCCACCATGTCGCCACCTGCCAGGCCAGTTGCAGCGCCGCCAGCGACAGAACCGGCAGGAACAGGCCGCCCAAACCGGCGAGACGGCCGGCGATGCCGATTCCGACATAGGTCAGGGTGTAGAAGCCGTAGATCCAGATCTTGCTCTGGTCGCCCAGGCGCAGCGCTGTGGACTTCACGCCGATCCGGGCGTCGTCCTCCTTGTCCTGGTGGGCGTAGATCGTGTCGTACCCCAGCGTCCAGGCGATGCCGGTGACATAGAGCGCCACCGCCGGCCAGCCGACGTCGTTCTGCACCGCGGCCCAGCCCATCAGGGCGCCCCAGTTGAAGGTCAACCCCAGGAAGGCCTGCGGCCACCAGGTGATGCGCTTCATCAGCGGATAGGTGAAGACCAGCGCCAGCGACAGCACGCCCAGCCCGATGGCCGTCATCCCCAGCTGCAGCAGGACCAGCAGCGACACCAGCAGCTGAAGCACCAGGAACACCAACGCCTGACGCACCGACACCTGACCCGACGGAATCGGGCGTGAGCGGGTGCGCTCCACCATCGCGTCGAACTTGCGGTCAAGGATGTCGTTGACGGTGCAGCCGGCGCCGCGCATCAGAACGGCGCCGATCCCGAACAGCGCCATCATCCAGAGCAGCGACGGCCAGTCGCGGAAGGGCTGCGGCATCGCCAGCGCCACGCTCCACCAGCAGGGGAACAGCAGCAGCCATGTCCCGATCGGACGGTCCAGCCGCGCCAGCGTGACATATGGGCGCAGGGGTGCCGGCACCCGGCGGGCTAACCACCCGTCCTGGCGGATGTCGGTGAAGCCGGAGTCGGGTAGAGTGGGGCCGGTGGAGGCGGTGGGCATGACGGCGGCGTTTCCGCTGTGCTATGGAGATGTCTGAACAGGCAATCAGCGCGAAGGTATCGGGCTGCCGCCCCAGCGGCAAGTGCGCTGCCTCGTCCGGGTGCGGGGTGGGTGCGGCAAAAGGCTCCGGCCGGCGCTGTGGCAAATAGAAGGTCTGGGTCTTGTACGCGCCAAAATCGTGCCAATACTGTTTCTTCGTCGTAACCTCAGCGGTTTGCAATCTTAAATGGATATGAACGCAACGCCGGACCGTTTCGCCATCGTCATCGACGACGAGTCGATCATTCTGGCCGGGATGGAGATCATGCTGGACACCTGGGGCTATCAGGTGCTGGCCGCCGAGGATGTTGAAACCGTCCTGGCGAAGCTGCCGGGCCATCCGGCACCGGACGTGATCCTGTCCGATTACCGGCTGCGCGACGGCTGGTCGGGCATCACCGCCGTGCGTGCGGTGCGGGAGGCCTGCGGTGTTGCCGTTCCCGCCATCATCCTGACCGGCGACACCGGCGCCGAACTGATGGCCGCCGCCAAGACCGAACAGCTGCGCATCCTGCACAAGCCCGTCCAGCCGAACGACCTGCGCCGCCAGATCGAAGCGCTGATCGCGCTGGCCTGACGCCGCGCCCCATTCCCGCCATCCGTTTTCCGCGCACCGCACCTGCGCGTTTCCGTCGTCTCTGATGTGCTGACTTGCACGCCCGCAGCCGGCTATAGTCGGCGCCGCCCCGCGGAGACGACGACCATGGCCGACCAGATCAAGACCCGCCTCTATGTGGACAGCCCGCTGGCCGAAGGCCAGTCGGTCGGGCTGGACCACGAGCGCGCCCATTTCCTGCGCCATGTCCTGCGGCTGGACCGCGGCGATCCGGTCGCGGTGTTCAACGGCCGCGACGGCGAATGGCGGGCGATGATCGACGGCTTCGGCAAGGGCTGGTGCTCGCTGACCGTGGCGACCCGCCGCCGGGAACAGGATACGACTCCCGACCTGTGGCTGCTCTTCGCCCCGCTGAAGAAGGGCCGCATCGACTTCGTCGCCGAGAAGGCGACGGAGATGGGGGTTTCCCGCCTCTGGCCGGTCTTCACCCGCCGCACCGATCCCAACCGCGTCAACATCGACCGCCTGCGCGCCAATGCGGTGGAGGCGGCCGAGCAGTGCGAGCGCCTCAGCGTGCCGGAGGTGGGCGAGGCGCTGCCGCTGGACCGCGCGCTGGCCGGCTGGCCGGCCGGCCGCGCGCTCTATCTGTGTGCGGAGGCCGGTTCCGCCCGTCCCATCGCCGATGTGCTGCGCGACGCGCCGCCCGGACCCGCGGCCTTGCTGGTCGGGCCGGAGGGCGGCTTCGACCAGTCGGAACTTGACGAACTCGTCAAACTCCCCTTTGTTGTTCCGGTGGGACTGGGTCCGCGCATCCTGCGGGCCGATACGGCTGTGGTGGCGGCGTTGGCCTGCTGGCAGTCCTTGGCCGGGGACTGGACTGCCGGGGGAAGCGACCGACGTCCGCCTTTCCGCGCGCCGACCCCTTAACCGGCCGCCATCCGGCCGTTCCTCCGACCACTTCCCGCGAGAGACTTCATGTCCGCACCCCCGACCACGCGCGGCGAACCCATCACCGACCGCCGCCAACTGGTGGCCTATCTCGAATCCGGCAGCAAGCCGGCGCCGGACTGGCGCATCGGGACCGAGCACGAGAAGTTCGCCTACCGCACCTCCGACCTGCGGCCGCTGCCCTATGACGGGCCGGACGGCATCCGCGAGCTGCTGACCCGCATGACCCGCTTCGGCTGGCAGCCGGTGGAGGAGAAGGGCAACATCATCGCCCTGGTCCAGGACATGGCCAACATCACGCTGGAGCCGGGCGGGCAGGTCGAGCTGTCGGGAGCGCCGCTGGAGACCCTGCACCAGACCTGCGCCGAGGTGCACCGCCACCTGCGCCAGGTGAAGGAGGTCGGGGCGGAACTCGGCATCGCCATGATGGGGCTGGGCTTCCAGCCGAAATGGACGCGCGACGACATCCCCTGGATGCCCAAGGGCCGCTACAAGATCATGCGCGACTACATGCCGAAGGTCGGCTCTCTCGGCCTCGACATGATGACGCGGACCTGTACCGTGCAGGTGAACCTGGACTTCGCGTCCGAAGCCGACATGGTGAAGAAGTTCCGGGTGTCGCTGGCCCTGCAGCCGATCGCGACCGCGCTGTTCGCCAACTCGCCCTTCACCGAGGGCAAGCCGAACGGCTTCCAGAGCTACCGCAGCCACATCTGGACCGACACCGACCCGGACCGCACCGGCGACATCCCCTTCGTGTTCGAGGACGGCTTCGGTTTCGAGCGCTATGTCGACTATCTGCTCGACACGCCGATGTACTTCGTCTACCGCGACGGCGCCTATATCGACGCGGCCGGCCAGTCCTTCCGCGACTTCATGGACGGCAAGTTGCCGGCGCTGCCGGGCGAGGTGCCGCTGATCACCGACTGGGCCGACCACACCACCACGGCCTTCCCGGAAGTGCGGCTGAAGAAGTATCTGGAGATGCGCGGCGCCGATGGCGGCCCGTGGCGCAGCCTGTGCGCCCTGCCGGCCCTGTGGGTCGGACTGCTCTACGATCAGGCGGCGCTGGATGCGGCCTGGGATCTGGTGAAGGACTGGACGACGGAGGAGCGCGCGCATCTGCGCGCCGAGGTGCCTCGGTCAGGCCTGCGTACCGGTTTCCGCGACCGCAGCGTGCGCGAGGTGGCTCTGGAGGTGGTGGCGATCGCCCGCGACGGTCTGGCGCGGCGCGCCCGCAACGACAATTGGGGCGACGACGAGACCCATTTCCTCGACACCCTGCAGGTCATCGCCGAAACCGGCCGCAGCCCCGCCGACGAGCTTCTGGAGAAGTTCAACGGCCCCTGGGGCGGCAGCGTCGATCCCGTGTTCAAGGAGTATGCGTACTGAGGGGAGCGGTCGCTCCTGCGCCGGCGTTGGCCCCCCACCTCGATCCTCCCCCGCTGGGCGGGGGAGGGGGCAGGGGGCTAACAGGGTGGAGGCAGGGTGGAGGGCTAACGGCCTTTGCTCACGCCGCCACCGGCACATGGGTGATGCAGCTCTTCGAGCACACCTTCGAGCAGCTTTCGCAGCCGATGCAATTGGCCGCCGTCTCCACCGTCATCACCTTCTTCTCGGCCTCGTCGTCGAAGGCGTCGACGAAATCGCCGTCCTCGGTCAGGCCGATCATGTTCAGCACGCCGCGCCCGCAGACCTTGAAGCAGCGGCCGCAGCCGATGCACTGCTTCTGGTCGATGGACTCGACGAATTTCGGGGTCCAGCTCTGACCACCCCGGGTGGTGCCGGTCAGGAACTCAGCCATGGGAATGCTCCTCTCGGAAAAGGCCGCGCCTAAGCTTTTCTAGGGAAATGGTGGAGGTCACGCCTTCTCCAGCGCCTTCAGCGCCGCCCGTTTCTCGGTCAGGGTCTTGAAGGCGTCATAGGTTTCCTGCGCCACCGTCAGGATGCTCTGCCAGTTCTGCGGAAGCTCTTCCGACAGATCGTGCAGGTCCATCTTCTTCTGGGTGGCGCGGGCGTTCAGCTTCCTGATTTCGTCCTTGAGGGCGTCGATGTCGCTCATGGTCGCACTTCCGTTTCTCAGAGGTTCGCGACCTCGGGGTATTTCCTGATCAGCGCGACGGCATCCTCGACCAGCTTGGCGCCGTCGGCGGCCATCTTCTCGATGCTGGGGAAGCCGAAGCGGTGGACATCGCGCAGGGTCTTCGACACCACCACCAGCCGGCCGGTGGTGAGGATCATGCGGCCGAAGCCCTCATGGCTCATCTTCATCATCGGCGAGGCCATCATGCCGGTCTGCTTTTCGACCGTGACGCCGACCGCCTTGTAGAACAGCTCCAGCCGCCACAGCGTATCGGGGTCGGGGTCGCCGATGATCGGGATGGCGGCGCGCGCCTCCTTGTCGAGGATGAAGGGGGCGAGCAGAGCCTCGTCCGGCTTGCCTTCCCAGGCGCCATAGCTGTCCTCGGCACGGAACAGCAGGACCAGCGTCTTCACGAACTGGTCGGCGACCGACAGTTCAGCCACATCAGCCATGCTCAGACCTCCTCATCATCGAAATTGAATTGCGGCGTCTCGCCCATCGCCTTGCGCAGCCAGGGCGGCGGGTTGCCGTTCAGCGTCTGGACCAGCTTGTCGAGCAGGGCCGGGATGGTTTCGGTGGCCTCGACCTTCACCGGATGGATCTTCTTCGCCACCACGCGGGCGGCGGCCGAGGCGCCGATGGCCGACAGATAGATGATGGCGACATCGGCCAGCGCCTCCAGCTTGGGCACCAGCTTGTCCTCGTTGCCGTCCTCGAACATCGAGCCGCCGAACTGGAAGGTCTCCAGAAAGGCATGGCCCTGACGGTCGACCTGATAGACGGCGATGTTCTTGGCCCAGCCGAAATGCGCATCGACGTGCAGCATGTCCTGGGTGCAGAAAGCGACCTTCATCGATCCTCCTTGTGTCGGGCGTGGCTCCTGCACCACGCTCAGGCGGCGTTGCATCCGCATGATCCGCCTCCGCAGCCTTGCGGTTCGCCCGCTTCGTGATGGCCGCTCCCGTGATTCTCGTGGTCCATCTCGCGGGCGAGGAACAGGTTGCCGATCTCGCACAGCATCTCGCGCGTGCCCCGGTAGCCGACTTGGACGCGCAGCCCCGCCCCCAGCCGATCGAACAGCGGCAGGCCCATGCGGTGCAGCGGCACGCCGATCCGCGCCGCCCCCTGCCGCCCGTGCGAATTGGAGATGATCAGGTCGGCGTCGCGGGCCAGCGTCTCCACATCGGAGTGGTCGCCGACCATGATGGTGGCGGCCTTCAGCCGCTCCAGCACCGGGCTTTGCGTCGGCGATACCGCGGCGACGACCTCCGCCCCCATTTCGCCCAGGAAGCCGGTGACGGCGTAGAGCAGGTCGGGCTCCAGAGCGACGGCGATGCGCTTGCGGCTGAAGAAGAAATGCCCGTCCAGCATGGCGTCGACCAGGGGTTCGCGCTGGCGCCGCAGACGGGCCGGCGCCGGCTTGCCCGACAGTTCCATCAGCAGGCGGACCAGCTTGTCCGTCGCCTCCAGCCCGGTCAGCCGGCTGAAGAAATGGCTGGGAACGTCGGTCTTCAGTTCCAGCGCGTTGCCGGCGACCCGCATATGCTCGCCGACCACGATGGTGGCGGCCGAGGCGCCCATGGCGCGGATCTGTTCCACCGTCACGCCGCCCAGCGAGGTGGCGGTGAAGTCGGTCGGCTGGCGCCCCGCCATCGACAGCGACAGGTCGGGCAGGAGGATCGGCGACAGGCCGAAGCCCTCGATGATGTCGCGCAGCTCCTCGACGTCGCCGGGCGACAGGTGGCTGCCGGCCAGCACATTGACCTGGGCCGGGATGCGCACCGGCGAGGGTTCGACCAGCCTCTCCACCATCGCGGTGACCGCGGCGGCGAAGCCGTCCTCGAAGCCGCCGGCGAAGTCGGGGGTGTTGGCGAAGACCAGGGCGGTGCCGGCCATGTCGGGGTTGCGCTGGCGGAACAGCGTGTACTGGCCGCCCATGTCCTCGCCCTTGGTTTCGGTGACGCCGGTGGTGGCGACGCCGATCATGGCGGGCTGGTTGCGCTCGACGATGGTGCGGATCGCCTGTTCCAGATTGTCGTAGCCGCCGAGGATGGTGGAGACCTGATCCATCGCCGTGGTCTGCAGCGGGATCGCCTCGCGGAAATGGCGGACCAGCAGGACCAGCCCGAAGGCGGTGCAGCCCTGCGACCCGTGGAACAGCGGCAGGCAGCGGTCGACCCCGAGATAGGCCAGGGCGGCGCCCAGCGGCTGGCTCATCTTCAGCGGGTTGGTCGAGGCGGCCTTGGCGGCGGAGGGGAAGCGCTGGATGTGCGACATCGGCCTTACTCCGCCGCCAGAAGGGTGGAGGACGGGCCGGACTCCCAGGGCGCCGGCTGGCGGACCTGGCCCCAGATCGGATTGGACAGCGTCTTGTCGATCTCCTCGCAGAGATTGACGATGCCGTCATAGCCGGCATAGGCGTGGTGGCGTTCCTGGTTGATGTCGAGCCAGGGAACCTTGGCCTTCAGCGAGATGAACTGCGACCGGCCGCCGGACATTATGATGTCGGCCTGGTTGTCGGTCAGCATCTTGTAGATGTCGCGCGGCTTCAGGTCGTCCCACTGGTGGAACTCCTCGCCCTTCATCTTCCTGATGCGCTCCTTGTCCTCCTTGGTCGACTTCTTGGTGGAGGTGCCGAGGATGGTCAGCCCGGCGCCTTCCAGCGCGCTGACCATCGACCAGCTCTTGACCCCGCCGGTGAACAGGAGGACGCGCTTGCCCTCGAAGCGTGGCTTGTAAGGCTCCAGCCGGCGCCAGACGCGGCTTTCCTCGCGGGCGATGACGCCCTCCGCCCGGTCGATCAGGCCCTTGTCGGCGCCGCGCTCCACCAGCATGCGGGTCATGGTGCGCAGGGTGTCCGACATGTCGGAGACGCCGTAGAAGGAGCCCTCGAAATAGGGGATGCCGTAGCGCTCCTGCATCTTGCGGCCGACATTCACCAGCGCCTGGCTGCACACCATCATGGTGACGCGGGCGCGGTGGGCCTGGGCGACCTCCTTGTAGCGGCCGTCGCCGGAAATGCAGGACAGCAGGCGGATGCCGATCTCGTCGAGCAGCGGCTTGACCAGCCACAGCTCCCCGGCGAGGTTGTATTCACCGATGATGCAGACATCGGTGGGGGTGGTGTATTCCGGCTCCACCGTGCCGATGACATGCTCCAGCAGGGCTTCGCCGGCCAGCTTGTTGCCGAGATTCTTCGACCCGACGAAGCCCGGCGCATCCACCGGGATCACCGGCTTGCCCAGCTTCCTGGTGGCGAACTTGCAAACCGCGGCGATGTCGTCGCCGGTCATGGCGGGCACGCAGGTCTGATAGACGAAGACGGCCGGCGGATCGTATTGCTGAACGATCTCTTTGATGGCGCGGTAGAGCTTCTTCTCGCCGCCGCCGATGACGTCCAGTTCCGACAGGTCGGTGGTGAATCCGGTGCGGTAGAGCTGCGGACCCGAGGATTGCGTGCCGCGATTGTCCCAGCTGTTGCCCAGGCACGCGATGGGGCCATGGACCAGATGGGCGGCGTCGGCGATCGGCTGCAGCACGATCATCGCGCCGTCATAGGCGCAGCCGCCGGCCGCCGCCCCGGGCTTCAGGGACTTGGTGCAGCCCTTCTTCTTCTCCTTGGCCGACTTGGCTTGGTTGGTCGCGCAGCCCGGTTCGTTGAAGACGTCCTGGATCTTGTCCTGGAGCATGCCCGCTCTCCCATCCTGGCGCCGGAAATGGCTCTGCGGAGATGAAATGCAGGCGGCGTGCCAGAGGATAAGGCGTTGATTGGAAAGGATTGTCCGGTTTTCCTGCCCTGTCCGATAGCTGACAATCGGCCGGCTTGGCGGAGGGCTTGTCGGGTGTCTCACATCGCATCGGCCGGCTTGGGAAGGTCGGCGTGCAGTGCGGGGACGGCCCCGGATGCACAAAAGGAAAGCCCGGAGCGCGCCGTCGCCGACGCTCTCCGGGCTGGGAAGGTTGCCGCCGGGGCGGGGGGATGGAGACCCCGGCCCGACGGGTGGGCTGGAACCGATGCCTGGGTTGCGATGCCTGGGTTGCCGCCGGCGTGCCGGTCAGCGGATCAGGTCGAACGAGTAGTCGGTCTGGCCGACGATGTTGGTGTTGGCGTCGATGTCCTCGAAGATCCGGTCGAGGATTCGCACCAGCACGTTCAGCGCGCCCTGGTAGCCCCAGGTCGGGTAGCGGTGGTGGTGGTGGCGGTCGAAGATCGGGTAGGTCAGGCGGATCAGCGGAACCTTGGTGTCGCGTTCCAGATACTTGCCGTAGCTGTTGCCGATGATGTAGTCCACCTTGTCGGTGAAGATCAGCGAGCGCAGGTGCCACAGGTCCTTGCCGCCATAGGCCGCACCCGAGGCGCCGAAGGGCGAGCCGTCCAGCACCTTCTGGACCTGCTTCTCCCACTTCTTGGAGCCGGAGGTGGACAGGATGTGCACCGGCTCCGCACCCAGCTCCAGCAGGAACTTGGTCATGCCCAGGCAGAAGTCCGGGTCGCCGTAGACGGCGAAGCGCTTGCCGTGCAGGTGGGTGTGGCTGTCGGCGATGGCGTCGACCAGACGGCCGCGCTCCAGCTTCAGGCTGGCCGGCACCGGCTTGCCCGACAGTTCCGCCAGCTTCAGCAGCAGTTCGTCGGTGGCGGTGACGCCCATCGGGTAGTTGAACTTGGCGACGTCCTGGCCCTTTTCCTTGCAGAACTGCAGGGTCTGGGTGGTGTTGTACTCCTGCATGGAGAGGGTGGCCTTGGCGTGCAGGGCCGCCTTGGTCTCCTCGATGGTGGTGCCGCCGTCATACATGCGGTACTCGCCATCCATCGGCGTGTCGAAGTTGTCGGACACGTCGGACAGGATCTGCAGCTTCAGGCCGAACTCGCCGGCGATGCGCTTCAGTTCGCGGTTGTTGCCGACGGCGAAACCGTCGAAACCCGGGATCAGGTTGATCTGCTCGGTCTTCGGGGTGTCGAAATTCTCCGAATTGCCCCAGAAGCTGCTCAGGATCCCCTTCATCATGTTGTCGTAGCCGACGATGTGGCTGCCGACGAAGGCCGGGGTGTGGGCGAACGGCACCGGGAAGTCGGCCGGCACGCTTTCCTTGTTCTTCGCGTTGGCGATGAAGCCCTGCAGGTCGTCGCCGATGACTTCGGCCATGCAGGTGGTCATCACCGCGATCATCTTCGGCTTGTAGAGCGCATAGGCGTTCGCCAGGCCGTCGATCATGTTGTTCAGGCCGCCGAACACCGCCGCGTCTTCCGTCATCGACGAGGAGACCGCGCTGTTCGGCTCCTTGAAGTGGCGGGTCAGATGGGTGCGGTAATAGGCGACGCAGCCTTGGCTGCCGTGGACGAAGGGCAGGGTGCCCTCGAAGCCCTGGGCGGCGAACATCGCACCGATCGGCTGGCAGGCCTTGGTCGGGTTGATGACGACCGCTTCACGGGCGAAGTTCTTCGCCTTGTATTCCTCGGACTTGGTCCATTCGGAGACGCGGGCGACCTCCTCGTCCGAATGGCCGTATTCGAACTCGGCCTTCTTCTTCTCGAACATCGCCGCGTATTCGGGCTGCCGGAAGAGGGTGTAGTGGTCGAGGACCTTGTCGGCGCTCTGCGAAAGCTTGTCGGTCATTCTCAAATTCTCCTGTTCCAGAGGCCGATGGTCAGAACGGGGCCTTCATCACGCCCCAGACGGGGTTGTTGATGGCCAGGTCCATGTCGCGGGCGAAGATCGCGAAGCCGTCATAGCCGTGGTACGGGCCGGAATAATCCCAGCTGTGCATCTGGCGGAACGGCAGGCCCATCTTCTGGAACACGTACTTTTCCTTGATGCCCGACGCGACGAGGTCGGGACGCATCGCCTCGACGAACTTCTCCAGTTCGAACGCGGTGACGTCGTCGTAGATCAGCGTGCCTTCCTTCACGTAGTGCGGCGTGCGCTGATAGTCGTCGTTGTGGGCGAACTCGTAACCGGTGCCGATGATCTCCATGCCCAGGTCATGGTAGGCATCGACGACGTGGCGGGGACGCAGGCCGCCGACATAGATCATGACCTTCTTGCCGTCCAGCCGCGGCTTGTACTTGGCGATGACCGCATCGACCATCGGCTGGTAGCGGGCGATGACCTTCTCCGCGTTCTCCTTGATCTTGTCGTCGAAGAGAGCGGCGATCTTGCGCAGGGATTCGGCGATCTGGCTCGGGCCGAAGAAGTTGTATTCCATCCAAGGAATATTGTACTTCTCTTCCATGTGGCGCGCGATGTAGTTCATCGAGCGGTAGCAGTGGATCAGGTTGACCTTGGCCTTCGGCGTGTTCTCCAGCTCGGCCATGGTGCCGTCGCCCGACCACTGGGCGATCACGCGCAGGCCGATCTCCTCCAGCAGGATGCGCGAGGACCAGGCGTCGCCGCCGATGTTGTAGTCGCCGATGATGGTGACGTCATAGGGGGTGGAGACGAAGTCGGCCTTGGGTTCCGTCTTCTCGAACACCCAGTCGCGGATGGCGTCGTTGGCGATGTGGTGGCCCAGCGACTGGGACACGCCGCGGAAGCCTTCGCAGCGCACGGGGATGACCGGCTTGCCGATTTCCGCCGACTTGGCGCGGGCGACCGCCTCGATGTCGTCGCCGATCAGGCCGATCGGGCATTCCGACTGGATCGAGATGCCGTTCACCAGCGGGAACAGCTCGTTGATTTCCTCGATGACCTTGTGCAGCTTCTTGTCGCCGCCGAAGACGATGTCCTTCTCCTGGAAGTCGGAGGTGAAGTGCATCGTGCCCCAGCTGTCCACGCCGGTGTCGCCGATGTAGTAGTTGCGGCGGCCGGACCAGGAGTAGTAGCCGCAGCCCACGGGCCCGTGGGAGATGTGGATCATGTCCTTGATCGGACCCCACACCACGCCCTTGGAACCGGCATAGGCGCAGCCGCGGATCGTCATGACGCCGGGGATGGACTTGACGTTCGACTTGACGCCGCAGTCCTTGGCCTCGGCCTCCAGCACGTTCAGGTGCTTGGCGCGGCGCTTGCGGGATTTTTCGGGATAGGCTTCGAGGACTTCGTTGACGAGGTTCTTGACGTCGACCGTGGTGTTCTCGGACAGGCTCATAGCCGGCCTCCTGCTTGAATATTCCGCGCCGCTTCAGCGCGTGACCGAGCCCCTCCCTCCCACGCCGACGTCGCCCGGCCGGAACCGGTGGGCAGTCGTTGGGTCGACGTCGTGCGGGGCTGGGGAAAAGGGCCAGTGTTCAGGCGGTCCCCCCCGCGCCGATGGGGCAGGGGGGCCGGTAGGCAACCGTCGCTACGCCTGGGATCAGGCGCCGGCCTTCGCCGCTTCCTTGGCAGCCAGCTCGGCGAGCTGCTGCTCCTCGGTCTTCATGATGCCGAAGTCCATCAGCATCTCTTCCAGCTCTTCCATGGTGATGGGGGTCGGGATGCAACCCTGGCCGGAGTTGTTGTGCACCTTGCTGGCGAGCTGGCGGTACTCTTCCGCCTGCTTGCTTTCCGGCGCGTACTCGATGACGGTCATGCGGCGCAGCTCGGCATGCTGCACGATGTTGTCGCGCGGCACGAAGTGGATCAGCTTGGAGCCCAGGCGCTTGGCCAGGGCTTCGGCCAGATCGATCTCCTTGTCGGTCTGACGCTCGTTGCAGATCAGGCCGCCGAGGCGCACGCCGCCGCTGTGGGCGTATTTCAGGATGCCCTTGGCGATGTTGTTGGCGGCGTAGAGCGCCATCATCTCGCCCGACATGACGATGTAGATTTCCTGGGCCTTGTTCTCGCGGATCGGCATGGCGAAGCCGCCGCAGACCACGTCGCCCAGCACGTCGTAGGACACATAGTCCACGTCGTCATAGGCGCCGTTCTCTTCCAGGAAGTTGATCGAGGTGATGACGCCGCGGCCGGCGCAGCCGACCCCCGGCTCCGGGCCGCCGGACTCGACGCACTTGATGCCCTTGTAGCCGATCTTGACGACGTCTTCGAGCTCCAGGTCCTCGACCGAACCGGCCTCGGCGGCCAGGTGCAGCACGGTGTCCTGGGCCTTTGCGTGCAGGATCAGGCGGGTCGAGTCGGCCTTCGGGTCGCAGCCGACGATCAGGATCTTCTGACCGAGCTCGACCAGCGCGGCCAGCGTGTTCTGAGAGGTGGTGGACTTACCGATACCGCCCTTGCCGTAAAAGGCGATCTGACGCAGAGGCGCTTTGGCCATGTGGGTCGCTCCTGTGCTTGGGTCGTGGGGACTTTGCTTCGATCCGGTGCGGCCGGTTCGTGGCCGCTTCGGATTTCATGGAGTGCACGACCCGTGCCAGAGCGAAGGGAATAGGTAAGTTACTGTTTTATAATGATAAAATGCCGGGAGGGCGCCGCGCCGTCCTTTGTCGTGGTCCCGACACACACGACAAAGCCCGACATTTTGTCAGGTCTTTATGGCGGCGGGGTGCGCGGCGGGGTGCGGACAGCGGATTTCCCACTTCCCAAGGCCGAAGCCTACCGCCGTTCGCCCAGAGCCTCCGTCGCGACGACGATGCGCAGCGCCAGCTCTTCCACCGCCTCGTCGCGGTCCATGTCGTAGAGCAACTGCGCCAGCAGCCGGCCGCGCGCCATCAGGCGGCGGGCCAAAGCCGGATCGGCGGGCTTGGCCAGCAGCGCCTCGACCAGCCGTTCGCCGGTCAGGCGGGCCAGGGCGTCGCAGCGGTCGACCAGCCGCTGCTTCAGCGTGTCCACGGCGGCAGGGCGGCCGGCATGGGTCAGGTCGGCGCAGAAATGGTGCAGGCTGCGCAGCTGGCGCAGCAGGGCGGCGAACAGAAGGTCGTCCAGATCGCCGCCGGCCGCGGCCTTGCCGACAAGATCGAACAATGTGTCGGAAAGCCGCCATGCCGCCGACAGCCAGTCGTTCATCGCCTTGCGGTCGGCCGGCTCGACGAAGGGGCCGGACTCCTCCTTCGTCTCCTCCTGGTCGTCCAGGTTGCGAAGCGCGATGACGATCAGCCCATCGGCCTGGGCAAGGGTGGCGAGGCTGGCATGAAGCGCCTTCAGCCCTCGGTCGGCGACGAACCCTTCGATCGCCTCGGTGGCGCGGTACAGGGAGTAGCGGGCAAGCCGGCGCGACTGATAGACGACATCCTGCAACGCACTGCCGCCGCCCAGCGCCTCCAGCATCATCCGCCGCACCTCGAAGCGCAGCAGGGCGCGGGCCAGCCGGTCGATGCCGCCGACGTCGATGGGGCGGCGGTCCCTGGTCAGCACGTCGGCGGTGGCGCGGGCGTCGCTCTCGATGGCGCCGATCACCGCCTGGAGATGCCCCTTGCCGCCGCCGCGCATCCGGCTGACCAGCCCCCGCATCGCCTCGGCAAGGTCGATGGCGCTGGGCAGGCTTTCCTCATGGGCGGTGCGGCCGGTCACCAGCCGGTCGATCAGATGGTCGCGCACCCCCGGCAGCAGCACGTCGGTGACGATCTGCCCGATCGGCCGCAGCAGCGCCTCCAGAAGCCGGCCCGGCGGCTGACCGGCCAGTCCCGGCAGCGGATTGATCGGCTTGGGCACCAGCCTTGGCCGGTGCGGCTCCAGCAACTCCAGCACCGCGTCGCCGCGCAGGGGGGTGATGTTGCCGCGCAGAAGCTGGGCGAGGCGCAGGACCGTCCGCGCCTCGCCGATGCCGCGCGGCGGGAGACCGTCGGGTTCCGCCGGGGCGGCGGCTGCGGGCTGGGGAGGGGAGGGCGGCGTCCGGACAGGCGTCGGCGTGGCCACCGGCGGGGTGCGCCGGCGCCGACTGTCGTCGTACTTGGTCGGCCAGAAGGCCATTCGGGTGCCGCCGGATCATGAGCGTCGCTGTACTGAGTATGGGGACGGAGCGTCCGGCTTCAAACGGACAATCTTGCGACATGGGGCGTTGAGCCCTCCGCGCCTCTCTGCCGGCCTCCTGGCGGTTGCGTTGCTCAAGGCTTGGCACGCGCGCGTTTATACAATATCCATACTTGAATTAATGATATTCGGATGGGGCGGACCGGCGTGGTGGATGGGGTGACGACACAGGATGAATCCGGCCGGAAGACGGAGCCCGATTCGCCCCCCGATTCCCCGCTGGCCCTTCGCGTCCACCGCACCAACCTCGTCAACATCCCGGCCGCCACGCTGTGCGGCGAAGCCTACAACGACGAGCCGCGGCGCCTGCGCATCGGCGCCACCCGCAGCGAGCACGCGGCATTGTTCGAGGCGCTGGACGAAAGCCCCGACGCGCTGACCGCGTCGGACGTCTTCCAGCGCCATATGGCCGAGGTGTTCGGGGTGAATCCCGACTTCTCCGGGGCGGAGGGGCCGGACGGCAAGCGCCGTTTCCGTGCCAGCTACCTGCGCCTGCTGAAGGGCTGGATGTTCGACAGCAACCGGGCGGTAGGCGCGGTGATGAAGGGATGGGTGGAGAGCCGGTTCGGTCTGCTGCCGACCTTCCACGGCGAACCGATCCACCGCTTCACCTCCGATGCCTGGGCCGCCTATGGCGAGCAGAAGCAGTCGACCCGCTTCCACAACAACAACATCCACCTGCAGCTCGACCTTCTGTACGAGTTCTGCCAATGGACCATCCGTCGCGGCTGGCCCGATGCGCCGATGCCCAACTGGGCTTCGCACATCCGGCTGTACCGCGGCGTCAACGATTTCGAGGAACACCACATCGTCGCGCGGCCGGACCGGCGCACGGCGGTGCTGCGGCTGAACAACCTGTGTTCCTTTTCCATCGACCGCGACATCGCCGGCCAGTTCGGCGACTACATCCTCGACGCCTGGGTGCCGCTGCCCAAGGTCGTCTTCTTCCGCGACATCCTGCCGCGCTACCCTTTCCAGGGCGAAGGGGAGTATCTGGTGATCGGCGGGGATTACCGGGTGGGTGTGTCGCTTCTCTGACAACCTCACGTCCGGCGGCGGCCTGACGGCCGGTTCACCGGGCGCACCAGGAAAGGGCGGGCATTTCGCCCCATGGCATGACGGATCCTACGACTCTGACGGCCGAAATACGGTCCAGGGCGCTCGGCGCCTATCTCGGCCTCGCCTGCGGCGATGCGCTGGGGGCGACGGTGGAGTTCCTGACCAAGGGCGAGATCGCCCACCAGTATGGTGTCCACAAGCACATCAAGGGCGGCGGCTGGCTGAAGCTGACGGCCGGGCAGGTGACCGACGACACGGAGATGTCGCTGCATCTCGGCCGCGCCATCCTGTCGGGCCCGGAGTGGGAGGCCCACCGCGCCGCGGAGGAGTTCGCGCTCTGGCTGAAATCGGTGCCGGTCGATGTCGGCGACACGACCCGCCGCGGCATCCGCCGCTTCATCATGCGCGGCACGCTGGATGAGCCGGAATCGGAGTACCACGCCGGCAACGGCGCTGCGATGCGCAACCTGCCGGTGGCGCTGGCGACGCTGGGCGACGACGCGGCGTTCGAGCGCTGGTCGGTGGAACAGTCGCACATCACCCATTGCAACGGGCTGTCCGATTCCGCGGTGATCGCTCTGGGCCGGATGGTGCGGCGGCTGGTGCTGGGCGGCGGCGTCCTCGCCGCGCGGGAGGAGGCGAACGCCCTGATCGCCAGGCACCGGCAGTTCAAGTTCCAACCCTACCGCGGGCTGTCGACGGCGTTCGTGGTCGATACGGTGCAGACCGTCTTCCACTATTACTTCCAAACCGATTCGGTCGAATCCTGCGTGGTGGAGACGGTGAACCAGGGCGGCGACGCCGACACGACCGGCGCCATCGCCGGCATGCTGGCCGGCGCGACCTATGGCGTCGAATCGATACCGCCGCGCTGGCTGCGCAAGCTGGACCGCAAGGTCCACGACGAGATTTGTCAGCAAACCGACGCGCTGCTGGCCCGTGCGCCGCTGTTCCAGGGGAGATGAGCGATGGCTGATGTGGTGTTCTACGAAAAACCCGGCTGCGGCGGCAACGCCCGCCAGAAGGTACTGCTGGAGCAGGCCGGCCACCGCGTGTTCGCCCGTGACCTGTTGAGCGAGCCCTGGACGCCCGAGACGCTCCGTCCCTTCTTCGGCGACCGCCCGGTGGCGGACTGGTTCAACCGTGCCGCCTCCGCGGTCAAGAGCGGCGAGGTGGTGCCGGAGGCGCTGGACGAGGCCGCTGCGTTGGCCGCGATGGTCGAACGGCCGCTGCTGATCCGCCGCCCGCTGATGCAGGTCGGCGACCGCCGCGACTGCGGATTCGAGACCGGCCGGGTCGATGCCTGGATCGGGCTGGGCGAAGCCGGGACCGAAGGGAAGATGGAGGGCTGCCTGCGGCCGGACATGCCGCCCTGTCCGAAGCCGTGAGCCGTCAAACCCTGACGTGCATGAAGGGCGCGGGCCATGTCAACGCGTGACCTCGCCCGCCTCCTGTCGTAGCTTGTCGCCCCCAAGGCGACGACCAGCGGCAGACGAGGACATCATGTGCGAACTCCTGGGCATGAGCGCCAACGTGCCCACGGACATCTGCTTCAGCTTCGCCGGGCTGATGCGCCGCGGCGGACAGACCGGGCCGCACCGCGACGGCTGGGGCATCGCCTTCTACGAAGGCAAGGGCTGCCGCACCTTCCACGATCCGGCCCCCAGTGCCGAATCGGAGATCGCCCGGCTGGTCAGCCAATATTCGATCAAGTCCTGTACGGTGATCTCCCACATCCGCCGGGCCAACCGCGGCCGGGTGTCGCTGGAGAACACCCATCCCTTCACCCGCGAACTTTGGGGCCGGGTGTGGACCTTCGCCCACAATGGCCAGCTGAAGGGCATCAAGGACCGTGTGTTGACCTTCTACGAGCCGGTCGGCAGCACCGACAGCGAACATGCCTTCTGCTGGCTGCTCGACCAGATCCGCATGCAGTATCCCGAGCCGCCGAAGACCACCGCCGGCCTGATGAGGCTGATCCGCCATCTCGCCGCCGATCTGGGCACGCTGGGCGTGTTCAACATGCTGCTCAGCGACGGGCGGTATCTGTGGTGCCACTGCGCCACCAACCTCGCCTGGCTGACCCGCAAGGCGCCGTTCGGCGCCGCCACGCTGGTCGATGCCGACATGAGCGTCGATTTCTCCAAGGAGACGACGCCCAACGACGTCGTCACCGTCATCGCCACCCGGCCGCTGACCAGGGACGAGGCCTGGACGGTGATGCAGCCGGGGCAGATGGCGGTCTTCCGCGGCGGGGCGCTGGTGACGCGCTGAGCCGGGCGCATCCGGGCCGATTGTTGCTTTCCCGGAGACGATCTTTCGCGCAGAGTCCGGCTTAACCGCCGGATAACAAAGGAGCATCTTGGGCCTCAGAAACCGGCCGGTCTCATACGGCCGCAACAACCAAGAGGCTCCTTCCGTCATGACCACGATCCTGCACGTCGACTCCAGCCCGCTCGGCACCGCCTCCGTCACCCGCCAGCTGACCGCCTCCATTGTCGAGGCGCTGGTGAAGGCCGAGCCGGCGGCCACCGTCGTCACCCGCGACGTCGCCGCCAACCCGCCGGCCCATCTGGACGGCGAGTTGCTGCAGGTCGTCAAGCTCGGCGCCGTCGAGGGGCTGAGCCCGCGTCAGAGCGAAGAGCTGGCCCTGACCAACACCCTGCTCGACGAGTTCCTGGCTGCCGACGTCGTCGTGATCGGCGCGCCGATGTACAACTTTGCCATCCCGACCCAGCTGAAGGCCTGGATCGACCGCCTCGCCCAGGCCGGCCGCACCTTCCGCTACACCGAGAAGGGGCCCGAGGGTCTGGCCGGCGGCAAGCGCGTGATCGTGGCGTCCGGCCGCGGCGGCGTCTATTCGAGCAACCCGGCGCTGGCCGGCCTCGACCACCAGGAAGCCTACCTGCGCACGGTGTTCGGCTTCTTCGGCATCACCGACGTGACCTTCATCCGCGCCGAGGGTGTCAGCATGGGGCCGGAGGCCAAGGACAAGGCGCTGGCGGGCGCCGCGAAGGAGATCGAAGGGCTGCTGGTGGCCGCCTGAGGTTGACGGGGCGGGTGCCACACCCGCCCCATTTCCTACTGGAACGCCACCTCCGCCAGGCTGCGCAGCTTGCGGGAGTGCAGCGTTTCCATCCCGTGCTCGCGCAGCAACTCCATCGCCAGCACGCCGATCTTCAGATGCTGGTCGACCCGCTCGCGGTAGAAGCGGTCGGCCATGCCCGGCAGTTTCAACTGCCCGTGCATCGGCTTGTCCGACACGCACAGCAACGTCCCGTACGGCACGCGGAAGCGGAAGCCGTTGGCGGCGATCGTCGCGCTTTCCATGTCCAGCGCGATGGCGCGGCTCTGGCTGAAGCGCATCAGCGGCTCGCGGTGGTCGCGCAGTTCCCAGTTCCGGTTGTCGATGGTGGCGACCGTGCCGGTGCGCATGATGCTTTTCAGGTCGAAACCCGACAGCCCGGTCACCCGCTCCACCGCCGTCTCCAGCGCGCGCTGCACCTCGGCCAATGCCGGCACCGGCACCCACAGCGGCAAATCGGCGTCCAGCACATGGTCCTCGCGGACATAGCCGTGGGCCAGCACATAGTCGCCCAGCCGCTGGGTCTGCCGCAGCCCGGCGCAGTGGCCCAGCATCAGCCACGCATGCGGGCGCAGCACCGCGATGTGGTCGGTGATGGTCTTGGCGTTCGACGGCCCGACGCCGATGTTGACCAGGGTGATGCCGTTGCCGTCCGGCCGCTTCAGGTGATAGGCCGGCATCTGCGGCATGCGCATCAGCCGCGGGGCGGGGACGTCAGCGATACCGCCCAGATTCTGGTTGGTGGTGACGATGTCGCCCGGCTCGACGAAGCTGTCGTACTGGCTGCGGTAGGCGGCCAGATCGGCGTCGCCGGCCGGCTCCATGATCTCGCGCGACAGCCGGATGAACTCGTCCACATAGAACTGGTAGTTGGTGAACAGGACGAAGTTCTGGAAATGCTCCGGCGCGGTCGCGGTATAGTGGCGCAGCCGGTGCAGCGAGAAATCCACCCGCGGCGCCGTGAACAGCGCCAGCGGCTTCACCGCGTCCGGCCCGCCGTCGAAGGTGCCGTTGACGATGGTGTCGTCCATCCGCGCCAGATCGGGCAGGTCGAACAGGTCCGGCAGCTTGGTCAGCCGGTCGGGCGGCAGGTCGCCCTCGACATACATGCCGTGGGGGAAGGCGAAATGGATCGGGATCGGTTCCTCGCTGACGCCGACCTCCAGCGGAACGCCGTGGTTGCGCAGCAGCAGCGTGAACTGTTCCAGCAGATAGCGTTCGAACAGGTCCGGCCGCGTCACCGTGGTGGAATGGACGCCCACCCCCTCGACGAAGCCGTAGGACAGCCGGGTATCGACCCCGGCGCCGGATACGGCGGTCATCCGCACATAGGGGTAGCAGGCCCGGTTCCGCCCGCCTTCCTCCTCGCCCTGGGTGTAGGCGGCGAAGCGGTCGCGCAGGAAGGCGGTGTTGCGCTCGTAAATGTCGCGCACGCAGGCCAGCGCGGCTTTGGCATCGGTGAAGCGCCCGGCCGACCCGGGCTGGAGCGGGGCTTTATCGGTCATGTCGTCGAAGATGGGGTACGAATGACCGGCTGGGAAGGCCGAATTTCGGCCAATCCCCAGCACTTATCCCTTCGGGGGATGACGATATGCCCCCTCCGGTCAGTCGGCGTTCAGCCCTATCAGCGACTTGGCGAAGGCATCCGCATCGAAGGGGCGCAGGTCGTAGACGCCCTCGCCGACGCCAATGGCGTGGACCGGAATCTTGAACTTCTCCGCCAGCGAGACCAGAACGCCGCCGCGGGCGGAGCCGTCCAGCTTGGTCAGGATCAGGCCGTTGACGTTGACCATGTCGCGGAAGATCTCCACCTGGCTGTGCGCGTTCTGGCCGGTGGTGGCGTCCAGCGTCAGCAGGGTGGTGTGCGGCGCCGTCTCGTCCAGCTTCTTGATGACGCGGACGATCTTGCGCAACTCGTCCATCAGGCCGGTCTTGTTCTGCAGCCGCCCGGCGGTGTCGATCAGCAGCACGTCGACACCCTCGGCCTTCGCCCGCTCCAGCGCGTCGAAGGCGAGGCCGGCGGCGTCCGCCCCGGTGTCGCGGGCGACGACCGGGCAGCCGGTGCGCTCGCCCCAGATCTTCAGCTGGCTGACCGCGGCGGCACGGAAGGTGTCGCCGGCGGCGAGCATCACGCTCTTGCCCTCCGCCTTGAACTGGCGGGCCAGCTTGCCGATGGTCGTGGTCTTGCCGGTGCCGTTGACGCCGACGACCAGGATGACATGCGGCTTCAGCGCCGGGTTGAGAACCAGGGGCCTGGCGACGGGGGTGACGATCTTCGACACCTCGGCGGCCAGCGTCGCCCTGACCTCCTCCGGCGAGACCTCCTTGCCGAAGCGGGTGCGCGCGAGTTCCGCCGTCACCTTCGCCGCGGTGGCCGGACCGAGATCGGCGGTGATCAGCAGTTCTTCCAACTCCTCCAGCGCGTCGTCGTCCAGCTTGCGCTTGGTGAAGATGCTGGTGATGCCGTCGGTCAGCTTGGACGAGGACTTGGACAGCCCTTCCTTAAGCTTGGCGAACCAGCCCTTCTTGGTCGGCGGCGCCTCTTCCGCCGCCGCAGCGACGGGAGCCGGCATGGGCGCCGGGGGCGTCGGCAGTTCCGGAACGGGTTCCGGCTCCGGCATCGGGGCAGGGGCCACCGGGGCGGGCGCCACCGAAGCCGGGGCCGGCGGCTCGACCGGCGCGGCAGGGGCAGGCGGCGTGACCGGGGGCGGCGTGACGGGGGGCGGCGTGACGGGGGGCGGCTCGACCGGGGCCGGCTGAACCGGGGCCGGCTCGATGGGAGGCTGCGCGACGGGTGCCGGCGGCGCAGGCTGCGGCTCGGCACCCGGCGGTTCGGCGCTCGGGGGGGCGGGCGCCAGTTCGGGCACCGGCTCGACCTCCGGCTTGGGAGGCGGCGGAGCGGCCGGCGGCTCCGGCGTCCTTTCCGGTTCGGGTTCCGGCGCGGGGGTGGCGGACTCCTGTGTGACCGATTGGTCCTTCGCCGCCTCGTCCTTGGGCGCGGTCTCTTCGGGCTTCTTGCGGCCGAACCAGCGGAAGATCATGGAGTGTCCACTATGAGAGGGGTCAGAGCGGGGTGCCGGTCAGCACGCCGTCCTTGATGCCGGTGACGGCGGCGGGCACCAGCGAGCCGGGCGGAAAGGGCCGGCCCAGGCGGATCGCGGCGAAATGCTCGGTGCGGCCCAGGTCGTCCTTTTCCACCAGCACGGTGACGGTGCGGCCGACGAGTCCCGCCAGGGTGCGGGCTTCCGCCGCCTCGCCGACGGCGCGCAGGCGGGCGGCGCGCTCCTTGCGGACGGCGCCGTCGACCTGCGGCATGCGGGCGGCCGGCGTGCCGGGACGCGGGCTGTAGGGGAAGACATGCAGCCAGGTCAGGCCGCATTCCTCCACCAGCCGCATGGTGTTCTGGAACATCTCCTCGGTCTCCGTCGGGAAACCGGCGATGAAATCGGCGCCGAACACCACGTCGGGCCGGATCGAGCGCACCCGCTCGCAGAAGGCGATGGAATCGGCGCGGCCATGGCGGCGCTTCATCCGCTTCAGCACCATGTCGTCGCCGGCCTGCAGGGACAGGTGCAGGTGCGGCATCAGGCGCGGCTCGTTTTCGAGCAGGCGCCAGAGGTCGTCGTCCATCTCGATGCAGTCGATGGAGGACAGGCGCAGCCGCGGCAGTTCCGGCACCAGTGCCAGCAGCCGGCGCACCATCTGCCCCAGCGACGGCGAGCCCGGCAGGTCGGGGCCGTAGCTGGTGATGTCGACGCCGGACAGCACCACCTCGTTGTAGCCGGCCTTCACCAGCGCCTGGACCTGCTCGACGATGCCGCCGATGGGGACGGAGCGCGACGGCCCGCGGCCATAGGGGATGATGCAGAAGGTGCAGCGGTGGTCGCAGCCCTGCTGGACCTGGACGAAGGCGCGGGCACGGTCTTCGAACCCGCCGATCAGATGACCGGCGGTCTCCTTCACCGACATGATGTCGTTGACCAGCACCTTCTCGGCCGGCGGCAGGCCCCAGCTTTCCGGCTGCAGCTTTTCCTGGTTGCCCAGAACCTGATCGACCTCCGGCATCGCGGCGAAGCGCTGCGGGTCGATCTGGGCGGCGCAGCCGGTGACGACGATGCGGGCGTCCGGCCTCTCGCGCCGCAGCTTGCGGATGGTCTGCCGCGCCTGCCGCTCGGCTTCCGACGTCACGGCGCAGGTGTTGACGATCACCACGTCGTCCAGCCCGGCGCTGCGCACATGGTTGCGCATCACCTCGGACTCGTAGGTGTTCAGGCGGCAGCCGAAGGTGACGATCTCGGGGCCGGTCTGCGTCGTGCTGTCGGTCGTATCGCTCATACCGAAACCAGTTCGGCCGTCAGCCGGCCGCTGAAGGCGACCGCCACCGGGCCGGTCATCAGAACGCGGTCGTCCCCGGTCCATTCGATGGTCAGGGTGCCGCCGTCCAGCAGGATGTCGGCCTTGCGCCCGGTCAGGCCGCGGCGGGCCGCCGCCACCAGCGTGGCGCAGGCGCCGGTGCCGCAGGCCTGGGTGATGCCGGCGCCGCGTTCCCACACCCGCATGCGGATGGCGGTGGGCGACAGGACCTGCGCGAACTCGATGTTGGAGCGCTCGGGAAAGCTCGGGTGGTTCTCGAACACCGGACCGACCTCGGCCAGCGGCACCGCTTCGGCATCGTCGACGAAGAAGACGGCGTGCGGGTTGCCCATGTTGACCGCGACCGGTCCCGCGAAGCCGCCATGCTCCACCGATTCGACCCGCAGCGTGTCGGTGGGGGCGGCCAGCGGAATGGCGCTCCAGTCCAGCCGGGGCGGACCCATGTCCACGGTGATGCGGCCGTTGTCGGCGCGGGAGGCGTGCAGCAGCCCGGCGGCGGTCTGGAAGCTGGCGCGGTCGCGCCCGCTCTCCTCCATCAGCAGCCAGCCGACGCAGCGCGATGCATTGCCGCAGGCCGCGGCCTCGCTGCCGTCGGCGTTGTGGATCCGCATGAAGGCGTCGGCCCCCGGCGCCTCGGTCCGCTCCAGGATGATGAACTGGTCGCAGCCCACGCCGGTCTTGCGGTCGGCGATGGCGCGCACCTCCGCGCCCGAGGGGCGGTAGGGTTCGGAACGGGCGTCGATCACGACGAAGTCGTTGCCGAGGCCGTGCATCTTCAGGAATTCGCGGGTCATGGCCGCCGTTATATGGCGACCCGTGCGAATAAGTCCATAAGGCGCCGCGCAAGGCAGATTCGCGGGCTCGGTCGAATGGCCGGGCCTCCCGTCACGCCCCCTTGAACACCAGATGCTTCGACGCCGCGAAGTTGAAGAACATGCCGGCGATGGAACCGGCGGCCACCGCCAGGAACGGAAGCTCGGCGACCGTCTGCACGCCCGATTCCAGCCCGACCGACATGGCGTAATTCACCACGCCGCCGAAGGCGTTGGCGGCGATGAACTTGGCCCATTGGCGATGCAGCGGCTCGTCCGCCGCGCCGCGGAAGGTGAAGGCGCGGTTGAGCGCCCAGGTCGCCGTCGCCGCGGCGAAGAAGGACGGAATGCGGGCGGCGAAGAACTCCAGCCCCAGCGCCAGCCCGCCATAGAGCACGGCGGTGTCCACCAGCAGGCCGATGACGCCGACCGCGCCGAACTTGGCGAACTGCACCCCCAGCCGTCCCAGCCGGTTGTCCAGCAGAGTGGCGACCGGCCCGCTCACCGGCGGCTTTCCGCCCGGTCGACGGCCAGCGGCGGGTGGTTGCCCGGCGCGCGCAGAGACAGGTAATGCATGCGCTTGGCCTCGCGGCGGCCATGGGTGACGGTGTCCAGGATCAGCCCGCAGGCCAGGCTGAGGAAGGCCATCAGCATCAGCCCGGTCGCCAGCACCGCGGTGGGGACGCGCGGAACCAGTCCGGTCGCGAAATAGGTCATGATCACCGGTACGCCGAGGATCACCGACAGCAGGGCCAGCAAGCCGAACAGCCCGGAGAAGAAGGGCAGCGGCCGCTCCTCCTTCACCAGCATGATGATGGCGCGCAGGATGCGGATGCCGTCGCGGATGGTGTTCAGCTTGCTGTGCGACCCGGGCGGCCGGTCCTTGTAGGGGGTCTTCACCTCGGCGATCGGCATGCGCAGCTCCAGCGCATGGACGGTCAGCTCCGTTTCGGTCTCGAAACCGCTGGCCAGCGCCGGGAAGGACTTCACGAAGCGGCGGGAGAACACCCGGTAGCCCGACAGCATGTCGCCGATGCGGCTGCCGAAGATCTTGGCGACCATGCCGGTCAGCACGAGGTTGCCGAATCGGTGGCCGGGGCGGTAGGCGGCGACGATGTCGGTCACCCGCGCGCCGTTGACCATGTCCAGCTGGTCGTCCCACAGTCGCTTGACCAGCTGCGGCGCGCTGGCGGCGTGATAGGTGTCGTCGCCGTCGACCAGCACATACACGTCCGCTTCGATGTCGGCGAACATGCGGCGCATGACGTTGCCCTTGCCCTGCAGCGGCTCGTGCCGGACCACCGCCCCCGCCGCACGCGCGACCTCGACCGTCCGGTCCTGGGAGTTGTTGTCGTAGACATAGACCGTCGCCTCCGGCAAGGCGGCGCGGAAATCCTGCACCACCTTGCCGATCGCCGCCTCTTCGTTATAGCAGGGGATCAGCACCGCGATGGTCGGAGCCGGAGCGGCGTCCGTGTCGGCCCGCGCCGTTCCCAAAGGGGCGGTGCCGGCGGTGCCGGCGGTGGAAGCGGCGCGGTCGATGGTTGATACGGTCATGGCGCTGGCTTTATGGCTCGAAAAGGGCGGATGGGCGGTTACTGGCGATAAACAGCACAAACCCGCCGATTATTCCACTATCTCCCGAATTCAGGGCGTCCTGTCCACTGCGCAGAGGTTCAGGGTCTCGCCGAGATTGTTGGGAACCGTCCGGCAGCGCTGCGGGTCCAGCCGCAGGCCGAGCAGCGCTGCGGCCTTCGCCGCGCCGGGCGTGTCGGGGATCGTGCTCAGCATCAGGAAGGGGCCGCGGTGGGACGCCACCTTGTCCTTCAGGATGGCGAGATGGCCGTTGCCGACCGAATCCGGCTGCAGGAAGTTGGACTGGATGCGCACGAAGGTGAGGCGGGGCGGGAAGGACGGAATGACGTGCGAGATGGCCCAATACCCCGCCATCAGCACCATGGTGCCGTCGGGATCCTCGATGGGCGGCACTTCCGCCGTCACCCACTTGTCGGCCCAGGCGACGCGCCCCCAGTCGGCCGGCTGCACCGTCAGCTGCACCAGCGCCAGCAGGGCCGCGGCCAGCCCGATGCGCAGGCGGCGGGACAGCGGCAGCAGGCCGACCGCCATCACCAGCCCCAGCGGGGCCAGCATCTCCAGCGGCACCAGATAGCGGTAGATGCAGAACATCACCACCCACAGAACATAGGTGACGCTCAACGCGGTCAGCAGGAAGAGCGTCACCGGCCGCTCGGTCAGCCACTCGTTGCGCCGGTGCAACGACCATCCGATCAGCGCGCCGACGGCTCCCGCCGGCACCAGAACGAACAGCGCCAGAACCCGCATGTCGAAGAAGGGAACTTCGCCCACCGTCAGGGGGGAGAAGGTGAAGACGAAGGGGAAGAACAGCCGCTGCCACGGTTCTGGCGGGAAGAAGCTGACATTGACGTAGTCGGATATCGCGGCGAAGGGCGATTTGAAGATGTGGTTCATGTGCGGGAAGACCGGGTTCCCGTAATCGTGCCACAGATGGGCCATCCACACGCCGCCGCCCAGGACCAATCCCACAAGCACCCCGATGCCGAAGAAGAAGGCAAGCCACAGGCGCCGCCACGGCCGGGCGGGCAGGGCGAGGAAAGCCAGGCACAGCCCGACCGCATAGATCACCGTCGGGTTCTTCAGCCCCATCGCCACCCCGGCCAGCAGGCCGGCCGCCGCCACCCGTGCGAAGCTCGGCAGCGGCCGTCCGTCCAGGATGCCGGGCAGGCCGCCGGCGATGACGGCGAGCGCACCCAGCACGCCCAGGCTGAGCACATTGTCCTGGAAGGTGGTGCCGATCAGCCCCAGCGCCCCGCCGCCCAGCCCCCCCATCACCGCAAGCGCCATGGCGATCAGGCTTCGTTGCAGTGCCGGACCGTTCCGGAAGCAGGACGATGCCACCAGATACAGCAGAGACAGGTTGAGCCCCTGCAGCGTTCCCCACAGGAATCCCGCCGCCCGCGCCGGCAGATGGGTCGCCAGCCAATAGAAGGGCACGTCCAGGAAGGGGCTGTAGAAGGTCGGCATCTGCGCCGGCAGCAGGTCGCGTCCGATCCGCCCGTTCAGCAGCGCATAGGCGTTGTACCAATGGTAGTTCCGCAGATCCCAGTTTGCGTCCATGCCGAAGGCCAGCGTCAGCAGCCCGTAGGCGACCGGAGCCAGCAGCAGGAAGGCACGGCCGGTCAGGCGGGCACGGCGGTCGTCGTCAATGGTCGGCATCGGGTCGGGCGGCCTTCTTCGATCTCGATCAACTGGCTGGGGGCATCCGGCCGGAGCATGGCGGCTTGGTCAAACGATTTGGGCCAAACGATTTGGGCCAAACGATTTGGTAGGCGGTCGCCAAGCCCGCCGCAAGGGGCGCGGCGGATCAGCCTGCCAAGTTCGAGGAGTCCTGCGAGGGTGCCTGCGCCGGGAATTCCAGCCGCCGCAGCCGGTCGGCCAGCTGACGTTCGGCCAGTTGCCGTTCGATGAACAGCAGCGGCACCAGGGCTATTCCCAGCCCGTCCTCCGCCGCCTGGATGGCGACAGAGGTGTGATCGACGTTCAGCGCGGTTGCGCAGCCGTTGACTTTTCTCACGGGCATCCGTTGACTTGTCTCAACAATCATCGCCGAACAAATCATTTTTCCCGGCGCCGTCCGGCCGCTACCCTGGTACCGGCCGATGTGGGGAACGGGGTGGCGGGGCGTGGACGGAAAGAGCGGACCGGCGGTGCCGGCGCGGGTGGTGTGGGCGCTGGGCATGTCGCAGCTGGTCTGCTGGGGTGTGTCCTACTACCTCGTCGGCCTGTTCGGAGAGGCCATGGCCGCCGATCTTGGGCAGGGATTGCCGGCGATCTATGGCGGCTTCACCCTGGCGCTGGTGGTGATGGGGCTGGTGTCCTCCGCCGTCGGCCGCGCCATCGACCGGCGGGGCGGCCGGGTGGTGATGGTCGCCGGCTCCCTCCTGATGGCGGCCGGCTGCGTCGGGCTGGCGCTGGCGCACGGGCTGGTCGTCTATTACGCCTCCTGGGTGCTGCTCGGCCTCGCCATGCGGATGGCGCTGTACGACGCGGCCTTCGCCGCGCTGGCCCGCATCGGCGGACGGGCGGCGCGCAGGCCGATCTCGCAGATCACGCTGCTCGGCGGGCTTGCCTCCAGCGTGATGTGGCTGGTCGGGCAGTCCGTGGCGGAGGGGCTGGGCTGGCGCGGCGCGCTCCTCATCTATGCGCTGCTGGCGCTCGCGACGGTGCCGCTGCATCTGCTGATCCCGTCCGACCGCTTCGTGGAGCCGGTGCCGGAGCCCGTTCCCGCAGTTCAGGCGTCCGCAGTTCAGGCGTCCGCCGCGCCGGCCGCCCCGCCGCCGTCGGCCCTGGCGGTGGTTCTCTACGCGTTGATCATTGCGCTGACGGGGATGCTGAACTCCGGCCTTTCGGCCCATATGATCGGCATGCTGGCGGGGCTGGGAATGGCGCCGGCGCTGGCGGTGTGGGTGTCCACCCTGCGCGGCGTCGGACAGTCGGCGGCGCGGCTGGCGGAGATCCGGTTCGGCAGGCGGCTGTCCGCCTTCGGCCTCGCCATCCTGGCGACCGGGCTGACCGTGCCCTGTTTCCTGTTCCCGGTGGCCTTCGGCGCGGCCCCCGCCGCCGGCATCGCCTTCGCCCTGCTGTTCGGGGCGGGAAACGGACTGGTCACCATCGTGCGCGGCGCCCTGCCGCTGGTCCTGTTCGATCCCGCCCGCTACGGCCAGACCGTCGGGCGCCTGATCACCCCCGGATTCTTCGTCTCGGCCCTCGCCCCGCTGGTCTACGCGCTGGTGATCGAGCGGTTCGGCGACGCGGCGGCGCTGTGGCTGTCCTTCCTTCTGGCGGCGGGCGCGCTGGTGGCGGCGCTGGTTCTGGCGCTGCGTTTCGGCACCCGCAACCGGGCCTGACCGGGTCGAACAGAGTGCAATCACGCAATAAAAATGCGCGCCGGTGCATTCGCGCATGCCTGTTCGCTCATTGCGTGCCGGGAAAAGGGCAAGCTTCCTCTGGCAATGGCTTGTTTGGTCTGCTATTCACCACGCTCTGCATGCGCACGCTTGCGCCTTCTTGCGCGACAGGATTTCTGGCGATGGAAAAGTTCACGGTTCTCACCGGCGTTGCGGCGCCGCTGCCGATGATCAACGTCGATACCGACATGATCATCCCGAAGCAGTTCCTGAAGACCATCAAGCGGACGGGGCTGGGCAAGCATCTGTTCGACGAGATGCGTTACACCCCGGACGGGCAGGAGATCCCGGACTTCGTCCTCAACAAGCCGGCCTACCGCAAGGCCAGCATCCTGGTGTCCGGCGACAATTTCGGCTGCGGCTCCTCGCGCGAGCATGCGCCGTGGGCGCTGGCCGATTTCGGCATCCGCTGCATCATCGCCCCCAGCTTCGCCGACATCTTCTACAACAACTGTTTCAAGAACGGCATCCTGCCGATCAAGTTGCCGAAGGAGCAGGTCGACCTGCTGCTCGACGACGCGTCGCGCGGGTCGAACGCCGTCATCACGGTCGACCTTGAGAAGCAGACCATCACCGGCCCGGACGGCGGCACCATCTCCTTCGAACTGGACCCGTTCCGCAAGCACTGCCTGCTGAACGGTCTGGACGACATCGGCCTGACGCTGCAGCAATCGGCCCACATCGACGGGTACGAGGGCAAGCAGCGCGCCGGCCAGCCGTGGATGTGGGGCTGACCGCCCCCGTCCTCCCCCGATCCCCTTCAACTTCTGTCTTCTTGACGTCTGACATTTGGGAGTGCGCCCGCCATGGCCGCCAATAAGAAGCTTCTGTTCCTCCCCGGTGACGGTATCGGCCCGGAGGTGATGCGCCAGGTTCGCCGGGTCATCGACTGGATGGACCGCAAGCGCAAGATCACCTTCGACGTGTCCGAAGGCCTGGTCGGCGGCGCGGCCATCGACGCCCACGGCGTTCCGCTGTCCGACGCCACGCTGGCCGAGGCGCTGGCGGTGGACGCGGTGATGCTGGGCGCCGTCGGGGGCCCGAAGTGGGACAACCCCAGCGACTACACCAAGCGCCCGGAAGCCGGCCTGCTGACCCTGCGCAAGGAACTGGGCCTGTTCGCCAACCTGCGCCCGGCGGTGGTGTTCGACGCGCTGGTCGACGCCTCGACCCTGAAGGCCGACGTCATCCGCGGCCTGGACATCCTGATCGTCCGCGAGCTGACCGGCGGCGTCTATTTCGGTGAGCCGCGCGGCATCACCGAAATCGGCAACGGCGAGCGCCGCGGCGTCAACACCCAGGTCTACACCACGCCGGAAATCCGCCGCGTCGCCCGCGTCGCGTTCGAGCTGGCCCGCAAGCGCGGCAACAAGCTCTGCTCGATGGAAAAGGCGAACGTCATGGAATCCGGCCTGCTGTGGCGGCAGGAAGTGACCAAGCTGCACCAGGAGGAATTCCAGGACGTCGAGCTGAGCCACATGTACGCCGACAACGGCGCCATGCAGCTGCTGAAGAACCCGAAGCAGTTCGACGTGATCGTCACCGACAACCTGTTCGGCGACATCCTGTCGGACGAGGCGGCGATGATGACCGGCTCGCTCGGCATGCTGCCGTCGGCCTCGCTGGGCGCCCCGGATGCCAACGGCAACCGCAAGGCCCTGTACGAGCCGGTGCACGGCTCCGCCCCGGACATCGCCGGCCGCGATCTGGCCAACCCCTGCGCCACCATGCTGTCCTTCGCGATGTGCCTGCGCTACTCGTTCGACCTGGACGAGGACGCCAAGCTGATCGAGCGGGCCATCCAGAACGTGCTGGGCGGCGGCATGCGCACGGCTGACATCATGGCCCCGGGCATGGCGCGCTGCTCGACCACCGTCATGGGCGACTCGATCCTGCGCGAGCTGGACAAGCTGGCCTCCTGATCGGCCGGCTGGCCTTCGGGAACCGTCAGGTCTTCAAGAAAAAGGCCCCCGTCCGCGAGGACGGGGGCCTTTTTCGTCTGCACGGACCGCGGCGTTTCAATCGCCCCCGGCAGGTCGGTCGGCCGACGACCGTCCGCCATGGCTCGCCTGTCCGCCCTTGCGGCCGGCTTCCGCCGCCAGCGAGGGGTTCTTGGAAAAGCTGCGCGAGGACGCGGGCACGCTACGCCCACCCTTGCGCCCGGCTTCGGCGGCGAGTTCCGGGTTCTTCGAAAAGCTGCGTTTGTCGGCCGGCACGCTTTCGCCACCCTTGCTGGCGATCTGACGTTGCCTATCAGGGTCCATCGACGCGAAGCCGCGGCCCGACGTACGATTGCTCTCTTTCGAGGCCATAACCAACCTCCGACTGTGCATTGCTGAGTCGAAAACCGGACAGCCGTGGGTTGGTTCCAGATAACGGACAAATTCTGCAACCGGAACTGTCGGTGCGGCCAGCAATGCAGGGCGGGGGCGGGGAACCGAACCCGGAACGCGCCCGAACGCGCCCGAACGCTCCGACTCACCCTGCCGTTTCCAGCCTTCCGATCGCCTCGGCCAGCGCCACCAGCCGCCGGGCGTTCTCGACATGGAGGCTCTCCACCAGCTTGCCGTCGACCAGCACCACGCCCTTGCCGGCCGCCGCGGCCTCCGCATGGGCGGCGATGATGCGGTGGGCCTGGGCGATCTCGTCGGCATCGGGGGCGAAGGCGGCGTTGCAGGCGGCGATCGTCTTGGGATGGATCAGCGTCTTGCCGTCGAAGCCCAGCTCGCGCCCCTGCCGGCAGGAGGCGGCGAAGCCCTCGTCGTCGTTCAGGTCCAGATGCACGCCGTCCAGCACCGCCAGCCCATAGGCGCGCGCCGCCAGCAGGCAGAGCCCCAGACTGGTGATCATCGGCAGCCGCTGTGCCGTATGGGCGGCATGCAGATCCTTGGCGAGGTCCGACGTGCCGAGAACCAGCGCCCCGACGGCGGGGGAGGCTCCGGCGATCTCCTTGACGTTCAGGATGCCGAGCGGCGTCTCCATCATGCACCAGATCGTCTGGCCGGCCGGTGCCCCGGCGCTGCGCAGGACCGCTTCGGCCTGCCGCACCGCGTCGGCGCTCTCCACCTTCGGCAGCAGCACCGCGTCCGCACCGCTGGCCGCCGCCATGCGCAGGTCGTCATAGCCCCAGGGGGTGTTCAGCCCATTTACGCGGACGATCAGCTCCCGTCCGCCATAGCCGCCGGTGGCGAGCGCCTGGGCGATGGTGTCGCGCGCCGTGGCCTTGGCGTCGGGGGCGACCGCATCCTCCAGGTCCAGGATCAGCCCGTCGGCGGGCAGGCTGCGCCCCTTCTCCAGGGCGCGGGCGTTCGAGCCCGGCATGTAGAGCACGCTGCGGCGGGGGCGGACGGTCGTGGCCATGGCGATTTCCCGGTACTGCGGATGGTTGGAGCAGGCAGCTTTAGCCGCCCATTCCCGACCTGTCCATGGGCCATGCCTCCCCACTCGTCGCCGCCAACGGGCATATGCATGGCAGCCATGCCGCACCCCCCGGCCATCGCGACGGAGTCGGCGGCTTTACGCCCGCTGGACCGTCGCTTACGCTCGTCTCCATGAAAAGCGTCCTCACCATCCAATCGCACGTCGCCTATGGCTATGTCGGCAACCGGGCCGCGGTGTTCCCGCTGCAGCGGCTGGGGATCGACGCCACGGCGGTGAACACCGTCCAGTTCTCCAACCACACCGGCTATGGCGCCTGGACCGGGCAGGTCTTCACGGCGGAGCATATCGCCGACATCGTGGACGGCATCGCCGCCCGCGGCGTGCTGCCGGCACAGGATGCGGTGCTGTCCGGCTATATGGGCGCCGTCGAACTGGGGCAGGTGATCGTCGAAACCGCGGCGCGGGTGAAGGCGGCCAATCCGGGGGCGGTCTATTGCTGCGATCCGGTGATGGGCGACGTCGGCCGCGGCTTTTTCGTGCGGCCCGGCCTGCCGGAGTTCATCCGCGACCATGCGGTCCCCGCCGCCGACCTGATGACGCCCAACCAGTTCGAACTGGAATACCTGACCGACCGCAAGGTAGCGACGCTGGGCGACGCGCTGGCGGCGACCGCGGCGTTGCGCGCCCGCGGGCCGCGGCTGGTGCTTGTCACCAGCCTGACCCGCAGCGACGCCGATCCCGAGAGCATCGAGATGCTGGTGGACGGTGCGGACGGCGCCTGGCTGGTGGCGACGCCTCGCCTGACCTTCGATCCGCCGCCCAACGGGTCGGGCGACGCGGTGGCGGCGCTGTTCCTCGCCCATTATCTGACGGCCTTCGATCCCGCCGACGCGCTGGAGAAGGCGGCTGCGGCGATCTTCGCCATCTTCGAGACGACCAAGCGTCTGGGCACGCGCGAGCTTCAGCTGGTTGCCGCCCAGGACGATTTCGTCGATCCGCCCCGCCGCTTCGCCGCAACCCGCCTGCGCTGAGGTCCGCTTCGCCTGTAGTCCGCCCGCGCTGAAGACCGGCGGCCCTTTTCCGGCCGTCAGGCCACGCCGACGGTCTGCTCGGCCACCTTGGACGGATGATCCGCAACCCGCGAGGGCGGCAGCCAGATCGTCATGGTGGTCCCGGCGCCGGGCGTGCTGTCGCAGGTCAGCCTGCCGCCATGCAGGTCGATGAAGTTCTTCGAGATCGACAGGCCCAGCCCGGTTCCCTCGTACCGGCGGTTGGCCGCGTTGTCGGCCTGTCGGAAGGGCTCGAACAGGTCGGCCATGAATTCGGGCGGGATGCCGATGCCGGTATCGGCGACCGACAGCAGGAACCCGCCATCCCCGTTCCCCTCCTCGTCCAGGCCGGCGGTGATGGTGACGCTGCCGCCGCCGGGCGTGAACTTCACCGCGTTGGACAGCAGGTTCAGGATCACCTGCTTGAACGCGCGCGGATCGACCCAGAGCGTGGCGACCGACCCCGTCGCGAGGTTGTTCAACTCCACGCCGCCGGAGGCCGCGCGGTCGCGCACCATCATCAGGCAATGGCCCACCGCCTCGTGGACCTCGACCGGCTCCTCGCACAGTTCGAACTGGCCCGATTCCAGCTTCGACATGTCCAGCACGGCATTGACGATGTCCAGCAGGTGCCGGCCGCTGTCGTGGATGTCTGCGATGCAGGATTTCTGCCGCTCGTTGACGGCGCCGAAGAACTCGCTGTCCAGCACCTCGGCGAAGCCGATGATGGCGTTCAGCGGCGTGCGCAGCTCATGGCTCATGTTGGCCAGGAACTCGCTCTTGGCGCGGTTTGCCAGTTCCGCCTGCGTCTTGGAGGCGAGCAGCTCCGCCTCCTGCTGTTTACGGCGCGTCATGTCGCGGATGACGCCGACATAGATGCGCGGCTCCTCCGCACCTGGGGCCGCACCTGGGGCCGCACCTGGGGCCGGGCTTGGGGCCGCACCTGGGGCCGGGCTTGGGGCCGGACTCGGGGCCGGAGTTGGGGCCGGAGTTGAGGCCAGCCGCAGGTCGCTCACGGTGAAGCCCACCGGAAAGGCGCTGCCGTCGCGGCGCAGAGCGGTCAGGTCGCGGTCGTTGGCGCCCCCGCGGGCGTCGGGGATCAGCGTCTCGATCGGCTGTCCGACCATCTCCCGCTCCGGCACGCCGAACATGACCTCGGCGGACCGGTTGAAGGTGACGATGCGCCCCGCCGCGTCGAAGGTCACCACAGCGTCCAGCATGGAATCGAGGATGCCGCGGATGCGGCGGGAGGCCCGCGCGAGCCGTGCCTGATCCTTCTCCCGGCGGGCATGCTGCCGGACGACGAAGGCGGTCAGCAAGGCGATGGCGAGGGTCATCACCGTGCCGATGGCGGTCCAGGCCGCGGTGTCGCGCTGCCAGTCGTCCAAAACCGCACGCACCGGCAGGGTCGCCACGATGACGAACGGATAGCCCTGCACCCGCCGCACGCTGATCAGGCTGTCGCCCGCACCGTTGCCGTGTGTGGCCGCTCCCGAGCCTGCCGCCGGCGCGGTCATTGGAGCGCTGTCGCGGATCGTGGCCTCGTCCTGGGCCGCCAGGGCGCGCTGCACCGCCGGCCAGTCCGCCAGCCGGGTCAGGCCGATGCGGTCCTGTGGCCGTTCCAGCAGAACGGTCCCGTCCTCCAGCGCCAGGATCACGCTGCCCTTGCGGTCGATGCGCTGCGATTCCAGCGTCGCCGCCAGCCGAGTCGGATCGACCAGCGCCACAAGCACCCCGCGGAAGCGGCCGTCCGCGTCGGTCCAGCGCCGGCTCAATGGAATGGCGCGGGTGCCGGGCTTCACCCGGCTGACGATGGGGGCGCCCACCAGCAGGCCGGGGCTGGCGCGGTCGCGCGCATTGGTGAAATAGGTGCGGTCGGACAGCGGGAAGGGCGGCAGCGGCGCGTCGGCCGAATGATGCAGGGCAAGGCCGTCGGCGCCGACCACCACGAGGTCCGCCAGTTCGCCGAAGGAATCGCGGCTCCGGCGCAGATGGTCGTGAATGGCGGCACTGCCGCGCCGGACGCCGTCGGCATGGGTGTCGAGCGCGAAGGCCAGATCGCTCAACAGCCGGTCGACCGAGAAGGCGGTGCGCAGGGTCTGCGCCTCCAGCATGCGGGCGAGGTCGCGGGTCGCGCGTTCCCCCGCATCCAGGGCTTCCCGCCGGCTCTGGAGGATGCCGTAGCCGATCAGCGCGTTCACCACCAGGATGAAGGCCATGCCGGAGGCGGTCATCAGGAAGCGCACCGATCCCAGACGGCCGCGCAACGCCCGCGCCAGACCGGCGCCGGAACGATCGATCGGGAAAGCGGTCCCGGAGGCAGGCATCGGTGCGGCGGTTTCCTGTCTGGCCGGCGGTTGGTCCGCGCCGGATCATTGAATGGACGAACATCCTAAAGAAAGTGTAACCGCACCGAAACCGTGGCAACCACACTGCGCTTAGATGCCGCGCCGCCGGCGTCCGCCGGACCGCTGCGTCCAACCTCCGCACGCGCCGCCCTGCCATTGCCGCCGCCGGTCACGCTCCAGGCCGGTCGGCGGTTGCCGGGAGCGGTTCCATCCGTTAGGTAAGGGGCATCTTGGCAGCCGGATCGCGCATATCCCCATGACCGACGGACCGCTTTCGCTCTACCGCGCCCGCCGCGGCAGCGGCACTCTTCGCCCCGATCCCGACCAGGAACTGGCGGCGGAGAAGTTCCAAAGCCTGTATCAGGCGCTGAAGGGCTATCAGCCGCAGCCCGCCGGAGACGGCAAGCCGGCCGGGGGCGGGTGGCTGGAACGGTTCGGGCTTGGCCGCCGCCGTGCCGCGCCGCCGCCGCCCGACATTGCCTCCACCGCGCCGCAGGGGCTGTACATCTACGGCAGCGTCGGGCGCGGCAAGTCGATGCTGATGGACCTGTTCTTCGAGACGGCTCCGGTCGACAAGAAACGGCGCGTCCACTTCCACGAATTCATGCTGGAGATCCACCAGCGCATCCATGACCACCGCCGGTCCGGCAGGGGAAAAGGCGACGGCCCGGACGAGGCGCTGCCGGAACTGGCCCGCGCCCTGGCGGACGAGGCTTGGCTGCTCTGCTTCGACGAATTCCACGTCACCAACATCGTCGACGCGATGATCCTGGGGCGGCTGTTCACCAACCTGTTCGACCTGGGCGTTGTGGTGGTGGCGACCTCCAACTGGCCGCCGGACATGCTGTACAAGGACGGGCTCCAGCGCGAGCTGTTCCTGCCCTTCATCGCGCTGCTGAAGGAGAAGCTGGACATCCTGTCGCTGGACGGCCCGACCGACTACCGGCTGGACCGGCTGAAGGGCGTGCCGATCTACCACCACCCGCTGGGTCCGGCGTCGGACGCGGCGCTCGCCAAGGCCTTCTCCGACCTGACCGGCGGCGCGGCGGCCGAGCCCTGCAGCCTGACGGTGCAGGGCCGCCGGGTCGAGATCGACCGTGCCGCCAAATGCGTGGCCTGGGTCGATTTCTGGAACCTGTGCGGCAAGCCGCTGGGGGCCGCCGATTATCTGGCGATCGCCACCCATTTCCACACGGTCCTGATCGACCATGTGCCCACCATGAAGGATGAACTGCGCAACGAGGCCAAGCGCTTCATGACGCTGATCGACGCACTGTACGAGCACAAGGTGAACGTCGTCATCGCCGCCGAAGGCCCGCCGGAACGCCTCTACCCCGAAGGCACCCACGCCTTCGAGTTCGAGCGGACGGTGAGCCGGCTGATGGAGATGCAGAGCGAGGACTACCTGCAAAGGCAGCATTTGACTTAGGGCCGGGGCGCATCTGGGCGCGCGGTGTCACAGCCGTGTGACGGCGGAAGGAGGGGCCTCCCGCCGACGCCGCGCCTTCGCCTCCCACACGCCGTTCGCCCGATACCTGGGGCGGACCTCATGAAAACGGCGGGGGCGCGTCGCACGTCCCCGCCGTTGGCACGTCCTGACCCGGCTTTCCCTTATCGGGCCTTCAGGAGCGCCTCGACGTTCAGCAGGACGAGTTCGTTGTCGTCCGCCACGTTGGGGTCGCGGCTGCTGGAGAAGGGAAGGTTGTTGTCGTTGCCGACCACGATGTGGCGGTCGTCCACCACGTCCACATTCTCGATGGTGAAGAACGGGAAGGTCAGGACGCCGCCGTTCAGCGGCTTGCGCGCCTTCTTGTCCGGGTCGGCGATGCGCATCAGGTCGATGTAGCCGATCTTGCGCACCGGGCCGCCGGCGTTGGCGTCGGTCAGTTCGACCTTGTAGACCCGTTTGAAGGCGGCGACGCTGGAGAAGCAGCCGGTCGTCGGCTGGCCCTGGGCGCAGGCCTTGTCGGCGGTGCCCTCGCCGTTGTCGCGCTCGATGATCAGGCCGGTCGTGCCGTCGATCATGTTGAAGTCGCCGATGGCGTTGCCGGCCTGCTCCAGCGCGTACTGCCAGGACCGGCCGGTCCACGCCTCCTTCGCCACGTCGAACTCGAGGATGCGCAGGGCTTCCTTCCCCTCGGCGGTCGTCTCGAAAGACTTCGCATCGGCGTTCCACAGCGGCCCTTCCAGCAGGGCATAGAGGAACCGGCCATCCTTCGACGCGGCCATGCCCTCGAACCCCTTGGAGCGCCGGACCTGGAAGGCCACGGCCCCGCCCGGGCTGGCCGGGGTGGTGACGGCGGGGTTGTCGGGCGAGCGCACGACCTTGCCGTCCACCTTCGTGTCGAACACGGCCAGAACGCGGCCCTTCAGATCGGCCTTGATGAGGAAGGGGCCGAACTCGTCGCCGATCCACAGCGCGTCGCCGATGATCTGCAGGCTTTCCGTGTCGAAGTCCGAACCGGTGAGGTAGCGCGTCTCCGTCCCTTCATGGACGATGCGGAAGGGCACCTTCTTGTCCGGATCGTGCAGGAAGATGGTTTCCAGCCGCTCCATCGCCCCGCCGGCGAAATCCACCTTGTAGCGGTTCAGGTACAGCATGCTGTCCGGGGAATTCGCCTTGGCCCCGAAGCCGTTGTCGGTCAGGAGCCAGAAGCTGCCGTCGGGCATGCGCTTGATCCCCGAATGACCTTGCACCGGCTGTCCGTCGAAGGGAACGGAGACGCCGGTCGGGCGGTCGGCCGACTTGCCCTCGACCGTACCGATGGCGTCCACGCGGCGGCCGGTGGTGAACTTGCCGGACACCTTCAGGTCGGCGGGGGCGTCGGCCGGGGCATCGATGAAGCTCTTGGCCGGCAGGATCGCATGGCCGGACAAAGTCGCCGGAAAGGCCTCCTGCGCCTGAGCGGCGGCGGGGGCCAGCGACAGGGCGATCAGGGCAGCGCCCATCCAGGGGGACGCACGAAACATCGTATGGGCTCCACTTGCGGGTATCAGACGTTGCGGGAGCTCCTTATGGCAATGATTGCGTGTCGGTAACGTGTTGGCTTTGCTATAGATTCATGAAGCTTGAGCTGGAGCGCGGAATGCGCCGCAAAAGGAGTGCGCGCAACGGTCCCGATGGGCGGCGAAAGCCAGCCTTGCCAGTGCCCTTGGCCAGTGCCCTTGGCCGGTGCCCTTGCCGCGGGTGCGGTTTCGCTCCATTTTCCGCTGTGGCGACAAACTGAAATGCGGCCCCCGATGATTGGCCTTCGTCCCGCGGTCCCGACGGTCTTGGCGGTTCTGGGTTCGGCTGTCCTGGCCGGCTGCGTGAACGAGGGCGTGACGGCCGGCAACCCGTCGTCCATGTACACGCCGTCCGAGGTCGTGTACGCCGCGTCCGACCGCGACATGCGCGTGGTCGTCCTCGGCAACCCGTTCGGCATGGAGCCGCAGGCCTTCGGCCGGCTGGTGACGGACAACATGCAGGGCCGGATCTTGGGCGTGCGGACCCATTTCACCACCACGCCGAACCAGTCGGCCCGGCCGGACTACAGCGTGGTGTTCGCCTTCAACCCGGCGGAGACGACGCTCAGTGGCGCCCTCTGCGCCGGGCAGCCGATCCCGACCATGCCGCCGGGGGCGCCTCCGGGCGGGCCGATCACGGTGCAGGGAGCCTTCTGCCGCGGCACCGGTTTCCTCGGCCTGATCGGCCAGCAGGGTTTCCTCGGCATTCTCGGGGGCGGCGCCCTGACCACGGCCAGCGGCTGGCTCAACCACCCCACGGGGCCGGACGATCCTGCCTTCCGGACGCTGATCGGCGACATGACCTCCGCCCTGTTCCCGTCCGGGCAGGACACGAACGAACAGAACTGATCTCCCCGCTCACACCCGCTCCGCAGTCTTTTCCCCGGTCTTCTCCCCGGCCCGCCGCCGCAGCTCTGCGAAGTCGCTGCCGGCGTGATGGGAGGAGCGGGTCAGCGGGGTGGCGGACACCATCAGAAAGCCCTTCGCCCGCGCGATGATGCCGTATCGCTCGAACTCCTCGGGCGTGACGTGGCGGGCGACCGGGTGGTGCCGAGGGGTGGGGCGGAGATACTGGCCGATGGTCAGGAAATCGACGCCCGCCCCCCGCAGGTCGTCCATCACCTGCAACACCTCCGCCGGCTCCTCGCCCAGGCCGACCATGATGCCGGACTTGGTGAAGATGCCCGGGTCGCGCTCCTTCACCCGATCCAGCAGCCGCAGCGAGCCGTAATAGCGCGCCCCCGGCCGCACATCGGCATAGAGCCGCGGCACGGTTTCGAGATTGTGGTTGTAGACGTCGGGCCGGGCGTCCACCACCGTCTCCACCGCACCCCGCTTGTTGCGGAAATCGGGGGTCAGCACCTCCACCGTCGTGCCGGGGGAGGTGTCGCGGATGCGGGCGATGCAGCGGGCGAAATGAGCGGCGCCGCCGTCCGGCAGGTCGTCGCGGTCGACCGAGGTGATGACGACATGGGCAAGGCCCAGTTCGCCCACCGCCTCGGCCAGCCGCTCCGGCTCGTGGGGGTCGAGCGCGTCCGGCCGGCCGGTGGCGACGTTGCAGAAGGCGCAGGCCCGCGTGCACACGCTGCCCAGGATCATCACCGTCGCATGCCGCTTGCTCCAGCATTCGCCGATGTTGGGACAGGCGGCCTCCTCGCAGACCGTGTTCAGGCCGTGGCGGCGGACGAGCGACTGCGTCTCCTCGAACGCCGCGCCGCCGGGGGCACGGGCGCGGAGCCAGGCCGGCTTCTCGGCCCGATGCTCCGGGCGGGCGGGCTTCATGGGCGTTTCCTCCGGTTCTCCCGTTGTCGGCCGGGCGGCGGGGGCGGTCAGGCGAACACCATCCCGCCATCGACCAGCAGGGACTGGCCGGTCATGAAATCGCTGTCGGACGAGGCGAGGAAGCGGGCGACGCCGATCAGATCCTCCGCTTGTGACGGCCGGCCCAGCACGGCGCCGGCGGCGAACATGTTGAAGGCTTCGTTCTCCGACTTGGTGATGCCGGTGTCGCGGAATCCCTGGTCGATGATCTTCCACATCTCGGTCGCCACCACGCCGGGGCAGATGGCGTTGGCGGTGATGCCCTCCTTGCCGAAGCCGCGGGCGGCGGCCTGGGTCAGGGCCACGACGGCGAACTTGCTGGCGGAGTAATGGGCCAGCGGCTCGTAGCCCTGTTTGCCGGCGATTGAGGCGGTGTTGATGATCTTGCCGCCGCCGCCCTGCGCGCGGAAGGTCTTGATCGCCTCCTGCATGCCGATCAGCACGCCCATCGCATTGACGTCGAGGACCGTGTGCCAATCGTCCTCGGTGATGTCGAGGAAGGGCTTGGTCTGGGCGATGCCGGCATTGTTGAAGATGACGTCGAGCCGGCCATGGGCCTTCACCGCTTCGTCGATCATGCGGCGGACGGCGGCGCGGTCGCGGACGTCGACGGTGACGGCGATGGCGGTGCCGCCGGCCGCGCGGATGGCGTCCGCCACCTGCCGGGCGTCGGCCTCGGTGCGGTCGGCGATGGTGAGCTTGGCGCCGTCGGCGGCGAGCGCCTTGGCCATGGCGGCGCCGATGCCGCGGCCGGCGCCGGTGACGACGATGCTCTTGTCCATGAGGTCAGGCATGAGCGGTCTCCTGCCGGCGCGCTGGCGGATAGCCTGCGCGCCGGTGGCGAGAGGATCGGGATGGAAGACAGGGGAGGCCGGTCGGGCCTCAGCCTGCCTTGGCGATGTGGTCCTTCAGCAGCGCGTTCACTTTGCCGGCCGCCTCCATCTGCACCATGTGGCCGGCGCCGGGGATCACGGCGACCTGCGCCATGTCCGCCAGCGCCTGGGCATGAGCGGCGGGGATGACGCGGTCCTCCTCGCCCCAGACGACCAGGGTGGGAAGGGGGGGCGCCTTCGCATCGGCGATGCCGGCGGCGAGCACGCTGGCCTGCCGGCCGTCGCCGAACAGCGACGCCGACAGCGCCCGCAGGGCCTCGTCGACGCCGTCCAGCCGCTTGTACTTCAAGAGGTCGTCAACCATCTGCCGGCTGACAAGGCCGCGATCGGCGAACAGCGTCTCCAGCACCGGTTTCAGGTCGCGGCGCGATGTCGCACCGACGAAGCCCCGGATGTAGCCGTGGTCGATCTGCTCGCCCAACCCGGCCGACGCGATCAGCGACAGCGACGCCACCCGCTCCGGCGCGTCGAGCGCGGTGCGCATCGACACCGCCCCGCCCATCGAATGGCCGACGAAATGGGCGCGCTCCACCCCGACCGTGTCGAGGAAGCCGAGAACCGCCTGCGACAGGCCGGACAGGCTGGCCTCCGCGAGCTGCTTGGTGGACTGGCCGTGGCCGGGCAGGTCGAGCGCGTAGACGGTGGCGCTCTCCGCCAGCGCGTCGATGGTGAACAGCCAGTTGTCGAGATCGCCGCCGAAGCCGTGGATCAGCAGGACGGCCGGCCCGCCCTCGCCGCGCCTGGCATAGCGGATGGTGCCGGCGGGCGTGTCGGCGGTGTGGTATTGCGGGCCGGCATCCGCCTCGGCGTCGCCTTCGCCGATGGGGACGGCGTAGGCGCTGATGAAGGCGTCGATGTCGTCGTCCGGCACGTCGGGTTCGGCCAGCACGGCGATCAGCGCCTTGACCGGATAGACGGTGCCGGGTTCGCCCAGCACCCGGCGCAGCACGCCTGTCTCGCCGGCCTCGACCACATTGGTGATCTTGTCGGTCTCGACCTCCAGCAGTTCATCGCCGATGGAGATGGTGGACCCCGGCCGCTTCAGCCAGCCGGTGACCTTGCCCTCCGACATGGACAGGCCCCATTTCGGCATGACGATGGGCTTGATGCGCTCATTCAGCATGGAACTCGGTCTCCTGGGGAATGCATTTTTTTTGATTGGCAGCGGGTACCCCTCCCTAACCCTCTCCCGCGAGGCGGGGGAGAGTCGGGGAGGGGGAAAAAGCCGGCGCTTACCTCACGCCGCGATCCGCGGCGACGCGCCTGTGGGCGACAGGGTGCGGCGGACGGCGCTGGCGATGCTGTCGGCGCTGGGGACGTACAGATCCTCCAGCGACGGCGCGAAGGGCACCGGCGTGTGCGGCGCCGTCACCATCTGCACGCCGGCCTTCAGCGCAGCGAAGGCGTTCTGGCCGACGAAGGCCGCGATGTCGGTGGCGAGGTTGCAGCGCGGATGCGCCTCGTCCACCACCACCAGCCGGCCGGTGCGCTCGACGCTCTCGACGATGGTGTCCCAGTCGATCGGCGACAGTGTGCGCAGGTCGATCACCTCCGCCTCGGTGCCGTCCTTCGCCAAGGCCGCCGCCGCCTCCATGGCGCGGTGGACGGTCAGGCCGTAGCTGACGATGGTCACGTCTTCGCCGTCGCGCAGGACATTCGCCTCGCCGAAGGGAATGGCGTAGCTCTCCGCCGGAACCTCGCATTCCAGGCCGTAGAGGTTCTTGTGCTCGCAGAAGATGACGGGATCGTTGTCGCGGATCGACTGGATCAGCAGGCCCTTGGCGTCATAGGCGTTGCTGGGGCAGACCACCTTCAGCCCCGGAATATGGGTGAACAGCGGGGTCAGCATCTGCGAATGCTGGGCGGCGGCGCGGAAGCCGGCGCCGACCATGCCGCGGATCACCACCGGCGTCTCGGCCTTGCCGCCGAACATGTAGCGGAACTTGGCGGCCTGGTTGAAGATCTGGTCGAAGCAGACGCCCATGAAGTCCATGAACATCAGTTCCGCCACCGGCCGCAGGCCGCAGGCGGCGGCGCCGACGGCAGCGCCGATATAGGCGGATTCCGACAGCGGCGTGTCCATCAGCCGGTCGCCATGCTTGGCGTACAGCCCCTTGGTGACGCCCAGCACGCCGCCCCAGGCGTCGTCCTCGCCATGGGCGCCGGTTCCGCCGACGATGTCCTCGCCCATGACGATGACGGTCGGGTCGCGGCGCATCTCCAGGTCCAGGGCCTCGTTGATCGCCTGCTTCATGCTGATCTTGCGGGACATGTGTTTCCTCCGCGCGTTTGGCGTTTCTTGAAGGGGCTCAGTAGGCGACGTAGACGTCGGTCAGCAGGTCTTCCGCCGCCGGCAGCGGGGCGGCCCTGGCGGCGCGCACGGCGTCCTCGATCAGCGCGCCGACCTCGCGGTCGATGGCCTGCAGTTCGTCGCGGGAGATCACCCCGGCCTCGATCACCCGTTCCGACAGGATGGTCAGGCAGTCGCGCGAGGTGCGGATCGCCTCAAGCTCGCCCTTGGCGCGGTAGGTCTGGGCGTCGCCTTCGAAATGGCCGTAGAAGCGGACCATGTTGCATTCCAGCAGGGCCGGGCCGCCGCCGTCGCGGGCACGGCGGATGATCTCGCCGGCCGCCTCGTACACCGCGAAGAAGTCGGTGCCGTCCACCGTGACGCCCGGCATGCCGAAGCCGGTGGCGCGGTCGACATAGCTGTCGCAGGACACCGCCCATTCCATCGCGGTGGATTCGGCATAGCCGTTGTTCTCCACCACGAAGACCACCGGCAGGTTCCACACGGCGGCGAGGTTCAGGCTTTCCAGGAAGGTGCCCTGGTTGGACGCGCCGTCGCCGACGAAGGTGATGCCGACGCCGCGGTCGCCGCGCACCTTGGCCGCCAGCGCCGCGCCGCAGATCAGCGGAGCGCCGGCGCCGAGGATGCCGTTGGCGCCCATCATGCCCTTGGACAGGTCGGCGATGTGCATCGACCCGCCCTTGCCCCGGCAGGCGCCGGTGCTGCGGCCGTAGATCTCCGCCATCATCTCGTGGACATCGACGCCCTTGGCGATGCAGTGGCCGTGGCCGCGGTGGGTGGAGGCGATGCGGTCGTTGTCGTTCAGGTGCATCATGATGCCGGTGGCGCAGGCCTCCTCGCCGGCATAGAGGTGGACGAAGCCGGGGATGTCGCCCTTGGCGAAATCGACGTGCAGCCGCTCCTCGAACTCGCGGATCGTCCGCATGGTGCGGTAGGCCTTCAGCAGCTCGTCCTTGCCGAGGGGGAAGGGATTCTGGGCCATGGGGTGTTTTCTCCCTGGTTGGTGTTTTGAGGTTCAGAAGGCGGCGGTGACGGGCACGGGCGTGCCGGTCAGCAGCCGGTTCTGGCCGGCGTGCCGCATGACCGCGGCGACGTTGACCGTGCGGAAGGCGTCGTCCCTCAGCGTCAGGGACAGGCGGTCGCGCTCGGTGAAGGACAGTTCGCGCTCGCCATCCAGCGCGACCGATCCGGCGGTCACCTCCGGCACGAAGGCGACGTCGGCGGGCATGCGGCGCCAGTCGGTGACGCCGACCTCCGCCATCATTCCGGGCGCGATGGGAGCGTGGAGCGACGTCGCGCCCTTGCGGCCGGCGCCGTCGGGCGACAGGCGCACCATCAGTCCGCCGCTCTCATCGCGGCCGACGGGTTCCAGCAGGCCGGCGATGGCCGACATGCCGATCACCTCCGGGTCGGCGAAGGTGACGTAGAGCTCGCGGAAATTCTCGGTCCGCCACAGGGCGCGGGCGCCGATGTAGCGCTCCGTCACCAGCGCCACGTCGACCAGCGCCATCTCGGTGACGGCGCCGCCGTTCGCCCCGTGGTTCAGCGATACGTCGATGCGCTTGTTGGCGGAGAAGGCGACATGCGGCGGCACCCGGCCGGTCACCGCCAGCCCGGTGGCGAGCCCGGTGATGGTCGGCTCGCGGTGCTCGGGGAAGGCGTTGTTGGTGCCGGTGGAGATGCCGGCGATCGGCACCGTCCCGCATTCCGCCGCCACCGCCCGGTGGGTGCCGTCGCCGCCCAGCACGACCAGAGCCGCGACCCCGGCCCTCCGCATCTCGGCGGTGGCGCGGTGGGTATCGGCGACGGTGCCGCTGACCGCCATGGAGACGGGGTGGAGGGCAGGGTAGATGTCCTCGCCGCGCGACCGGGCGCGCATCATGCCGCGTTCGACATGGGCGCGGATGCCGCCATTCTCCGGCATCATCAGCACGTCGCGGACACCGCAGGCATGCAGCGCCGCCAGCACCCGCAGCAGGATGTTCGCCCGGTCGGCGATCTGCAGGCTGGTGGCGTTGGCGACGACCCGGCGGATATCGCGGGCGGAAACCGGATTGGCGACGATGCCGACGACCGGAGCCAAGATTGCGCCTCCCCTCGTTGCGGCGCGCCGTTGACCGAAGTCGGTCGGCGCGCGGTTCGAGGGGGGTAAGAGCAACCGCCGTGCCAGATGGTCAGTTCAGCGGATTTTCTTTGTTTTCAACGATTGAAGCGATGCGGCGGGGTGGGGCGTTGCAACAGGTGTTGCATGGACTGTTGCGCCGCCGGTGCAACAGGTGTGGCGGTTCAGACGGAATCGGAGCCAACCCGTGGCGCCCCCGGCATTCCACCTCTGCGCATCGCCCGTCTTGCCAAGTCTTTACCCGGCGCTTTAGCTTCGTTTGGTCATACGAATGAAACATCGACCGGGAGGACAACACCCATGACCGTCATCGCCACCACCCAGCCGCGCGCGGCCCTGACCGAGGAGGCTCGGGCCGAGCTGTCGGCTCTGCTGGGCGACCGGTTCACCACCTCCCTGCCGGTGCGCGAGCATCACGGCAAGGATGAGTCCTACCACACGCCCTTCCCGCCGGACGGCGTCGCCTTCGCCAACTCGACCGAGGAAGTCAGCGCGATCGTGAAGATCTGCGCGAAGCACAAGCTGCCGATCATCCCCTTCGGCACCGGCACCTCGCTGGAGGGCGGCATCGCGGCGCTGGCCGGCGGCATCACCATCGACCTGTCGGGCATGCAGCGGATCCTGCGCGTCAGCCCGGAGGATCTGGATGTCACCGTCCAGGCCGGCGTGACCCGCAAGCAGCTGAACGAGCATCTGCGCGACACCGGCCTGTTCTTCCCCATCGACCCCGGCGCCAACGCCTCGCTCGGCGGCATGGCGGCGACGCGGGCCAGCGGCACCAACGCCGTGCGCTACGGCACCATGCGCGAGAACGTCCTGGGCCTGACCGTGGTGCTGGCCGACGGCCGCGTCATCAGGACCGGCGGGCGGGCGCGCAAGTCGGCGGCCGGCTATGACCTGACCCGGCTGTTCGTCGGCTCCGAAGGCACGCTCGGCATCATCACCGAGGTGACGCTGAAGCTCTACGGCATCCCGGAGGCGATTTCGTCCGCGGTCTGCGCCTTCCCGACCATCAAGGGCGCGGTCGACACCGTGATCCAGACCATCCAGGTCGGCGTTCCCGTCGCCCGCATCGAGTTGCTGGACGAGGTGCAGATCGACGCCGTGAACAAGTACTCCAAGCTCGACTACGCGGTCGCCCCGACCCTGTTCTTCGAGTTCCATGGCACCGAGGCCGGGGTGAAGGAGCAGGCGGAGATGGTTGCGGCCATCGCCCAGGAACATGGCGGGATGGAATTCGCCTGGGCGACCCGGCCGGAGGACCGGTCCAAGCTGTGGCAGGCCCGGCATGACGCCTATTACGCCGCGCTCGCCCTGCGTCCGGGGTCGAAGGGCTGGCCGACCGACGTCTGCGTGCCGATCTCGCGGCTGGCCGACTGCATCCTGGAGACAAAGAAGGATCTGGCGGAGTCCGACATGCTGGCCCCGATGGTCGGCCATGTCGGCGACGGCAACTTCCACCTCGTCTATGTCCTCGATCCCGAAAACCCGGCGGAACTGGCCGAGGCCCAGCGCCTTGCCGACAAGATGGTGTCCCGTGCCCTGGAGATGGGCGGCACCTGCACCGGCGAGCACGGCATCGGCTATGGCAAGATGGCGTTCCTGGAGCAGGAGACCGGCGAAGCCTTCAACGTCATGGGCGACCTGAAGCGCGCCTTCGATCCCAACAACCTGCTGAATCCGGGCAAGGTGGTGCGGGTGTAATCGCGCAGAGCGTAAGTTCCGGCTTACGCTCGGCGGTAAGGGCCGCGACTGCGGCCCCGCAGGCCCATGCCTGCGGAGGCCAAGCGGGCGGCCGGCCGCGCCCGCCGTTTGAGGGCGAGCATAAAGCCTGAGACATCAGGCTTTATGCTCGATGACGTAAGGCCCGGACGTTTCCCGGAGACGCCCTCACGACAGGATCGCGGTCCGGTCGGCCTTCACATGTACTTCTTGAGGCGGCTCCAGCCGTCCTCGCAGACCAGGACGGTGGTGGCCTGGCGGATCGCCTTCTTGCCCTCGCCGCCGACCAGATTGAGGATCGTCGCCAACGCGACATTGCAGCCATTCCGCCCCGATTCGGTGAGCGAGCGGGCATGGCGTTCCTTCGGGCGGTTCTTCTCGAAGGACTTCACGATGCTGGCGGTGCGGAAGCCCAGTTCGCTGATGCCGGCGGTGAAGATGCCGATGGCGGTGCGGGCGACCACGGTTTCCTTCTTGCCCACGGCATACTCGATGTTGGCCGAGCAATTGCCGCAGGTGCAGGACAGTCCCTGGCGCCGGCCCTTGGCCATGTCGTTCAGGTCGTGCAGTTGGAAGATGGAATCGGCCTTGTAGGCGATGGTGGCGGCCCCGATCCAGGGCGCCAGCACCGCCCCCAGCGGCATGAAGACGACCCCCCCGGTCATCACCAGCGGGACCGAAGTGCCGGGAATCGCAACGCCGCTGGATACCCCCGCCGCCGTCGCCATGTGGGTCACGCCGGACTTAAGTCCGCTGCCGATAGCGGTCTGCAGGACTTCGCCGCCGTTCCGGCTGCAGAAGTTGAGAACCTTGTCCATGGTGGTCAGCGTCGGCCGTTCGCCGCCGGCCGCTTCGACGGCCTCGTCGCACTTGCGTTTCAATTCTTGGAGAAAGGATACGGTCGGCAAGGTCATCGTTTAGCACTCCCTGATAATGTCGTGACGGCGGTGGCCCGTCGTTCCTTGCGGGCCCTCCATGCGTCGCAATGCCGGGCGAACATGTCATCTGGAATGCTATTATAAGGGAAGGCTGGGTCATTGGCACGCGAATGAGCGTTGCGGCAGCGGAAAAGCGGCGCCGGGCACGGACTGAAGGCAGCGTCAGCGGAACTTCGGCCGCCGCCCCGCCTTCAGCGCCTGCACCGCCTGATCCAGCGCCTGCAGGAATTGGGACTTGTCGCGCTGGCTCATCGGGGCGTTGCCGCCGCTGACCACGCCCATGTCGCGCAAATCCTGCATCAGCGCGCGGGTGGCGAGCGCCGAGCCGACGCTGTCCGGCGTGAAGGGCCGTCCGGTCGGGCCGATCACCACCGCGTGCCGCTTCACGCAGCGGTCGGCCAGTTGGATATCGGCCGTCACCACCACGTCGGTCGGGCCGGCGTGTTCGGCGATCCAGTTGTCGGCGGCGTCGAACCCGTCGCTGACCACCACCAGCTCCGCCATGCACTCCGTCGGCAGGCGCAAGGGCGCGTTGGCGACCAGCCAGACCTTGCAGCCGGTGCGGCCGGCGACCTTGTAAATCTCTGCCTTGACCGGGCAGGCGTCGGCATCGACGTAGATCTCGACTTTGGAACTGACCAATCCATTTCCTCCAGATACCGGCCCGCCGGCTCAACAAGGTTTCATGCAAGGCCCTTATGCGCTAAAACCGGACCCTAGCGACAGGGTGCCGTGGAACCGCAAGGCTGGGGCGGCGCCAATTCTCACATCTTTTCGGAAGGTCGGAGCGGCGCATGGCGTCCTACCAGTATGTCTATGTCATGAAGGGCCTGAGCAAGGTCTATCCTGGCGGCAAGAAGGTTCTCGACAACATCTGGCTGTCGTTCCTGCCGGGTGTGAAGATCGGCGTGCTCGGCGTCAACGGCGCCGGTAAGTCGACCTTGATGAAGATCATGGCCGGTCTGGACAAGGACTACTCCGGCGAGGCCTGGGCTGCCGAAGGCGCCAAGGTCGGCTACCTCTCGCAGGAGCCGCAGCTGGATCCGACCAAGAACGTCCAGGAAAACGTCATGGAGGCGCTGAAGGAGACGAAGGCGCTGCTCGACCGCTTCAACGAAGTGTCGAACCTGATGGCCGATCCCGACGCCGATTTCGACGCGCTGCTGGCCGAACAGGGCGAGCTGCAGGAGAAGATCGACGCCGCCGACGCCTGGGACATCGACCGCACGGTCGAGATCGCCATGGACGCTCTGCGCTGCCCGCCGGGCGACGCCGACGTGACCAAGCTGTCGGGCGGTGAGCGCCGCCGCGTCGCGCTGTGCAAGCTGCTGCTGGAGAAGCCCGACCTGCTGCTGCTCGACGAGCCGACCAACCACCTCGACGCCGAATCGGTCGCCTGGCTGCAGAAGCACCTGGAGGACTACAAGGGCACCGTCGTGCTGGTCACCCACGACCGTTACTTCCTGGACAGCGTCACCGGCTGGATCCTCGAACTCGACCGCGGGTCGGGCATTCCGTGGGAAGGCAACTACTCGTCCTGGCTGGAGCAGAAGCAGAAGCGCCTGGAGCAGGAAGGCCGCCAGGAGGAAGCCCGCCAGAAGCAGCTGGCCACCGAGCTGGAGTGGATCCGGCAGTCGCCGCGCGCCCGTCAGGCCAAGAGCAAGGCGCGCATCACCGCCTACGAGACGCTGCTGGCCGAAAGCGCCAAGGAGCAGGGCGGCGAGACCCGGATCGTCATCCCGGTGCCGCCGCGCCTGGGCAACGTCGTCATCGAGGCGGAGAACATCTCCAAGGGCTTCGGCGACCGCCTGCTGATCGACGGCCTGTCCTTCCGCCTGCCGCCGGGCGGCATCGTCGGCGTCATCGGCCCGAACGGCGCCGGCAAGACCACCCTGTTCCGCATGATCACCGGGCAGGACGGGCCGGATGCCGGCACCTTCCGCGTCGGCGACACGGTGAAGCTCGGCTATGTCGACCAGAGCCGCGACAGCCTGGACGCCAAGAAGACGGTGTGGGAGGAAATCTCCGACGGGCTGGATCTGGTGGAGCTCGGCAAGAAGACCATGCCCAGCCGCGCCTATGTCTCCAGCTTCAACTTCCGCGGTCCCGACCAGCAGAAGAAGGTCGGCCAACTGTCGGGCGGTGAGCGCAACCGCGTCCACCTCGCCAAGATGCTGAAGTCCGGCGCCAACGTCCTGCTGCTCGACGAACCGACCAACGACCTGGACGTCGATACCCTGCGGGCGCTGGAAGACGCGCTGCAGAGCTTCGCCGGCTGCGCCGTGGTCATCAGCCACGATCGCTGGTTCCTCGACCGCATCGCCACCCACATCCTGGCCTTCGAGGGCGACAGCCACGTCGAATGGTTCGAAGGCAACTTCCAGGATTACGAGGCCGACAAGAAGCGCCGCCTGGGCGCCGACGCCGACCAGCCGCACCGCATCAAGTACAAGCCGCTGGTGCGCGGTTAACGGAGAGAGGGGAAACCCTCCCGACTGAGAAAAAGGGCCGCCGGTCTTTCAGATCGGCGGCCCTTTTCATTGGCGGGTTCAGTTGCTGCGCTTGACCGACAGCTCACTTAACCCCGAGTTTGGTTGCGTGCGTTGAGCAAAATGCGGCCAATAGGCGCATTCTCCTCACCTGTCCCGCCGCCGATTTCCAGCGGTTCAACGTTTCAGGTCGTCGGGCCGGTCGGTGTGATGGTCTCGCATCGTCTCGTCGCGCGTGTCCTCGATCTCGACCTCGGTGTGGCGGACGGTGTCGTGGATTTTCTCGGCGTGCTCCTCCACTTCCTTGCGGACCACCACCGTTTCCCGGACATGGGCGGTCTTGCTGACCACCGCTTCCTCACCGGTCTCCGTCACCTCGATGGTCCGCTCGCGGAAGGCGTCGGCCGGCACCTCGGCGATGCCTTCGGGCGGACCGCCGGGGCGGTGCTCAACGATGATGGTTTCATCACGCAGGCGCACCTGTTCGTCCACGGGTGTCTCGACCACATAGCTGCGGACGCGGACGCCGCCGTGCTCGACTTTGCGCTTGCCGATGTTGATCTGCTCCTCGACGACCGGGATCTGCACCTCCTGTTCGGAGGTGGAGGTGCGCGTGCCTTCGGCGTTGACGTCGCGCATGGCGGCGGCGGCGCTGCTCAAGCCGGAACTGCTGCCCGTGGCCGTACTCGTGGCCGCACCCGTCGCAGTGGCCGTACCCGTACCCGTCGCCGTGGCCTTGTCCGTGGCTGTGGCCGTGGTGTCGATCGGAGTGCGGCCGGGCGAATAGCGCAGGCGCTCCTCCTCGGCCGAAGCCTTGTCGTAATAGGCGGCGCTCTCGTCGAAGCCGGTCCAGCCGGATTTGCGGTAGGCGGTGCCGCGTTCCTCGACATCCACGACATTGCCGCGTTCCAGCACCTCCATGGCGCGGTCGACGTCCTCCTCGTCCAGCCGCAGCTTCAGCAGCGAGCTGCCGCGGCGCACGCCCTCGGCATAGACCTGCGCATCCTGGTTGGGAATGCCCCAGCCCGCCAGGCGGGTAAGGATGCCGCCGGCCGTCGTGCCGGTGGTCGCCCCCATTCCGCTGCTCATTCCGCTGCCCGGCACTGTGTTGGGCGACGCGACATAGCCGGTGGACATGTCGGTGCGGGCCATGCCGCGGGCGGCGCCGATCGACGCATCGCCGGTGGTGGTGCCGACATCGCCGGTGGCGGTGCCGACTCCGCTGCCGGTCAGATCGGCATGGAACAGGATTTCGACGGCGTCGGTGTCGAAGCCGGCAGCCTGCAGATCGCGGGATGCGGCTTCGGCCTCGGATCGGTGGTCGTAGAGGGCGACGATGGTTTTGGTCATCGACTTTACTCCTCAGACGGATTCTGGTTGGGGGAACGGACGGGGGAGGGCGGGGTCGTCACACGCTCCACCACCGCTTCTTCGGCACGCAGGGTGACAGGCTGCTCGACTTCGACGGTTCGCCGGTTCTTGCGGATGTGCAGTTCTTCGCGGAGCATCAGGCGGCGTTCCACCACCAGAACCTCCTCGACCAGCGGGATCACCGTCACGTCGCCTTCCTGGCGGATGCCGGGATGGGCGTCGATTTCGCGGTCGATGGGAACGCGGGTGACGGTGGCCTCTTCTTGCTCCAGCGCCTCGCGGACCATCGCTTCGCGTTCGGACACGCGCGTGGTCACGCGGACGCGGCTTCGTTCCACCCGCTGCTTGCCGACGGCCACCGATTCGGCGAGCAGGGGAATGACCGCGTCGCCTTCTTCGCGAGGCGGATCGCGCGGGGATTCGGTGTCGGCCGTCATTGTGGCGGGTGCCGCTCGTCAGCGGAACAGGAGATAGAGGACGATCGCGACCACGATCAGGCCGATGATGATCCACATCCAGTTCATGCCCGAACTGGCGGCCCCGCCGTCGGAGTCGTCATACACACCAACTTTCTTGGGCTTCTGTTCGTCTGCCATGGGAGCCTCCTTTCGGGGATGGACCGGCGGGTTATGCCCCCATCCGGCATGCTCCCATCAAACAGGGCCTCTCCTGGATCGTTCCGCCATTCGTTACGGGGAATCAACGATCCTTCAAATCAAACGAAAGTGGCCGGCAAAGTCGAAGCGCCGGCTTAACCGGCCATCTTCTGGTGCTCCAGAAAGGCGGTCTTCAGCAACGCCTTCAGATCGTCGCCGTACTGGTGGAAGCGGACGGACAGCTGGCCGCGCTCCTCGTCGCGATGCAGCACCACGAGGTTGGCGACGGCGGCCACTTCCTGACGGTCGGCCAGCACCACGCGGGCCTGGAAGGTCTGGCCGCGCTGATAGGGCTGGTTGACCGCCAGCAGGCACAGGCCGCCCACCGACCAGTTGCGGGCGGGGAAGCTGCCATGTTCGGTGTGGACGACCATGCCCGGACGCACGAACCGCTTCTGGCGCCGGCGTTCCTCCGGCGGCGGCGGGGGGAAGGGGCTGGAGGCGCTGGGCACGTCGATACCCGACCCGTCGGTCAGCGCATTCTGGAAATTCGCGCCGCGGACCACGGCCGTTCCCATGCCGGACTCGCGCAGGTCGGCGTCGGAAAAGTCGGCGCCCTCGAAATTGGCGGGCCAGTCGCGGCCGCCGGCCAGCGGCACCGGGCGGGCGTCCACCCCGTTCATCAGCGTGTGCGCCAGATAGGCGCGACGCAGGGTGGCGCCGCGCAGCACGGCGTCGCGCAGGTCGGCCTCATCGAGATCGATGTAGGACCACTCCGCCATTTCCAGGCTGGCCCTGGTCAGCCGGGCGCCCGGCAGCCGGCAGCGGCGCAGCCGGGCGGCCGCCAGCGTGCGCCCGTGCAGGTCCGCCCCCGCCACCGACACGAGGTCGAGGTCGAGCCGCGACCCCTCGGCCCCGCCGCTGTCGACCCAGCGCTCGTGCCGTTCCACCAGTTCCAGGAATTCGGCCACCGGCATCGCGGTGTAGTTGGGCTGGACGATGGCGTCGGGCGGCAGGGCGAAGGGGATGAAGGTGCGGGTCAGGGTGGCATGGTCCATCACCGTGTTGCCGAACACCGCCCCATCGAGGTTGGCCCCGCAGAAATCGGTGCCCATCAGCACGGCCGAGGTCAGTTCCGCCCCCGTCAGGTCGGCGTCGTTCAGGTCGGCGCCGGTCAGGTCGCAGCCGCTGAAATTGGCGCCGGCCAGGATCGAGCGTTCCATCTTGGCTTCGGTCAGCCGGGTGGTGCCGGTGCCGCGGGCCGTCGGGCTGCCGCCGTCCTGGCCGCCGCTGTCCACCAGTTCACCGGCGCGGAAATCGGCGCCGCGCAGGTTGGCGTCGGTCAGCACGGCGCGGTGCAGGTTGGCCCCGCGCAGGTCGGCGCCGGTCAGGATGGCGCCCGACAGGTTCACCGCCTCCATGTCGGCGCCGAACAGGTCGGCCTGCGACAGGTCGGCCTTCACCATGCGGGTGTTGCAGAGATTCGCCCCGGCCAGCTTGGCCCCGGCCAGCGACACGCGCTCCAGGTTCAGCCGCGACAGGTCGCGGAAGCTGAGGTCGGCGCGGCGGCCGCTGGACGGCCGCTTCAGCCACGTCTGATGCGCCTGGATGATCGTCCGGAGTTCGTCGATCTCTTTGGGATCGCGTTCGGCCATGGTGTGGGTTTCCCGGATCCACCGTATGACGAAAGACAGGAGCGTCGGCGCAACGATAGCCCGTTCGGTATTGCCCGTCACTGATTCTGAAACTGCCGGGTCAAATCGGCCCGGCAGCCGTTCTCGTCGCAGCTTCCCTCGATCAGGATTTCCTTTATGACGACCGACGCGGCGGGACCGAGCCGTTCTCTCGATCTGCTCAATTTCTTTCTGGCCGACGTCCGCGACGGATTGGGGCCTTACCTGGCGATCTATCTGCTCTCCGTTCAGCATTGGAACGAAGCGGATATCGGGCTGGTCATGACGCTGGCCGGGCTGGCCGGCCTCGCGGCCCAGATCCCGGCCGGCGCGCTGGTGGACGGCACGCGCTACAAACGCGCGGTCGTCGTCGTCGCGGCGCTTCTGGTCACTGTCGGGTCGCTGTCTCTGCCCTGGCTGAACGATTTCACCATCGTCGCCGTCCTGCAATCGGGGGTCGGCGCCGCCGGGGCGGTCTTTCCCCCGGCCATCGCGGCGATCACGTTGGGGATGCTGGGACCGCGCGCCTTCGTCCGCCGGATCGGACGCAATGAATCCTTCAACCATGCCGGCAATGCGGTGGCGGCCACGCTGGCCGGGTTGGCGGCCTACGCTTTCGGGCCGGTGGCGGTGTTCTGGCTGATGACCGCGATGGCGCTGTGCAGCATCGCCGCGACCGCCGGCATTCCGGCCAATGCCATCGACCATGCCGTCGCCCGTGGCCTGCACGCCTCCAGCCGGGAGGGGAGCCGCGAGGAGGCGCCCTCCGGCCTGCGCGCCATCCTGGGCTGCCGCCCGCTGCTGGTGTTCGGGGGCTGCGTTGCGCTGTTCCACTTCGCCAATGCGGCGATGCTGCCGCTGGTCGGCCAGAAGCTGGCGCTGAAGGATCCGGCGCTGGGCACCAGCCTGATGTCCTTCTGCATCGTCGCGGCCCAGTTGGTCATGGTGCCGATGGCGATGCTGGTGGGGGGCAGGGCGGATCGCTGGGGGCGCAAGCCGCTGCTGCTGGCGGCCTTCCTGGTGTTGCCGCTGCGCGGCTTTCTCTACACCCTGTCCGACAGCTCGGCCTGGCTGGTCGGCGTGCAACTGCTGGACGGGGTGGGGGCCGGGCTGCTCGGCGCCCTCTTTCCGCTTGTGGTCGCCGATCTGACCGAGGGCACCGGACGCTTCAACGTCAGCCAGGGCGCCATCGCCACTCTCCAGGGGCTCGGCGCTTCGCTCAGCACCGCCGCCGCCGGCCAGATGGTGGTGCGGGAGGGGTACAGCGCCGCCTTCCTGATGCTGGCCGCCGCAGCCGGGGTTGCCCTGATGCTTGCGGCCCTTCTGCTGCCGGATACCCGCGGCGTCGCCGTGGCGGAGGCCGGGGAGAGCGAAGCTGCGCCGGCCAACGTCGCGAAGGCATCTTCGGAGGCCTGAACGCCCTGAGCTGAATCCCCCGGCCGAAAGCCGGGCCTGAAACGGCGAAGCCCGGCTCCGCGATGGGGCCGGGCTTCCTGAAAATCCGGGCTGCCTTTGACGATCGGCGGGCGGACGATCAGCCGGCGCGCGCGCCGACCTTCTGGCGCAGGGCCTGGATCAGGCCTTCGACGCGGCCACCGTTCTGCTCGATGACGGAGGCGAATTCCTGCCGCTGGGTCACGCCCATGCTGACATTCTCCACCACCACGTCGATGATCTTGAAATCGGAGCCGACCTTGCGGACGCGCCAGCTGACGTTCACCGGAGGACCGTTGGGGCGGACGATCTGGGTCGTCACCATGGTATCCGACTCACCGGCGGGGGAGGTGCCGATGATCTTGAAGGTTTCGCCGGAATACTCGACGAAACGCTCGGCATAGGTGTTGACGATCAGCTGCTCGAACAGTTTCTGGTACTCGGCCCGCTGCGCTTCGGTGGCGCTGTTCCAGTAGCGGCCCAGCACCCAGCGGCCGATGTACGGCACGTCGAAGCCGGCGTACAGAAGCTTGCGGAAGCGCTGGATCGCCTGATCGCGCGACAGGCTCTTGTCCGAGAAGGTTGCAATTGCTTCGTTCCCCAGTTTCTGGATGAACTCAGCGGCTCCCCGGTCCGCGCTTTGCGCGGCGGCGGGGGAGATGAGGAGGTGCCCGGCCCAACCGCTCACCGCGAGCAGGGCAGCGGACGCGACAAACTTGCGGCGTGTCAGCATGGTAGGGCGAAAGGTGGCGGTTGCCGCGGCATTGTCAACGGTCATTTGGCCTTTGGGAGTCCTGTGACCTCGGGGATCCGAAATCCATATGCACCGGGCCGGCCTGCCGGTGCGCTTCCCGGTCGGGGAAAGGCGCCGGCAGGCGGCGGCGAAGCCATGCGCTTCGGATCAGGGCTTCGGCGGGGTCGAATAGTCCGGGAATTCCGGCTCGGCCGCCGCCTTGTTGTTGTTGATCTCCGCCCGGCGCTGCTGCTGGTGCAAGCTGCGCACGGTGGCGTAGAAGTCCAGCGAGTTGCGGCGCAGGTCGTCGACCTCGTTGAGGATCTGCGACCGGCGGTCAACGGCGTTGGTGGTGGAGCGGGCGACCAGCAAGCCCTTGTTGTCGGTACCGTAGGCCCAAATGCGGACCGGGTCGCCAACGGTGTCGACGGCATAGCCGGCGGTGTCGCGCAGGTTCGACGGACCCAGCAGCGGCAGCACGATGTACGGGCCGTCGCCAACACCCCAGACGGCCAGCGTCTGGCCGAAATCCTCCGGCGCGTTCGGGATGCCGGCCTGGGTGGCGACGTCGGCGAGACCGCCCACGCCCAGGATGGTGTTGGTCAGGAAGCGCCCGGTGGCGTGGGACGCCCCCTCCACATTGCCCTGCAGCAGGTTGTTGGCGATGTAGATCGGCGACATCAGGTTGTCGATGAAGTTGTGGATCGCGTCGCGCACCGGATCGGGCACGATACCGACATAAACCTCCGCCGCCGGACGGATCACCAGGACGTCGGCCGCCTCGTTGGCGGCGAAGACGAAGCGGTTGGGGATTTCCAGCGGGTCGTTGACCTGATAGGCGGCGTCCGCCGCGCCCGAGTCGCCGGGATTGGTCGCGCAGGCCGTCGCCGTCAGGGCGAAGGCCACGACGGTGGCCGTGCGGAGGAGGGAGCGGGAAAGGCTGGCCAGCTTCATTTGCGACGGCTCTTTATCAGTGGGCTCGACTCGGTGCGGAACGCCGCATGCCCTGTCCACAACCGAAGACTCCGATGGCGGAAGTCCTCAACCCTGGCAAGTCGGATACGCGGTCGGGCGGAAGATTGTGTGAGATATCTCAGAATTTCCACCGTTTCCTGACCTAACACAGGCTTTGCGGTTTGACCAGCATGGGCCGCCGCGTCCTGCGCGGCGGCGCGGCGATTGTGACGGCTTTGCCGCAGCCGCGCCGGAAAGCTTGCGCGCCGCCGCTTTCGACCTCGGACTTGGCGGTCGGGCATGGGCCGGGCCTCAGCCGTGACGGCAGCGTTGGCGGTGACCCACGAAAAGCGGTTTACGACGCATAAAGATATCTTTATATCTGTATTCGGGCTGTCGGGGCGTGGTGCACCGGCCGGCCGCACCCCTCCCTGGCCCGAATCGGACATGAGGCGATGGACGAACTGCTGGCGACGCTGAAGGCGGCGGCCGAGACCACGCGGCTGAGGCTGTTGGCGCTCTGCGCGCATGGCGAGCTGACGGTGACCGAACTGACCCAGATCCTGGGCCAGAGCCAGCCGCGCGTTTCGCGCCACCTGAAGCTTCTGTGCGATGCCGGGCTGCTCGACCGCTTCCGCGAGGGCACCTTCGCCTTCTACCGCCTCGCCGAAAAGGGGCGGTCGGCCGAGTTGGCGCGGGTGCTGGTCGACGCCATCCCCGACGAGGATCCGACCCTGACGCTGGATCTGGAGCGGCTGGAGGCGATCAAGCGTTCCCGCTCTGAGACCGCCGCCGCCTATTTCCGCGAGAATGCCGCGCGCTGGCACGAAATCCGCTCCCTTCACGTTGCGGAAGGCGAGGTCGAGGCCGCTCTGCTGCGCCTTTTCCCGAAAGAAGGGGTGGAGGAACTGCTTGATATCGGCACCGGCACCGGACGGATGCTGGAGGTGCTCGCCCGGCGCGTCCACCGTGCGATCGGGGTAGACCAGTCGCGCGAGATGCTGGCCGTCGCCCGCAACCGGCTGGAGGAGGCGGGCCTGCGCCATTGCCATGTCCGTCAGGCCGACATGTACCAGCTGCCTTTTCCTTCCGGCTCCTTCGACGCCGCGGTGATCCATCAGGTGCTGCACTACACCGAATCGCCGGCCGGCGTCCTGGCCGAGGCGGCACGGGTTCTGCGCCCCGGCGGGCTGCTGCTGGTCGTCGATTTCGCTCCCCACCATCTGGAAGCCCTGCGCGAGGAGCATGCGCACCGCCGCCTGGGCTTCGCGGACGCCGAGGTCGCCGGCTGGTGCCGCCAGTCGGGCCTGGATTGCGGCCCGGTGGTGCATCTGCCGGGCGATCCGCTCACCGTCTCCATCTGGCCGGCCACCCGTCTTCCGGCCGGCGCCCACAGTTCTTCCCCGCAAGCCCAATCCCAAAAGCCTGCCCACTCGCTCAGCGGAGTCCCGTCATGACCGCGCCCACCTCTGCCCAGCCGTCCGTCAGCTTCGAGTTCTTCCCGCCCAAGTCGGAGAAGATGGAGCAGAGCCTGTGGCAGTCGATCCGGCGGCTGGCTCCGCTGTCGCCCGGCTTCGTGTCGGTGACCTACGGCGCCGGCGGCTCGACCCGCGAGCGCACCCACGCCACCGTCTGCCGCATCCAGGCCGAGACGGGGATCCCGGCCGCCGCCCATTTCACCTGCGTCGGCGCCACCCGCGACGAGATCGACGCCATCGCCCGCACCTATTGGGACGCCGGCATCCGCCATCTGGTGGCGCTGCGCGGCGACCCGCCGGAGACCGCCGGCGGCGTCGGCGGCCGCTACGAGCCGCATCCCGGCGGCTACGCCTATGCCTCCGATCTGGTGGCGGGGATGAAGCGCATCGCCGACTTCGAGATCTCGGTGGCGGCCTATCCGGAATCCCACCCGGAGGCGCCGAGCGCCCAGTTCGACCTGGACAACCTGAAGCGCAAGGTCGATGCCGGCGCCACCCGCGCCATCACCCAGTTCTTCTTCGACAACGACGTCTATTTCCGCTTCCTCGACCGCTGCGCCGCGGCCGGCATCCATGTGCCGATCGTCCCCGGCATCCTGCCGATCACCAACTTCGCCCGTGCGGTGGAGTTCGCCGGAAAATGCGGCGCCTCCATGCCGGCGAAGCTGGCCGAAACCTTCGAGGGCCTGGACGACGACCCGGAAACCCGCCATCTCGTCGCCGCCACCGTGGCCGCCGAGCAGTGCCAGGAACTGCAGGCGCGGGGCGTGCATGATTTCCATTTCTACACCCTGAACCGCTCCGACCTGACCACCGCCATCTGCCGCATGCTGGGCGTGAAGGCGAAGGCGCCCGCTGCCGGGCCGGTGGCGGGGTAGGGCGCCGGACGCCGCCCCGTGCTACGCTGGTGCGGCGAACGTCACGGGAGGACTGACGCCATGGACAGCCGGATCGGGTATGACACCGATTTCCTTGCCTGGACCGAGGAGCAGGCCCGCCTGCTCCGCGAGGCGTCGCGCGAGCGCATCGACACGCCCATCGACTGGGAGAATGTCGCGGAGGAGATCGAAAGCATGGGCCGGTCGGAATTGCGCGCGGTCGAAAGCGCGCTGGTCCGTGTGATCCAGCATCTGCTGAAACTGGAATACTCCCCGGCGGCCGATCCGCGCGGTGATTGGAAGGTCTCCGTTCTCGAACATCGCGACCGCGTTGCTCGCGACCTGTCGGCTGGTCCCAGCCTCCGCGGCCGGATCGACACCGCGGACCTCTACAGGACCGGCCGGAAGATCGCAGCGCTCGGCTTGGAACGTGACGGCATCCGCCCGAACGGCCTTCCGGCCGACCGCCCCTATTCGCTGGAACAGCTTCTCGATGCCGACTGGTGGCCCGCCAGCCGCCACGGCCTCGCCTGATCCCGCCAATCTGCCCCGAACCTGCCAAAATAACGGACAAGACGCATTCCCATGCCCCACATCCTCGACACCCTGCGTGACCGCGTTCTGCTTTGCGACGGCGGGTTCGGCAGCCGCATCCAGGCGCTCGACCTCGACGTCGAGAAGGATTACTGGGGGCACGAGAACTGCACCGACATCCTGCCCCTGTCGCGCCCCGACATCGTCCGCGACATCCACCGCGGCTATTTCGAAGCCGGGGCGGACATGGTGGAAACCGACACCTTCGGCGCCTCGCCGGTGACGCTGGGCGAGTTCGGCATCTCCGAAAAGGCCTTCGAGATCAACCAGCGCGCGGTCGAACTGGCGCGCGAGGCGGCGGAAAGCTTCAAGGACGGGCTGCCGCGCTTCGTCATCGGCTCCATCGGGCCGGGCACCAAGCTGCCCAGCCTGGGCCACATCGCCTATCAGCCGGCGGAGGACAGCTTCTATGTCCAGGCCGCCGGGCTGATCGCCGGCGGGGCCGACGCCATCCTGGTCGAGACCTGCCAGGATCCGCTGCAGATCAAGGCCGCCGTCAACGGCATCAAGCGCGCCCGGCTGGAGGCCAAGTCCGACACCCCGGTCTTCGTCCAGGTGACGGTGGAGACCACCGGCACGCTGCTGGTCGGCACCGACATCGCCGCCGCGGCGACCGTCATCCAGGCGCTCGACGTGCCGCTGATGGGCCTGAACTGCGCCACCGGCCCGCTGGAGATGAGCGAGCATGTGCGCTGGCTGTCGCAGAACTGGCAGGGACTGATCTCGGTCCAGCCCAATGCCGGCCTGCCGGAACTGGTCGACGGCAAGACGCACTACCCGCTGCTGGCCAACGATTTCGCCCATTGGCTGGAGCGCTTCGTGACCGAGGACGGGGTGAACCTCGTCGGCGGCTGCTGCGGCACCAATGTCCCGCACATCGCGGCGGCGAACGAGATGCTGCGCAAGCTGGCGCCCGCCGGCTCGCACCGCCCGGCGCCGAAGGGCCGCACCGTCCATTGGGTGCCGGCGGTGGCCTCGCTCTACAGCCAGGTCACGCTGCGCCAGGAGAACGCCTTCTTCGCCATCGGCGAGCGCTGCAACGCCAACGGCTCCAAGAAGTGGCGCGAACTGCAGGAGAAGCACGACTGGGACGGCTGCGTCGAGATGGCGCGCGAGCAGGTGAAGGAAGGCAGCCATTCGCTGGACGTCTGCACCGCCTTCGTCGGCCGTGACGAGGTGGCGGAGATGAACGCGGTGATCTCCCGCTTCGCCGGCTCCGTCACCGCCCCGCTGGTGATCGATTCCACCGAGTACAAGGTGCTGGAGCAGGCGCTGGCGCTCTATGGCGGCAAGGCGATCCTCAACTCCATCAACTTCGAGGACGGCGAGGAGCCGGCGCGCAAGCGTCTGGAACTGGCCAAGAAGTTCGGCGCCGCCGTCATCGCCCTGACCATCGACGAAGAGGGCATGGCGAAGACGCCCGACCGCAAGCTGGCCATCGCCAAGCGGCTCTATGATCTGGCGGTGAACGAATACGGCCTCGCCCCGTCCGACCTGCTGTTCGACCCGCTGACCTTCACCATCGCCACCGGCAACGAGGACGACCGCAAGCTCGCCATCTGGACGCTGGAGGGCATCGAGGCGATCGCCCGCGAGATGCCCGGCTGCCAGATCATCCTGGGCCTGTCCAACGTCTCCTTCGGCCTGAACGCCGCGGCGCGCCATGTGCTGAACTCGGTCTTCCTCGACCATGCGGTGAAGAAGGGGATGACGGGCGCCATCGTCCACGTCTCCAAGATCCTGCCGCTGCACCAGATCCCGGAGAAGGAGGTCAAGACCGCCGAGGATCTGATCTTCGACCGCCGCGCCGAGGGCTATGACCCGCTCCAGGCGTTCATCGCTTTGTTCGAGGGCCGCAAGGCGGCGGACGCCAAGAAGAAGGCCCGCGCCGAAGCCGTCGAGGAGCGCCTGAAGGAGCGCATCGTCGACGGCGACCGCACCGGGCTGGAGGACGATCTGGCCGAGGCTATGAAGACCCATCCGCCGCTGGAGATCATCAACACCTATCTGCTCGACGGCATGAAGGTGGTCGGCGAACTGTTCGGCGCCGGCAAGATGCAGCTTCCCTTCGTCCTCCAGTCGGCCGAGACGATGAAGGCCGCGGTGGCGTGGCTGGAGCCGCACATGGAGAAGATCGAGGGCCAGCAGAAGGGCACGCTGGTTCTCGCCACCGTGAAGGGCGACGTCCACGACATCGGCAAGAACCTCGTCGACATCATCCTGACCAACAACGGCTACAAGGTCATCAACCTCGGCATCAAGCAGCCGGTGACCTCGATCATCCAGGCCGCCAAGGAGCACAAGGCCGATGCCGTCGGCATGTCCGGCCTGCTGGTGAAGTCCACCGTGGTGATGCGCGAGAACCTGGAGGAGATGACCCGCGAGGGGCTGGAGGTGCCGGTGCTGCTCGGCGGCGCCGCCCTGACCCGCGCCTATGTCGAGGGCGACTGCGTGGCGTCCTACGGCTCTGGCCGCGTCGCCTATGCCGGCGACGCCTTCGACGGCCTGACCCTGATGGACAAGGTGGTGGAGGGCAGCTTCGACCAGCAGCTCGCCATCCAGCAGGCCAAGCGCGCCGGCAAGGCGACCAACCGCCGCCGTGTGCTGGGGCAGGCGACCAGCGCCGCCACCGGCCCGGTGGACAAGGACGCCGTCCGCGCCCGCCGCCGCCGTCTGGCCGAAGGCGTGCCGGTGCCGACCCCGCCCTTCTGGGGGCCGAAGCTGATCGACCATGTGCCGCTGAAGACGCTGGTGACCTATCTTAACGAGCGGATGCTCTATCAGCTGCAATGGGGCTACCGGAAGGACGGCAAGTCCTTCGAGGAGTTCAAGGAGTGGGCGAAGAAGGAGCTGCGGCCGGTGCTCGACCGCATCCTCCGGATCGCGGCCCAGGAGGAAATCCTGCGTCCCACCGCGGTCTACGGCTATTGGAAGGCGGCGGCCGACGGCAACGACGTGATCCTGTTCGAGGAGGACGGCACCACCGAGGCCGCCCGCTTCACCATGCCGCGTCAGGCCAAGGAGAATGGCGAGTGCATCGCCGATTTCCTGCGCGACGTGACCGATCCCGAGCGTGACGTGATCGGCCTCCAGGTCGTCACCATGGGCCAGCATTGCGCCGAGGTGGCCCGCGAATGGTTCGCCGAGAACCGTTACCAGGACTATCTCTACCTGCACGGCCTGTCGGTGGAGATGACCGAGGCGATGGCGGAATATGTCCACGCCCGCATCCGCGCGGAGCTGGGCTATGGCGCCGAGGACAGCCGCGACAAGGAGAAGCTGCTGCAGCAGGCCTATCGCGGCAGCCGCTACAGCTTCGGCTATCCGGCCTGCCCGAACCTGAAGGACCAGGAACAGCTTCTGAAGCTTCTGGACGCCGGGCGCATCGGCATCGAGATGTCGGACGAGGACCAGCTCCATCCCGAGCAGAGCACTTCGGCCATCGTCCTGCACCACCCGCGGGCCAAGTACTTCTCGGTGTGATTTGACCCTCCGCCGCCCGTTCCATGTTAGAATGGGCGGCGGAGGACTCTCATGGCTGCGGTCGACGCACGGAACGACGAGAAGCTGCAAATCCTGCTGGACCGGATCGTTCCGGCCCTGGAGCCGGAAGCCGTCTACCTGTTCGGCAGCCGGGCGCGCGGCGATTTCGACGAGGACAGCGATTACGACCTGCTGGTGATCATCCCGGACGACGCCCCGAAGGAGCGGCGGTCAGCCGTCTTCGCCCATGCGGCCAAGGCCGGGACCGGCATTTCGGCGGACATCGTGCCGTGCAGGCGCTCCTTCTTCGAGGCGAACAAGGATCAGGTCGGCACTCTGAGCTACAAGGCCTCGCATGAAGGGGTGCGGGTCTATGGGGCTTGGGGTCGGGCCGGAGGCATGGCTGGCGACGGCATCGCTGGATTTGCGCGCCGGTCCCGCCTGCTTGCCCGTTCCGGAGCCGATCGTCACCGCTGCTGCTTACCACTGTCGACAGGCGGCCGAAAAGCTGGTCAAGGCGGTGTTGGCTTGGCTCGGGCAAGACGTGCCGCGCTCCCGCGATATCGACGCTCTCGTTATCCGTGTTCCCGGTGATCTGCCGATACGCGAGCGCTTGCTGCCTCTTGGCCGCTTCACCGCCTATGCCATCCTGTACCGCTATCCAGGCGAGTCGGGCGAGGTTTCCGACGAACCGACGGGCAGAGGAGGTTCGCGGCTGGCTGGACGAGATCGAAGCCGTGCGGGACAGCATAGCGGCGGCCATCTCCCTCACGAATGGATCCCCTTCATGACTTCCGCCACCCCCCTCGACCTCCACCGCGAGACCGTCCGTCCGGAGTGGATCGACTACAACGGCCACATGAACGTCGCCTATTACCTGTTGGCCTTCGACCATGCGACGGACGCCGTGCTGGACCGGTTCGGCATCGGCAAGGCCTATGTCGCGGCGCAGGACCGCTCGGTTTTCGTGGTCGATGCGCACCTGACCTATGCCCGCGAGGTGACGGAGGGGACGCCGCTGCGCTTCGGCTCGCTGCTGCTCGGCGCCGATGCCAAGCGGCTCCATCTGTTCCACGAGATGCGCCATGCGGAGGAAGGATGGCTGGCGGCGACGGCGGAGTTCATGCTGCTGCATGTCGACCTCGCCACCCGCAAGACCTGTCCTTTTCCGGCGGCGGTCGCGGCGGCTCTGGCCGGACAGGCGGCGCTCCATGCGGCAGGCCCCTGGCCGCCGCAGGCGGGACGGGCGGTGGCGCGGCTGAATCCTGTCCAATCAGGCATGGGCCGAGGTTGAGTTCGCGGGGGATGCCCCCATCTATCGAGGAATGAAGAACGCATTCGCCAGACGGCCCCGCTCCGCAACCTTACTGGCCGCCGCCGCGGTATTCATCGTCTTTCCCGTCGGGGCGGCGCTCGCCGACTGTACCGAGGCGGCGCAGCCGAACGTCAATTGGCGGCGATGCTCGCAGGACGGGCAGTCGCTGAACGGCGTCGATCTCACCGGCGCCATGCTGCGCGATGCGACCTTTCAGCGCGCCTCGCTGAAGCAGGCGAAGCTGGCCGATGCCGACGGCTACCGCGCCCGCTTCGTCAGCTCCACCGCGCCGGGCGCGGTCTTCGACAGGGCGCGGCTGATCGAGGCCGATTTCACCCGCGCCGATCTGGCCGGCGCCAGTTTCCGCGAGGCCGACCTGCGCAACGCCAAGTTGGTGGGGGCTTCGCTGGTGAAGGCCGATTTCACCGGAGCCAGGCTTTCCGGCACCGATCTCCGCAATGCCGATCTGTCGGGGGCCCGCTGGACCGACGGCAAGCATATCTGTGCGGAAAGCTCGATCGGGCAATGCAACTGATGCGGCTGCAGCAACGCGCCGCATCGCGGAAACCCGCTTGCGGTAGGGGCTTGCGCCGCGTACCGTTCGAAACCTAATGATTTTTTACGGACGGCGGTCGTGGCCATCACGGAGGATTTCGAGCGTTCCGGCGACCTCGCTGCGAAGGCGATGGAGCGGATGCTGTCCGACCGGCTGCCGCCGACCCCGGAGAACTTCACCCTCTGGTACGTCTACTTCAGCGGCCAAAAGCCGGACCTGACCCGCGCCGTCGATCTGGCGCGCCGCGACGGGCTGGCCACATCGCAGACGCTGTGCGACGAGCTGTACAAGCGCTTCTTCACGCTCGACGCCGAAGCTCAGGCGATCCGGGAGACCTCCGACAAGGCTCGCTACGCGCTTGGTCGCATCCTGGAGCAGCTGGGCAATGTCGGGTCGGAGACGGAGCGTTACGGCAACACCCTGACCGGCTTCCGGGACGAACTGGACCAGCCGCTCAGCCTGGCGGAGTTGCGTGCGATGGTCGCCGCCATCGCGGCGGAGACCAAGGAGATCGTCGACCGTCAGGCCGCGCTCCAGTTCCAGCTTCAGGAATCGAGCCAGCAACTGGCGGAGATGCGGGTCAGCCTGGACAGCGCGCGGCGCGAGGCGCTGACCGACGGGCTGACCGGCATCGGCAACCGCAAGGCCTTCGACCTGATGCTGCAGGAGGCGATGGAGGCCTCGCTGCGCGACGAGCAGCCCTTGTCGCTGCTGATGATCGACATCGACCATTTCAAGGCCTTCAACGACACCCACGGCCATCTGGTCGGTGACCATGTGCTGAAGCTGGTCGCCCGCATGCTGACCGAATGCATCAAGGGCCGCGACACCGCCGTCCGCTATGGCGGGGAGGAGTTCGCGATCATCCTGCCGCGCACCAGCCTGGAGAACGCCACCAAGCTGGCCGAGCAGGTGCGCACCTTCGTCGGCGCCCGGCAGATCGTGAACAAGGCGCGCAACGCCAATTACGGCACCGTCGCCCTGTCGGTCGGCGTCACCCAGTTCCGCCCCGGCGAGCAGGCGATGGCGCTGGTCCGCCGCGCCGATCAGGCGCTCTACGCCGCCAAGCGCGGCGGGCGCAACCGGGTGATGGCCGCGACCGAGTGAGCCGCGCGGCCAAAGCCCGACCGGCGAATGAGGTCATGTAATTCTAAAGCGAATGCAAATCCGCTTCAGGCCAGCGCCCTCCGCACCGCCTCGGTTCGCAGCAGCAGTTCCGCCACCAGCTCACCCGCCGGCCGGCGTTGCGCCAGCCGCAATCCCTGGCCGGCCCACAGCGACAGGAACTCCGCCCGGCCGGCCTTGCCGGCGGCGGTGCGCAGCGGCCGGGTCAGCGTGTTCTGCAAGGGAAAGGGCAGCACCGCGTCGGGCGCCTGCGGGGACTCCACCACCTCCATGAAGCGGTTGACGATGCCGCGCGCGGGCCGGCCGGAAAAGGCGCGGGTCAGCCGGGTCTGGTCCTCGCGCGCCGACAGGATGGCGGCCTTGTGCGCCTCGGGGATGCCGGCCTCGTCGCTGGTCAGGAAGACAGTGCCCATCTGCACCGCGGCGGCGCCCAGCGCCAACGCCGCGGCGATGCCGCGCCCATCCATGATGCCGCCCGACGCGATCACCGGCACGGTCACCGCATCGGCCACCTGCGGCACCAGCGCCATGGTGCCGACCAGATTTGCCGCCGGATCGCCGATGAAGCTGCCGCGATGCCCGCCGGCCTCGCTGCCCTGGGCGATCACCGCATCGACGCCGGCCCGCTCCAGCGCCACAGCCTCCGCCACCGTGGTCGCGGTGCCCAGCACCCGCATGCCGCGCGCCTTGGCCGCCGCCACGCTGTCGGCCGGCGGCAGACCGAAGGTGACGCTGTAGTAGGCCGCCCCGCTGTCGAGCAGCGCCGCGAACTGCCGGTCGAACCCGTCGCCGGCATAGGACGGCCTCTCCGGTGCCGCCAGCCCGAGCTCGGCGTGGAAGGGGGCGAGCCGGGCCAGCGCCTCGGCCGTCATCGGCGCGGGGCCGGGGGGCGGCGTCGGCGCGAACAGGTTGATGCCGAAGGGCAGGGCGGTGCGGCTGCGGATATCGAGCGCCCGTTCGGCGATCTGCGTGTCGGTCAGATAGGCCGATCCGACGAAGCCGAGACCGCCGGCCTCGTTGACCGCCGCCACCAGCGCCGCCGTGTCGCCGCCCCCCGCCATCGGCGCCTGGATCACCGGCGAGCGCAGCCCGAGCCGCTCAAGGGACACCGTGTGGGAGGGCATGTCCGTCTCCATCGCTTCGACAACGGTGGCGATGCTACGCCCCGGCGGCCTTCACGACCAATGACTTGTTCTGAAGGCGCCGTTCACTCCGGGTGAAGGGAGGATTCCTCCGGTCATGGTCTTTGTTGATCCATCTCAGCGCCGACTGGCTGACATTCAGCCGCCCGGCGGTGGCGCTGCCCGGACGGTTGACCTTCCGCAGGATCGCAGGCAACTGCCGGTCGATCATCCCGGCAGATCGTCCATGTCTTCTGCTCATCCATTTATGAGAACAAACCATTTCCGTTCACGATGAACGGCCGTTACTTCTGGTTCAACCGTTCGCGCCGGCAACAGTCGGACTCACCGCCCGAGCACCCCCCAAAAGGACCGTCATGCCGCAAGCCGAAGCCACGCACGCCGCCGACACCGAACCCGCCTCCGCATCCGTCGGTCGGCACGAGTTCGGAAACGTCACGCGGCTGGTCATCGCGCAGGCGCTTGCCGGGGCCAACGCGGTGGTCGTCTATGCCACCGGCGCCGTCGTCGGCAACACGCTGGCGCCCAGCGCGGCCCTGGCGACGCTGCCGCTCTCCATCTTCGTGGTCGGCATGGCGGTGTGCACCTTGCCGGCCGGAACCATCGCCCGCCTGTATGGCCGGCGCGCCGCCTTCCTGGCGGGCACCGGATGCGGCGTCCTCGTCGGCCTGCTGTCCTGGCTCGCCATCCTGCTGGGCAGTTTCTGGCTGTTCTGCGCGGCGATGATCCCCGGCGGCGCCTATGCCGCGGTGGTGCTCTCCTTCCGCTTCGCCGCCGCCGACTGCACCTCTGCCGAGCGGCGTCCGCGGGCCATGTCCGCCGTCATGGTGGGGGGCGTGGCCGCCGGCGTCGTCGGACCGCAGCTTGTCACCCACACGATGGACCTGTGGCCGCCCTATCTGTTCGCGGCGACCTATCTGGCCCAGGCCGCCGTGGCCGCCCTGTCGGCGCTCGTCCTGCTCGGCGTCCGTCTGCCGAAGCCGACGGCGGCGGAGGTTGCCGGCGGCCGGCCGGTTTCCCTCATCCTGCGCCAGCCCCGCTTCATCACCGCGGTGATCTGCGGGGTGGTGTCCTACCTGCTGATGAACTTCATCATGACGGCTGCCCCGCTGGCGATGCGGCTGTGCGGCCTGTCGCAGGAATCGGCGAATCTCGGCCTGCAATGGCATGTGATCGCGATGTACGCCCCCAGCTTCTTCACCGGCCGTCTCATCACCCGCTTCGGCGCTCCCCGCCTTGTGGCCACCGGCATGGCGCTGATCGCCGCATCCGCCGCCGTGGGGCTGATGGGGCTGGAGGTCGCCCATTTCTGGGTGAGCCTGATCCTGCTGGGGTTGGGCTGGAACTTCGGCTTTCTCGGCGCCTCGGCCCTGGTGCTGGAGTGCCACCGGCCGGAGGAGAGGACGCGGGTACAGTCGCTGAACGACTTCATCGTCTTCGGCACGATGGCCTTCGGCTCCTTCGCCTCGGGCGGGTTGCTGACCAGCTATGGGTGGGAAAGCGTGCTGTGGCTCTCGTTCCTGCCGCTCGCGGTGGCGGTCGCGGCGCTGGCCGCGCCGGCGTTCTACCGCCCCGCCAGGGCTGCGATGTGAAAACGGCTGCGGGCGCGGTCTTTCCCCCGCGCCCGAAGTCTTATACCACCGGCCTTTGATCCTGACGGGGCAGGATCAAAGGCTTCGGGTGGCGGCATTACCCTGTCAAACGCGACCCTCAGATCACGTAGGTCAGTTCCTTCTCCGACTTCAGGCTGTTCTTGCCCAAGGCTTCGTCGACATAGTCGAGCAGTCGGGCCAGCGCCTCGCTGCGGCCGAGCGAGGCGGTGTCGATCACCAGTTCGGGCTGGTCCGGCGCCTCGTAGGGAGCCGAGATGCCGGTGAACTCGGCGATCTCGCCGGCGCGCGCCTTCTTGTACAAGCCCTTGGGATCGCGCTCCTCGCAGGTGGCGAGGTCGGCGGCGACATACACCTCGTGGAAGCGCTCGCCGCCGATCACCCGCGCCCGCGCCCGGTCGGACTTCAGCGGCGAGATCAGCGAGGCGATCACCACCATGCCGGCGTCGGCGAACAGCTTCGCCGCCTCGGCCACCCGGCGGATGTTCTCCGCCCGGTCGTCGGCGGAGAAGCCCAGCCCGGCGTTCAGGCCGTTGCGGACATTGTCGCCGTCCAGTACGAAGGTCTGCCAGCCGCGGTCGAACAGCGCGCGTTCCAGCGCCATCGCCAGCGTCGATTTGCCGGCGCCCGAGAGCCCGGTCAGCCAGACGATGCCGCCCTTGTGGCCGTTGGCCTGGGCGCGCTCCTCCTGCGAGACGGTGTGCGACACCTCCGTGATGTTGGCCGCCGCGGCGTCCTCGATCTCCACCACCAGGCAGCCGCCGACCACGTCGTTGCCGTCGATCAGCGCGCCGCGGCCGGTGCGCGGCAGGTCCGACGCCAGATCCAGGGCGATCGGCGAGCGGGAGCGCAGCACCACCTCCGCCACCTCGTTGCGGCGGACCGCCTTGCCGGGGGTGCTGGACAGATCCTCCACGTCGATGACCGCCGTCACCTGCTCCACCGTCACCCGGTGCTCTGCGGTGGCGATCTTCAGGGTATAGGTCTTTCCCACCACCAGCGGGTCCGACACCAGCCAGAACAGCCGCACGCTCAGCCGGTGGGCCAGGGTCGGGGCGTCGGCCTGATGGTGGGCGATGTGGCCGCGTTCGGCGAAGATGCGCTTGTCCAGCGTGATGCCGATGCTCTGCCCGGCCTGGGCCGACAGCACCGTCTCCGGATGGTTCCACGCCTCGATGCTGACCACCTTGGCGCTGGCCCCGGTGGGCGAGAAGTGCAGGGTGTCGCCGACGCGCAGGCGCCCGCTCTCGATGCGGCCGGCCAGGATGCGGCGGTCGTCCGGCTTGTAGACGTCCTGCAGGGGCAGGCGCAGCGGCTGGTCCGGCGAGGTCTGCTGCGGACGGAAGGCGTCGAGCTGCTCGATCACCGTGGGGCCGAGATACCAGTCCGACAGTTCGCTGCGGGTGACGATGTTGTCGCCGTTGCGGGCGGACACCGGGATCACCGCCCTGGGCTGCAGGCCCAGCTCGGCCAGATAGTCCTTGATCTCCTGCGCCACCGCCTCGTAGCGGCGGCTGGAGAACTCGACCTTGTCCATCTTGTTGACGACGACCGCGACCTGGCGCACGCCCAGCAGATGCAGCAGGAAGGCGTGGCGGCGCGACTGTTCCAGCGCGCCCTCGTCGGCGTCGATCACCAGCAGGGCGGCGTCGGCCTGGGAGGCGCCCGTCACCATGTTCTTCAGGAACTCGGTGTGGCCGGGCGCGTCGATGATGACGTAGGGGCGCTGCCGGGTCTTGAAGTGGATCTGCGTGGTGTCGATGGTGATGCCCTGGTCGCGCTCGGCCTGGAGGGCGTCCATGACGAAGGCCCATTCGAACGGCATGCCGCGCTTGCGGCTCATCTCGCGGACCTGCTCCACCTTGCCGTCGGGCAGGCTGCCGGTGTCGTTCAGCAGGCGGCCGATCAGCGTGGACTTGCCATGGTCGACATGGCCGACGATGACGATGCGGAGTTGAGAATGCGGCATCTTACATGTACCCCACGCTGCGCAGGCGCTCGAAGCTGTCTTCGGATTCGTTGTCCATCGCGCGGCCGGCGCGCTCCGGGATGCGGGTCACCTGAAGCTCGGCGATGATCTCGTCGATGGTGGACGCGGTGCTGTCGACCGGGAAGGTGATGTTCTTCTCGCCCAGCGAGCGGTAGCGCTTGCCGTCCCTGGCGAAGTACAGCGGGACGATGGGAATTCCCTCGCGCTGCGAATAGCGCCAGATGTCCAGCTCGGTCCAGGCCAGCAGCGGGTGGATGCGGACATGGACGCCTTCGGGGAAGCGGGTCTTGTAATGGTCCCAGAACTCCGCCGGCTGGTCCTTGACGTCCCAGTCGCCTTCCAGCGAGCGCGGCGAGAAGACGCGCTCCTTGGCGCGGGTTGCCTGCTCGTCGCGGCGGATGCCGACCATGACGCCCTGGTAGGCGTGGTCGCGCAGCAGGTTCTTCAGACCCTCCGTCTTGCGGGCGGCGGCGCGCGTCAGCGGCGGCAGGGTCTGGTCCATCTCCTCCTCGGGCGGGCACTGCTCCACCTTCAGGTCGAGGTCCCATTCCCTGGTGATGCGGTCGCGGAACTCGTAGACCTCCGGCAGCTCCATGGCGGTGTCGAGCTGCACGACGGGGAAGGGGATGCGGCCGAAGAACGCCTTGCGGCAGAGCCAGAGCAGCGCGTTGCTGTCCTTGCCGATCGACCAGAGCATCGCCAGCTTGTCGATGCGGTTGTAGGCTTCGCGCAGAATATAGATGCTCTGGTTTTCGAGCTGGTCGAGATCGGCGCTCATCGGGCGGTTCCAATCATGGTGTGTATGCCGCATTCGGTCTTGGCGCTGCCGGCCCAGCGGCCGGAACGCGGGTCGGCACCGGGCGCCACTCGCTCGGTGCAGGTGTAACAGCCGATCGACAGGAACCCGTCGGCTTCCAGCGGGTGGCGCGGCAGTCCGCGCCGGGTGAACTCCTCCTCCAGCCGGTCCTTGTCCCAGTTGGCCAGCGGGTTGACCTTCACGCGGCCCCCCTCCGCCTCGAACAGGGGCAGGGTGGCGCGGGTCGCGGACTGGAAGCGCTTGCGCCCCGTCACCCAGGCCTCAAGCCCGGCGGTGACCAGCGCGCGGTCCAGCGGCACCGCCTTGCGCAGGCGGCAGCAGGCATCGTAATCGCGGTTGAACAGCAGGCCGTCCCTGTCGCCGGCGGCGAGGTCGTCGGCGGTCGGCCCGATCTCCCGCACATCGGTCAGGCCGAGCAGCTTCACCAACTGGTCGCGGTAGCGCAGGGTCTCGCCGAACAGCTTGCCGGTATTCACAAACAGAACCGGGAAATCGGGCGCCGCTTCGGCGGCCAGCGCCAGCAGCACCGCGGATTCGGCGCCGAAGGAGGACAGCAGCGCGATGCGCCCGCCGAACACCCCATGCATGGCGGCCAGCAGCGGAGCGCCTTCCAGCGTGCCGTAGCGCTCGGTCAGGTCATTCACCCGTGATTCCGCGTCCATCATCGGCTGCCTTTCGCGGTGGCCTATAAAGTCTAGTCATTTGATGGGTAATCGTCTCGTGTTTGCACATTATCACCGGCGGAAAACCCGTGCAACGTAAATACATTCTCTACTTGTTTAATAGGTTTGTGCTGCGCTGCAGCGCTTTGTGTGAAATATGTTGATTGTGTCGCCGGGTCCGGGCTAAATGCCGCCATGCACATGAGTTCCATCATAGGGACAGGTCTCCGCCGCCCCGTGTCGTCCGCTTCGGCGGTACGGCCATGATTCCGCTGGCGCTCGACCCGTCGCGGGTGGCGATCGCACTGGCCGGCAACGGCCCGCTCGCGCTCCGCCGTCTGACGCAGCTGCGCGAGGGCGGGGCCGATCCGGCGGTGTTTTCACCGGAACCGGATGGGGAATTGGCCGCGCTGGCCGGCGACCGTCTGGTGCGGGCGCTGCCGGCGGCCGGGGATTTGGACAGGGTCGGCGTGTTGTATGTCATGGGGCTGGGGGCGGCGGCCGAGACGGCGCTGGCGGAACTGGCGCGGTCGCGCCGCGTTCTGGTCAATGTCGAGGACGTCATCCCCTTGTGCGATTTCCACTCGCCCTCCGTGGTGCGGCGCGGAGATCTGGTGATGACGGTTTCCACCGGCGGCCGCAGCCCCACGCTCGCCAGCCTGTTGCGCCAGCGGCTGGAGGCGCTGTTCCCGGATGAGTGGGCGGAGCGGCTGCGGAGCATCGCCGATTTTCGCAACCGCCGCCGGGCGGAGGGGGCGTCGATGGCCGAGGTCGCGCAGGAAACCCGCGCGCTGATCGACCGGGAACGATGGCTGCCGTGAGAACCTCCCAAGCCGCCATGCCGAATTCACTGCCGGACCGTCACCGGTTCGGGTAAGACACCAAAAGCGTTTGAGAACGACCAGCCAGGAGAGCCAGATGTCGGCCAAGGATCGATCGAAGGAAGGATCGATGAAAGCCATCACCGCCAACCGCCTGCGCGACGGGGAAGTCGTGTTCCTGGGCGAGGGCGGCGTGTGGGTCGAGTCCTTCGCCGAGGCCGCGCTGTTCCCGCGCGCCGAGGCCGACGGGGTGCTGGCCGCCGCCAAGGAGAAGGCGGAGCGCGAGCAGTTCGGCGTCGACATCTACGCCTTCGAGGTGGTGGAGCAGGACGGCGTTCCGGTCCCGGCGACGATGCGCGAGCGCATCCGCACCGCCGGCCCGACCGTGCGCCTCGATCTTGGAAAACAGGCCGCCTGAGTTAACGATCGCTGGCCGTTCCGGCGGCCCTGAGGGCTTATCGACATGAACCACATCGCGCCCGGCGCCCGTGCCGGCATCTACCACTACGACGAGATCGACCGGCAGTTCGTCGCCGAGCGCGTCGAGCAGTTCCGCAAGCAGGTCGACCGCCGCCTGTCCGGCGAGCTGACGGAGGAGGAGTTCAAGCCGATCCGGCTGATGAACGGCCTCTATCTCCAGCTTCACGCCTACATGCTGCGCATCGCCGTGCCCTATGGCGTGATGTCCGCCACCCAGCTGCGCAAGCTGGCGGAGATCGGGCGCAGGTACGACCGCGGCTACGGCCATTTCACCACCCGCCAGAACCTGCAATACAACTGGATCAAGCTGGAGGACACCCCGGCCATCCTGCATGAGCTGGCCGAGGTGGACATGCACGCGCTGCAGACCAGCGGCAATTGCGTGCGCAACGTCACGACCGACCCCTTCGTCGGCGCCGCCAGGGACGAGGTGGTGGACGGCCGCGTCTATGCCGAGATCCTGCGGCAGTGGACGACGATGCACCCCGAGTTCACCTATCTGCCGCGCAAGTTCAAGATCGCCATCTCCGGCGCCGAGAGCGACCGCGCGGCGGTGCGCATCCACGACGTCGGCCTGCTGGCGCGGCGCAACGACAAGGGCGAGCCCGGCTTCTCCTTCTATGTCGGCGGCGGCCTCGGCCGCTCGCCCTTCGTCGGCAAGCTGGTGCGCGAGTGGGTGGCGCAGGAGGATTTCGTCGCCTACCTGGAAGCCATCCTGCGCGTCTACAACCAGTACGGCCGCCGCGACAACATCTACAAGGCCCGCATCAAGATCCTGGTCCACGAGCTGGGGTTGGAGAAGTTCACCCAGGAGGTCGAGGAGGAGTTCGCGCGGCTGCGCGGGCCCAAATACAGGTTGGACCCGGAGGTGGTCGAGGCGATCCGCCAGCATTTCGCCCCGCCGCCCTTCGAGGATCTGCCCGACCATTCCGACGCGCTGGAGAAGGCGAAGGCCGCCGATCCGGCCTTCGCCAACTGGCTGGCGGTCAATGTCGCAGAGCACAAGGCGCCGGGCTATGCCATCGCCACCGTCTCGCTGAAGCCGGCCGGCGGCATCCCCGGCGACGCCACCTGCGACCAGATGGACCTCGTCGCCGATCTGGCCGAGCGTTACAGCTTCGGCGAGCTGCGCGTCACCCATGTCCAGAACCTCGTCCTGGCCCATGTGAAGAAGGACGACCTCTACGACCTGTGGAAGCGGCTGGACGCGGCGGAGCTGGGCAGCGCCAATGCCGGGCTGATCGGCGACATCATCGCCTGTCCGGGGCTGGATTACTGCGCGCTGGCCAACGCCCGCTCGATCCCACTGGCGCAGGCGATCTCTGCCCGCTTCGCCGATCCGGTCCGCCAGCGCACCATCGGCGAGCTGGGGATCAAGATCAGCGGCTGCATCAACGCCTGCGGCCACCACCATGTCGCCGCCATCGGCATCCTGGGCGTCGACAAGAAGGGCACCGAATACTACCAGATCACGGTGGGCGGCGACCCGACGCTGACCACGGCCATCGGCGACATCCTGGGCCCGGCGGTGACGGAAACCGAAGCGGTGGACGCCATCGAGGCCATCGTCGACGTCTACCTCGCCAACCGGTCGGACGAGGGCGAGCGGTTCATCGACACCCTCAAGCGCGTCGGCCATGCCCCGTTCAAGGAGAGAATCTATGCCGCTGATTGAGAATGGGCGCATCGGCGAGGACGCCTGGAGCTTCATCCCCGACGGCGAGCCGGTCCCCAACGACCGTCCGGTCATCATCAGCTTCGAGCGCTGGCAGGCGGAGCGCGACAGCTTCGACGGCCGCAATGCCCGGCTGGGCGTGCGGCTGAAGAGCGGCACGCTGGCGGGCGCGATCGCCGCCGACCTCGACCGCTTCTCCCTGGTGGCCGTGGAATTTCCGAAGTTCCGCGACGGCCGCGGCTTCTCCACCGCGCGCGAACTGCGGGAGCGCTACGGCTTCACCGGCGAGATCCGCGCGGTCGGCCATGTCATCCCCGACCAGTACCTGTTCCTGGTCCGCACGGGCTTCACCTCGGTCGAGGCGCCGGAAGGCACCAACCAGGAGAGCTGGGACAACGCGCTGAAGGAGATCACCGTCGCCTTCCAGCCCAGCCTGGACGACAGCGCGCCGCTGTCGCTGCTGCGCCGCAAGCTGAAGGTGGGGTAGGGCGGGATTCTTCCGCTCATAACGAATAGGAAGGGCGCCGTCTCCACGGGGACGGCGCCTTTTTTCGTGCCTGTCCTTCTGTCGACTCTCATCGCATTGCGGGAGAAATCTGCGCAATTATCGCGTTGGCGTTGCCGTTGTTATCCCGATAAGTTCATATGTTGCGCATGACTTTCGCGCGTTTCGCCGGCGTGGCGTCGGCCCGGGGCGGGCGGGAAACAAGGGAGAGCGAAGGTTTCATGGATATCGGGTTCTGGAACATTCAGCGTGCGTCTTCCTGGAGCACGCCCAAGGCGGCCGACCGCTATGGCCTGATGGCCACCTGGGTTGCTGAAATGGCAACGCGCTTTGATCTCATCGTCCTTGCTGAAGTGACACAGAATGGTCCGGCACTGGTGGAGAAGCTGAAGACCACGAAAATGTGGTGCAATTTCGTACCCGTTGCCAACAAGAACGGCGGCGTCAGTCCCTGTTCTTTCATGGTTCTGTCCAAGGGCGTCAAGGTGCAGGCCGAAACGGTCGGCGACGGCAAGCGGCCGTTGATCTTCATTGACACCGGCAAGATCCTGATTGGCGCCTGTCATGCCATCGCAACCCAGGGAGAGCCTTCCAAAGAGGAGATCCTGGACATGCTGTACCACTTGGGTGAAACGGCGGTGTCTAACAAGCGCAGCGGCGCTGTTCTGTTGGGCGACATGAATTATGCCATCGAGAAATGGACCAAATTCGACAACGTCTATACTGAGGGATGGAGCCGTTGCGCTCCCTGCAGCGCCCTTAACCCGGCGAAGCCATTGCCTCAAACCCATAAACTGGGGCGCGTGATCGATTACGCTTGGTTCGCTGGCGTCGGCGGTTCCGCACGTTCCGCGTCCGCGACCGATGACTGGACGGACTGGGACGTCATCGACCACACGCCGATCGGCTTCCGCGTCGCCTGATCCAGGACGGGGAGCCCGAAAAGTCAAAGGCCCCAGATGAGTGTTCGGGGCCTTTGACGTGGATCTCCGTGTCGGAAAGCGCTCACCAGTGGCGGAGCGGTCCCACGTCGACGTGGACGAAGTTGCTGTCGGGGTAATAGCCGACGCCGCCGCCGCGCAGGCTCAGCGCCGCGCGCTGCAGCTGGCGGGTGGACATCTTCGGCACCCGCAGGTCGATGGCCATGCCGCGCGTGTGATAGCTGTTCTGGGCGACGCCGCGCTGGTCGGCCTCGCGCAGCATCGCGTTGGATTCCGGCGACCGGTAGCCGGACACGATCTCGATCGCACCCTTGCGGCCGATCTTGCGGCTCAGGTTGTGGACCAGATCCAGCAGCTTCGGGTCGATGGGATGGACCGCGTTGTTGCGGTGGTCGCGCAGCAGGTGGTTGATCGCCCGAACGGCATCGCGCACATAGCGGCCCTTGGCCCAGTATTCGGCGCTGACCCTCTCGCCGGTGTGCAGGTTCACCAGGGACAGCACCCGGGGCGGGGCGCGGAGCGCCGCGGCCTCCGCCTCCTCGCTGGCGAACAGGGTTCCCCCGGCGGAGGCGGCGGCGGCCAGACCCAGGCCGGCGCGCAGGAGGGAGCGGCGATCGAGATGACGGCGTTCGGTGGCGTGGCTCTCGCCAGCGCTCGGGCGTGCGGTCGTGGTCGACCGGGCGTCCGCATCCTTCATCATTCTTCCTTCATATCCCGTTTTTCCGCTCTGGGGCGACGTCCCGTCCTTCGGAGCCCGCCATCCCGGTTACGGCCAAAGCCACACCCCGGCCAAGGTCAGGGCATGCTGCGGTGCGTTAGTCCGAATGGTGGGACACTTTTAGGATGTCTGTGGCCTTTGCTGTCAAGAAACCATTGCTTAACCGTTCCTGGAATCTGGCCGAGTCCAGGGTTTCCGCCGGACGCCGCGCGGGCCGGGGCGGACGCTGGGCCGCCGCCGTTCGCGACCCGTTCGCGGCTGTTCGATTACAGAACCGTAACGTGCGCGACTCGGAAGCTTCACCGTAGAATGGCCTTGTCGGACCGGAAGGAAGGGATAGCCATCCGTATGGCCAAGCTTCTGTTTTTCATAACGGACATCGACCGGCGCCTCTCCGCCTGGCCGGACGCCATAGCGGCGCACTCCCGATTTTCATCCTCCGAAAGATTGAGCGCAAAAGGGGATTCATTCAGCCTTCGGTAAGGAATGGATCGCATGATTGTTGCGATGTAACCATTTTCACGGCGTCAATCTGCCCGTGCCCAAAGTATCCGCCCCTAACGCTTCCACCGTGTCCTTCTTTCGGCCCGATCAATTGGCCGAGGTGCTGGACCGGCATGCCCGCTGGATCAAGGGCCAGCCGGGCGGTGCCCGCGCCAACCTCGCGATGGCCGACCTGGAAGGTGTGGACCTGTCGCAGCGCGACCTGCGCGGCGCCCGTCTGGTCGGCGCGCGGCTGGCGCGCGGCCGGCTGAACGGCGCCAATCTGGCCGGCGCCGACCTGTTCGGCGTCGACCTGCGCGATGCCGACATCAGCCGCGCCAACCTGATGCAGACCGATCTGCGCGGCGCCCGCCTGCGCGCGGCCGATTTCTCCAACGCCAACCTGAGGGGGGCGGACCTGCGCGCCGGCACGCTGGAGCCGGGTGGCAGCGCCAGACGCGGCTCCGGTCCTGATGCGCCCAACGGCCAGGACGCCGAAAGCGCCCGCCAGCTCCACAAGGCGGCGCTCGCCCGGCTGCAGAACGGCACGACGGCGGAGGGCGGGATTCCCACCGACCTGACCGGCGCGGTGCTGCGCGGCGCCAACCTGTCCGATGCCGAGCTGACCGGTGCCGTGCTGCAGAACGCCGACCTGTCGGGTGCGGTCCTGAACGGCGCGGATTTGACCGGTGCGCGGCTGAACGGCGCCAACCTGTCGGGCGCGTCGCTCGACGGCACCCGCTTCGACAAGGCCGACATGGTCGGCACCCGGATGGCCGACTGCGACCTGTCCTCCACCCGGATCGCCGCCGCGCAGATGACCCGGCCGATCGACAGCATGGGGTCGGAGATCCAGCGCGCCATCTTCGACCATGAACGCTGGATCGACAGCGTCGGCCAGCGCGGCCAGCGCGCCGACCTGGACGGCGCCGACCTCAGCCGCGCCGATCTGCGCAACGTCAACCTCAGCGCCGCATCCCTGCGCGGGGCGAACCTGTCGGCGGCGGCGCTGACCGGCGCCCGACTGATGATGACCGACCTGTCCGGCGCCAATCTGGAGGGCGCCAACCTGATGGGCGCCGACCTGTCCGGCGCCAATCTCAGCTTTGCCGTGCTCACCAACGCCGACCTGACGCGGGTGCGGCTGGGCCCCGCGGCGATCAAGGATCCGTCGGGGCGCCCGACCGGCCGTTCCTGGGCCGCCAACCTGATGGGGGCCGACATGCGCGGCGCCCTGCTGGTCGGAACCTGTCTGGTCCAGGCCAACCTGTCCGACGCCAACCTCGACAGCGCCGATCTGGACGGCGCCGACCTTGCCGGCGCCAAGCTGCAGCGCGCCATGCTTCCGGGCCGTCCGCCCCGGCGCGGGTAGGCACCAGGCTCCATCACGGAAGCCGGCCCCTCACGGCAACCGGATCGTCACCGTGGTTCCGACGCCGGGGGTGCTGTCCAGGGTCAGCGTGCCGCCATGGGCCTCGATGAAGCGGCGGGCCAGCGGCAGGCCCAGCCCGGTCCCCGCCTCGGCCTTGGTCAGATAATTGTGGACCTGCCGGAAGGGCTCCATCGCGATCTGCAATTCGTCGGCCGTCATGCCGACGCCGGTGTCGGCGATGACGATGACCGCCCCCTTGCCGTCCGGCCCGGCGGCCGCCTCCACCCGCACGGAGCCGCCGGCGGGGGTGAACTTGATGGCGTTCGACAGCACGTTCAGCACCGCCTGCCGCATGCGGACCCCGTCGGCCGTGACCAGCAGGGTCCGGTCGATGCCGTCGCCGGTCAGCGCCACGCCCTTGCGCAGGGCCAGCGCCTCCACCAGCCCCATGCAGTCGTCCAGCAGTTCGCCCACCGCCACGCGGGCCGGGAACAGCTCCAGCCGCCCGGCCTCGATCTTCGCCATGTCGAGCAATTCGTTGACGAGGTCCAGCAGGTGCCGGCCGGACTGGTGGATCGCCGAGATGTATTCGGCATGCTTGGGCGGAACCGGGCCGAAGATGCCGGCCGTCAGCGCCTCGGCGAAGCCGATGATGGCGTTCAGCGGCGTGCGCAGCTCGTGGCTCATGTTGGCCAGGAACTCGCTCTTGGCCCGGTTGGCGGCCTCGGCATGCTCCTTCTCGGATTGCAGCCGCCGGCGCTGCTCGATCAGAAAGGCTTCGCGGGCGCGGCGCACCTCCTCCTCGGCGCTGCGGCGGCGGCGATAGGCGCGGGACACCAGCAGGGCCAGCGCCAGCGTCGCGGCGCAGGCCACGGCGGCGCCGCCGGTCACCGTCATGCGCAGGGCGTTCAGCCTCTGCTGCACGATTGCCGACGGCACGCCCAGCACCACCGACCATCCGGTCTCGGCGGAGCGGTGGATGACGGTATGGACATCGATGCCGTCCCTGGTCGTGCCGGCGAACATGCCGCTGCTGCCGGACCGGATGCGTGACTCCAGCGCGGTATCGGCGCGCCGGCCCAGATAGGCTGCGGCATCGCGGGACCGGGCGGCGATCAGCATGGTCGGATCGATGACCGTGACCGTCCATTCGGGCGGGGTGTTGCGGGCCTGCAGGGCGCTGCCGAGTCCTTCCAGCCCCAGGGCGAGCGACAGCACGTAACGCACCCGGTCGCCAGCGGCGGCCGGATCGTATTGCAGGACCGGCGCGCGCAGGATCAGCGCCGGCCGGCCCGGCGGCCCGCCCGGCGGCAGCACGCCGCCGATGGCCGCGCGGCGGTTTTCGATCACGCGGCGGGTGACCTCGTCCAGCCGCGGCGGCGGCAGCGGCTGGACGCCCAACGGGTAATGGGTGTGGAAGGCGAAGCGCCCGGTGCCGGTGTCGATCAGCCCCATCGCCAGCCAGCCGGCCTGGGCATGGGCGGCGGCGGTGGTTTCGTCATACAGCGCGCGCAGATCGCCGGCATTGGGCTGGGCCAGGGCGGACAGCAGTTCCAGCGGGCGCAGCTGGCTCGCCAGTTCACGGTCGACCGCCAGCGACAGCGACTGCGCCACCGACTGCATCTCGCCCTCGATCTTCCCGCGCTCGCGGGCGTCGAACTGCCAGACCAGCACGGCGCCGAACAGGAGCAGGGGCGTGGTCACCCCCAGAACGATGGCGAGCAGGGAACCGGGCAACCGCAGGCGCAACCGTCGTTTCTCCACTGCTTGGGCGCCACGGGAGTGGCAGGGAATGGATGGGGACGTGGTCGGCGGGGCAGGCGGGGGCCGCCCCCGGTCACCCTCCGGATCAGGACGCGCCGGTCAGCAGGCGGGTCAGCTCCACCGCCGTCTTGACGCGCATCTTCTCGAAGACATGGCTGCGATGGACCTCCACCGTGCGCATGCTGATGCCCAGCTCGTCGGCGATGACCTTGTTGAGGCGGCCGGCGACGACCAGCTCCATCACCTGCCGTTCGCGCTGGGTCAGGGTGGCCAGCCGCGCGGCCAGCCCGGCCTGTCCCGCCTCGCGCTCGCGCTGTTCGGCGTCGAAGGCCAGGGCGTCGATCACCCGGTCGACAAGCTCGTTGTCGTTGAACGGCTTTTCCACGAAGTCGCGGGCTCCCTTCTTCAGGGCGCCGACGGCGATGGGGACGTCGCCATGGCCGGTCAGGAAGATCACCGGCATCCGGCATCCCTTGGACAGCAGGCGGTCGAACAGCTCCAGCCCGCTCATCCCCTCCATGCGGATGTCCAGCAGAAGGCAGCCGGCCATGTCCGGTTTCCACCCCTCCAGGAAGGCTTCCGCGGAGGGCCAGCCGGCCACCGGCACGTTGCGCGACTGGAACAGCCAGCCGAGAGCGTCGCGGATCGCCTCGTCATCGTCGACGATGTGGAGCGTGGTCATTCTGCGGCCTCTGCGCTTTGATCTGAAACTCGGCCCGATGGTTGGGCATGCACCGGCAGGGTGAACAGGAAGCGGGTTCCGGCCGATTTCTCGTCCGTCCCGCCCTCCGCCGCCACCGGTTCGAACCACAGCCGGCCGCGGTGGTGCTCGACGATGGAGCGGCAGATGTTCAGGCCCATCCCCATACCTTCGCGCTTAGTGGTGAAGAAAGGGGAAAACAGGCGCTCCGCCACCTCGGGCGCGATGCCGCATCCGCGGTCGCGGATCTCCGTCAGCAGCACGCCGTTGCCGGCCCCGTCCGCCGCCGCGGCCTCCCGGCGGACGGTGACGGTCAGGCGGCGGTCGTCGCGCGGGGTGCGGGCCATCGCCTCGATCCCGTTGCGCATCAGGTTCAGCACCACCTGCTGCAGCAGGATACGGTCGCCGGTGACCGGCGGCAGGTCGGCCGGGGCATCCAGCTCCACCCGCACGCCCAGCCGGGCGGCGTCGGCGCCGGTCAGCCCGATGCAGTCCTCCAGCACGCGGGCGAGCGAGCATGGGGCGACGTTCGGGTCGCGCTTGCGCACGAAGTCGTGGATCCGCCGCACCACCTGCCCGGCGCGCTTGGACTGCGCCGCCAGCTTCTCCAGCGCGGCGGCGACCTCGTCGGTGTCGAACCGGCCGGAGCGCAGGCGGTTCAGGCAGCCGGTGCAATAGCTGGCGATGGCCGACAGCGGCTGGTTCAGCTCATGCGCCAGGGTGGAGGCCATCTCGCCCATCGTGATCAGGCGGGAGGTCTGCTGCAGCCGTTCCTGCTGCTGGCGGGCCAGTTCCTCGGCATGCTTGCGTTCGGTGATGTCGAGGACGGAGCCCATCCAGCCGGTCTGGCGCCCGTTGGCGTCGATCAGCGGCGCCTCGTAGATCAGCGCGTCGAACCGCTCGCCGTTCGCCCGCCGGAACCGCATCTCCAGCCCGGATTCCGGCGCGCGGCCGGCCAGCACGTCCTGCAGCGCGGCCTCCGCCCGTTCGAGCTCCTCCGGCAGCCAGTAGGGCATCGGCGGACCGCAGCCGACCAGATCCTCCGCCTCCAGACCCACCATCCGGCAGAAGGCCGGGTTGACGTAGGTGATGCGGCCTTCCAGATCGCGGGCGCGCATGCCCACTGTCAGGCTGTCCTCCATCGCCTTGCGGAAGGCATGCTCCTCGCGCAGGGCCTGTTCGGCGCGCAGGCGGCCGGCGATGTGGCGGCGCAGCGACCACAGGCTCCAAAGCGCCGATCCGGTCAGCGCGAAGATCGCCGCCACCAGGACGGTGCGTGTGACGTTTGACTCGCTGGGATAGGCGGTGGCGACCAGGGCCAGCCCATGGCCGGGCGGATCGAAGGGGATGACGTGGCTCCGCGCCGGGTCGGGGGCCGCGCCCGCCATGGAGCCCGGCACCACCATGCGCGATTTCGCCCCCAGCACGGTCCCGGCGACGTCGATCACCTCCAGCTGGTAGCGCTGGGCGAACCACCAGGGGACATGGTGGGTCAGCATCGCCTCAAAGGAGAAGACGCCGATCAGGGCGCCGACGAAGGCACCGTCGCGGAACAGCGGGAAGGCGACGTCGAAGCCGCGGTCGCTGAGGTCGATCCGGTAGGGCGGACCATAGGCCCTGAGGCCGGTGGAGCGGGCGATGCGCATCGCGTCGTTGCGGGTCAGGCTGTCGTCGGGCGGGCCGTCGGCGCCCGGCGTTCCGTCCTGCGGCAGCGGCGGCTCGGCCAGCAGGGTGCGCCCATCGGCATCCAGCCACAGCACCCGTTCGATCGCCGGGTTGGTGTTCACGATCATCCGGGCCATCGCGGCGAACTGTCGCAGGTCCACCTCCGTCCGGCCCAGCGTCTCCGCCAGCCTCTCCAGCTTGTCCTCGTCGGATGCCAGCTGGAAATGCAGGTTCTGCTCCATCCACAGCGCGTCCTTGATCAGGGCCAGCGCCTCCTCGTCCCGCTCGTTGCGCTGCAGCAGCCACAGGAAGGCGCCCAGCAGGACGACGACCAGCGCCATCGCCACCAGCGGCATGGCATGCGGCACCGCCCGGAGCGACCGGGAGGCGGGCAGGGCGGTGGAGCCGGGAGTGGGGTTGGGCTGCGGCATGGGGATGGACACGAAAGTGTGGGAGCCGGGAAGAGTGGAACCTGACGAAAGTGGGATAGGCCGACTCTGCGGATATCCACAATAGCCGCAATTCCCCGGATCATGAACAATGCGGGATAAGTTCATAACGGAACATTCCGTTCAACTGATAATCGACACCAGAGGGGAACGCACCTATGAAACTCGTGAAGCTCCTGTGCGCGGCTGCGGTCGGCTGCATGATGTCGGCGCCGCTGGCCCTGTCCACCGCCTGGGCCCAGGACCAGATCGTCATCAAGTTCAGCCACGTCGTCGCGCCGGAGACGCCCAAGGGCAAGGGTGCCGAGAAGTTCAAGGAGCTCGCCGAGAAGGCGACCAACGGCAAGGTCAAGGTCGAGGTCTATCCGAACAGCCAGCTCTACAAGGACAAGGAGGAGCTGGAGGCCCTGCAGCTGGGCGCCGTGCAGATGCTCGCCCCGTCGCTGGCGAAGTTCGGCCCGCTGGGCGCCAAGGAATTCGAGGTCTTCGACCTGCCCTACATCTTCCCGAACAAGGACGTGCTGCGCCGCGTGACCGAGGGTCAGATCGGCAAGCAGCTGTTCCAGAAGCTGGAGTCGAAGGGCATCATCGGCCTGGCCTATTGGGACAACGGCTTCAAGATCATGAGCGCCAACAAGCCGGTCATCAAGCCGGAGGACGTGAAGGGTCTGAAGATGCGCATCCAGTCGTCCAAGGTGCTGGACGCCCAGATGCGCGCCCTGGGCTCCCTGCCGCAGGTGATGGCCTTCTCCGAAGTGTACCAGGCGCTGCAGACCGGCGTCGTCGACGGCACGGAAAACCCGCCGTCCAACATGTACACCCAGAAGATGCACGAGGTGCAGAAGCACGCCACGCTGACCGACCACGGCTATCTCGGCTATGCGGTCATCGTGAACAAGAAGTTCTGGGAAGGCCTGCCCGCCGACGTCCGCACCGGGCTTGAGGGTGCGATGAAGGAGGCGACCGCCTACGCCAACGACATCGCCCAGCACGAGAACGACGTCTCGCTGGCCCAGATGAAGGCGTCGGGCAAGACCACCTTCCACACCCAGACCAACGAAGAGCGCGAAGCCTGGATCAAGGCCCTGAAGCCGGTCCACAAGGACGCCGAGTCCCGCGTCGGCAAGGACCTGATCGAAGCGATCTACAAGGAAGCCGCCGCCGCCGGCTTCAAGATGTAACGGACCGGGGGCGGGCAGCGTCTTCCCGTTGGGGGACGCGCCCGCTCCATGCCGGCTTCCACAAGCCGGCGGCCATTCGGTTGGCCCGTCATTCCCGCGCAGGCGGGAATCCAGCTTTCCCACTGCCTTCCATACGGTAGCCGTCCGGAACCCCGTTTTCGCGGGGATGACGGGCGAACGGCTTGCTGCGGCCTGTCCGCGGCAAGCCAGCGTACCCGACACCATCTCCGCCGACCGGGAGATCCCCGCGATATGCTTATGAAAATACTCGACCGCCTGGAGGAGACGTTGATCGCCTTCCTCATGGCGGCGGCGACGCTCGTCATCTTCGTGGCGGTCATGCACCGCTACCTGTCCGGCGTGCCGGCCATTCAGGACTACGTGATCCACTGGAACCTCGCCTGGGCCCAGGAGGTCTGCATCTACATGTTCGTGTGGATGGCCAAGTTCGGCGCCGCCTATGGCGTGCGCACCGGCATCCATGTGGGCGTGGACGTGGTGATCAACCGCCTGCGCCCCGACATCCGCGGCCGCTTCGTCATCTTCGGCCTGATGGCCGGCGCCCTGTTCACCGGCGTCGTCGGCGCTCTCGGCGCCAATTTCGTCTATCACATCGCCGAGACCGAACAGGTGTCGGCCGACCTGGAAATGCCGATGTGGCTGGTCTATCTGGCCGTTCCGCTCGGTTCCTTCCTGATGTGCTTCCGCTTCCTGCAGGTCGCCTGGAACTTCATCCGCACCGGCGAACTGCCCCACCACGATCATGCCCAGGTCGACGGCATCGACCCGGTCGAAGCCGCCAAAGAGGGAGGCCCGGCGTGAACGCGCTCATTATCTTCGGGCTGCTGATTGCCCTCATGCTCACCGGCATGCCGATCTCGATCTCGCTCGGCCTGACGGTTCTGTCCTTCCTGTTCCTGATGACCGACGTGCCGGTCGCCGCGGTGGCGCTGAAGCTGTTCACGGGCATCGAGAAGTTCGAGATCATGGCGATCCCGTTCTTCATCCTGGCCGGCAACTTCCTGACCCATGGCGGCGTCGCCCGGCGCATGATCAACTTCGCCACCTCGATGGTCGGGCATTGGCACGGCGGCCTCGGCATGGCCGGCGTTCTTGCCTGCGCCCTGTTCGCGGCGGTGTCGGGCTCCAGCCCGGCGACGGTGGTCGCCATCGGCTCCATCATCCTGCCGGCGATGATCGCCCAGGGCTTCCCGCGGAATTTCGGCGCCGGCATCGTCACCACCTCGGGCGCGCTCGGCATCCTGATCCCGCCGTCGATCGTGATGGTGATGTACTGCGTCGCCACCACCGGCCATCCGCAGGCGCCCTCCATCGGCCAGATGTTCCTGGCCGGCGTGGTGCCGGGCCTGATGCTGGCGGGCTTCCTCGCCTTCACCACCTGGTTCCGCGCCCGCAAGTTCGGCTATCCCCGCCTGCCCAAGGCGTCGGCCCTCCAGCGCTGGCAGGCGTTCCGCGAGAGCTTCTGGGGCCTGCTGCTGATCGTCGTGGTGATGGGCGGCATCTACACCGGCATCTTCACCCCGACCGAGGCGGCGGCGATGGCGGCGGTCTACGCCTTCATCGTGGCGGTGTTCATCTACCGCGACATGCCGCTCAGCCGCGTGCCGAAGGTGCTGCTGGACAGCGCCAGCATGTCGGCGATGCTGCTCTACATCATCACCAACGCGGTCCTCTTCTCCTTCGTCATGACGTCGGAGCAGATCCCGCAGAACATGGCGGCCTGGATCCAGGGCCAGAACCTGAGCGTCTGGGTCTTCCTGCTGGTGGTGAACATCATCCTGCTGATGGCCGGCAACTTCATGGAGCCGTCGTCCATCGTCCTGATCATGGCGCCGATCCTGTTCCCGGTGGCGATGTCGCTGGGCATCGACCCGGTGCATTTCGGCATCCTGATCATCGTGAACATGGAGGTCGGCATGTGCCACCCGCCGGTGGGCCTGAACCTCTACGTGGCATCGGGCATCACGAAGATGGGCATCACAGAGCTGACGGTCGCGGTTTGGCCGTGGCTGCTGACGATGCTGCTCTTCCTCGGCCTGGTCACCTATGTGCCGGCGATCTCGCTGTGGTTCCCGCGCATGATCGGCGTGATGTAAAGCCGCAAGTCGTCCGGGAATCATCTCGCCCGAGCGGTTGGGGCCGCGAAGTCCGGAACGGGGCTTCGCGGCCCTTCTTTATTGTACCCATACATTGTTGCGCATTGAAGCGGTCGCGCGGCCGGGCCTAAACTTGCGGCATTCCCGCCGCCAGCCAGACCAGAGGTTAGCCTTGTCGGCCCAGTTCCTGCCCACCGCCTGTCCGCACGACTGCCCCAGCACCTGCGCGCTGGAGGTGGAACGCCTCGCCCCCGACCGCATCGGCAAGGTGCGCGGCGCGGCGGAGAACAGCTACACCGCCGGCGTCATCTGCGCGAAGGTCAGCCGCTATGCCGAGCGGGTGCATTCGCCCGACCGGCTGAAGACCCCGCTTCTGCGCACCGGCCCCAAGGGCTCCGGCCAGTGGAAGCCGATCGGCTGGGACGAGGCGCTGGACCGCATCGCCGACGCCTTCCTGACCGCCGAGCGCACCCATGGCCCGGAAGCGGTCTGGCCCTATTTCTACGCCGGCACCATGGGCCTGGTGCAGCGCGGCAGCATCCAGCGCCTGCGCCATGCCAAGGGCTATTCGCGACAGACCAGCACGGTGTGCGACACGCCGGCCAACATGGGCTGGCTCGCCGGCCATGGCGACATCCGCGGCGCCGACCCGCGCGAGATGGCGGAGAGCGACCTGATCGTCAACTGGGGCGGCAACCCGGTGGCGACCCAGGTCAACGTGATGACCCATGTCAGCCGTGCCCGCAAAGGCCGCGGCGCCAAGCTCGTCACCATCGACCCCTACCGCACCGGCACGGCCGAGGTCTCCGACCTGCACCTGATGCTGCGGCCGGGCACAGACGGGGCGCTGGCCTGCGCGGTGATGCATGTGCTGTTCCGCGACGGTCACGCCGACCGCTCCTATCTGTCCCGCTTCGCCGCCGGCACCGACCGCCTGGAGGCGCATCTCGCCGCCCGCACCCCGGAATGGGCCTCGTCCATCACCGGCCTGACCGTGGCGGAGATCGAGGAGTTCGCCCGGCTCTACGGCACGACGAAGCGCTCCTACCTGCGCATCGGCTACGGCCTGTCGCGCGCCCACAACGGCGCGGCGCAGGTCCATGCGGTGTCCTGCCTGCCGGTGGTCACCGGGGCATGGCAGCACAAGGGCGGCGGCGCGCTCTACTGCTCGTCCGGCATCTACAAGCTGGACAAGACGCTGTCGGAAGGGCTGGACCGGCTGGACCCGTCGGTGCGCAGCTTCGACCAGTCGCGCATCGGCGCGGTGCTGACCGGCGACCCGCGCGACCTGACCAGCGGCCCGCCGGTGACGGCGATGCTGATCCAGAACACCAACCCGGTGACGATCTGCCCGGATTCGAACCGCGTCCGCCAGGGCTTCCTGCGCGAGGATCTGTTCGTCGCGGTGCATGAGCAGTTCATGACCGACACGGCCAGGCTCGCCGATCTGGTCATTCCCGCCACCACCTTCCTGGAGCATGACGACATCTACCGCGGCGGCGGCCAGATGCACATCCTGATCGGCCGCAAGGTGATCGAGCCGCAGTTCGAGGCGCGCGAGAACCATTGGGTCATCAGCGAACTCGCCCGCCGCGTCGGCGCCGAGCATCCGGGATTCGGCATGACCGCGCTGGAGATCGTCGACGCCATGCTGAAGACGTCCGGCCTGGGCGACGCGGCGACGCTGACCGGACGGCGCTGGATCGACGCCCAGCCGGATTTCGAGACCTCGCATTTCCTCAACGGCTTCGCCCATCCCGACGAAAGGTTCCGCTTCGCCCCCGACTGGGCGGCGCTCGGCCCCTATGGCGGCATGCCGGAGCTGCCCGACCACATGCCCCCCGGCCGCGATGCCGACACCGAACACCCGTTCCGCCTCGTCACCGCCCCGGCCCGCCAGTTCCTCAACACCTCCTTCACCGAGACGCTGACCGCCCAGCGCCGCGAGGGCTGGCCCACCGCGCTGATCCACCCCGACGACGCGGCCGGGCTGGATCTGGCCGACGGCGACGCCGTGCGGCTGGGCAACCCGCAGGGCAGCGTGGTGGTCCATGCCAAGCCCTTCGCCGGCGTTCCGCGCGGCGTGGTGATCGTCGAGGGCATCTGGCCCAACAGCGCCTTCGTAGAAGGCATGGGCATCAACAGCCTGACCTCGCCCGAACCGATCCCGCCGGCAGGCGGGGCGGCGTTCCACGACACGGCGGTGTGGATGCGGGCGGCGTAGGCTCGGGTGGGGGGCAGCCGGACCGACAACTCCCCATCCCCACATCCCACCCCTGCCCACGCCCGCCGTGCGCCGCGCGTCCATCTCTGCTATGGCTGTGCCTCCACCACAGCGACCGTGCAGCACCGCCATGACCGAGCCTACCGCCTTCCTCAACGTCGCCAACTCCCTGTCCGGCAAGCGCTGGCAGGCGCGGCCCTGCGACGAGCGGCAGGCTCAGGCTCTCACCCAGGGGCGGGGCCTGCCGGAGATCGTCGGCCGGGTGCTGGCCGCCCGCGGCGTCACCGACGAAACCTGCGAAACCTTCCTCAACCCCACGCTGAAGGCGCTGCTGCCGGACCCGTCGCGCTTCCGCGACATGGACCCGGCGGCGGAGCGCATCGCCCGCGCCATCCGCGACGGCGAGCCGGTGGCGGTCTTCGGCGACTACGACGTCGACGGCGCCACCTCCTCCGCCCTGCTGCGCCGGTTCTTCCGCGCGCTCGGCGCCGACATCCGCGTCTATGTCCCCGACCGCATCAAGGAGGGCTACGGCCCGAACGCCGCCGCGCTGCTCCGCCTGAAAGGGGAGGGGGTGAGTCTGGTGGTGACGGTCGATTGCGGCATCTCCGCCTTCGCCGCGCTGGAGGCCGCCGCCGACGCCGGTCTGGAGGTCGTCGTCCTCGACCACCACGCCGCCGAGCCGCGCCTGCCGCCCGCCGTCGCCCTGGTCAACCCCAACCGGCTGGACGAGGACGGCGCCTACCGCACGCTCTGCGCCGCCGGCGTCACCTTCATCGCCATCGTCGCCGTCAACCGCGCCCTGCGCCAGTCCGGCTTCTACCGCGACCGGCCGGAACCCAACCTGATGGAATGGCTCGACCTCGTGGCGCTCGGCACCGTGTGCGACGTGGTGCCGCTGACCGGGCTGAACCGCGCGCTGGTGGCGCAGGGGCTGAAGGTGATGGCGCGGCGCGCCAATCCCGGCCTCGCCGCCCTGTCCGACGTGGCGGGGGTGAAGGAGAAGCCCGACGCCTACCATGCCGGCTACGTCCTCGGCCCCCGCGTCAACGCCGGCGGCCGGGTGGGGGCGTCCGACCTCGGCGCCCGCCTGCTCTCCACCGACGATCCGGTCGAGGCGATGGAACTCGCCCAGCGCCTGGAGGGCCATAATGCCGAGCGCCGCGCCGTCGAGCAGGCCGTGCTGGAGGAGGCGCTGGAGCGCGTCGCCGCCGAGGCCGGGCGGGAGACCGATCTGGTCTTCGTCACCGGCGTCGGCTGGCATCCCGGCGTCATCGGCATCGTCGCCGCCCGCCTGAAGGAGCGCTACAGCCGCCCGGCCTGTGTCGTCGCCCTGGAGGAAACCGCCGACGGCACCGTCATCGGCAAGGCGTCCGGCCGCTCCGTCCGCGGCGTCGATCTGGGGTCGGCGGTGATCGCCGCCCGGCAGGAGGGGCTGCTGCTGGCCGGCGGCGGCCACCGCATGGCGGCGGGCTTCACCGTGGCCGGCGACAAGATCGACGCCCTGCGCGATTTCCTGCACAGCCGCATCTCCGAACAGGTCGCCGCCGCGCCGCTGGTGCCGACGCTGGAACTGGACGGCGCCCTGTCGGTCGGCGGCGCCAGCGTCGGGCTGGTGACGATGCTCGACAAGCTCGGCCCCTACGGCACCGGCAATTCGGAGCCCCGTTTCGCCATCGCCGACGCCCGCGTGGTGCGCGCCGACGTGGTGGGGGCAAACCATGTCCGCTGCATCCTGCAGGGCAACGACGGCGCCCGGCTGAAGGCCATCGCCTTCCGCGCGCTCGACAGCGACATGGGGCAGGCTTTGCTGACCGGCCGCGGCACGCCCTTCCACCTCGCCGGGGTGCTGCGCATCGACCGCTGGAACGGTTCGGAAGGCGTCCAACTGCTGATCGACGACGCCGCGCCCGCGCGCTCGGCGTAACGGCTTGCGGAGAGTTGGCGGGGAAGGGCGCAAAAAGTATCGGAGGATGCAAAAAAGCGCTTGCGCTCACGGCCTCCGATCTTTAGAAACCGCGTCACCGCGAACGACGTCCCCGTCGTCTAGAGGCCTAGGACACCGCCCTTTCACGGCGGCGACACGGGTTCGACTCCCGTCGGGGACGCCACTCTCTCGGTTCGATGACTTAAGCCCCGCCTTGTGCGGGGCTTAGTCGTTTTAGGTCGATGTCTTGACAAGATGTCTCCCGTGGAAGACATTCTCTCATGATTGAATTCCGCCAGACCGACCGCTTCGCCGCCTGGATAGAGAGCTTGCGGGACGATCGAGCGCGGATGCGGATCGAAGTGCGCATCCGTCGCCTTCAGCTTGGCAATCCTGGTGACACGAAGCCGGTGGGCGAGGACGTCAGTGAGCTGCACATCGGTACGGCCCCGGATACCGCGTCTACTTCATCCAGCGTGGCGACACGCTGATTGTGCTGTTGGCCGGCGGAGACAAGCGGTCGCAGGATCGGGACATCGCCGCCGCCATCGCGCTGGCGCGGGATCTTTGAGCGCACACCCTGGTGAAGGAGGGGAGCATGGCTAGAACCGAAACCCGTTCCTGGGACATCGTCGACAGCCTGAACAGCGACGAGCGCATCGCCGCCTATCTGGACGCGGCGCTGGAGGACGGCGATCCGCAGCTCATCCTGGCGGCGCTCGGTGATATCGCCCGCGCCAAGGGGATGACGGAGGTCGCCCGCAACGCAGGACTCGGTCGGCAAAGCCTCTACAAGGCTCTGTCATCGGAAGGAAACCCGGAATTCGCGACCGTCCTGAAAGTTATCAAGTCCCTCGGACTTCGCCTGACTGTCAGCCCATGATGGGTTGTTCGCCGCCTTCCGACCTTCCGTTCATCTGCACCGGCCCGCAACTGACATGACCAGTTCCGCCACCATCCCCCTCAGCGTCGCCCCGATGATGGACTGGACCGACCGGCATTGCCGGTACTTCCACCGTCTGCTGTCGCGCTCGACCCTGCTCTACACCGAGATGGTGACCACCGGCGCCGTGCTGCATGGCGACCGCGAGCGGCTGCTGGGCTTCGACGCGGCGGAACATCCGGTGGCGCTTCAGCTCGGAGGCTCCGACCCGGCGGACCTCGCCGCCTGCGCCCGCATCGCCGAGGAATGGGGCTATGACGAGGTGAACCTGAACGTCGGCTGCCCCAGCAACCGCGTGCAGTCCGGCCGCTTCGGCGCCTGCCTGATGGCGGAGCCCGATCTGGTGGCGCGGCTGGTCGGCGCCATGCGGGATGCCGTCTCGATCCCCGTCACAGTCAAGTCGCGCATCGCCATCGACGAGATGGAGGAATGGCCGACGCTGGACCATTTCATCCGCACCGTCTCCGCCGCCGGCTGCGGCCACTTCATCGTCCATGCCCGCAAGGCCTGGCTGAAGGGTCTCAGCCCCAAGGAGAACCGGGACATCCCGCCGCTGCGCTACGATCTCGTCCACCGGCTGAAGGCTGAATACCCGCAGCTGACCATCGCCATCAACGGCGGCATCCGCACGCTGGACGAGGCCGAGGAGCATCTGGCCAAGGTCGACAGCGTGATGATCGGCCGCGCCGCCTACGAGACGCCCTATCTGCTGGCCGATGCCGACCGCCGCCTGATGGGGGGAGAGCCCGGCCCCGACCGCCATGCGGTGATCGAGGCCATGCTGCCCTACATCGAGGCGCGCAGGACGCTGGGCACGCCGCTGTCGGCCATCACCCGTCACATGCTGGGTCTGTTCCAGGGACTGCCCGGCGCCCGTGCCTACCGCCGTCACATCGCCGAGAACGCCCACCGCCCCGGCGCCGGCCCGGAGGTGCTGGAACGCGCGGCCTCCCTGGTGCGCCGGCGCGGGGCCGACGATGACGTGGAAGAGGCGGCGTGATACCGCCGGGCGTAAGTTCTGACTTGCGCCCGGCGGTAAGAAGGGCCGCGACTGCGGCCCCGCAGGGCCATGCCTGCGGAGGCAAGCGGCCGGACGGTCGCGCCCGCCGTCTGAGGGCGGGCGTAAAGCCTGATGGGTCAGGCTTTACGCTCGATGAATTGAGAGGCTCCGGGCCGGAATGGAACACTGAACGCCCCCCGGAAAACCGTTTCATGCTGTTCCAAACGTTCCATCCGTATTCACCGGACGGCCTGTCGGAAGGGAATATGCGCCGTGCGTCCCGCACCGCTTGCGTGCGGGCGGGGTCCTCGCTAACTATGCCCACTTCATCGGACGGAGTTTAAGCGGTGCGGTACGTCAGCACGCGGGGCGCGGCCCCGGTCTTGGGTTTCGAGGACGTCCTTCTTGCAGGGCTGGCGCGCGACGGCGGCCTCTATGTGCCGGAGACCTGGCCGCAGTTCACGGCCGACGACATCCGCGCGATGCGCGGGCTGCCCTACAGCGAGATCGCCGTCCGCGTGATGCTGCCCTTCCTGGGCGGCTCCATCGCCGAGGACGAGTTCCGCGCCATCGTCCGCGACGCCTATGTCGGCTTCGACCATGCCGCGGTCACGCCGCTGGTCCAGGTCGATCCGACCACCTGGGTGCTGGAACTGTTCCACGGCCCGACGCTGGCCTTCAAGGACGTGGCGCTGCAGCTGCTCGGCCGCCTGTTCGACCATGTGCTGGCCAAGCGCGGGCAGCGGGTGACCATCGTCGGCGCGACCTCCGGCGACACCGGCTCGGCCGCCATCGAGGCCTGCCGCGACCGCCAGAACGTCGACATCTTCATCCTGCACCCGAAGGGCCGCACCTCCGAGGTGCAGCGCCGGCAGATGACCAGCGTGCTGTCGTCCAACGTCCACAACATCGCGCTGGACGGCACCTTCGACGATTGCCAGGATCTGGTGAAGGCGATGTTCAACGACGGCGACTTCCGCGACCGGATGGGGCTGTCGGCGGTGAACTCGATCAACTGGGCGCGCATCATGGCCCAGATCGTCTATTACTTCACCGCCGCGGTGGCGCTGGGCGCTCCCGACCGCAAGCTCGCCTTCACCGTGCCCACCGGCAATTTCGGCAACGTCTATGCCGCCTACGGCGCCCGCGCCATGGGGCTGCCGGTGGAGACGCTGGTGGTCGGCTCCAACAGCAACGACATTTTGGCGCGCTTTTTCGCCAGTGGGAGCATGGTCGCGGCGCCGGTCGTGCCTACCTTGTCTCCCAGCATGGACATCCAGATCTCCTCCAACTTCGAACGGCTGCTGTTCGACCTGCTCGACCGCGACGGCGCCGCGGTGACGGAGGCGCTGAACCGCTTCCGCGCCGAGGGCAAATTCGCGGTGACCGACGCCCAGCTCGCCCGTGCGCTGGCCATCTTCTCCGGCCACCGGGTGGACGAGGCCGCGACCATGGCGACCATCGCCGAGGTCTGGAAGGACAGCCTCTATCTGCTCGATCCGCATACGGCGGTCGGCATCGGCGCGGCCAAGGCGGCGGTCGCGGCCGGCCGGGTCGATCCGTCCGTTCCGATGGTGGTTCTCGCCACCGCCCATCCCGCCAAGTTCCCCGACGCGGTGGAAAAGGCGACCGGCCGCCGGCCGGAGCTGCCGCCGCGCCTGTCCGATCTTTATGTACGCGAGGAGCGCCTGTCCGAACTGCCGAACGATCTGGCGGCGGTCCAGGACTTCGTCACCGCGCGCGCCCGCGCCGCCCAGGAGGCCGCATGAGTTCCATTCGTGTGACGACGTTGCCCAACGGGCTTCGCGTCGCGACCGACACAATGCCCGACGTGCAGTCCGTTTCGCTCGGCTGCTGGGTCGGGGTTGGCACCCGCAACGAGGCGGCGAGCGTCAACGGCGTCGCCCACCTCGTCGAGCATATGCTGTTCAAGGGCACCCGCCGCCGGTCCGCCTTCCGCATCTCCGAAGAGATCGAGAATGTCGGCGGGCAGCTGAACGCCTACACCACCCGCGAGCAGACCGCCTATTACGCCAAGGTCCTGCACGAGGATGCGCCGCTGGCGCTCGACATCCTGTCCGACATGATCCAGCACTCCACGCTGGACGCCGAGGAGCTGGTGCGCGAGCGCACGGTGGTTCTGCAGGAGATCGGCCAGAGCGCCGACACGCCCGACGACATCATCTTCGACCATTTCCAGTCCACCGCCTATCCGGGCCAGGCCATCGGCCGTCCGGTGCTGGGCTCGGCCGAGATCGTCGGCGCGCTGCCGCGCGAGGCGCTGGTCGACTACATCGCCGGCCATTACGGCGCCCCGGGCATGGTGCTGAGCGCCGCCGGCCGGATCGAGCACGACCGCATGGTCGATCTCGCATTCGAGGCGTTCGGCGACCTGCCGAGCGGCGCCCCGGCCAAGCCGGAGCCGGCCCGCTACGCCGGCGGCGACTACCGCGAGGAACGCGACCTGGAGCAGATGCACCTCGTGCTCGGCTTCGACGGGGTGGGGGTTCACGATCCCGACTTCTTCGCCCATTCGGTGCTCTCCACACTGCTGGGCGGCGGCATGTCGTCCCGCCTGTTCCAGGAGGTGCGGGAGAAGCGCGGTCTGGTCTACTCCATCTACACCTTCACCGGCGGCTACCATGACGGCGGGCTGTTCGGCGTCTATGCCGGCACCGGCGAGGACGAGGTGGCGGAACTGGTCCCCGTCGTCTGCGACGAGATCGCCAAAGTCGGCGCCGACGTCACCGAGGACGAGGTCGCCCGCGCCCGCGCCCAGTTGAAGGCCGGGACCCTGATGGCGCTGGAAAGCACCATGTCGCGCTGCGAGCAGTTGGGTCAGCAGATCCTGATCTACGACCGCCCGGTTCCGGTGGAGGAGATCGTGGCGAAGATCGACGGCGTGGACCGCGACGCCGTGGTCAAGGCGGCGAGCCGCCTGCGCGCCAGCCGTCCGACCGTTGCGGCCCTCGGGCCCATCGCCAAGCTGGAAAGCTACGACCGCATCGCGGAGCGTCTCGCCTGACGATGAAGACGGTGGCCGCATCCCCCTTTCCCCCACAGCTTTCCCCCTCTCCCTCGCGGGGAGAGGGTCGGGGCGGGGGGGATGCATCGCGTGGATGGTCCGGGATGCCAATGCCCCTTCGCTTGGATGGAAGAGGGAAGGGGCCGCAATCATGATCCGCCTTCTCGGCAGCGGTCTCATCAGCCCCCCCGCGGTCCGGCTCGACGGTCCGCGATGCTATGTCCGGCCGCCGCTGCCGCGCGACTGGCGGGAATGGGCGGATCTCCGTGCCGCCTCGCGCGACTTCCTCACCCCGTGGGAACCCACCTGGCCGACCGACGCCCTGACGCGGGCCGCCTTTTCACGCCGGCTGCGGCGGCAGGCGCAGGAATGGCGGGACGATCTCGGCTACAGCTTCCTGATCTTCGACCGGGGAACCGACGCCCTGGTCGGCGGGCTCGGCCTCACCAACATCCGGCGCGGCGTGGCCCAGATGGGGACGCTCGGCTATTGGGCCGGCCAGCCCTATGCCCGCAACGGCTATGTGTCCGCCGCCACCCGGCTGGTTCTGGAATTCGCGTTCGGTCAGCTCGGCCTGCACCGGATCGAGGCTGCCTGCCTGCCGACCAACCTGCCGAGCCGCGGGCTGCTGGAAAAGGTCGGCTTCACCCACGAAGGCTATGCCCGCGGCTATCTGCGCATCGACGGCGCATGGCGCGACCATGTCCTCTACGCCATCCTGCGCGAGGAATGGAAGGGCTGACCCCTCCGGTCCTTATCGCCCTCGGGTCCTTATCGCTGGTCCAGCTTGATCTCGATCCGGCGGTTCTTCGCCAGCGCCTCGTCCGAAGTGCCGGAGTCGATGGGCTGGAACTCGCCGAAGGCCGCCGCGGCGAGCCGTTCCGCCGGGATGCCCTGGTCGATCAGGAATCTCACCACCGACAGCGCACGCGCCGACGACAATTCCCAGTTGGAGGCGAACTGGAAGCGCACCGGCTTGATGTCGGTGTGGCCGTCCACCCGCAGCACCCAATTGATGTCGGGCGGGATCGCCTTGCCGATCTCGATCAGCGTGCGGGCAAGCTCGGCCAGACGCTGCTTGCCGGCTTCCTCCAGCGTCGCCGAGCCCGACGGGAACAGCAGTTCCGACTGGAAGACGAAGCGGTCGCCGACGATCCGCACGTCCGGCCGGCTGCCCAGCGCCTCGCGGACCCGGCCGAAGAACTCCGACCGGTAGCGGGCGAGGTCCTGGACCTTGGCGGCGAGCGCCTGATTGAGCCGGGCGCCCAGTTCCGCGATCTGCACCTTCTGCTCGGCCGATGCCTTCTCCGACGCCTCCAGCGCCGCCCCGATGCGGGCAAGCTGGTCGCGCAAGGCCAGAAGCTGCTGGTTCAGCAGGTCGATCTGCTGCTTGCTTCGGCTGCCCTCGGCCTGTTCGCCGGTCAGCGAGGCCATGAGGTCGCGGATGCGCAGATCGCGCTGCGCCAGATCCTTCTCCGCCTGGGTCCGGCTGTCGGTCAGCTGCGATTCGAGCGATTTCAGACGGATGTCGCGCTGATCGATCTCCTTCTGCGCCAGCATCGTCTTCTCGGCGGCCGAGGCCAGTTCCGTCTCCAGCTCCTTCGTCCGGTCGCGGGTGGTGCCGAGCTCGGCCAGCAGGGCCTGACGCTGCCGCTCTGTCAACTCGGTCGCAGCCACGGCGGCGGCCAGTTCGCCTTCCAATTTCTGCCGGGCGTCGCGCAGGGCCTTGATATCGGCCTGCAGGCTGAGGATTTCCTTCAGCTTCAGATCCAGCGCCTCGCGGTCGACCCGGACGCTGCGCTGCAATTCCTCCAGCGTGCGGACGGTGCGGTCGCGCTCCTCCTGCAACTGGCTCAGCGACAGGGTCATGTCGTCGCGGGCGGCGACGGAAGTCTGCAGCTCGGTCGACAGCTGGGTGATGTTGACCCGGAGATCGGCATTCGCCTCCCGCTCCATCGCCAGCAGGTCGTTCATCTCCGCGATCTTGCGGTTGAGGGTCGTCAGCTGCTCGTCACGGCCGGTCAGCGCGGTGGCGAGGTAGAACTGGGTGACGATGAAGACCATCAGCAGGAAGATGACGACCATCACCAGGGAAGACAGGGCGTCGACCCAGCCGGGCCAGGCGCTGGCGTCGCGATGGCCGTTGCGGCGGCTGATGCTGGCCATGGGTGCTCCGGGCGTTGGGCCTTGGGTGTTCCGGGTATCAGCGCTGCTGCTGGTCGGCTTCTTCGGCCAAAGCGGCGATGGTGCGGGCCAGCAGCTTGATCTCGCTGCGGATCTCCTGCACCGCCTGGACGCGGCCGTTGGAGGATTCCTCGACGATGCGGGCGAGATAGATGTCCATGTTGCGCAGATGCTGGCGCGAGGCATCATCGAAGCCGCCGCCCGCGGATTCCGCCAGCCGGTCGAGCAGGCTCTTCACCTCCAGTTGGTTCTCGCCCAGCCGCAGTAGAAGTTGCTGCTCGGCCCGCATATGGTCGGTGAGGCTCGACAGCCGCTCGGTCAGCGCCATCAGGTTGGCGTTGGCGGCGCGCCGGCCTTCCTCGGCCGTAGCGACGGTGCGCTGCAGCGCGTCGAGGTTCTCCGCGGTCTGCTCCAGCAGGGCGGTCAGATAGGCCGAGGCCGCGTGGTCGCCCGACTCGAGCCCGCCGGCCGCGCCGCTCGACAGCCGCGTGGCGCTGGACAGCCAGTCCTCCAGATCCTGGAAGAAGCGGTTGTGGGCCTGGCTGGCCTGGAGTTCCAGGAAGCCCAGCACCAGCGAACCGGCGAGGCCGAACAGCGAGGAGGAGAAGGCCGTTCCCATGCCCACCAGCGGCGCTTCCAGCCCCTGCTGCAGATGGGAGAACATGGTGCCGACGTCGCCGCCCTGCACCGACAGGCTGCCGATGACGCCGCCCACCGACTGCACGGTGTGCAGCAGGCCCCAGAAGGTGCCGAGCAGGCCGAGGAAGATCAGCAGCCCGATCAGGTAGCGTGACAGCTCCCGCGATTCGTCCAGGCGCGAGGCGATGCCGTCAAGCAGCGAGCGCATCGACAGCGCCGACAGGGTCAGCCGGCCGCGCCGCTCGCCCAGCATGCGGGCCATCGGCGCCAGCAGCACCGGCTCCTGCAACGAGGCGGCGGGGACGCCGCTCTGGTACTGCTCCAGCCACGCCACTTCGGGGCGCAGCATCAGAACCTGGCGGAAGATGAAGGCGATGCCGGCCAGCAGCGTCGCCAGGATGACGCCGTTGAGCGGGGCGTTGTTGAGAAAGGCGGCGCGCAAGGCCGGGAACAGCAGTCCGCACACGGCACCGACCACCACCAGGAACAGGATCATCCGGGTCAGGAACCGCTCCGGGCGTGTCATGAGGGAGGATACCTCCAGCGGTCGGGTCGTCGGGGTTGTGGCGGTCATGATGCTCCGAAGGGGTGTTCCGATCAGACCTTGCCCAGGGATGGGGCCACGGGTGGAGCGCTACTCGTTCAAGAAGACTACATCGATCCGGTCGGGCGTTCCGCCTGCCTCGTCGAGTCCGAGCGCGCGGACATCGACGCGGCTGCTGCGGATGCCGAAGGCGGTCAGCCGCTCCCGCAGGGCCAGCGCCCGGGCGAGCGAGCGCTGCCGCGCCTCGCGCGCCGTGTCCGCGGTGCCGCTGGCGTAGGAGCGCAGCTGCAGACGGGCGGTGTCGCTAGCGCGCAGCCGCTCGACGATCCGGTCGACCGTGGCCTCCGCGTTATCCGGCAGATTGGTGGCGTCGGCCGGGAACACAAGGCTCAAAACGCTCGAAGGTGGCAGTGCCGCCGCAGGAGGTGCCGCTTCCGGGGGAGGGGGCAGGGCCGCGGTGTCGGTCCGTGGCGAGGCCGGCTCGGTTTCCGGCGTCGGCGCGGTGGCGACGGCCGGGGCGGACGGCTCTGCCGGCTGGCCGGCAGGCGGCTGGGCCGGACCTTCGGTCAGTTCAGGCGGGGGAGGCGCTTCGAGCGGCTGCGGCAGGACGAGGCGCGGTGGCGCCTTGACGGCCGGCGGGGTGCGCAGGTTGGGGCGCGGCGGCACGGACAGCGGAACCGCGTTTTCCAGCGTCAGTCCGGCGGCGACCACCGCGTTCGCCGGAGCCGCATCCGCCGGAGCCGCCGCCGACAGGGCGGCAGGGTGCAGTGCCCAGGCCGCGCACAGCGCGGCGGCGACGGCACGGTGCTTGCGGTCGGCGTTTACCCAGCAGCCCAAAACGATGCGTCCCGTTAAACCCTTGTCAGGCAAACCATAGCCCATCGATCGCACCAGCGACAACCGCTCTTCCGTCCCGCCCCGGTGCGGGGCGGGAGGGGGGCGGCCCGGCCGGTGCGGGCGCGGGGCTCAGCCCTTGGCGGACTTCAGCAGGCGGGCGACCGGAACCTGCAGGTGGCTGTTGGCGGCCAGCACGTTGCCGGTGAAGACCGGGTTGCGCCCGCCCTCGATCTCGCCGACGAAGCCGCCGGCCTCGGTGACCATCAGCACGCCGGCCGCACAGTCCCACGGAGCCAGCCCGCGTTCCCAATAGGCGTCGAATCGGCCGGCGGCGGTGTAGGCGAGGTCGAGCGAGGCGGCGCCGAATCGGCGGATGCCCGCGACCTCCTTCATCACCGCTTCCTGTTCCTTCAGGAAGGTGGCGTGGTCGCCGCGGCCCTTGAAGGGGATGCCGGTGGCCAGGACGCAGTCCTCGAGCCGGCGGCGTTCGGAGACGCGCAGGCGGGTGTGGTTGACGAAGGCGCCGGCGCCCTTCTCGGCCCAGAACAGCTGGTCGCCGATGGGGGCGTAGATGACGCCGGCGACGATCTCGCCGTTGCGCTCGGCGGCGATGGAGATCGCCCAGTGCGGCAGGCCGTGCAGGAAGTTGGTGGTGCCGTCGAGCGGATCGACGATCCAGCGCGCCTCGGCGTCGCTGCCCTTGGACGCGCCGCTCTCCTCCATCAGGAAGCCGAATTCGGGACGTGCCTTCTGCAGTTCCTCGCGCAGGGTGCGTTCGGCCTTCAGGTCGGCGGCGGACACGAAGTCGGACGGTCCCTTGCGCGACACCTGGAGGTGTTCGACCTCGCCGAAGTCGCGGACGAGACCCCGGGCGGCCTTTTCGGCGGCGCGGACCATGACGTTGATGAGAGCGGAGCGGGTGGCCATGGGTGTTGGTGTACCGTTTGATGCAGGAACCAGAAAACAATACACCGGCCTCCGCGCTTGGCGAAGACCGGTGATGGCAGAACGCAGCTGGGAAGGATCAGTCCTTCGCGCGCTCGACATACTCGCCGGTGGCGGTATCGACGACCACGCGGGTCCCGGCCTCGATGTGCGGCGGAACCAGGATCGACACGCCGTTCTCCAGCTTGGCCGGCTTGTAGGAGGAGGAGGCGGTCTGCCCCTTCACCACCGGGTCGGATTCGGTGATCGTCAGCGTGACCTTGCCGGGGATCTCGACGCCCAGCGGCGAGCCTTCATGGCTCTGCACGGTGACTTCCATGCCGTCCTGCAGGAAGACGGCCGGGTCGCCGATGATGTCGCGCGGGATGGTGACCTGCTCGAAGCTTTCCTTGTCCATGAAGGTGAAGCTGTCACCTTCGGCGAAGAGGAAGGTCATCTCATGCTCGTCCAGGCGTGCGCGCTCAACGGTCTCCTGGGTGCGGAACCGCTCGGTCGACTTGTTGCCGGTGCGAACGTCCTTCATTTCCAGCTGGATGAAGGCGCCGCCCTTGCCGGGCTGCACGATGGCGGTTTTGGTGATGACCCAGAGCTTACCGTTGTGCTCCAGCACATGGCCGGGGCGCATCGTGTTGGCGTTGACCTTCATGGCGTACTCGTGAATTCCAGAATCGGGGCGGCGCGGACCCTACCAGCTTGACCGCCCATAGGCAACGGCGCGGAACGGTAATGGCGCGCGATCCGGGCGATTGACGGACGATTCTTCGGCGAATCGGCGCGGTCAGTTTAGAATAGCTCTAGCAACGCGACGTTTGAAACGCTTTCGCCGGCCCTGTTCACTGTTCCAATCGCCCTGGTCGCCTCGGCCGCGCCCCTTTCGGCCGGCGACGGGCCGAGCTTACCACGGCGCGGCGGCCGGCGGTAAGCGGGGCCGGCAAAACCGCGGGCAGGGAGGGTCGGCTGTGACCAATGGCCAGCCGGCTTGAGTACGCCGCCCGTGGGTGTTCTGATGGGCGGGCACCCCTTTCGACTTTACAGAAGAGCGCGCCGCATGCCCGCCAACCGATCCACAGAGCTTCCCCCCTGGCATCCCGAGGCGCTGGCCCGGCGCCGGCCCTATCTGGCGGCGCGCGGCCGGGTGCTGAACGCCGTCCGCCGCGTGTTCGAGGAGCTTGCCTTCGTCGAGGTGGACACGCCGGCCCTGCAGGTATCGCCGGGCATGGAGCCGCATCTCCAGGCCTTCGCCACCGAGTTGCGGGGCCCCCATCCGGACGACCGCCGGCCTCTCTACCTGCACACCAGCCCGGAATTCGCCATGAAGAAGCTGCTGGTCGCGGGCGTGCCGCGGCTGTGGCAGTTGGCGCATGTCTACCGCAACGGCGAAAGGTCGGGTACCCACGCGCCGGAATTCTCGATGCTGGAATGGTATCGCGCGGGCGACGGCTACCGGACCCTGATCCAGGATTGCCAGGACCTGCTGCGCGCCGGGGCGGAAGCGGGCGGGCGGCGGAGCTTCTCGTTCCGCGGCATGACCTGCGATCCCTTTGGAGCGTGGCGGGTGCTGACCGTACCGGATGCGTTTCGGGACTATGCCGGCATCGACCTGATGGCGACCTATGACGGCAGCCACGACCCCGATCCGGCTGCCCTGGCGGCGGAAGCCACGCGCATCGGCATCGCGCCGCATCACGGCGACCGCTGGGAGGACATCGTCTTCCGCATCATGTTCGACCGGATCGAGCCGCATCTGGGCGACGGCGTGCCCTGCGTGCTGACCGACTATCCGCTGTGCATGGCGGCGCTGTCGCGGCCGAAGCCGGAGGATCCGCGGCTGGCCGAACGGTTCGAGCTGTATGCCTGCGGCCTGGAACTGGCGAACGCCTTCGGCGAGCTGACCGACCCGGCGGTGCAGCGCGCCCGCTTCGAGGCCGACATGGAACTGAAGCAACGGCTGTACGGCGAGCGCTTCCCGGTGGACGAGGATTTCCTGGCTGCGCTGGAGCATGGCATGCCGCAGAGCAGCGGAATCGCCATGGGCTTCGACCGGCTGGCGATGCTGTGCAGCGGCGCCGAGAGCATCGAACAGGTGCTGTGGCTGCCGGTGGCGGGGGTTTGAGGGGTGCAGACGGCTGAAAGCCTTTGGAAATTATAGGTATGCTTCCCCTCACCCCAACCCCTCTCCCGCAAGGGGAGAGGGGCTTCCGCAATGGACGGGAGAGGGTGAGGTTTCTTAGAACGTGAACTTCGCCTGCAGGCCGATCAGGTCGATGCTGTTCTTGTACTCGGCGGTCAGGTTGCCGCGGCCGGCCTCGGGGCCGGTCAGGTCGTCGGTCAGGTTGACCGAGGCCTTCGGCACGAAGACGTGGGAGTAGGCGGCGTCGACCCGCAGGCTGTCGGTCACCTGATAGCCGGCGCCGACCGACACCCAGTAACGGTTCTGCTCCGGGATACGGGGCGTGCGGAACTCGACGTCGACCGCACCCTTGTCGAAGGCGATGCCGCCGCGCAGCGTCAGCTTGTCGGTCACCTTGTAGGATGTGCCGAGCGCGTAATACCAGGTGTCCTTCCAGTGCTCCTCGGTCACGGAGGTGAGCGCCGGATTGGCGATGTTGACGCGAAGCTCCTTGAAGCGCGACCAGTTGGTCCACTGCACGTCGGCCATCACCGCCCAGCGGTCGTTCACCTCGTGGTACAGGCCGAGGGAGGCGATTTCCGGCGTGATCAGGTCGGCGTTGGCGCTCTGCGAGGGCAGGGCGCCGGCCAGCGCCGGCGGCAGCCCGGTGAAGGAGATGTTGCCTTTCAGCGTGTGCTTGACCGCCGAGCGGTAGCCGACGCCGATGCGCGTTCCCTTCATCGGCTCGATCAGGGCGCCCAGCGAGACGCCCCAGCCCCAATCGTCGCCGGTCACGTCGCTCTTGACGTCGAGCGCGCCCGGACGGCCGAGACGGCTGGCGCCGAAGTCCGACGACTGCGACAGCTTGGCCTTGGCGTACTGGATCTGCACGCCGCCGCCGATGGTGATCATCGGGTTGATCCGGTACGACACCGTCGGCACGAAATTATAGGTGCGCAGGTCGGAACGGATGCCGTGATAGCGGCCGATCCAACTGTCGCCGTAATCGGTGACGAGACCCCAGGGACCGTTGGCGGACAGGCCGACCTTCAGGTCGTCGTTGATGGAATAGACGAAATAGCCGGCCGGGACGATGGCGTCCTGCGCGATGTCGCCGGGTGAGGCGTTGCCGCTGATCGCGGTGCCGCCCAGCTGCCGGGCGCGGGTGGCGCTGGCGCTTTCGACCTTGGACTTCACGATGATGCCGGTGGCGGTCTGCACCGCCTCGATCCCGGAGACCAGACCCATCGTCGCCGGATTGTAATACATGGAGCTGGCATCGCCGTTGCCGCCGGCGGTCACGCCGGCATAGGCGGTGCCCTGGCCCGAAACGCTCTGCTCCTTCAGCGCAAAACCGGCGGCGAACGCTGTGGAGGCGGTCGCGATCGGTGCGGTCACCGCAAGGGCGGCAGCGGCGGTCATCAGGCGTGTCCTGAGCGTCATCGGAGACATAGTTCCTTCCCCAAATTGTGTTGTTGACGCATTGATACACAAAGTGACGCTTACGTAAAGAGCCGGCCACCACTTTTTGTTGGACGCACAAGCAGTGTTGCGGCCCTGCATCGGCGCTGTAAGCCGGAAAGGGGAAACAGCCGCAAGGCTGCACCACCGGCGGGAGTGGGAACTCCGGCCATGGTGCAGGCATGCGGTTGAATTTATTCCGTGATTTCAGTGAGTAGAAAGCGCCGGCGAAGCCCGGCGCGTCAGGCGGCCAAGGCGACCGCGGCGGCGAAGATCTCGCGCAGGATGTTGTTCTCGTCGCTCCACACCAGTTTGACGGTGATGACGATGGAAGCGACAACCAGCATCGGACGCACGACTCGGGCGCCGTTGCGGATCACCATATGGGCGCCGAGCTGGGCGCCGATGTATTGGCCGACCCCCATCAGCAGCCCCACCGTCCAAAGCACATGGCCGCCAACGATGAAGAACAGCAGCGACGCCACGTTGCTGGTCAGGTTCAGCACCTTGGTGTGGGCGGTCGCCTTGCGCAGGTTGTAGCCGAGCAGCGAGACGAAGGCGATGGCGAAGAAGGTGCCGGTGCCCGGCCCGAAGAAACCGTCGTAGAAGCCGATACCGGTGCCGATGCTGAGCGCGAAGGCATGCTCGCCGATGCGCTGCTGGGCGTCGACATCGCCGGCCTTGGGCGACAGCAGCAGGTAGAGGGCGATGCCGATCAGCAGGATCGGGATGACGTCGCGCAGGAAGCTGGGATCCAGCATCTGCACCAGCGTGGCGCCGGCGCCGGCGCCGACGAAGGTGCAGAGGATCATCGTCCGCATCGACGCCGGATTGACCTCGCCGCGTCGGACGAACTTGATGGTGGCGGACAGCGAACCGAAGCTGGATTGCAGCTTGCCGGTGGCCAGCGCCTCGGCGGGGGACAGACCGGCGGCCAGCAGGGCCGGAATGGTCAGCAGGCCGCCGCCGCCGGCGATGGAATCGACGAAGCCGGCCAGCAGGCCGACGGCGAACAGGATGCCCAGAGCCTCGGGCGTCAGAAGATCCATGATATTGGGGAAGTCCAGGTGATCGGCCGAGCGTCCGGCCGGGTAATCGGCCGGCTTAAAGCGAATTTGCATTCGCTCTGGATTCATATGACCTCATTCGCCGGTCGGGCCTCGGCCGCATGAGCGGCCGGGACCGCCGTCGCGGTCCAAAGCGGATTGCAATCCGCTTTAGCCGGCGAGTGCGGCCTCGATGGCGGCGTTCAGTGCCCGGACTCCCGCGCCCGGACCCTGGGGGTGGGCCCAGACGGCGTTGACGACCGCCAGGAAATCGGCGCCGGCCGTGACCAGCGGCGCGCAATTCTCGGCGGTGATGCCGCCGATCGCCACGCAAGGCACCTCCATCATCTCCGACCACCAGCTCAGTAGTTCCGGCTCCGCCTTGAACTCGGCCGTCTTGGTGGTGGTGGGGAAGAAGGCACCGAAGGCGACATAGTCGGCCCCCTCCTCGCCGGCGATCATGGCGAGATGGCGGCTGTCATGGCAGGTGACTCCGACGATGGCGTCGTTGCCCAGAATCTTGCGGGCGTCGCGATAGGGAGTGTCCTGCTGCCCGACATGGACGCCGTCGCAGCCGGTCTCCCGCGCGAGGCGCGGATGGTCGTTCAGGATGAAGGCGACGTCCCGTTCCTGCGCGATCGGGCGCAGCAGGTCGCAGGCGCGACGGATGTCGTCCTCGGAACAGTCCTTGAGGCGCAACTGAACGCAGGCGACGTCGCCGGCATCCAATGCTTCCCTCAGAAGCGGCGCGAACGCCGCCGGCTCCAGGGCCGGCGGCGTCACGAGGTACAGGCGGCAGGCGGAAGGCTCCGCCTGCGCCGGCTTTCCCTTGGCCAAGTGTTACTCCCGGCCCTGGTAGATCTTCATGATCCGGTCGAGCAGCTTCAGCGCATCCTCGCGGGGGCGCTGGAAGGCGTTGCGGCCGATGATCGAGCCGTTGCCGCCGCCGTCACGGATGGCGCGGGCATCCTCGAACACCGCGTCCTCGCCCTTGGTGGCGCCGCCGGAGAAGACCACGATGCGGCGACCGTTGAAGGTGCACTGCATGATGTGCTTCACCCGCTCCGCCTGGGTGGCGATCGGGATGTTCTTGGACTCGTAGACCTTCTTGGCTTCCGCCTGCTCCAGATGGGCCGACGGCAGCTTCACCTTGATGATGTGGGCGCCCAGCAGAGCGGCCATGTGGGCGGCATAGCCGATCACGTCGATGGCCAGTTCGCCGTCCTTGGTGATGGCGCCGCCGCGCGGGTAGGACCACAGGACGGTGGCGAGGCCGTAGGACTTCGCCTCCTTCGACAGCTCACGGAACTCCTCGTACTGGTTGTACATGGAGTCGGAGCCGGGATAGATGGTGAAGCCGATGGCCGAGCAGCCGAGACGCAGGGCGTCCTGGACCGAGGCGGTGACGGCCTGGTCGGCGTTTTCCTTCTGGGTGGACAGCGAGTTGGCGCTGTTCATCTTCAGGATCAGCGGGATCGAACCGGCGAAGGTGCCGGCGCCGGCTTCCAGCGAGCCCAGGGGGGCGGCGTATGCGTTGCAGCCGGCGTCGATGGCCAGCTGGTAGTGGTAGTGCGGGTCATAGCCGGCCTCGTTCGGGCCGAAGCTGCGGGCCGGACCATGCTCGAAACCCTGGTCGACCGGCAGGATCACCAGCTTGCCGGTGCCGCCGAGCTTGCCTTCCATCAGGATGCGGGCGAGGTTCGCCTTGGTGCCGGGGTTGTCGCTCTCGTAGTTGGCGAGAATGTCTTTGACGCGGCGCGTGAGCTTCATTGTGGCTCTTCCCTGGGGCATTCTTGGAATGGCGCCGTATTAGCCCGTATTCGGCCGTTTTGCAACGGCGGGAGGGGCATAAAGCGGCCATTATCCGCGTCTGAATGGCCTAGGGCATGCGGAGGGGCCGAATCCGCAGGGCTGGTGCGGCACCCAACCAAGGAGTTAAGGCAGAAGGGTATGCAGCGCGATGTACAACCCATAGCCGGCACTGCCCAGCACCGCCCATGCGCCCGCCGTCAGCCCGATCCACACCGCCAGCAGGCGGATGCCGCGCATCTTCTCCGGCCCGGCGCCGGGACCGGCGGTTCCCAGACCGCCTCGGCCCGCCGGCCGGTCGCTTGCGGCGTGCCCCGGACGGCGGGGTGGCGCGATGGTCGAGTCCGGTGTGGTCAGCGAGGTGATGCTCATGGGCGGGTCATCCGGCATCGGTGGGAGGGCGGCGTGTCACAAAAATATCCTTACGCGACCGTACACCACCTTCGCGCGGGGAGGATGTGCGAAAAAGCGGTAGTCCCGCTCTAACCTTGGTCGCGGGCCAGCCAGTCGCGGCATAGCGCCTCCGGCGAAGGGCCGCGGGGCCGGCCCGGTCCTTCTGCGGAGATTTGGGCGGCGGAGATCCGGGCGGCAAGATCGAGAACGGGCGGGCAATCGGTCAGCAGCGCCGCGCCGCGGGCGGCGGCGATTGCGGCCAGCCGGTCCGCCATGTCGGGCCGGCCGGTAAACAGGACCAGCGGCAGGCCGGCCGCCAGCGCCCCCTGCGCCTCGCCGGCACGGTCGCCGCAATCGATCAGGCCGGCGACCTCCAGCCCCGGATGGGCCTTGCGGACCCGCTCCACCACCCCGCGCAGCCACAGGGCGCCGGCCGCCGCAGGGGCCATCAGCACGAGAGGCGCCCCGGTCGGGTCGGCCGCTGCGGCGGCGGCCAGGGCGTCGTCCAGGCCGCGGATCAGGATGGGGCGGAGGGGCGGAGGCAGGGGCATCGGCAGGTCGCGGCGGCAGGGGATGGCGGCGCACTCTAACCGCGGCCGGCGGCGGCCGGAACGGGCGAATCGGAGACGCGGCCGGGGCGTGATCCGGCGGTTGAGAGAATTGAGGCAGGTCAAACCCTATGATCGCGGTCCCGGAGTATGGTCGGTCACAACGGACCCAATCTCTGGGGACAGGGCACCAGCGCGCCGGGTCCGTTTCATGGAGCTCGATCCCCGGGAATGCCGATATGATGGAATACAAGGGTTACAAGGCCCAGATCGACTTCGACAACGACGCGGGCGTCTTCGTCGGCGAGGTCATCAACACCCACGACGGCATCAGCTTTTCCGGCCGGTCTGTGGATGAGTTGCGCGAGTCCTTCCGCCGTGCGGTGGATGATTACCTCGATCTGTCCTGCGATATGGGCGGGGAGGGGGAGCAGCCCTATTCCGGCCGCCTCGCCATCCGTATCAACCCCATCCTGCACCGGGCCATCGCCGACTGCGCCGCGCGAGAGGGCAAGAGCCTTTCCGCCTGGATCGCCGAGTGCCTGGGCCGGGCGGCCGGGGTGACCAAGGTGAAGGCGGGCTGAGTTACACGAAGTGCGATGCCGGCCGTCTGCGCCGGTGCGGCCGTCCGGCATTCCGGCATCGGGGCGGCAGGGCGAGGACTGGGGCGGAGATTGCCCGCCCGCGTTGAAGTTACCTGGTATGTTTCTCTTGCCTAGCGGGCATTGCTCTTGCTGATATCTCCCCAAGGCGAAAGGGGGGATTTGCCATGAGCGGACTGAAACTGACCCTGCGGGCGAAGCTCTGGGCTCTGGTGGCCCTGGCCGGCGCCATCTGCATCGCGCTCGCCGCCTCGGCGCTGTGGCTGAACCAGCGCAGCATGCTGGAGGACCGCAAGGAGACGTTGCGCTCCGTCGTGCAGACCGTCCACGGACTCGCCGCCGGCTACGACGCCGAGGTGATAGCCGGCCGCCTGACCCGCGAGCAGGCGTTCGAGCGGCTTCGGGCGAACATCCACACGATGTTCTACAACGGCAAGGATTACATCTTCGTCCTCGGCACCGGCTATCAGGCGGTCATCCACCCGGTCCGCCCCGACGTGATCGGCAAGGACCAGCGCGACATGACGGACGCCAACGGGGTCTTCTTCTCCCGCGAGATGGTCGACACCGCCCGCAACAAGGGCGAGGGCTTCGTCGCCTACAGCTATCCCAAGGCCGGCAGCGACGTGGCCCTGCCGAAGCTCAGCTACGTCAAGATGTTCGAGCCGTGGCAGGTGATCATCGGCACCGGCGTCTACATCGACGACCTGGACGCCCGCTTCATGCGCAGCCTGTGGACCATGGCGGCCATCGTCGGCGGTCTGGCGCTTCCGGTGGTGGCGCTGATCGCGCTGGTCGGCAATTCGGTCAGCCGCCGCATCCGCCGCCTGTCCGACAGCATGCGCAGCCTCGCCGACGGCAACCTGTCGGCCGTGGTTCCTGAAACCGGCAGCAGCGACGAGCTGGGCGACATGGGCCGCGCCGTGGAGGTGTTCAAGCTGAACGCCGAGGCGAGCCGGCGCCTGGAAGCCGAACAGGCGGAAACCGCCCGCCGGGCGGAGGAGGACAAGCGGCAGGCGATGGACCGGCTGGCGGCCCGATTCGAAGGGACGGTCGGCGGCATGATCCGCTCGGTCTCCACCACCACCGATGCCCTGGGGCAGAAGGTGCGGGCGATGTCGCAGGCGGCCGAGCAGACCAGCCAGCTCGCCGGGATCGTGGCCAGCGCCAGCGACGGCACCGCCGCCAACGTGCAGACCGTGGCCGCCGCGTCGGAACAGCTGTCCAGCTCCATCGTCGAGATCGGCCGGCAGGTGTCGGAGGCCAGCCGCGTCGCCAACGAGGCCGTCGGCATGGCTCAGGAGGCGACCAGCCGCATCGGCAGCCTGGCCGAGGCGGTGGACCGGATCGGCGCCGTGGTCGGGCTGATCAACTCCATCGCCGGCCAGACCAACCTGCTGGCGCTCAACGCCACCATCGAGGCGGCGCGGGCGGGGGAGGCGGGGAAGGGCTTCGCGGTGGTCGCCAGCGAGGTGAAGGCGCTGGCCAACCAGACGGCGAAGGCAACGGACGAGATCGGCGGCCAGATGAACGGCATCCAGTCGGTGACCGGCCTGGCGGTGACGGAGATCCAGAAGGTGGCTGCGGTCATCGAGCGGCTGAGCGCCATCGCCACGACGATTTCCGCCGCGGTGGACCAGCAGAACGCCGCCACCGCGGAGATATCACGCTCGGTCCAGCAGGCCGCCGCCGGCACCGGCGAGGTGTCGTCGAGCATTTCCGGCGTCACCGCCGCATCGGACGAGAGCGGCCGCACCGCCCGCGAACTGGTGGAGGCGCTGGGCAAGCTGTCCGACGAGGCCGCCGGGCTGAACGCCCAGGTCGGATCCTTCCTGGCGACGGTAAGGACGGCCTGAGGGGACGGCTTGAGGCGGGATGGAGGCCTCGGGCCCCGCACAACAAAAAAGGCGCCTTCCTTCCGGAAGGCGCCTTTTTCCTGTCGAAGCGAGGCTTACTTGGCGTTCGCCATGGCGACGGCGGTGTCGCTCATGCGGTTGGAGAAGCCCCACTCGTTGTCGTACCAGGTCATGATGCGGACGAAGTTGCCGTCGATGACCTTCGTCTCGTTCAGCGCGAAGATCGAGCTGTTCGGGTCGTGGTTGAAGTCGGTCGAAACCAGATCCTCGGTGTAGGCGGCCAGCACGCCCTTCAGCGGGCCGTTGGCGGCGTCGGAGATCGCCTTGGTGATCTCCTCGACCGAGGTGGCGCGCTTGGACGTGAACTTGAAGTCGACGACCGACACGTTCGGGGTCGGGACGCGCATGGCGGTGCCGTCCAGCTTGCCCTTCAGTTCCGGCAGCACCTTGCCGACCGCCTTGGCCGCGCCGGTGGAGGTCGGGATCATGTTCAGGGCCGCCGCGCGGGCGCGGTGCAGGTCCTTGTGGTTGGTGTCGACGATCCGCTGGTCACCCGTGTAGGAGTGGATCGTGGTCATGAAGCCCTTCTCGATGCCCACCAGGTTGTGGAGGACATGGGCGACCGGCGCCAGGCAGTTGGTGGTGCAGGAGGCGTTCGAGACGATCCTGTGCTCGGCCGTCAGCTTGTCGTGGTTGACGCCGTAGACGACGGTGATGTCCTCGTCGGTGGCCGGGGCGGAGATCAGCACCTTCTCGGCGCCGGCTTCCAGATGCTTGGCGGCGTCGGCGCGCTTGGTGAAGATGCCCGAGCATTCCATGGCGATCTGGACGCCCAGATCCTTCCACGGCAGCTTGGCCGGGTCACGCTCCTGCACGACCTTGATGGAGTGGCCGTTGACGATCAGCACGCCGTCGCCGGTTTCGATGGTGCCGGGGAAGCGGCCGTGGACGCTGTCGTACTTCAGCAGGTGCGCGTTGGCCTTCAGATCGGCCAGGTCGTTGATCGCCACGACCTCCACGTCCTTGCGGCCGCTCTCGTAGATGGCGCGCAGAACCAGACGGCCGATGCGGCCAAAACCGTTGATCGCTACCCGTACAGCCATGACTTCCTCCAGTTGGATATGGGGCGCCCGAATTCGGCTGGACGCCCCTTCGGCTTCTCTCAGAGACGCGCCTTGACGGCGTCCACGACCGCTTCGGCGGTGATGCCGAAGTGCTTGTACAGTTCCTGGTAGGGCGCCGATTCGCCGAAACCCTTCATGCCGACGAAGGCGCCCTTGTCGCCCAGCCAGCGGTCCCAGCCCATGCGGATCGCCGCCTCGACGCCGACGCGCACGCCGGTGCCGAGCACCGACGCCTTGTACGCATCGTCCTGGCGCTCGAACAGTTCCCAACTCGGCATAGACACAACGGCGGTGCCGACGCCCTGGGCCTGCAGGGCCTTGCGGGCTTCCATGGCCAGAGAGACTTCCGAGCCGGTGGCGAGGATCGTCGCCTTGCGCTCGCCCTCGGCCTCGGCCAGGACATAGGCGCCGCGGGCGGACAGGTTCTCGGCCGTGTGCTCGGTGCGCAGAGTCGGCACGTTCTGGCGGGTCAGCGCCAGGACCGACGGGCTGCCGGTGGCCTCAAGCGCGATCTGCCAGCATTCGGCGGTCTCCACCGCGTCGGCCGGGCGCAGGACCAGCAGGTTCGGAATGGCGCGCAGCGCCGCCAGATGCTCCACCGGCTGGTGCGTCGGGCCGTCCTCGCCGAGGCCGATCGAATCGTGGGTCATCACGAAGATCGAGCGCTGCTTCATCAGCGCGGCCAGACGGATCGACGGGCGGCAGTAGTCGGCGAACTGCATGAAGGTGCCGCCGTAGGGGATGACGCCGCCATGCAGCGCCATGCCGTTCATCAGCGTCGCCATGCCGTGCTCGCGCACGCCGTAGCGGACGTAACGGCCGGCGAAGTCGCCCTTGCCCTTCACGTCGGCGGTGTTCTTGACCTTGGTGTTGTTCGACGGGGTCAGGTCGGCGGAACCGCCGATCATCTCCGGGATCGCCGGGACCAGCACCTCCAGCGTGTTGCCGGAGGCGACGCGGGTCGCCCAGCTCGGCTTGTCGGCGCTGACCTTCTCCTTGAAGGCGACGATGGCGTCGGTCAGGGCGGAGGGAACGCCGCGGCCGAAGGCCTCGTCGAAGGCCTTGCCGGCTGCCTCGGTCAGGCCGGCGCGGCGGCCGGTCCAGGCGGCGTAGGCGTCGGCGCTGCGGGTGCCCGCGGCGCGCCAGGCGGCCAGCACCTCGTCGGGAACGACGAAGGCCTCATGGGTCCAGCCGATGGCCTCGCGGGTCGCGGCGACCTCGTCGGCGCCCAGCGGCGAGCCGTGGCAGCCGTGGGTGTTGGCCTTGTTCGGCGCGCCCTTGCCGATGATGGTGCGGCAGGCGATCAGCGTCGGCTTGTCGGTGGAGGTCCGGGCCTGGGCGATCGCCTTCGACACCGCGTCGGTGTCGTGGCCGTCGACGGCGATGGTGTTCCAGCCGTAGGAGCGGAAGCGCGCCTGGGTGTCGTCGGTGAAGCTGAGGTCGGTCGAGCCGTCGATGGAGATGTGGTTGTCGTCCCACAGCACGATCAGGCGGTTCAGCCCGAGATGGCCGGCCAGCGAGCAGGCCTCGTGGCTGACGCCCTCCATCAGGTCGCCGTCCGAGGCGATGACGTAGGTGTAGTGGTCGATCAGCTCGTCGCCGAAGCGGGCGTTGGTGATCCGCTCCGCCAGGGCCATGCCGACGGCGGTGGAGACGCCCTGGCCCAGCGGGCCGGTGGTCATCTCGATGCCCAGGCTGGGATCGACTTCCGGGTGGCCGGGGGTCAGGCTGTGCAGCTGGCGGAAGCGCTTGATCTCGTCGATGGTCATCCGCTCGTAGCCGGTCAGGTAGGCCAGCGAGTAGATCAGCATCGAGCCGTGGCCGGCCGACAGCACGAAGCGGTCGCGGTCGGGCCAGTTCGGGTTCTTCGGATCGAACTTCAGGAACTGCGTGAACAGGACCGTGGCGACATCGGCCATGCCCATCGGCATGCCGGGGTGGCCGGACTTCGCGGCCTCGACCGCGTCCATGGAGAGCGCGCGGATCGCGCTGGCCATCGTGTGGAGGGAGGGCTGGGCGGAGGCAGCGGACATCTGGCGTTTCCTGCGGAATCGGGCGCGGTGAGGCGTCGGCAACGATGGTTGCGCGGTCGTCCTTCCAGACGCCGCGAAACGGGCGCACCATGCAGAACCGCCGTCCGCAGGTCAACATGGGAATAGAGTGCGAATTGGTATGGCAGGGGCCCCGGTCGAAGGGGTAAGCCCTTGTTCGTCTCCGATTCGCCGCCGCTCCCATCCGCTGCGGCTTTCCGTCACGTTTCGGGATCCCGTAAGGACTTTCGGTGAAACATTCCGTCGTGACGGTTGACGCCGTCCCAGTGCCCGCCCAACTCTAAGCGCTCCGAATGGCAGCGGCTTGGCTTGGCGCAGTCCCTGGCCGGGTTTCGCCGCCCCACGAACATGACGTGCCCACAGGTCGAGGTTGACGTCCATGGATTCCCTGAAAGCCACCCTCGACCGTCTCGGCCGGGCCGTGGACCGGCTGGAACATGCCGCCGCGGCGCGCGAGGAGCGGGTCGTCCGGCGCGAGCATGACCTGTCGCAGGCGCTTGAAACCGCGCGGGCCGAGCGCGCGACCGCCCAGGCCACCGCCGAGGCGGTATCCCAGCGGCTGGAGGTCGCCATCGCCCGGCTGCAACAAGTGCTGGAGAGCTGACGCCATGGCCCAGGTCGACATCGAAGTGAACGGCCGGTTCTATCGCATGCTGTGCGAGGACGGGCAGGAGGCGCGGCTGCAGGAACTGGCGGCCTACGTCGACGACCGGCTGCGCCGGCTGACCGGCGGCGGGCGCAGCGGGTCGGAGGCGCAGATGATGCTGATGACCTGCCTGGTGCTGGCCGACGAACTGCAGGACGTGATGTCCGGCAAGGGCATCGCCCCGGCGGTGGACGAGACCGCGGTGGTCGGCGAACTCGATCGTGTCGCAAAACGCATCGAAGAGGTTGCCGCGCGGCTCGAACGCGCCTAGATTGGTACACGGAAGGACCGCTGCCTGGTTCGACAGGCTGCAATAATCCCCAGGGCCGATAACCTTGATCTCTAGGGAGCTGTCCCTGTCCGGCCCATCGGGCCGGGTACACGGCGCCCACCTGCTCATGCAGGCCATGGAGGATAGGCACATGGCCACCGGCCGAGGCGGCGCCTTCCACCTTTCTCTTTCCTCCGCACGCAGTCCGCGATGACCGACCCGCAAGCCAAGGACGCCGCCCGACGCGAGGCGCGCGCCCGGCGCGACGCCATCGCCGGCTCCGACCGCCCCGCAGCCTCCGCCGCCGTGTGCCGCCGCATCGCCGAACTGGCGGCGGACGGGCATCTGCCGCCTGGGGCCGTCGGCGGGTATTGGCCGCTCGGCTCCGAACTCGACGCGCGGCCTGCTTTGATCCATCTTAGGCAGCTTGGCCGTCCGGTTTCCCTGCCGGTGTCGGGGCCGCGCGGCACCGCGCTGGTCTTCCGCGACTGGGATCCGGAAGCGCCGATGGCCGTTGGCCGCTATGGCATCCACGAGCCGGGGGAGGGGCGCGCGGTCCTGCGCCCGTCGCTGCTGCTGGTGCCGCTGCTGGCCTTCGACCGCGGCGGGCACCGCCTGGGCTATGGCGCCGGCTATTACGACCGGACGCTGGACGGCCTGCGGGCGGACGGGGCGGTTCTGGCGGTCGGCGTGGCCTTCGCGGCGCAGGAAATGCCGGCGGTGCCGGTGGACGGCCACGACGAGCGGCTGGACTGGATCGTGACGGAGCGGGAAACGCTCCGCATTCTTAAGTGAGATTATCGGGAAGGTTGGGGCGATGCGGATTCTGTTCTTCGGCGATGTGGTGGGCCGGGCCGGGCGCGATGCGGTGCTGGCGCACATGCCGATGCTGCGCGAAAGGCTGGACCCCGACCTGACCGTGGTGAACGGCGAGAACTCCGCCGGCGGCTACGGCGTCACGGTCAAGATCGCCGAGGATTTCTTCGCCGCCGGCATCGACGTGGTGACGCTGGGCAACCATACCTGGGACCAGAAGGAACTGGTCGGCACCATCGAGCAGCAGCCGCGCATCATCCGCCCGCTGAACTACCCGGAGGGCACGCCCGGCCGCGGCTTCGTCCTGCTGCAGGCGCGCGGCGGGCGCAAGGTGCTGGTGGTGAACGTGCTGCTCCGCCTGTTCATGGAGCCGATGGACGATCCCTTCGCCGCGGTGGACCGGGTGCTGAAGGCGCATCGCCTCGGGCCGGGCGGCGTCGACGCCGTGCTGATCGACATGCATGGCGAGGCGACCAGCGAGAAGATGATCATGGGCCACTTCTGCGACGGCCGCGCCTCGCTGGTGGTGGGCACCCACAGCCATGTGCCGACCGCCGACCATATGGTCCTGCCGAAGGGCACCGCCTATCAGTCGGACGCCGGCATGTGCGGCGATTACGACAGCGCCATCGGCATGAAGAAGGAGGTGGCGTTGGCCAAGATGGTGCGCAAGCTGCCGACCGAGCGGCTGTCGCCGGCCGAAGGGGAAGGCACCGTCTGCGGCTGCTACGTCGAGACCGACGACCGCAGCGGGCTGGCGGTGCGGATCGAACCGGTGCGCATCGGCGGGCGGCTGAGCCAGACTTTGCCGGAGCGAATGCAGTAGGGCGTTCAGCGCCCGACCCGGGCCGCCGCAATCTCGCCATATTGACTTTCTAATCCGGTGGGTGTCGTCTCCCGCGCCGAAAAGGTGCGGTGGGGCGGCAGACCTGTTACATGTGTCGTGCGCTCACCCCGTCCGATTGACCATATCCCGCTTCGAGGCTCGTTCGACCCATGGCCGGTCATTCCCAGTTCAAGAACATCATGCACCGCAAAGGCGCGCAGGACGCCAAGCGGTCCAAGATCTTCAACAAGCTCGCCCGCGAGATCACCGTCGCCGCGAAGAGCGGCCTGCCGGACCCGGCGGCCAATCCGCGCCTGCGCGCCGCGATCCTCGCCGCCCGCGCCCAGAACATGCCGCGCGACCGCATCGACCGCGCCGTCAAGCAGGGCACGCCCGGCGGCGGCGACGACGCGAACTACGAGGAGGTGCGGTACGAGGGCTACGGCCCCGGCGGCGTCGCCCTGATCGTCGAGGCGCTGACCGACAACCGCAACCGCACCGCTTCGGAAGTGCGCTCCAGCTTCACCAAGTACGGCGGCAGCCTGGGCGAGACCAATTCGGTCAGCTTCATGTTCAACCGCGTCGGCGCCATCTACTACCCGGCCTCGGCGGCGGATGCCGACACCATGTTCGAGGTGGCTCTGGAGGCCGGTGCGGACAATGTCGAGTCCGACGAGAACGGCCACGAGGTGACGAGCACGGTCGAGAGTTTCGGCGCCGTGCGCGACGCGCTGGAAGCCAAGTTCGGCGGTGCGGAGAGCGCGCGCCTGACCTGGCGTCCGCTGAACACCGTCGCCCCCAGCGAAGAGGCCGCGGCCAGCCTGCTGAAGCTGCTGGACGTGCTGGAGGACAACGACGACGTCCAGGTGGTCGAAGGCAACTTCGACATCTCCGACGAGCTGATGCAGAAGCTGACCGCGTAAGCTGAACGCTGGTCTTGCAGGCGGAGTGCGGGTGCCGTGTTTGCGCGGGCAGGACGGGCAGGGGGAACGGATGCGACGGCGCCTTCGCCGGTGCGGCTGCTGGGGATCGACCCCGGCCTGCGCCATACCGGCTGGGGCATCATCGACGTGGCGGGCAACCGCCTGAGCCACGTCGCCGACGGCGCGGTGCATTCCGACGACTCCTGCCCGCTGGCGGAGCGGCTGTTGCAGCTCCATGACGCCCTGTCGGCGGTGGTGGAGCGCTACCGCCCCGACGAGGCGGCGGTGGAGGAGACCTTCGTCAACAGCAACGCCGTCTCGACGCTGAAGCTGGGGCAGGCCCGCGCCGTGGCCCTGCTGGTGCCGGCCCAGGCCGGGCTGGCGGTGGCGGAATACGCCAACAACATGGTCAAGAAGGCGGTCGTCGGCCAGGGCCGCGCCGAGAAGGCGCAGGTCCAGATGATGGTGCGCCTGCTGCTGCCGGGCTGCGAGATCGGCACGCCGGACGCCGCCGACGCGCTGGCCGTGGCGATCTGCCACGCGCATCACCGGGCGAGCTGGACGATGTGGCGGCGGGGGGCGGGCAATTCGTCGTCGGCGCAAAGCGCCCTCTCCCGCCCCGGGAGGGTGAGGGGCCCCGCCGCAGTCGGGGAGGGTGAGGGGCTTTCCATTTCGCCCCCTGCCAAACAAGCCAAGCGCCTCCCGACTCCACAGGAAACCGAACGCGCCCGCGTGCTTCGCCGCGATTCCACCGAGGTGGAGAAAATGCTGTGGCAGAAGCTGCGGAACGGCCAGCTGGGGGCGAAGTTCCAGCGGCAGGAACCTATATTCGGCTTCACCGTCGATTTCGTTTCGCACGACCACCGGTTGATCATCGAGTTGGATGGCGGCCAGCATGCCGATCAGCGCGCAGTCAATGACGAACGGCGCACCCGGATGCTGGAGCAGGCCGGTTTTCGCATCATGCGGTTCTGGAATACGGATGTTGGCGACAACCTCGACGGTGTCCTGACGACGATCAAGGCGCGCCTGGACGAAACCTCCGTCTTGCGGCGGCCGGTCGCCGCGGCGAACCCCTCACCCGGCCCTGCGGGCCACCCTCTCCCGGGGCGGGAGAGGGATTCGGAGTCCTGATCCATGATCGCCAAGCTGACCGGCATCGTCGATTCCACCGGCACCGATTGGGTCGTGCTCGACGTGAACGGCGTCGGCTACCTGCTGTCCTGCTCCAACCGCACGCTGTCGCGCATGGCGGTGGGGGAACGGGCGTCGCTGGTGGTGGAGACCTTCATCCGCGAGGAGCGCATCGTCCTGCATGGCTTCGGCGATCAGGCGGAGCGGGAGTGGTTCAAGCTGCTGACCACCATCCAGGGCGTCGGCGCCCGGCTGGCGCTGTCGATCCTGGGCGTGCTCGACCCCGACCAGCTGACCCGCGCCATCGCCTCGCAGGACAAGACCGCGCTGGTGCGCGCCGACGGCGTCGGGCCGAAGGTGGCGGCGCGCATCCTCAACGAACTCAAGGACAAGGTCGGCAATCTGGCGCTCGGCCCCGCGGCGACCGCGGGCGCGCCGGCCGGCAAGGGCGCCCCCGCCGCCGTGCCGGGCGCCACCCCGGCGCTGGCCGACGCGGTGTCGGCGCTGGTCAATCTCGGCTATGGCCGGTCGGAGGCCTTCGGCGCGGTCGTCGCCGCCGGGCGGGTGCTGGGCGATGACGCCGGCGTGTCCGATCTGATCCGCCAGGGCCTCAAGGAACTGAGCCAATGAGCGACCCCCACAACGATCGTCTGGTCCAGCCGGGCCAGGGCCACGGCGATTCGGCCGAGGCGTCGATCCGGCCGCTGTCGCTCGCCGAGTTCATCGGCCAGCGCCAGGCGCGCGAGAACCTGTCGATCTTCATCCAGGCCGCCCGCTCCCGCAACGAGGCGCTGGACCATGTGCTGCTGTTCGGCCCGCCTGGACTGGGCAAGACCACGCTGGCGCAGATCGTTGCGCGCGAGCTGGGAGTCGGCTTCCGCGCCACCTCCGGGCCGGTCATCGCGCGGGCCGGCGATCTGGCGGCGCTGCTGACCAACCTGCAACCGCACGACGTTCTCTTCATCGACGAGATTCATCGCCTTAATCCCGCCGTGGAAGAGGTGCTCTATCCCGCCATGGAGGATTTCCAGCTCGACCTCATCATCGGCGAAGGCCCGTCGGCGCGGTCCATCCGGATCGACCTGCCGCCCTTCACCCTCGTCGGCGCCACGACGCGCAGCGGCCTGATCACCCGCCCGTTGCGCGAGCGCTTCGGCATTCCCGTGCGCCTGCAGTTCTACGAGCCGGACGAGCTGGAGCTGATCGTGCGCCGCGCCGCCGGGGTGCTCGGCATGGGCATCACGCCTGAGGGCGCGCGCGAGATCGCCAACCGGGCGCGCGGCACCCCGCGCGTGTCGGGCCGGTTGCTGCGCCGGGTCCGTGATTTCGCCGCGGTGGCCGGCGTGGAGGAGGTCGACAAGCGCGTCGCCGACGCCGCGCTGACCCGGCTGGAGGTCGACCGGCTGGGGCTGGACAGCATGGATCGCCGTTACCTGGGGCTGGTCGCCAACAATTACGGCGGCGGGCCGGTGGGCGTGGAGACGCTGGGCGCGGCGCTGGGCGAGCAGCGCGACGTGCTGGAGGAGGTGGTGGAACCCTACCTGATCCAGCAGGGCTTCCTGCAGCGCACGCCGCGCGGGCGCATGCTGACCGACCAGGGGTTCCGCTATCTCGGGCTCAACCCGCCGAATGCGCCGATCCGGCAGCTCGATCTGCTGGACCGCATCCCGGACGCGACGGAAGGCCAGATGGATGAGGACGGAGATGAGTGACGCCGTGCCTTCCCTGTTCGGCCCCTCCCTTTCCGGCCCCTCCCTTTCCGGCCCCTCCCTTTCCGGTTGGTTCGCGGAGGACGGCACGCACCGCTATCCGCTGCGGGTCTATTACGAGGATACCGACGCCGGCGGCATCGTCTACCACGCCAACTACCTGCGCTTCGCGGAGCGGGCGCGGACGGAGATGCTGTACCTGATGGGCTTCCGTCAGAGGGAGATGGCGGAGGGTTCGAGCGTTGTCACAGGTGTGTCATTTGCGGTACGGCGCCTGACCATCGATTTTGACGCGCCGGCCAAGCTGGAGGACACCCTTGAAGTGGAAACCCGAATCATCGATATCCGCGGGGCCTCCTTCGCAGTTGCACAAGTCATCCGCCGCGACGGTCGCGTGCTGGCGCGCGCCGACCTGCAGCTGGTGACGATCAACCGGGCCGGGCGGGCCGTGCGCCTGCCGGATCCGGTCAAAGCGGCGATGGAGTCGCTGCATGCGAAGCAAAGCTCATCGACGCCTGCCTGACCCTGTCGCCCCCTACCTCTTCCACCTCCCCGTGCCAACAGCGCAAACGCGAGACTGACTGCGATGGACGCCCTGCAAACCGCCCAACTGGCCGGCAACGCCGCAGCCTCGACGGCACATGAGATCACCATGCTCGGCCTGTTCTGGCAGGCCGATGCGGTCGTCAAGATCGTGATGCTGATGCTCATCGTCGCCTCGGTCTGGTGCTGGGCGATCATCATCGAGAAGCTGATGCGCATCCGCCGCCTGAACGCCCAGGCCGACGCCTTCGAGGAGGCGTTCTGGTCCGGCGGCTCGCTGGATGCGCTGTACGACCGCATCGGCCAGTCGCCGGCCGACCCGATGGCCGCGACCTTCGCCGCCGGCATGCGCGAGTGGCGCCACGCCGCCGACCGCGGCATCGCCGGCACCATGAAGGGCTCGCTGCAGCAGCGGGTGGAGCGGGTGATGGCGGTGACCATCGGCCGTGAGATGGCGCGGGCCGAGCGCTACATGACCTTCCTGGCCTCGGTCGGGTCGACGGCCCCCTTCATCGGCCTGTTCGGCACGGTGTGGGGCATCATGAACTCCTTCACCTCCATCGCCGGTTCGGGCAACACCAGCCTCGCCGTGGTGGCGCCCGGCATCGCCGAGGCGCTGTTCGCCACCGCAATGGGCCTGCTGGCCGCCATCCCGGCGGTGCTGTCCTACAACAAGTTCTCCACCGACCTCGGCCGCTATGCCGACCGGCTGGACACCTTCTCGGGCGAGTTCTCGGCGATCCTGTCCCGCCACCTCGAGGAGCGGGGAGCCGCCTGAACCATGGCCGGACAACTCGCAGGCAAATCCCACGGGCGCGGCAAGCGCCGGGGCTATCGCGCGATGGCCGAGATCAACATGACGCCCTTCATCGACGTCATGCTGGTCCTGCTGATCGTCTTCATGGTGGCCGCCCCGATGCTGACCGTCGGGGTGCCGGTCGACCTGCCCAAGACCAACGCGGCTCCGCTGGAGCAGCAGAAGGATCCGCTGTTCGTCACCGTGCAGACCGACGGCCGCGTCTTCGTGCAGGAGACGGCGGTCGAGCTGACCAACATGGTGCCGCTGCTGATCGCGGTGACGAACAACAACCCCGAAGCCCGCATCCTGGTCCGCGGCGACGCCAAGATCGCCTATGGCAGGATGCTGGAGGTGATGGGCACCATGAGCGCCGCCGGCTTCAAGAAGGTCGGTCTGGTCGCCGAGATGCCGAACGGCCCGACCGCCTCCGGCGCGCGGGTCGGCGCCTCCGGTCCTTCGCGTTGAGGCGGGCGGAACTCCCATGCGCAAGCCCCTGATCGCCTCGGCGGTGCTGCACGTCGCGCTGGTCGCGCTGATGGTGCTCGGCATGCCGCCCAGCGATCGCAAGCTGGAGATCGCCTCCTCGATCCCGATCGAGATCGTCGACATCGGCGAGATCACCGAGGCCGCCCGCGTCGAGAAGGGCGAACCGCAGCCGGCCGCCAACGCCGCGCCGCGTCCGCCCGTGCCCGACGCCAAGCCGGCGCCGCCGGCGCCCGAGCCGCCGGACGAGGCGGACGAACCCCCTCCGCCGCCCCCGCCGCCCGCCCCGCCGCCCGCCAGGACGCCGGAGCCGCCGAAGGTCGCCCAGGTAACGCCGCCCCCGCGCGAGCCGACGCCGCCCAAGCCGGCCCCGACGCCCCCTCCTCCTCCGCCGCCACCCCCGCCGCCTCCGCCCCCGGATCCGGCTCCCTCGCCGACTCCCAAGCGGCCCGAGCCGCCGAAGCCCGAGCCGCCCAAGCCCGAACCTCCCAAGCCCGAACCGAAGAAGCCTGAGCCCCCGAAGCCGGAGCCGAAGAAGCCCGAGCCCCCGAAGCCGGAGCCGTCCAAACCGGAGCCGCCGAAGGCCGAGCCGAAAAAGCAGGAGCCGCTGAAGGCCGAGCCGAAAAAGCAGGAGCCGCCGAAGGAACCGCCCAAGGAGGTCGCGAAGGCCGATCCGAAGAAGACGGAAGCTCCGGCCAAGCAGCCGGAGAAGCCGTCCGCCAAGACCGACCCGCTGTCCGACCTGCTGTCGAACGTCGGGAAGATCAAGCCGTCGGACAACCCGAAGGCGGACGGCAAGGCATCGGCCAGCGCAAGCAGCGACGCCAAGCCCAGCCAGAAGACCGCATCCGCGGCTCCGGCCGGGGCGGCGAAGGCGACGACCGGCCCGGACCGGCCGTTCAAGCCGTCGGGCCGCGCGCTGGACGCCATCCGCGGGCAGCTGAGCAAGAACTGGAACTTCGACAGCGGCCGCAAGGACGCCGCGTCGATGCAGATCGAGATCCACGTCGAGGTCGGCCGCGACCACAGCGTGGTCCGCGCCTGGATCGACGACAAGTACAAGTCGCGCTATCAGTCGGACGCCGCCTTCCGCGCGTCGGCGGACGCCGCCGTGCGCGCGGTCAAGCGGTCGAGCCCACTGGAACTGCTGTCCAGCGAGTTCACGCCGGATACTTATGAAAGCTGGCGCTACATCGTGTTCAATTTCGACCCGAGGGACATGTTCTGACCATGACGACGAAGACGAGGCTTCTGCTGAAGCTGGCCGGGGCCACCGGCGCGCTTCTCCTCTCCCTCGGCGTTGCCGCTCCGCAGGAGGCGCGCGCCGAGTTGCGCATCGACATCACGCGGGGCGTATCCGAACCGCTGCCGATCGCGATCACCAGCTTCGCCGGCTCCGGCGGGCGTGACGCGCAGATGGGCGCCGACATCTCCAAGGTCATCTCCGACGACCTGGAGCGCTCCGGCCTGTTCAAGCCGCTCGACCCGCGCGGCTTCCTGCAGACCCCGGATCAGCTGCGCACCGGCGAGCCGCGCTATCAGGACTGGAAGGCGCTGGGCGCCCAGGCACTGGTCGCCGGCAACACCACCACCGGCCCCGACGGCCGCATGAAGGTCGATTTCCGCCTGTGGGACGTCGCCGCCGGCCAGTACATGCAGGGGCTGAGCTACAGCGCCTCGCCGCAGGAATGGCGCCGCATCGCCCACATCGTGGCCGACGCCATCTACAAGCGGCTGACCGGCGAGGACGGCTATTTCGACACGCGCATCGTCTATGTCGCCGAATCCGGCCCGGCGAACGCGCGCAAGAAGCAACTGGCCATCATGGACCAGGACAGCGCCAACCATCAGTTCCTGACCGACGGGCAGACGCTCGTCCTGACGCCGCGCTTCTCGCCGACGTCGCAGGAAATCACGTACATGTCGTACTTCAACAAGAAGCCGCGCGTGTACCTGTTCAACATCGACACCGGCCGCCAGGAGGTCCTGGGCGACTTCCCCGGCATGACCTTCGCTCCGCGCTTCTCGCCGGACGGCAACAAGGTCATCATGTCGATGGCCCAGAACGGCAACACCGACATCTACACGCTGGACCTGCGCACCCGCCGCCAGACCCAGCTGACCGACGCGCCGGGCATCGACACCAGCCCCAGCTATTCGCCGGACGGCCAGCGGATCGTGTTCGAGTCGGACCGCGGCGGCACGCAGCAGCTCTACACCATGAACGCCGACGGGTCGGGCGTGAAGCGGCTGACCTTCGGCGAGGGCCGTTACGGTACGCCGGTGTGGTCGCCGCGCGGCGACCTGATCGCATTCACGCGCCAGCGGGGCAGCAGCTTCGCAATCGGCGTAATCCGTCCGGATGGTACGGGGGAACGAATCCTGACCGAGGCGTTCCACGTCGAGGGGCCGACCTGGGCGCCGAACGGGCGTGTTCTCATGTTCTTCAAGGACTTGCCGTCGGGTGACGGTCGTGGCCGCAACGCCAAGCTGTACAGCATCGACATCACCGGTGCCAACGAGCGCCGCGTCAGCAGCCCGGTCGACGCCTCGGATCCCGCGTGGTCGCCCTTGATTCCCTAGTGGAGTAGCCCTATTTTGCGGCCACGCGGGAGCAATGCTCAAGACTTAGGTTGGACGTCGTCTTTTCGTCGGGGCTTGGCGGAAAGAAGCGGCTCTCGCGCTGACAATTGTCCGACCGCTCAACAAGTTTCGTTCAAGGGGTCCCTGAACATGCGTATGAAGTTCCTCGCTATCGCCGCGGTCGCTCTGCTCGCCGCTTGCGAATCCACGCCGAACGACGCCGCCAACGGCGCGAACACCGGTGCCCAGCAGTCGTCGGTCCGTCCGGGTTCGGCGGAAGATTTCGTCGTCAACGTCGGCGACCGCGTCTTCTTCGGCCTGGATCGCTTCGACCTGTCGCCGGAGGCCCGCGCCACCCTGGACCGTCAGGCCAAGTGGCTGGAGACCTACGGCTCGGTGACCGTCACCATCGAAGGCCATGCCGACGAGCGCGGCACCCGCGAGTACAACCTGGCGCTCGGCGAGCGCCGCGCCAACTCGGTGAAGAACTACCTGGCCGCCAAGGGCATCACCCCGAACCGCGTCAATGTCGTGTCCTACGGCAAGGAGCGTCCGGCGGTGGTTGGCTCGGGTGAGGCCGCCTGGTCGCAGAACCGCCGTGGCGTGACCGTCGTCAACTGATGACGCCGGTCCCCGCCTGACGGGGAATTGGGAGAAGGCGCCGCCGCCGGGAAACCGGTGCGGCGCCTTTTCTTTTGGCGGCAGGGATTTCCGCCGGGGGAAAATGACGATGGCGGTTCTTTGCGCCGCTGCGAAACTTCTGCTAAACAGCGGCCATCGCGATGCCTTTTTCGTTTGCCATGGTCACCGCGGGCGCTTACGTCCCGGCCTCAGATCTCCTCAGGATCCCACGCGCATGACCCACATCCGTCCCGTCGCCGCCCTGCTGCTGGGTGGCATGCTCGCGGCAAGCCCCGCACTGGCCCAGTCGAACGGGCAGATCGAGCGGCTGCAATCGCTGGAAACGCAGGTCGCGGCGCTGGGCGGGCCGGTGGAGGTGGCGCAGCTGTCGCCCTCCGTCGCGGCGGATTTCGAGATCCGGCTGCAGAATCTGGAGCGGTCGATGCAGCAGCTGACCGGCAGGTACGAGGAGTCGACCCATCAGATCACCCAGCTGCGCGAGCGTCTGGAGAAGGTCAACGGCGACATCGACTTCCGCCTGAGGGAGCTGGAGAAGGGCGGCGGCGCCATGGGGGGCGCCATGGGGGGCGCGATGTCCGACGCCGCTCCGCCCAAGGCCGCCGCGAAGGCGGACGACAGGAAGACCGCCGACAAGCCGGCCCAGACCGCTGCCGCCAACCCGCCGTCCAGCGCCGGGCTGTCGCCGGAAAAGCAGTATGAGCAGGCGTTCGAACTGCTGCGGAACTCCGACTACGACCGGGCGGAGAAGGCGCTGCAGGAGTTCATCGTCAAGAACAAGAGCCATGCCTATGCCGGCAATGCGCAATACTGGCTGGGCGAGAGCTATTACGTCCGCAACAGGTATCCGGAAGCGGCCCAGGCCTTCGCGGAAGTGCTGTCCAAGTACCGCAACAACCCGAAGGCGGCGGACAGCCTGCTGAAGCTTGGCATGACTCTGCAGCAGCTGAACAAGAAGTCGGATGCCTGCACCGCCTTCAGCCAGTTGCTGACCAAGTTCCCGGAAGCCTCGGCCAGCGTGAAGCGCCGCGCCGACACGGAGCGCAAGCGCATCAACTGCCCGGCCTGATGGCCGTCGCCGACACCGGACCGGGCGACGACGCCCCGGTGACGCCGGGGGAGTTCGCCCGCGCGATGGCGGCGCTGGACGGCATCGAGCCGGCGCCCGCCGTGGCGGTCGGCCTGTCCGGCGGCGGCGACAGCCTGGCGCTGGTCCTGCTGCTGCGGCATTGGGTCGCAGAGCGGGGCGGCAGCCTGCTGGCTCTCACCGTCGATCATGGTTTGCGTGCCGAATCCGCCGAGGAGGCGGCGGCGGTCGGGCAGGTCATGGCCCGCCTGAATATTCCCCACCGCGTGCTGCGCTGGGAGGGGGCGAAGCCGGCGGCCGGGCTGCAGGCGGCGGCACGGACGGCGCGCCATCGGCTGCTGGCCGACGCCTGCGTCGAGGCCGGCATCCTGCATCTGGCGCTGGCCCACCACCGCGACGATCAGGCGGAGACGGTGCTGCTGCGGCTGGCCCGCGGCTCCGGCACCGACGGGCTGGCCGGAATGGCGGCGGTGCGCGCCGATGGCGCCGTCCGGGTGATCCGTCCGCTGCTCGGCTTCTCCCATGGCCGGCTGCTGGCGACCTGCCGCGCCGCCGGATTGGAGTGGGTCGAGGATCCGTCCAACCGCAACCCGCGCTTCGCCCGCGCCCGCCTGCGCGCCGCGTGCGATCTGCTGGGCGGGGAGGGGCTGGACGGCGACCGGCTGTGCGAGGTCGCCCGCCGGGCCGGTCGTGCCCGCGCCGCGCTTGAACGGGCGACCGCCGATTTGCTGGCGCAGGCCGCGACCATCCACCCCGAAGGCTGGGTCACGTTGGATCCGGCCTCGCTGTCGGCTGCACCGGAAGAGATCGCGCTGCGGGCGCTGGCCCAGGCGCTGGCGACGGTCGGCGGGGCCGGACCGGTGCGGGACGAGGCGCTGGAGCGTCTGCTCGGCTCGCTGGCCGACGGGCAGGGTGGAACCTTGGGCGGATGCGTGGTGCGGCTGCGCCGCGGCTCCGTCATGGTCGCGCGCGAGCCGGCGGCTGTCATGGAGCGGCTGACAGTTCCGCCCGGCGGTCGCGTGCTGTGGGATGGGCGTTTCGACCTGCGGGTGTCGGGCCGGTGGACGAGGCCTGTCGAGGTCGCGGCGCTTGGGGGCGCGGGCTGGCGCGAACGGGCGGGGAGAGGCGGGCATTCGGGGTTGCCCGATCTGCCGGTTCCGGTGCGCGAAACGCTGCCAAGCCTTTGGTTAGGCACGGAAATGCTTGCCATTCCGACCATCGGTGGGGCATACGGGTTCGGCGTGGATGGAAAGGACCCGGGAGATCGCGCGAACTTCCGCCCGATTTCCCCGTTGGGAAGACCAGCTTTTACGGTTGTTTCGGACCGGCGCGGCATTATTTAATCTGGGAACGTGCCCGTAGGAGTCCGGGGTGCGGCCTTGTCGGCGCACCGCATGGCGATGGGTTCGCAGAAAGGCGTGTGACGTGAACAATTTCGGCAAGAACCTCGCGCTCTGGATCATCATAGGGCTACTGCTGGTGGCCCTGTTCAACCTATTCCAGAGTTCCTCCACCCGCAGCCCGCAAACGACCGTTCCGTTCAGCGAGCTTCTCGCCGAAGTGGACCGGGGCCAGGTCGCCGACGTGACGATCAAGGGCAACCAGGTTTCGGGCCATTTCTCGGACGGCCGCTCCTTCAGCACCTATGTCCCGCCCGAAGCGGGGCTGGTCGAGCGCCTGACCAACAAGAACGTCCGGATCAACGCGGTCCCCGACGACAGCAACGTCCCGTCGCTGTTCTCGGTGCTGCTGTCCTGGTTCCCGATGCTGCTGCTGATCGGCGTGTGGATCTTCTTCATGCGCCAGATGCAGTCCGGCGGCGGCAAGGCGATGGGCTTCGGCAAGTCGCGGGCCCGCCTGCTGACCGAGAAGGTCGGGCGCGTGACCTTCGACGACGTCGCAGGCATCGACGAGGCCAAGCAGGAACTGACGGAAATCGTCGAGTTCCTGAAGGATCCTCAGAAGTTCCAGCGGCTGGGCGGCAAGATCCCGAAGGGCTGCCTTCTGGTCGGCCCGCCGGGTACCGGTAAGACGCTGACCGCCCGCGCGGTGGCCGGCGAAGCCAATGTGCCGTTCTTCACCATTTCCGGTTCGGACTTCGTCGAGATGTTCGTCGGCGTGGGTGCGTCCCGCGTCCGCGATATGTTCGAACAGGGCAAGAAGAACGCCCCCTGCATCATCTTCATCGACGAGATCGACGCGGTTGGCCGCCATCGCGGCGCCGGCCTGGGCGGCGGCAACGACGAGCGCGAGCAGACCCTCAACCAGCTGCTGGTCGAGATGGACGGCTTCGAGGCGAACGAGGGCGTCATCCTGATCGCCGCGACCAACCGTCCGGACGTTCTCGACCCCGCACTGCTGCGTCCGGGCCGCTTCGACCGTCAGGTCGTGGTGCCGAACCCCGACGTGCTGGGCCGCGAGAAGATCCTCAAGGTCCACATGCGCAAGGTGCCGCTGTCGCCGGACGTCGACGCCAAGGTCATCGCCCGCGGCACCCCCGGCTTCTCCGGCGCCGATCTGGCCAACCTGGTCAACGAGGCGGCGCTGCTCGCGGCCCGCATCGGCAAGCGCGTCGTCGGCATGGCCGAGTTCGAGGCGGCCAAGGACAAGGTCATGATGGGTGCGGAACGCCGCTCCATGGTGATGACCGAGGACGAGAAGAAGCTGACCGCCTACCACGAGGCCGGCCACGCCATCTGCGCCATCCACTGCGCCGACAGCGACCCGGTCCACAAGGCCACCATCATCCCGCGCGGCCGTGCGCTGGGCATGGTGATGCGTCTGCCGGAAGGCGACCGCATCAGCCTGTCGCAGGCCAAGCTGCTGGCCGACCTGTGCGTCGCCATGGGCGGCCGCATCGCCGAGGAGCTGATCTTCGGCAAGGAGCGGGTGACCACCGGCGCCTCGGGCGACATCAAGATGGCGACCGAGATGTCGCGCCGCATGGTGACGGAGTGGGGCATGAGCGACAAGCTCGGCCCGCTGCTGTACGGCGAGCCGACGCAGGAGGTGTTCCTGGGCCATTCCGTGACCCAGCACAAGAACATGTCCGACCGCACCGCCCAGCTGGTCGACGAGGAAATCCGCCGCATCGTGGACGAGAGCTACGAGCGCGCCCGGACCATCCTGACCGAGAACATCGACCAGCTGCACACCCTGGCCAAGGGCCTGCTGGAGTACGAGACGCTGAGCGGCGACGAGATCAACCGTCTGCTGCGCGGCGAGCCGATCCTGCGCGACGACGACCGCGAGACGGTCGCCGCCCCGCCGCCGCGCCCGACCGCCGGCGGACGCCGCTCCTCCGTTCCGCCCAGCAGCGGACAGGAAAGCGGCGGCATGGGTCCGGAGCCGCAGGGTACGTAAGGCTTCGGAACGTGGACATGGAAAAGGCGGCGCTGCAAGGCGCCGCCTTTTTCTTTGGTGGTTTCCTGAGAGAGAGCGGTTGGGCACCCCCCGAGATAATCCTCAGAAAGCGCCCTTCTGTTCGCGGCGGCGGTCGAGCGCGACGTCGAACTGGCGGAGCAGCTTCTGCATGCCCTCGAAGTAGAGCTTGCGGGACGGGGTGTTCTTCATGCAGCGGGCGTCCAGATGGGCGACGCTGGTCAGCGCCGAGACGCAGTAGCCGAGCAGCCAGTAGCGCGAGCGGATGCTGCGCAGATAGTCGCGGAAAGGTTCCGGCTGGCCGTTCATGAAGCTGCTGAAGGCTGTCTCGTAGTCCGACAGGATGGTGCGGATGTCCATCAGCGTCGTCTCCAGCAGCTTGCCCACCTTCTCGATGTGCATCAGCAGCTGGGTCTCGTAGGGCTTGTGCATGCGGATATCGACCGGAATGCATTCCCGCGACTTCAGCCAGGTCAGGATGATACGGGCGCGCGGGGCGATCCGGCGCAGCTGGTATTCGTAGAAGGTGGTGCCCTTCCAGGCGCTGAAGATGGTGTCGGCCTCCGCCCGCTCGATGCCGAAGGCGGAGACGAACAGGCCGGCTTCCTCGAGGTTGGGATTCCAGATCGCTTCCAGGAAGCGCTCGATGCTCTGGGCGTTGCCCTGGCCGCCGGAGAGCGCCTTGCGGACGATCGGCTCGATCCGGGCGCGGATCAGGCGGCGGAGCTGGTGGTCCTCCTCGTTGCTGATCAGCCAGTGGCGCGGATCGACGTTGACCTTCTCCCCCTCGAAGCAGGTCTTCAGCAGGAAGGCGTCGAGCGACGGGACCTCGTCGATCATCTGCAGCAACTTCATGTCGCCGATGATGCCGTTTTCCTGCGGCCCGTGCTTGATGCCGAACTGCTCCTCCAGCAGCGTCTCGCTGTTGCGGCCGCGCAGATAGACGGCGACGCCGCCGGATTCGGGAGCCTTGGCGTTGTGCGGCACGTAGATGCCGGTTTCGACCGGCCGGCTGCCGCCCTCCAGCTCCTCGTCCTCCGCCATCGGATCGCCGCCGTCGTCGTCGCGGTCGTCGAAGTTCGGATACTTGAAGAGGATGCAGTTGTTCAGGCCCTGGGCCTTGAACATGCGCTGCTCTTCGGGGATCTCGCGCGTGATGGCGATGAGATTCATCGACACGCTGGACCCGCCGTAAAGGATCTGCTCAAGGATCGGAGAAACCGAATCCATTTTCTTGCGAGCGCGCATGAATATTATCCAAATCCGCGAATATTGCGCAAATCATAAACGCCGCCTCCGCAAACGCAAAGAGGGATCGGCTGACCGATCCCTCTCTTCATCATACGATTGCAGGCGCGCTGCCGCCGCTCAACCGGGCTGGCCTCAGCCGGCCTTCGGCGTGCCGCCCAGCGAGCCCAGCAGGCTGGCGACCTCGGCGGCCTCGTCCACGGCGACCATGCCGACGGTGTGATAGCCGCTGTCGACATGCATCACCTCGCCGGTGACGCCGCTGCCGAGATCGGACATCAGGAACAGGCCGGCGCCGCCGACCTCCTGGATGGTGACGTTGCGCTTCAGCGGGGCGTTCAGCTCGTTCCATTTCAGGATGTAGCGGAAGTCGCCGATGCCGCTGGCGGCCAGAGTCTTGATCGGGCCGGCGGAGATGGCGTTGACACGGATGTTGCGGCCACCCAGATCGACGGCAAGATAGCGCACGCTCGCCTCCAGCGCCGCCTTGGCCACACCCATCACATTATAATGGGGCATGACGCGCTCGGCGCCGTAATAGGATAGAGTGAGCAGGCTGCCGCCATCCTTCATCAACGGCACGGCGCGTTGCGCCACCGCGGTGAAGGAATAGCAGGAGATGTCCATCGTGCGCAGGAAGTTGGCCCGAGTCGTGTCCAGATACAGCCCGTCCAGTTCGTTCTTGTCGGAAAAGGCGATGGCATGAACCACGAAGTCCAGCCCGCCCCATTCCTTCTCGATGGCGTCGAAGGTCGCATCGATGCTGCCCTCGTCCGTCACGTCGCAGGGCAGGACCAGCTTGGCGCCGACCTGCTCGGCCAGCGGCTTCACCCGCTTCAGCAGAGCGTCGCCCTGGTATGTGAAGGCAAGCTCCGCCCCGTGCTGGGCCAGGGTGGAGGCGATCCCCCAGGCGATCGAACGATCGTTGGCCACGCCCATGATCAGGCCACGCTTGCCGGCCATGAGCGGCATCGGATTGGACATCGGAACCTCGTGAACGACGGAATTGCTGCGGCAACAGCCGCGAAAAGTGGGGCGCATCCTACACGAAAGCGCCCAGCGGTCAAACCGACGCGGGCTGTATTGCCGCAGGAGGCGCCGCATGTCTCTTCATGAGGACAAACCGCACCCGGAGGAGGAGGAGCACGGCCGCATATTCCGTGGCCTGAGGGAGCTTGGAGGCTTCTTCGGCCATTCGATGATGCGCTTCTACAACGACAACTGCTTCCAGACCGCGGCGGCGCTGACCTACACTTCTCTGCTGGCGATCGTGCCGATCATGACGATCGGCTTCGCCATCTTCTCGGCCTTTCCGGCCTTCAGTGCGCTGCAGATGCGGATCCAGACCGCCGTCATCAAGAATCTGGTGCCGGAGATCGGCGACGCGATCCTGGAATATCTCAGCCGCTTCATGGCGAATGCCGGCCAGATGCCGATCTTCGGCGTGATCGGGCTGGCGATTTCGGCGGTGCTGCTGATCTGGACCATAGAGGGGTCCTTCGCCACCGTCTGGCGCGTGCGGGAGCCGCGTTCCTACGTCACCCGCATCCTGTCCTTCTGGGCGGTGGTGTCGCTGACGCCGCTGCTCGCCGGGGCGAGCCTGTCGCTGTCCAGCACGCTGTGGACTGCGCTGGAACTGGCGCATCTGGAGGGCGTGGTCCATCCGCTGGCCGGCATCGGCATGGTGCTGCCCTTCCTTCTGCAGGTGATCGGCTGCTCGCTGCTGTACCTGATAATCCCCAACCGCGACGTCTTCTGGCTGGACGCCCTGTGCGGCGGGGCCATCGGGTCGGTCCTGCTGGAGGTCTCCAAGGCGATCTTCGGCTGGTACATGCGCGAGTATCCGGCCTACCAGACCATCTACGGCGCCCTCTCCGTGGTGCCGATCTTCCTGTTCTGGCTCTACATCGCGTGGTCGACGGTGCTTTTCGGCGCGGTGGTCGCCGCATCCCTGCCGGAATGGCGGGCGGGCAAGGTCACCCGCGGCGGCATGGAGGGGCTGCTGCCGGCCCAACGGCTGGCGCTGGCGCTCGCCGTCCTGCACGAGCTGATGGAGGCGAGCCGCCTGGGCGTGGGCCTGCGCCGCCGCACGCTGGTCGGCCGCGTTCCGGTGGGCACGCTGCTGATCGACGGCATCCTGGAACAGCTGCGCGACGCCCATTGGGTCGCCCACACCACGCGCGACGCCTGGGTGGTGACCCGCGACATGGGCGAGGCGACGCTGCTGGAATTGATGAAGGCGCTGGGCATCGGCATGCGCGGCTCCGTCCATGGTCTGGGCGGGCTGGAACTGCCCTGGCAGGAGCGCACCGCCCGGCTGCTGGACGCCGCGGAGGCCAGCCAGAGCGATCTGCTGAGCGTGCCGCTGAAGACGCTGCTGACCGACGACCCGCCGCCGGAGGGACAGCCGGCGGGGCAGGGGGAGCGGCAAGGTGAGCGGCAAGGGGACAGGCAGGGGACGACGGCTCTGGTGCCGCTGCGGTCCGTGAAGAAGTAGCGCCCTCTCCCGGGGCGGGGGAGGGCGGCTGTCGCCGGACGAAGGGCGCCGTACTTGCCATCGGCTTCCGATCCTGACAGGTCAGGATCGGAAGCCGCCGGTATTACTCCAGCCCGGCCTTCTTGCGGACGTCGTAGCTGCGGGTCTTGGACCACTGCTCCACGAACTTGACCAGCTCGGCGTCTGGCGGGTCGGGGAGGACGACCTTCAGCTTCACATACTGGTCGCCCGGCTGCTTGGTGGCCTGGCTGACCACGCCCTTGCCGCGCAGCCGCAGGACGGAGCCGGTGTTGGCGCCGGGCGGCACCTTAACCGCCACCTTGCCGCTGATGGTCGGGACGTTGACGGTGGCGCCCAGAACCGCCTCGTTCAGGGTGATCGGCACCTCGACGTGGATGTCGCTGTCCTGCCGGGTGAAGTAGGGGTGGGATTCGACATGCACCTCGACGATGGCGTCGCCGTTGGGCATGCCGCCGATGCCGGGCAGTCCCTGGCCCTTCAGGCGAAGCTTCGTCTCGTTCTCCGTCCCGGGCGGGATGGTGACGTCGATGCTCTTGCCGTTGGACAGGTTGATGCGCCGCTTCGATCCGTTCGCCGCCTCCACGAAGGGGACGGTGACGGAATAGGAGATGTCGCTGCCGCGCACCCGCGGCCCGGCGGAGCCGCTGCCCATGCCGGCCCCGGCGCCGCCGGGACGGCGCCGGCCGCCGCCGAACAGGTCGGAGAACCAGTCGTCACCGCCGCCGAAGAAGCTGTCGTCGGCGGTGCTGCTGTAGGCCTTGCCCCGGCTGGTCCGGCCGCGGGTGCCGAAGCCCGCGTGCCGTTCCTGGCCGGAGGGATCGATCTCGCCCCGGTCGTAGCGGGCGCGCTTCTCGGTATCCGACAGCAGCGTGTAGGCGGCCGAGATTTCCTTGAACCGCTCCTCGTTGGCGGCATCGCCCGGCTTCAGGTCCGGGTGATGCTGCTTGGCGAGCTTGCGGTACGCCTTCTTGATGTCATCGGCACTGGCGGACCGGCTGACGCCGAGAACGCTGTAGGGATCGCGCGTAGCCACGGGCAGAAAATTCCCGCCCCAGGGGGGCTCAAGGGTTGCAGGTCGGACGCGTCACGAATTGCCGATGATCTTCCACGTACCGTCGGCCTGTTTGCAAGCGGTTCCGTAGGCCTGCTCCGTTCGCCCCTTGACCACGATGGTCTGCTGGAACTCGCGGCAGTATGTGCCGGTGCTGCTGTAACCGTCGCGGGTGGTGACGATGGTGCCGGAATTGCCCGACTGCGGGTTGTTCCAGTTGATGCGCTCGCCGACCGGGGCGGCATAGGCCTGACGGGCCGCGGTCTCGGCATAGCTGGCATCGGCCCTGTCGAGAGAGCTGCCGACCTCGCGGCCGATGAAGGCGCCCAGCAGAGTGCCGACGCCGGTCGCCACCAGCTTGCCGGTGCCGCCGCCGATCTGCGATCCGATCAGACCGCCGGCGATCGCGCCGCCGGCCGTGCCGATCGTTTCCTTCTGGCCACCCAGCTGGCAGCCTGCCAGCAGGCTGGCGACGATCACGGCCGGAACGACTTTCTTCACGAACATCCTTGCGCCTCGAAAAGGTTGGTTGCCGCGGCACCTTATCGGTGGCTTCGCGGTGGACAGTGATATAAGCGACCCTATCCTTGCTGTGAATTGTGATGAGGCTGTGACCCTTTCGCTTTCGCACATTAGGACAGCTCCCGTCGCCGCCGGCGGGCGGTGCGGGACCAATCGAAACAGGACCCACGGGCATGACCGAGAGCAGCGAGCGCGACCCTTACGAACTCTTCGCCGAATGGATGAAGGAGGCCGAGCAGAGCGAGCCCAACGACCCCAACGCCATGGCGCTGGCGACCGCCGATGCCGCCGGCATCCCGTCGGTGCGCATGGTGCTGCTGAAGGGCGTCGATCCGCGCGGTTTCGTCTTCTACACCAACACCGAAAGCCGGAAGGGCGAGCAACTGCTCGCGAATCGGAACGCCGCCCTGTGCTTCCACTGGAAGTCCCTGCGCCGGCAGGTGCGGGTCGAAGGGCCGGTGGAGGTCGTGAGCGACGCCGAGGCCGACGCCTATTTCGAAAGCCGCCCGCGCGAAAGCCGCATCGGCGCCTGGGCCTCGCAGCAGTCGCGCCCGCTGGAGGGCCGGTGGGAGCTGGAGAAGCGCGTGGCCCAGTTCGCCGCCAAATACGCCATCGGCACCGTGCCGCGCCCGCCGTACTGGACCGGTTTCCGCGTCCTGCCGTCGCGCATCGAGTTCTGGCGCGACCGGCCCTTCCGTCTGCACGACCGGCTGGTCTACCGCCGGGCCGCCGAGGCGACGGACGCGACCCCGCCGGGCTGGACGACCGAGCGGCTTTATCCCTGAAAGTGGCCCTGAAACCGGCCCTCAACAGAGGCAGGTCGTGAGCGAAAACCTGGACAGCGCCGCTCGGGCGGACCGCCTGCGCCGCCGGGCCACCTATGCCAGCGTGACGGTGGCCGCCACCCTGATCGCGGCGAAGCTGGCGGCGTATCTGCTGACCGATTCCGTCAGCATCCTGTCGTCGCTGATCGATTCGAGCACCGACCTGATGGCGTCGCTGGTGACGCTGCTGGCGGTGCGTCAGGCCTTGCGGCCCGCCGATGCCGATCACCGCTATGGCCATGGCAAGGCGGAGGCGCTGGCGGCGCTGGCCCAGGCCGCCTTCATCGCCGGCTCGGCCGTGCTGCTGAGCGTGGAGGCGGTGCGGCGCATCCTGCGGCCGGAGCCGATCGCCGAGGGAACGGTCGGCGTCGCCGTCATGCTGCTGTCGATCGTGCTGACGGGCGCTCTCATCACCTTCCAGCGCCGGGTGCATGTGGCCACCGGCTCCGTCGCCATCGGGGCCGACCGGCTGCATTATGCCGGCGACCTGCTGATGAACAGCGCCGTCATCGTCGCCATCCTGCTGACCCAGGCGACGGGGCTCACCATCGTCGATCCGCTGTTCGGCTTCGGCATCGCCCTGTTCCTGCTGAACGGCGCCCGCGGCGTGGCGCGCGACGCGCTGGACGTCCTGATGGACCGCGAGTTGGGGCAGGAGGAGCGCGACCGCATCGTGGCGCTGGCGCGGGCCGAGCCGGGGGTGCGCGGCCTGCACGACCTGCGCACCCGCAACGCCGGTATCGGCTGCTTCATCGAGCTGCATCTGGAGCTGGACGGCAGCCTGACCCTGACCGCGGCGCACGAGATCGCCGACCGGGTGGAGCGGCGGCTGCGGGAGGCTTTCGACCACGCCGAGGTGATCGTCCATCAGGAGCCCGCCGGACTGGCCGACGACCGGCTGGACAACAGGATCGCCGGCTGACCGCGAGCCTTCGGGGTTTCCGGGAGGTTTTTTCTGGCTTTTTCCCGCGATGGGAGGCTGCGTTGCGGTACATCCCGCATTTCGTGATAATCCTCCGTTTGTCACAATCGAAGTGCGCGATTTTCCCTAAAGCTATCCTACCAAAGGACAGGGGTGCCTGAGTCCGCTTCGAACCTCCGCTCCGTTGCAAATATGTCTCAAATGCGCAATAATAGTGCTCGGGAGAAAGCGCTCGGTTACAAAACAGAAAGAATGGTGGGCAAAATGGATGGAAGCTTTACGCTTCGGCCGCATCTGATCGCGGACATCGCGACGGAAGCCGGCAATCTCGGCATCGAGATCGCGGACATCGCCGGCCACATCGAGGATGTGAACGCCCGCGTCACCCACCAGTCGGAGGTCTTCTCGCAGTTGCGGGAAACCGGCGCCAAGATGACCCGCAGCACGCAGCGCATCTCCGAAGCGTCGGCGGTCGCGCGGTCGGTCACGGAGCAGGCCCGCCAGGAGGTGGACAGCTCGCACGACAGGGTGCAGCGGTCACTGTCCGACATCCATGCGCTGGTGTCCTCGGTGACGGGGATCGAGGGGCAGATCGCCGGGCTGCGCGATGCGCTGGAGCGCGTCGGCAAGGTCGCCAAGGAGATCTTCACCATCGCCAAGCAGACCAACCTGCTGGCGTTGAACGCCACCATCGAGGCGGCACGCGCCGGTGACGCCGGGCGCGGCTTCGCCGTGGTCGCCAACGAGGTGAAGTCGCTGTCCACCAAGACCAGCGAAGCGACGACCGAGATCGACGCGACGCTGAAATACCTCAACGAGCAGGCACAGCGCCTGATGGCGGAGAGTGCCGCCAGCGCAGCCAAGGCCCGCGCGGTCAGCGAGGGCACGACGGCCATCGGCACGGTGATCGAGACGGTGGGCCGCGCCATGCGCGAGCTGAACGGCGAAACCGACAAGATCGACGCCGCCTCTGCCGAGATCGGCGCCAATTGTGGCGAGCTGGAACACGAGATCACCGATCTGGCCGCCGGGGTGAAGCTGTCCAGCGACAACCTCGCCCAGGCCCGCGACCGGGTGAACAATCTGGTCGGCATGAGCGAGCGGCTGATCGGCATCACCGCCGAACTGAACATCGAGACGGTCGATACCCCCTTCATCGCCGCGGTGAAGGACGCCGCCGCCAAGGTGTCCACCGCCTTCGAGGAGGCGCTTGCCCGCGGCGACATCAGCGAGGCCGACCTGTTCGACCGCAATTACCAGCCGGTCCCCGGCTCGAATCCCCAGCAGGTGACGACCCGCTACACCCAGCTGTGCGACCGCCTGCTGCCCGGCATCCAGGAGCCGGTGCTGTCCTCCAACGGCCGGATCGTCTTCTGCGTGGCGGTGGACGACAACGGCTATCTGCCCACCCACAACCGGCAATTCAGCCAGCCGCAGGGGCGCGATCCGGTGTGGAACGCCGCCAACTGCCGCAACCGGCGGATCTTCAACGACCGGGTCGGTCTGGCCGCCGGCCGCAACAGCAAGCCTTTCCTGCTGCAGACCTACCGCCGCGACATGGGCGGCGGGAAATATGTCCTGATGAAGGACGTTTCCGCGCCCGTCACGGTGCGAGGCCGTCATTGGGGCGGGCTGCGGCTGGCCTACAAGGTGTGAGGTCAAGGACCATTTCCCCCGCGTCTCCACTTGCCGAACATGCACCATCGTGTACATGGCATTGAATCGCGGTAAACTTCGCCGGTAAAAGGGGTCGAGACGGCGCGGACCGGCGCTCTGGAGGCGGGGGGAATGGGCTTCACGGTTACCTTCTGGGGCGTGCGCGGCACGATTCCCTGCCCGATGGCCTCGCATCTGGGCTTCGGCGGCAACACCTCCTGCGTCGAGGTGCGGGCCGGCAGCCAATGCATCATCATCGACGCGGGAACCGGGCTGCGCGCGCTGGGGCGCAAGCTGCTGGCCGAGGGAGTGACCGGCGCCACACTGCTGCTGAGCCACACGCATCTGGACCATATCAGCGGCTTTCCGTTCTTCGCGCCGGCCTACACCAAGGGCTTCGGCCTGCGGGTGATCTCCGGCCATCTCGCCGGCGGCCCGGACATCGAATCGGTGATGGCCCGCCAGATGGAACGGCCGCTGTTCCCGGTGCCGCTGCGCACCATGGGCGGCGACCTCAGCTTCCTGGAAGTGCCGCCCGGCCACAGCTTCAAGCTGGAGGGCGGGGTGCGCATCCACACGGCGGCGCTGAACCACCCGGACGGCGCCACCGGCTACCGCATCGAGTATCAGGGCCGCTCGCTCGCCTATGTCACCGACACCGAGCATGTGCCGGACCATCCCGACCGCAACATCCTGAACCTGGTGGATGGGGTCGACCTGCTGCTCTACGATTCGACCTACACCGACGACGAGTGGGCGCAGCGCGTCGGCTGGGGCCATTCCACCTGGATGGAGGCGGTGCGCATCGCCCGCGCCGCCCATGTGAAGACGCTGGGCCTGTTCCACCACGATCCCGACCATGACGACGCCACCATGGAACGGATCGAAGCCGCTGCGAAGGCGGAGTTCCCCAACTGCTTCGCCGCGCGCGAGGGCACGACGATCTCCCTGGACTGAATGCCCCCGCCAGAATGACCGCCACGATCCTGATCCTGTTCGGCGCCACCTATCTGGGCATGGCGCTGGGCCGCTTTCCCGGTCTCAGCATCGACCGCACCGGCATCGCGCTGGTCGCCGCCATCCTGCTGCTGGCGACCGGGGCGCTCGACACCGAGCAACTGGTGGAGGCGGTCGATTTTCCGACCATCTTCATCCTGCTGGGGCTGATGATCCTGTCGGCGCAATATGCCGGCAGCGGCTTCTACGACTGGTGCGCGCTGAAGGTGGCGCAGGCGGCGCGGTCGCCGGCGCGGCTGCTGGCGGTGATCGTGCTGGTCGCCGGCGGGCTGTCGGCGGTGCTGGCGAACGACGTGGTGGTCTTCGCCATGACGCCGATGCTGTGCGTGGGCCTGCTGGCGCGCAAGCTGGACCCGCGGCCCTATCTGATCGCGCTGGCCGGGGCGGCCAATGCCGGATCGGCGGCGACGGTGATCGGCAACCCGCAGAACATCCTGATCGGGCAGGTCGGGCATCTCGATTTCTGGCATTTCCTGGCCGTCTGCGGCGTGCCGGCTCTGGCCGCCATGCTGATCGTCTACGTCACGGTCTGGCTGGTCTGGCGCGGCCGCTTCGGCGAGCCCGAGGACGCGGGAACGGGCGGGACGGTGCCGGTGGCGCCGGTTCCCCTCGACCGCTGGCAACTGGGCAAGGCGGTGGCGGCGACGCTGGTGCTGCTGGTGCTGTTCACCCGCGACATCCCGCAGGAACACGCGGTTCTGCTGGTGGCCGGCGTGATGATGGTCAGCCGGCGCATGGCCAGCCGCGACATGCTGGGCATGGTGGACTGGCACCTGCTGATCCTGTTCGCGGCGCTGTTCGCCATCAACCATGCGCTGGGCCTGACCGGCATCCCGGCGGCGCTGGTCGGCGACCTCCAGGCGGCGGGGTGGCTGCCCGACCGGCTGGCGGTGATGGTGCCGCTGGCGCTCGCCGGCAGCAACAGCATCGGCAACGTGCCGGCGGTGATCCTGCTGCTGGCCGCCTGGCCAAGCCCGCCGGAAGGGGCACTCTACGGGCTGGCGCTGCTGTCGACGCTGGCCGGCAACCTGCTGCTGCCGGGGAGCCTCGCCAACATCATCGTGGCGGAGCGGGCGGCGGCAGCGGGCGTCCGGCTGGGCTTCGTCGAACATGCCCGCTGCGGCGTGCCGATGGCGCTGCTGTCGATGGCGGTGGCGGCGGTCTGGCTGTGGGCCGGCGGCTGGATGCCGCTCTGAACGGCGGTCCCCGGTCGTCTTCCTGTGATCATATCGCGATTATCTAAAATTCAAGCCTCTTCTGCGGCGCGCGGCAAATGGAGTAATCTGTTCGCGTAGCGGAGGGAGGGCGCGCAGTGAGTTTGGTCGTCCAGTTCATGGAATTCATCGAAAGCGCGCCGGACCAGTCGCTCCGCGCGCTGAGCGACCGCGTGCTGCGCAAATGCCGCGAGGTGACGGGGGCGGAGGCCGGAACGGTCTTCATGCTGCGCGGGCAGGGGCGGCACCGGCATCTGGAGGCGGTCAGCGCCCAGAATGACGTGATCAGAGCCAAATCCGCGCTGTTCACGGTCCCGGTGGACCAGACCTCCATCGTCGGCTATGTCGCGTCCACCGGCGAGACCCTGCTGCTGGACGACGCCTACGCGATCCCGGAGGAGCGGCCCTACCGCTTCAATCCCGCCTACGACCAGCGCACCGGCTTCCGCACCCGCTCGATCATGACCTTTGCGTTGAAGGGAGCTCACGACCGCCCCATCGGGGTGGTGCAGTTGATCAACCGGCGGCCCGTGCCGGGGGAAGAGGGGGAACCGATCTTCCTGCCGGAGCACGAGCAGATGATCGCACCGGTCAACCATATCGTCGGCCGTGTCCTGGAGCGCGCCGCGACCCTGGAACGGCTGACCGAACGCAACCGCGCCCTCACCAAGGAGCGCCGCCGCGTCGCCGAACTCCAGGCGGAGACGGAGCGCGCATTCATGGTGTCGGTCAACCTGTTGGCCCGCGCCGCCGAGGTGCATGACGAGGAGACCGGCAACCACATCCTGCGCGTCAACGAATACTCCTATGCTCTGGCCGGCTGGGCCGGCTGCAGCCGCGCCTTCTGCAAGGAAATCCGCTTTTCCGCCGCCCTGCACGATGTCGGGAAGATGAGCGTCGATCAGGCGGTCCTGCACAAGAAGGGCCGGCTGGACGAACGCGAACTGGCGGAGATGAAGCGCCACCCCATTTACGGCCACGACATCCTGATCGCGTCCGACCGGCTGAAGATGGCCGCGGAAATCGCGCTGTGCCATCACGAGCAGTGGGCCGGCACCGGCTATCCCCGCGGGCTGAAGGGGGAGGAGATCCCGCTCGCCGCCCGCATCGTCGCCATCGCCGACTGCTACGACGCGCTGCGCAGCGCCCGCCCCTACAAGCCGTCCTTCAGCCATGAGAAGACGGTGGACATCCTCTTGAACGGCGACGACCGGCTGGATCCCAAGGTGCATTTCGACCCCCGCCTGCTCTCCCTGTTCGCCGCCCGCCATGCGGAGTTCGACGCGATCTGGGAGGCGTTGAAGGACCGGGAGCCGGTCGAGGCCTGAGGACGGCCGCATTTCCAGAAGGCTCCCCCCGCAAGCCGCGCGCACCACCCTTGATCCGTATCAACGCGGATGGTCAGTGTTGCGGGTGAAATGGCCGGGCAGAGGGAGCGCCCATGAAGTATGTCGATGAGTTCCGTGATCCGGTCCTTGCCCGCAACGTCGCCGCCGCAATCGCGCGGGAGGTGCGGACCGACCGCTCCTATCATCTGATGGAGTTCTGCGGCGGGCACACCCACGCCATCTCCCGCTACGGCATCCCCGACCTGCTGCCGGGCAATGTCCGCATGATCCATGGGCCGGGCTGCCCGGTCTGCGTTCTGCCGGTGGGGCGGATCGACGACGCCATCGCGCTGGCCCGCCGGCCGGAGGTGACGCTGTGCACCTATGGCGACGTCATGCGCGTGCCCGGTTCGGGGCGGCTCAGCCTGCTGAAGGCCAAGGCGCAGGGCGCCGACGTCCGCATGGTGGTGTCGGCCGACGCCGCGCTGCGCATCGCCGCGGAGAATCCGGGCCGGCAGGTCGTGTTCCTCGCCATCGGTTTCGAGACGACGACCCCGCCCACCGCGCTGGCGGTGCGGGCCGCGGCGGCGCAGGGGCTGACCAACTTCTCCGTCTTCTGCAACCATGTGCTGACCCCTTCGGCCATCCAGGGCATCCTTTCGGGCACGGAGGAAGGGCTGTCGCTGGACGGCTTCGTCGGGCCGGCCCATGTGTCGGTCGTCATCGGCTCGGAAGCCTATGCTCCGGCCGCGGCGGTGCATGGCAAGCCGGTGGTGATCTCCGGATTCGAGCCGCTGGACGTCCTTCAGTCTATCCTGATGCTGGTTCGCCAGATCAACGACGGGCGGGCGGAGGTGGAGAACCAGTTCACCCGCGCCGTCACCGCCGACGGCAACCGCAAGGCGCAGGCGCTGGTGGCCGAAATCTTCGAGACGCGCCCGTCCTTCGAATGGCGCGGCCTGGGCAGCATCCCGCACAGCGGGTTGAAGCTGCGCGACGCCTATGCCGCCTTCGATGCCGAACGGCGCTTCCCCATCGCCGGGGCGAGCGTTCCCGACCACAAGGGCTGCGATTGCGGCGCCATTCTGCGCGGCGTGAAGCGGCCGGTCGACTGCAAGCTGTTCGACACGGTCTGCACGCCGGAGAACCCGATGGGCTCCTGCATGGTTTCGGCCGAGGGGGCCTGCGCCGCGCACTACACCTACGGACGGTTCCGCGACGCCTGACCGGGCGGCGGCCGCATCGGCGGTCCACATGCGGCTTTTCACCGCAGGCCGCTCACCGCAGGCTGGACGGGGGCCGCCCGGTTAAACATGATGCATGTGAAACAATCCGCCTGGCCCCTCATCGGTCCGGCGGAGAACGGCAGACGTCGAAAGACATCGCATTTCCTTCCGGGAGGGCCCGCATGACCTACAAGCACATCCTCGTCCACCTCGACGGCGGCCCGCATGTCGAGACCCGCCTCGACGCCGCCGTCGCGCTGGCGCAACGCCACGGCGCTTTCCTGCGCGGGCTGTTCGCGCAGGGCGACCGCAACGCCACCAGCGTGATCGCCCGCCGGTCCAGCGACCATCTGGCCGAGACGGCATCGCGCAGCGAGGCGCTGTTCCGGGAGAAGCTGGCGGCGGCCGGTCTTCAGGGCCAGTGGCACGGCCTGACCCATGGCGAATACAACCACGTCATCCGCGAGGTCATCATCTGGTCGCGCTTCGCCGACCTGACGGTGCTGGGCCAGTACGACCGCGAGGCTGGATCGCAGGCGGCGCCCGAGGAGCTGAACGAGCAGGTGGTGCTGAATTCCGGCCGTCCGGTTCTGGTCGTTCCCTATGCCGGCCGCTTCCCGGTGATCGGCAAGCGCATCGCCGTCGCCTGGAACGCCGAGCGTGAGGCCGCCCGCGCCCTGTCCGACGCCATGCCGATGCTGGAGAAGGCCGACGAGGTGACGGTGATCACGGTTCTGACCCACGCATCCAGCTCCGCGCCGGAGGCGCCGCGGGTCGGGCTGCTCGACCATCTCGCCTTCCACGGCGTGACGGCGGAGCAGACCCATTTCACCGTCACCGACATCGGCGCGATGGACGCGCTGCTGGCCCGTGCCATGGACACCGGCGCCGACCTGCTGGTGATGGGCGCCCACGGCCATTATGGCTTCCCGTTCCTGCATCGCGGCAGCGGCACCCGCCACGTCCTGCGCACCTGCCCGGTGCCGCTGCTGCTGTCGCATTGAGCCGGTAGGGGGACGAAATTCACCCCCTTAACTCTCCCGCTCCATCCGACCGGCCGCCGGCCGGCCGAGGGCGGGGGAGGGATGGGGAGGGGGCAAAAGCACCCGCTCCCCCGATGCTTCACGCCGCCTTCACCCCGCCCAGGAAGCTCTCCACCTCCTGGCGCAGCCGGGCGGATTCGCTGCTCAGATGGTCGGCGACGCTGCGGACCTCGCCGGCGGCGCGGCCGGTGTTGCCGGCGGCGCGGGTGACGCCGACGATGTTGCTGGTCACCTGCTGGGTGCCCTGGGCCGCTTCCTGGACGTTGCGGCTGATCTCCTGGGTCGCGGCGCTCTGTTGCTCCACCGCCGAGGCGATGGTCGCGGAGATCTGGCTGATCTCCGTGATGATGCGGCCGATTCCGTCGATGGCGGCGACGGCCTCGCGGGTGGCGCCCTGAATGGTGGCGATCTGGCCGGTGATGTCCTCGGTGGCCTTCGCCGTCTGGTTGGCGAGGCTCTTCACCTCGCTCGCCACCACGGCGAAGCCCTTGCCCGCTTCACCGGCGCGCGCGGCCTCGATGGTCGCGTTCAGCGCCAGCAGATTGGTCTGCGCCGCGATGTTGTTGATGAGATCGACCACCTCGCCGATCTTCTGCGCGCCTTCGGCAAGGCTGGAGACGACGGTGTTGGCGTGTCCGGCGCCGCTGACCGCCTGTTCGGCGACGCGGGTCGATTGCGAAACCTGACGGCCGATCTCGGCGATGGAGGAGGACAGCTCCTCCGCCGCCGCGGCGACGGTCTGGACATTGGCGGAGGCCTGCTCTGCCGCCGAGGCCACCGTGGTGCTCTGGCGGTTGGTCTCGTCCGCGGTGGTGGTCAGCGTGCCGGCCGACTGCTGCATCTGGGTGGCGGCGCCCGACAGGCTCTGGACCACCGCGGTCACATTGTTTTCGAATGCCCGCGTCAGTTCCTCCAGGCGGGCGGCGCGGCGGGCCTTGGCCTCCTCCTCGGCGCGCTGGATGGTGGCGAGGCGGTCGGCCTCGATGGCGTTGCGCTTGAACACGTCGACGGCGTCGGCCATGGCGCCGACCTCGTCGCGGCGGCCGATGCCGGGAACCTCGACCGACCGGTCGCCGTTGGCCAGCCGGCTCATCACGGCGGTCATGGCGACGATCGGGCTGGCGATGGCGCCACGCAGAAGCATCCCGGAAGCGGCGGCGACCAGAATGGAGGCGAGCGCGCCGACGATGGCGGTGGTGTAGCCGGTGGAGAAGGCGGACCGCTGCTCGGCGTAGCGCTCCTCCAGCAGCGCGCGTTCGGCATCCTCGATCTGCACCACCAGCGCGCGGATGCCGTCCATCGACGACTTGCCCATCGCCTTGGCTTCCATCGCGCGGGCTTCCTCGCGCGTTTCGGCCTTGGACATCAGAGCGATCTCCTTCTCGGCCACGGTCAGACGCCAGGTTTCGGCGTGCTTGCGCAGTTCCTCCAACCGGGCCTGCTGCTGCGGATTGTCGGCGGTCATGGACTTCACCTCCGCCAGGTAACGGTCGAAGGCCTGGGCGCCCTTGCGGTAGGGGTCCAGGAACGCCTCGTCGCCGCTGACCAGATAGCCGCGCAGGCCGGTTTCCTGATCGATCATCGCCATCAGCGCCGCGTCGGTCGTCTGAAGGACCCGGTAGGTGTGCAGCGTCCAGCCGATGGACGCCTGGATCGAGGAAAGGGTGGCGTAATTGGCGACGCTGATGATGCCGGTGATGGCGATCAGGGCAGCAAAGGCGGCCAGGAGCTTGCCGCCGATACGAAGGTTGGTGAACCAGGACATCGTGTTCCGCCTCATGTGACCGGTTGGGCTGCTTGCGTGCGCGGTCAATCGCCCCGCCCGAGGAATTCCATCCGATCGGGTTAATGGGTAGCCCGATCGAATGTTCCGTCTGATACGTCGGCGGCTTACGTTCCGATCATCGAAAATTCCGCGTATGCCGAAATCTTCGGACTATACCTTAGAGGCTATACCAGTTTTCCAAGTGAAGCGGCGGCAACGGCCCGGCGCCGTCCCGATGCGTCAGGAGCCGTTACTTGCGGTACAGTGGTATGGGTAGGTCATAGTGTCGCATCGATTTGGCGACAGCGATGGATCAGCGGCGCAGCCGCATGTCGATGTGGAGAATTCCGAAGTCGTCGTAGGGCTCGGTGATGCGGACGAAGCCGAAACCGCCGTAGAAGCGCTCCAGATGCTCCTGGGCTCCGATGACCACGTCGCGCTTCGGCCAGCGCTCCGCCAGCACCGCCAAGGCTTCGGCGACCAGCGCCCGCCCCAGCCCGGTGGAGCGCTGTGACGGATCGACCGCCAGCCGTCCGAAGGAGACCGGGGCATCCCGGCCCCCGTCATCAGGCTCTTCAGGATCGAGGCAACGGGCACAGCCGACGATGGCGCCGGACGCATCGCTGGCGATCAGGTGCAGGGCGCCGGGATCGCGGCCGTCGATGTCGGGGTAGGGGCAGGCCTGCTCGACCACGAACACCCGGCTGCGCAGGGCCAACAGGTCATGGAGTTCGCGAAGGCCGAGCGCGTCGAAGGCGACGCGGCGGATGTGCGGATTGGACATCGGGACGGCTGCGGGTCAGGCGATCGCGTTGCGGATCATGTAGTCGGCGATGTCCTTGGGCTTGACCTTGATTTCGGTCAGCGGCTCGTCGGCGGTCATCGCCCTGGCGACCAGCAGGCTGTTCTGCACATTGGTCAGGGCGATGCGGAAGACGCCGGCGGCACCCTTCAGCCGCGGATAATAGGTGGGGTCGATCACCTTCTCGCGCCGCCCGAGCCGGGTCAGCGCGGTTTCCTCGTCCAGCCCGTCGATCTCCTGGGAGGCGATCAGCTTCCAGTCGGTCTCGCCGCCCCAGCCGGCGGCGACGGCGGTTTTGACCGCCGCCTCGTCCTCCGCGACGCCCAGCTTGAAGATGTGCTTTCCCTGTCCGACGTCGGACGCCCATTTGGTCAGGGCGGCGCTGCGCGCGACGAAGACGACGGCCATGACGACTCGATCCTCTTTCTTGAAGGAAAAACGTTGCAAGCAGGTTACTGCAGCGAAGACTGGCGTGCGATCGGCGTGATCAGGATGCGGGTGACCACGTCCTTGCCGAACATGGCGACCATCGATTCGTCGATGCGGCGGCGCAGGGCCGGGACGTTGGCGATGTTGCCGCGGACGATCCAGCCCTCGTCGATGCCCTTGTAGATGGCGGTCAGCACGGCGTCGTGCAGGCGGGGGATGCTCAACTGCACCTCGCCCAGCCGCAGAGCGTCGCCGATCTCCAGGTTCACCTCCACCTGGGTGTATTTCTCGATCCGGCCCCCGTTCACCACCGGAACCAGCAGCGGCTTGATCCGTACCGACGGAGGCAGGGCGCCCGGCGCTCCTTCGGCCGCGGATGCCGGCAAAATGGCCGTCAGGATGCCAGCCAGCGTCAAAAACAGGTACAGGGCGAAGCGCGCCGCTGAAAGATGGGGGTGGGGGGAGGGGCAGGCAGGCAGAAGGCCACGCATGGCAAGACACCGCGAAGAACCGGACAGCCCTGGATGCTACCGGTCCCGCACGGGCGTTGCAACCGCGGCCCGGGCCGGCGGGCGGCCCGGGTGCGATTGGTCACGGCCTGCCGGCGTTCGTCAGGCTGCTTTCGTCAGGCTGCTTTCGTCAGGCGGCCTTCTTGCCGCTGGCGGCGATGGCCTTCTTGTTCACGTCGCCGATGGCAAGCTTGTTCAGCAGGGAGTCGGTGTCCTTCTCTTCCTGAAGTGTCTCGTCCAGCAGTTGCGCGACCTTGTCCAGGCCGCAGGCGGTGGCATAGGCGTGCAGCGTGCCGTAGCTGGCGATCTCGTAATGCTCCACCTTCTGGGCGGCGGCGATCAGGGCGGCGTCCTGCACCTCCGGGGCGAGGCCCATTTCGAGGATTTCCTGGGCTTCGCTGATCAGCCCCTCCATCGCGTCGCAATGCTTGCCGCGGGGGCGGGTGTCCAGTTCCTCGAAGACCTGCTGCAGCCGCTCGACCTGGCCGTGGGTCTGTTCGAGATGGGCTTCGAAGGCCTTGCGGAGCTGTTCGGAATGGGCGGCCTTGATCATCTTGGGGAGGGCCTTCGTGATCTGCTTCTCGGCGTGGTAAATGTCGCGGAGATCCTCGATCAGCAGATCCTGCATCGTCTTGGCAGCCATGGTGACGGTCCTTCCTCGCTATGAATGTCCGTCCGGCGGGTCTTTGCGGAGCGGGGAACTCCTGCGCGCCGGATCGGCAGCGTGGAGAACAGCGGCGACAGCCGGGTGTTGCAGTTTCCAACGGAGACTGCCCATCGGGCGAAGGGACCGACGGAAGGGCAGGCGAATGGGCGCCGAAGGAGAATTGATATGACGGCGGGAAATGGGGACGGCGAGGTCCTGTTCGAGTTCCAGCGGGTCGGCAGCTATCTGCGGGTCACCGCCATCGATGCCCAGACCGGCGTGGAGGTGACGGTGGCCGGTCCGGCGACCGGCAGCCAGGAACTGCTGAAGCGGACGGCGATCAACAAACTGCGCTTTGTCCAGAACAAGGAGGCCCAGAGCAAGGAGAGCAAGCCGGCGCCGGGCCAGAAGCCGGGCACCAAGACGCGGCCGGGCGGGCTCTACTGACCGTCAAGGGGGGCCGGAGAGCCGGATCCGGGATCGGGAAAAGAAAACGCGCCGCCGGTCGGAACCGGGCGGCGCGGATCGAAGTCTGGCTTTGCTGATGGTGAGCGCCGGCATACCCCCGCCGACGGTCCAAGCTGTTACGCCGGACTGCCGGTCGTAGAGCGAACCGCTCGACCCCGACAGTAGACCTATGCCTGCCCGTTGGCACTGGCGCAGGGGGTGTAACGCTTGTAGAACCGCGCATCGCTGAACGAATGGCGCATAAGAAGAACGTTCTTCCGCGCCGTCCGTTCGGGCCGTTCCTTCGGCTCGTGATCGGCGGATTTGGGCGGATCGCTTCCGGACCGGCCTTGCGGGGCCGGCTGGCCTCCGGAGCAAAGGACCGAAACACCAGAGGATCGAGGCAATGGTTCGTGTGACGGCTTTCCTGCGCGTGTCACTCTTGTCGACGGCGCTGGCGGCAACCCTGCTGGCTTCCCAGGCGGCGACCGCCGCCGGGCCGGCGCAGCCGGGCGGAGGGCCGAATGCCGGCGCCCAGATCGCACAGGGACATGGTGGTCAAGGTCATGGCGGGCAGGCGGGAACGCGGTCCGGCGACAAGCAGGCCGGCCCGGCCACGGCTCCCCAGCCGACGACGCCCGCCGCCGGCTGCCTGAAGCCGGGAGTTCCGCTGTGCATGGACGATCGCGACACCTTCGTCAGCGCCGACAGGATGTCGTCCTGTCAGGGCGAAGTGAAGGAGTATGTCGACAAGACGATGGCCTACCTGAACTGCCTGAATGACGAGAATATCGCCACGGGGCGCGAGTTGAGCCGTAATGTCGACCGCTTCAACTGCCGCCTGTCGGGCCGGAAGGGCTGCGCCGACTGAGGCGTACCGTCCACCGCCCGGGCCGGCCCGAACACCGGGCCGGCTTTTGACGCCGGCCTTCGGCGACCGTGAGGGCCGGACGCGTCTTCAATCAATCCGATATGGCCTGTACCGGCCGAACACGCACACGGACCTGATCCCGGCGGGGACCGGTCCGCGTTGCATACGGACTCACTCTCGTTCAACCGGCCTTGCGGCGGGTCTGGCGGCCGGAACTGCGGCCCAGGCCGATGCGCTTGGCAAATTCCGAACGCTGCGCCGCATAGTTCGGCGCGACCATCGGATAGTCCGCCGGAAGTCCCCAGCGGGCGCGGTATTCGTCCGGCGACATGTTGTAGGTCGAACGAAGATGCCGCTTCAGCATCTTCAACTTCTTCCCGTCTTCCAGGCAGACGATGTATTCGGGCGTCACCGACTTGCGGATCGGAACGGCCGGCTTCAGCGGTTCCGCCGCGACCTCGCGGGGCTGACCATTCAGTCCGGTCAGCGACGAGTAGACCGTATTGATCACGTCGGGGATTTGCTGAGCAGGCAACACGTTCTTGCTGACATACGCCGATACGATGTCGGCGGTCATCCGCAGCAGCGCATTGTCCGGTACATCGGCGCGAAGCTGGTCGCTCATTGCACTGTGTCCTGGCATTTTCATTTGTCCGTACGAACCAAGTTGCATACCGTGATTTGAGTGTCAATATAATTCCGGCAAGCGTCAAATCAGTTGCTCTTGCGATTCAGAACAAAGGAGCAAGGCGTAAATCAGCTTTCGCTGAAAACCGTCGTCGCGTCGTGGCTGTGTCGCGGCTTTAAGGCGCGTCTAGTAAGGACCGGCTTGCGATTTTCCGAAGACAGGGATGCGGCAATTGACTGATTTCGCAATCCTATAACGAATCGGCTATTTCCCTTGCTTCCACGATTCGGCGACGAAGGGGTGAAAACAGGGCAACAACTTTTGCGGGAGTCGATTGCCGCGCCGCACGGGGCCGATCGAGGCCGGCGGGGCGGGGCGGGGCGGGGCGGCACGCCTGGGCAAGCGGGACGCCCCCGGCCCGATCCTAGCCATGCATCCATGTCATGGTGTGGCTGTGGCGGTTTGCACCGACATCTGGTAGGGTACGGGCGTCTTTTCGCCGCTTCGCCCATCACCGCATCCGCTACCGCACGCACCGGAGTTTCCGTCGTCATGACCGTCAGCACTGTGGCACTCGCCTCCGATCACGCCGGCTACGAGCTGAAGGCTCAGATCGCCCGGCAACTGGAGGCCGCCGGCTACACCGTCCTCGATCTCGGCACCGACGGTCCGGCTTCGGTCGATTACCCGGATTTCGCCGCGGCGCTGGCCGCCGCCGTCACCGACGGCCGGGCGCAGCGGGGCGTGCTGATCTGCGGCAGCGGCATCGGCATCAGCATCGCCGCCAACCGCCATCCCGGCATCCGCGCCGCCCTGGTCCATGACGTCACCACCGCGCGCCTGTCGCGCGAGCACAACGACGCCAACGTGATCGCACTGGGCGCGCGCATCATCGGGCCGGAAATCGCCAAGGATTGCGTGGACGCCTTTCTCAAGGCCGAATTCGAAGGCGGCGAGCGCCACAGCCGCCGCATCGCCAAGATGGGCTGAGCGCCGCCGGCGCCGCCCTTTCCTGGCCCAGCATTCGGCCGCAGAGGCCCGCAACCGGGGCGCGACAGAACCCGGACCGACCAGTATGGAAGCCGCCCGTCCGGGCCGCCCGGACCGCTTCATGTCCTTCGATGAGGAATCTTCCGCCATGACCAGCAGCAACACCGCCGAGATCGGCCGCTTCTTCGCCGCCTCGCTCGCCGAGACCGATCCCGAACTGGCCCGCGCGGTTCGCGACGAGTTGGTCCGCCAGCAGGAGCAGATCGAGCTGATCGCCTCCGAGAACATCGTCTCGCAGGCGGTGCTGGAGGCGCAGGGCTCGGTCCTGACCAACAAGTATGCCGAGGGTTATCCGGGCAAGCGTTACTATGGCGGTTGCGAATTCGTCGACGTGGCGGAAAACCTGGCCATCGAGCGCGCCTGCAAGCTGTTCGGCTGCGACTTCGCCAACGTGCAGCCCAACTCCGGCTCCCAGGCGAACCAGGCGGTTCTGCTGGCCCTGCTGCAGCCGGGCGACTGCGTCCTGGGCATGTCGCTGGCCGCCGGCGGCCACCTGACCCACGGCGCCGCGCCGAACATGTCGGGCAAGTGGTTCAAGGCCGTGCAGTACGGCGTGCGCAAGGACGACCACCTGATCGACTTCGACCAGGTCGAGGCGCTGGCCCGCGAGCACAAGCCGAAGCTGATCATCGCTGGCGGCTCCGCCTATCCGCGCGTTCTCGACTATGAGCGTTTCCGCGCCATCGCGGACGAGGTGGGAGCCATCTTCATGGTGGACATCGCCCACTATGCCGGCCTGATCGCCGGCGGCGTCTATCCGAACCCGTTCCCCTACGCCGACGTGGTCACCACCACCACCCACAAGACGCTGCGCGGCCCGCGCGGCGGCATGGTGCTGACCAACAAGGAGGACATCGCCAAGAAGATCAACTCGGCGGTGTTCCCCGGCCTGCAGGGCGGTCCGCTGATGCATGTCATCGCCGCCAAGGCGGTGGCCTTCGCCGAGGCGCTGCGTCCGGAGTTCAAGACCTACGCCCAGGCGGTGGTCGACAACGCCCAGATCCTGGCCAAGACGCTGATCGACGGCGGGCTGGACATCGTGTCGGGCGGCACCGACAGCCACATCGTGCTGGTCGACCTGCGTCCGAAGAACCTGACCGGCAAGGCGGCGGAAGCCAGCCTGGAGCATGCCGGCATGACCTGCAACAAGAACGGCGTGCCGTTCGACCCGCAGAAGCCGATGATCACCTCCGGCGTCCGCCTGGGCAGCCCGGCGGCGACCACCCGCGGTTTCGGCACCGCCGAGTTCCGCCAGGTCGGCGAGATGATCGTCGAGACCCTGGACGGGCTGGCCGCCAGCAACTCCGGCGACAACACGGCGGTGGAAGCGGCGATGCGTGAGCGCGTGCGCGGACTGTGCCGCCAGTTCCCGATCTATCCCACCCTCTGACGCGACAAGGTGATCGACAGATGCGCTGCCCGTTCTGCGGAAACGAGGATACCCAGGTCAAGGACTCGCGCCCGACCGAAGACAACTCGGCAATCCGCCGGCGGCGCTTCTGTCCCAGTTGCAGCGCCCGCTTCACCACCTTCGAACGCGTCCAGCTGCGCGAATTGACGGTGGTGAAGAGCAACGGCCAGCGCGAGCCCTTCGACCGCGAGAAGCTGTTGCGGTCGATGAGGATCGCGCTGCGCAAGCGCCCGATCGATGCCGACCGCATCGACCGGGTGGTGAACAGCATGGTCCGTCAGCTGGAGTCCTCCGGCGAAAGCGAGATTCCGTCGAAGCAGATCGGCGAGAAGATCATGGAGGCGCTGCAGACGATGGATCAGGTCGCCTACATCCGCTACGCCTCCGTCTACAAGGACTTCCGCGAGGCGTCAGACTTCAACGAGTTCGTCGAACAGCTGGCGCCGGAAGCCTCGCCGGGAATGTGATACCGGCGAACGCTTGAACCGACCTTTCAAGCGTTCGCCGGCGCCGCGACGGCGGCGGCGCGCCCCCATGGGCGCGGTAAAGCCTGCGTGGCGTTTGAACGCGATACGGCAGGTCAATTCATTGGCCCGCCGGTATGAGCGCATTTTGGGGGAGGGGGGCACATGACGATGCCCCGCCCCCGCTCGATCCCTCACCCGAACTGCGCCAGGATCGCCAGCAGCAGGATCGCCACGATGTTGGTGATCTTGATCATCGGGTTCACCGCCGGGCCGGCGGTGTCCTTGTAGGGGTCGCCGACGGTATCGCCGGTCACCGCCGCCTTGTGGGCGTCGGATCCCTTGCCGCCGTGGTTGCCCTCTTCGATGTATTTCTTGGCGTTGTCCCAGGCGCCGCCGCCCGACGTCATCGAGATGGCGACGAAGATGCCGGTGACGATGGTGCCCAGCAGCATCGCGCCCAGCGCGGCGAAGCCCGCCGCCTGACCGCCGATGGCGGCGATGACGATGTACAGAACCACCGGAGCCAGCACCGGCAGCAGCGAGGGGATGACCATCTCCTTGATGGCGGCACGGGTCAGCATGTCCACCGCCCGGCCGTAGTCGGGCTTGGCGGTGCCCTCCATGATGCCGGGGATCTCGCGGAACTGGCGGCGCACCTCCACCACCACCGAACCGGCGGCGCGGCCGACGGCGGTCATGCCCATGGCGCCGAACAGATAGGGCAGCAGGCCGCCCACCAGCAGGCCGACGACGACATAGGGGTCGTTCAGCCGGAACTCCACCGGCACGTTCGGGAAGTAATGGCTCAGATCCTGGACATAGGCGGCGAACAGGACCAGCGCAGCCAGACCGGCGGAGCCGATGGCATAACCCTTGGTCACCGCCTTGGTGGTGTTGCCGACGGCGTCGAGAGCGTCGGTGGTGACGCGGATGCTGGCGGGCATGTCCGACATCTCGGCGATGCCGCCGGCATTGTCGGTGACCGGCCCATAGGCGTCGAGCGCCACCACCATGCCGGCCAGCGCCAGCATCGTCGTCGCGGCGATGCCGATGCCGAAGACGCCGGCCTGGCCATGGGCGATCAGGATGCCGGCGCAGATGACGATCACCGGCAGGGCGGTCGATTCCATCGACACCGCAAGGCCCTGGATGACGTTGGTGCCGTGCCCGGTCTCCGACGCCTTGGCGACGCTGCGCACCGGGCGGAAGACGGTGGAGGTGTAGAACTCCGTGATCCAGACCAGCAGCCCGGTGACGCCCAGGCCCACCAGGGCCGAGACGAACAGGTTGACGCCGTTGATCGAGGTTCCGTCCGCCATCGGGATGGCGCGGGTGAAGCCGAACATGATCGCGGTGACGATCAGGATCAGCACCAGCGACAGCCCGGCCGCGACGATCAGCCCCTTGTACAGCGCCTTCATGATGGCGTTGTCGGCGCCCAGCTTCACCGCGAAGGTGCCGGCGACCGAGGCCAGGATGCACACCGCGCCGATCAGCAGCGGATAGACCAGCATCAGCCGCAACACGCCGCCAGAAAAGAAAATCGCCGCCAACAGCATGGTGGCGACGATGGTGACGGCGTAGGTTTCGAACAGGTCGGCGGCCATACCGGCACAGTCGCCGACATTGTCGCCGACATTGTCGGCGATGACCGCCGGGTTGCGTGGGTCGTCCTCCGGGATGCCGGCCTCCACCTTGCCGACGAGGTCGGCGCCGACGTCGGCCCCCTTGGTGAAGATGCCACCGCCCAGCCGGGCGAAGATGGAGATCAGCGACGCGCCGAAGCTGAGCGCCACCAGCGCCTCCAGGATCGTGCGGACCTCCACCGGGTCGTTGACGCGGTAGACCAGGGTCAGGATGCCGAAATAGCCGCCGACTCCCAGCAGCCCCAACCCGACCACCAGCATGCCGGTGATCGCCCCCGATTTGAAGGCGATGTCCAGCGCCGGCGCCAGCCCGTTGGTCGCCGCTTCCGCCGTGCGGACGTTGGCGCGGACCGACACGTTCATGCCGACATAGCCGGCGCTGCCCGACAGCACGGCGCCGATCAGGAAGCCCAGGGCCACCGGAAAGCCCAGCGTCACCCACAGGATGACCAGGAGGGCCACGCCGGCGATGGCGATGGTCGTGTATTGGCGGTTCAGATAGGCACGCGCCCCTTCCTGCACCGCTGCGGCGATGGCCTGCATCCGCTCCGATCCCGGCGATGCGGCCATGACTTCTTTTCCGGTGCGATAACCGTAGGCCAGCGCGAGCAGGCCGGCGGCGATGATGACGATGAACGCTAAAGCCATCGCATCCCCCGATTGATTTCAAGGTCGCGCCCAGGAAAGGCTGTCTCCCAACCGTAATCAAATGGGGGAGAAGTCGGGCGCAAGTATTCCCGGAAAAAGCATGCTCTCGGTGCCGCCGCTTTGCAACCGTCGCCCGGTCCAGGGCGGCGCGACGAATCGGCGGCAGGCGGACCTGTCCTTTATGGGTAGTGGCGATATTCTGCGCCGCACAACAGGCGTGGGTTTCAGGAAAACAGGCGCGGGATCAGAGATTGCGCTGCGTAACCGCCTGAACCAGAACGTCCTGCACGGCGTCCTTGCCGATGACTTTGCCGGCGGCCTCGATCAATTTGGCCTTTACGGCAGGAATATTGACCAATGCACCGCTGAGGATCGATTGGTCGGCGATGCCCCCATAGAGAGCGGTAAGGAAGGCGTCGGTCAGGCGCGGCTGGTTGGCCTGGGCCATCGGCTGCTTGTCCAAACGCACCTCGACCGCCACGACGACGGTCACGAACTGCTCGACTCGGGACGGGCCGATCATCGGCACCACCAGCGGCGGCAGACGGACGAAGGCGGTGGGGGGCTTCGGCGGCGGCTCCACCTTCTTCGGCGGCGCGTCCGCCTGTTCGGTAAAATACTTTTGGTAGACGAACCAGCCGCCGAAGCCTGCGCCGCCCAGCAGCACGATGCCCAGGACGAGCACGATCAGGGCCTTGACCACCTCGGAACACCTTTGCAGACACGGAATTGCCGAACCCTGCGCCGGTCATGCTTTCGATTGTCTTAAAGCGAATTTGCATTCGCTTTGGATTCAGATGGCCTCATTCGCCGGTCGGGCTTCGGCCGCATGGGCGGCCGGGACCGCCGTCGCGATCCAAATCGGATTGCAATGCGCTTTAAAGGAGCGGGGGAGGGGAGCAGGCGGTCAGAAATGGTCCCAGCCGCGGCGGGTCAGCGGCAGGCTGGCTCCGGCGCCGTCCAGTACCGTGACCTCGCCGGGCAGGCCGGGCGTCAGTTCGCCGATCTCGGTGATTGCGACCCCGCTGTGTGCGGCCAGTGCGGCGAGCGCATCCCGCGCCGAGGGCGGGGCGGTGAACAGCAGCTCGTAATCGTCGCCGCCGGTGATGGCCAGCGCCAGCCGGGCGGGGTCGCCGTCGATGGCGTCACGCGCCGCATCCGACAGCGGCACCATGCCGGTCCGCAGCAGGGCGGCGCAGCCCGACTCCTCACAGAGATGCCCAAGGTCGGCCACCAGCCCGTCCGACACGTCCATCGCGCCGCTGGCGAGCCCGATCAGGCGCGGCCCCACCGTCATGCGCGGGTCGGGCCGGCGCAGGCGGCGCAGCAGTTGGGCGCCGGTTTCCTCATCCGGGATGTCGAGCCGGCCATAGGCGATCTCCAGCCCCAGGGCGGCGTCGCCGATGCAGCCGGTGACGAAGACGCGATCTCCCGGCCGCCCGCCCCAGCGCGGCAGGGCGCGGCCGGTGGGGACCAGGCCGAAGGCGGTGACCGACAGGGTGATCGGGCCGGTGGTGGAGACCGAATCGCCGCCGGCCAGTGCGATGCCGAACTGCCGCTGCTCCTCGCCCAACCCGGCGGCGAAGCCTTCCAGCCAGGATTCGTCCAGCCCACGGGGCAGGGCGGTGACCAGCGTGTAGGCCAGCGGCTCCGCCCCCATGGCGGCGAGGTCGGACAGGTTGCTGCGCATCAGCTTGGCCGCGATGTCGGCCGGCGCATCGTCGGGGAAGAAATGCACCCCGGCCACGATTGCGTCGGTGGTGACCACCAGTTCCCGCCCCTCCGGCACCCCGAATACGGCGGCATCGTCCCGAAGGCCGCGGGCGCCGGGAAACCCGGCGGCCAGCGGCTTGAAGAAACGCGTGATGCGGCCGAACTCACCGAGGGGGGGAATGGTCATGGGTGCCTTCACGCACTCACCCTCTCCCGCCCCGGGAGAGAGCGGTTCTATCACTCCTCGCCCGAGCCGCGGCCGGGGTCGGGCTTGGCGAGGTCGTCGGCGCGCAGCGCGCGGGCGACGTGGTCGAGCACGCCGTTCACCATCGCCGGCTCGCGGCCGGAGAAGAAGGCGCGGGCGACGTCGACATACTCGCTGATGAGGATGCGCGGGTGGGTGTCCATATGGACCGCGATCTCATAGGCGCCGGCGCGCAGGATGGCCCGCAGCAGCAACTCCAGCCGGTCGAGCGGGAAGCGCGGGTCGAGCGCCGCGCCCAGCACCCCGTCCACCTCGGCCCGGCGGTGGACGACGCCGCGGACGATGTCGGCGAACAGCTGCGGGTCGCCGGCGACGAACTTGTCGCCGTCGATCTCCTCGCCCAGCCGGTGGGCGACGAACTCGCCGACGACATTCTCGACCGGGGCCTGGGCCAGATCGATCTGATACAGCGCCTGGGCCGCGGCCAGACGGGCGGCCTTGCGGCGCGCCTTGGCGGAGCCGCCGCCGGTCTTGTTCTTGCGGGACTTCGATTTGCCCTTGGAGTCGCCGCCCTTGGGGGTGTGATCGGGTGTCACGGGGCTGCCCGCGTCGTCGTTGCTCATGATCTGCTGTCGCTAAAAGAGAGGAGATGTCGGGGTCAGCGCGGATAGAGGCGGAATTTGCGCTTCAGGTCAATCATGTCAAGGCAGGCCCGCGCGGCGCGGCCCCCCATATTGACCGATCCGACATTGGCGCGCCCCCAGGCCTGTTCGCGGTTTTCCACCGTCAGGATGCCGTTTCCGATCGCCAGACTGTAGCGCAGGGCAAGATCCTGAAGGCCGCGGGCGCTTTCGGCACAGATCGTTTCGTACCGCGTCGTTTCGCCCCGGATCACGCAGCCCAGCGCCACATAGCCGTCGAAGCGCTTGCGGGCGGTGAAGAAATCCATCGAGCGGATGGCGTACATGATCGCCGCCGGAAGTTCCAGACAGCCGGGCACGCCGTACCGGATGTGCGTGGCGCCGGCGCGGTCCAGTTCCGCGACGGCGCCACGCGCCAACTCATCGGCGATGTCCTCGTGGAGGCGGGCATCCACGACCATGATATGGGGCGTGTCGGTCATCCGGCGGCGTTCTGTTCCTTAAAGCGAATTTGCGTTCGCTTTGGCTTCATCTGACCTCATCCGCCGGTCGGGCTTCGGCCGCATGGGCGACCGGGGCCGCCGTCGCGGTCCATAGCGGATTGCAATCCGCTTCAGTCGTCGCCGAAGTCGGCTGCACCCGGATTGATGGCGCGGTGGCCGACCACGGTCAGGCCGTAGCCCTCAAGCCCGATGATCGGCTTCTTGCGGTTCGACAGCAGGATCATCCTGCGCACGCCGAGATCCAGCAGAATCTGCGCGCCGATGCCGTAGTCGCGCAGTTCCGGCGCGCTGCCGGACTGCCCCTCCAGCCGGGCCTTCAGGACGGTGGACAGTCCGTTGGGGTTCGGCTCGCGCAGCAGCACGACGACGCCGCGTCCTTCCTTGGCGATCAGCTCCATCGAGGCATGGAGGTCGTTTTCGCGGCCGGAGTTGCGGTCGCCCAGCACGTCGTCCAGCACCGACTGGGCATGCATGCGCACCAGCACCGGCTCGTCGCCGGAGATGTCGCCGCGCACCAGCGCGATGTGCTCCGCGTACTGGATCTTGTTGATGTAGACGTAGGACTGGAAACGGCCGCCGAAGCGGCTGTCCAGCGTGCCGGCCAGCACCTGTTCGACGATGGTCTCGGTGCGGCGGCGGTAGGCGATCAGGTCGGCGATGGTGCCCACCTTCAGCCCGTGGAACTGGGCGAACTGCACCAGATCCGGCAGGCGGGCCATGGTGCCGTCGTCGTTCATGATCTCGCAGATCACCGCCGACGAGGAATGGCCGGACAGCCGGGCGATGTCGACCGACGCCTCGGTATGGCCGGCGCGGACCAGCACGCCGCCGTCACGCGCCAGCAGCGGGAAGATGTGGCCGGGGGTGGCGAGATCCTGCGGGCCGGACGCCGGGTCGATGGCGACCGCGATGGTGCGGGCGCGGTCGGCGGCGGAGATGCCGGTGGTGACCCCCTCGCGCGCCTCGATCGAGACGGTGAAGGCGGTCTGGTGGCGCGACGCGTTCTGCTGCGCCATCAGCGGCAGGCGCAGCCGCTCGATGTTCGGCCGGTCCATGGTGAGGCAGATCAGGCCGCGGCCATGCTTGGCCATGAAGTTCACCGCTTCCGGCGTGGCGCAGGAGGCGGGGATCACCAGATCGCCCTCATTCTCCCGGTCCTCGTCGTCGACGAGGATGAACATCCTGCCTTGACGCGCCTCTTCGATGATTTCTTCGGCCGTCGACAGGTATTGGTGAAACTCGGACGTCATTCCTGCCCCGCGAGCCGGGCGACATAGCGCGCCAGCATATCGATTTCGAGATTGACCGCATCGCCCTCCTTCAGCCCGCCGAAGGTGGTGGCGGTCTGGGTGTGGGGGATGATGTTGACGCCGAAGCGGCTGCCGTCGACCTCGTTGACGGTCAGCGACACGCCGTCGATGGCGACCGAGCCCTTCGGCGCGATGTATTTGGCGAGGGTGGCCGGCGCCTCGAAGGTCAGGCGCAGCGACTCGCCTTCAGGACGGATCGACAGGAGCCGGCCGACGCCGTCGACATGGCCGGACACGATGTGCCCGCCCAGCTCGTCGCCGACCTTCAGCGCGCGTTCCAGGTTGATGCGCGTGCCGGCTTCCCACCCGCCGAGCGTCGTCTTCGACAGGGTTTCCCGCGACGCCTGGATGACGTAGGTCCCCGGCCCCTTTTCGATGACCGTCAGACAGACGCCGTTATGGGCGATGGACGCCCCGATCGCGATCGTCTCCGTGTCGAAGGCGGTCTCGATGGTGAACCGGGTGTCGCCCTGCCGCTCCACGGCCCGGACGCGCCCGACATCGGTGATGATTCCGGTGAACATGGCGGCGAATTTAGCAGGTTTCGCGGCCAGGGGAAGCGCGCGCGACACCGCAGCGGACGCAACGGTCTGTTGCGTGGCCTGAACCGACGGCATATCCGGTCCTCAGGAGGCGATGCGGCGATAGCTTTCGGCCAGATCGGCGCCGGCACGGCGGACGGCGGTGCGTTCGAAGCGGGCCATCGCCGACAGCGCATCGACTCCGAAGCCGGCAACCGCCGGCAGCCCGTCTCCCCCGATCAGCGACGCGGCGCGGAACCACTCCAGCCGGTCGACCAGACCGGCGCCGAGCAGGGCGCCGGCCATCGCGGCGCCTCCTTCCACCAGGACGCGGGTGATGCCGCGGGAAGACAGGGCGGAAAGGGCGGCGGCGGGATCGACCCGGCCATCCGCACCGGCGGCGACCGCGATCACCTCCACGCCAAGCGCGGTGAGGGCTTCGGCACGCGCGGCGTCGGGGCTGGGGCCGGTGACGACCCAGGTCGGGATGCGGCCAGCGCCGGCGGCCAGCTTCGCCGCCGGGGACAGGCGCAGGCTGCTGTCCACCACCACGCGCACCGGGCTGCGGTCGCCGAGGCCGGGCAGGCGGCAGGTCAGTTCGGGGTCGTCGGCCAGCGCGGTGCCGATGCCCACCAGGATCGCGTCATGGCCGGCGCGCAGACGGTGGCCCCAGGCGCGGGCGGTCGGGCCGGTGATCCATTGCGACTCGCCGGTCCGGGTGGCGATGCGGCCGTCCAGCGTGCTGGCGACCTTCAGCGTGACCAGCGGGCGGCCCAGCGTGATGCGGTTGAAGAACCCTTCGTTGAGGGCCAGCGCCTCGGCCTCGCGGACGCCGGTGACGACCTCGATCCCGGCGTCGCGCAGGCGGGCCAGCCCGCCGCCGGCAACCCGCGGGTCGGGATCCTGGCAGGCGACGACGACGCGCGCCACCTTCGCCTCCACCAGCGCCAGGGCGCAGGGCGGCGTCTTGCCGTAGTGGTTGCAGGGTTCGAGCGTGACGTAGGCGGTCGCCCCCTCGGCCCGGCCCGGCAGGTCACGGACGCGGGCCAGCGCCTCCGTCTCGGCATGGGGACGGCCGCCGGGTTGGGTCCAGCCGCGGCCGATCACGGCGCCGTCGCGGACCAGCACGCAGCCGACCGCCGGATTCGGCCAGGTCCGCCCCAGCCCCCGCGCGGCGAGCGACAGGGCGGCCTGCATATGGTGCAGGTCGGTGTCGGGATCGGGGAGGACGGGCACCGAAGCCGGCCTCAGGTCAGCTGCCGGGGCCCTTGCCCTTGGTGTCCTTGGCGGAGAAGCGGCCGACGTTGCCCATCATCTGTTCCAGGAAGCCCATCTCGCGGCCGGCGGTGGGCGTCGTGCGCTCCACCAGATCGATGTCCTGGCCGTTCGACTTGTCCAGCGTCCTGATCTCGCGCAGGACGCCGGCATCGTCGAAGCGGGCGATGACGACGCGGCGCTCCGTCACCTCCGGCTCGAAGAAGGCGGTCTTCTCGGTCTTCTGGCCGATGTAGTACCAGACATTCGGATCGAAGGTGCCCACCGAGGTCGGCGTGCCGAGAACCGCGGCGACGTCGTCGCGCCGGCTCTGGCCCGGCTGCAGCTCCGCCACCTGCTGCGGGTCCGTCAGGTTGCCGCGGGTGGCGACGACGGGGGAGCAGCCGGTCGCGGCGAGGCCGGCGAACAGGACGCTTCCCAGAAGGACAGTGCGAATGACGACGCGCGGAGCGGAAAAGTTCGATCTGGTCATGGTGCTCGGGCTATGATGGAGCCGGCGGGGCAGGGAGGCCTTTCACCAAAGTGAATGTCCTCATCGATCGGGACAATCGCACCGGCTGCTTCGCCCTGTCAACGAGACTCCGAGTCGGGGAAGGGCTGCCGTTCGTGTCAGGAAGTTTTATCGGCCGTTTGCTTGACCGTGTCGGCGGCGGCGCGCGCGCCCGGAATGCCGAGGCGGTGGGCGGGCTGTTCACCGGCATCGTCGCCCAGGCCCGCCAGCCGGGCTTCTACGCCGCACTGGGCGTGCCGGACACGCTGGACGGCCGGTTCGAGATGGTGGCGCTGCACCTGTTCCTGGTGATGCGCCGGCTGAAGGGGCAGGGGGCCTTGGCGGCCAAGCTGTCGCAGCGCCTCTACGAGACGATGGTCGACGACTTCGAGAAGTCGATCATGGAGCTGGGGGCCGGCGACAGCGGCATCGCCCGGCGGGTGAAGACGATGGCGCGCGGCATGGCCGGGCGAATCCGCGCCTATGACGAGGCGCTGGCCGAATCCGGCGATAGCCGGCTCGAAGTGGCGCTGGACAACAACCTCTATGGGACGGTGGATCCGGTGCCGGACGGAGCGCTTCCCGCCATGGCCGGCTATGTGCGCGCCTGCGTCGCGGCGCTCGACGCCCAGCCGCTGGAGGCGCTGATGCGCGGCGAACTGCGCTTCGCTCCCGCGCCGGCCTGACGGCACACTATATATATCGCTTTTGAATATACTGCGCCTGTGGGGCCGCCGGCACCGCAGAGGGCTTGCCTTTCGCGGCCGGCGGCTGCATGTGAATCGAGGGGGCGATTGCTCCCGCCCGTTCGTTTAGACCGCCGCCTTGGTTTCATCAGAGAGTCCTTCGCCATGAGTCCTGTCAACGGCGGCCTGCCGGCCCCGGAATTCTCGCGCATCGTCAATGCCGACGCGGTGCGCCGCACCGACGTGACCGAGACCATCGAGGCGACGGAGAAGGAGCGCCGCGCGCTCGCCGAGCGGCTGGAACTGGAGGCGATCGGCAGCCTGACCGCCACGGTGAAGCTGCACGCGGTGCGCGGCGGCCAGATGATCCGGGTGTCCGGCAAGCTGGAGGCCGACGTGGTCCAGACCTGCGTCGTCACGCTGGAGCCGGTGCCGGCCCATGTCAGCGAGAGCTTCGAGGCGCTGTTCGCCCCGCCCTCGATGGTCGAGGACCAGGGGCTGGAGATCGATTTCGACCCCTCCCTGTCGGACGAGGACATCCCCGAGCCGATGGAGAACAATCGAATCGACATCGGCGAACTGACCGCGCAGCACCTGTCGCTGGGTCTCGATCCCTATCCGCATGCCGAGGGTGTGGAATTCGAGGGCTATGACGAGGGTGACGAAGGCGGGGCGACCGAAGACGAGGCGGCGGAAGAGGCGGAAAAGCCGAACCCCTTCGCCGTTCTGCAGCAGTTGAAGCAGCCGAAGTGACTGCGGACTTGCGTCCCCCGCTGTTCCTTGTATAAGGGCCGGCATTTCCACCCCCTCCAATGAGCGGCGCGGGGTTGCGAAATGGGGGTTGTTCGGGCTTGCCCTTCGGGAGCATTTGCCTTATTGAATGCCGCTCGCGCTGGGCGGCCCCTGTTCGGGCCGCCCTTTCCAATGAAGAGAGTTTACGGTCATGGCTGTTCCGAAGAAGAAGACCTCCAAGTCGCGGCGCAACATGCGGCGTTCGCACCATGCTCTGCCGACCTCGGCCTACAACGAGTGCCCGAGCTGCGGCGAGCTGAAGCGTCCGCACCACGTCTGCGGGTCTTGCGGCCAGTACGACCAGCGCGAAGTGGTTCAGAGCGGCACCGCGGCCGCTTGATCCCGATCGCGTTGTCTGAGGTCCCGATGATCAGGGGCGTATCTCGCCCCTGCCGGGGTCGTAGCCGGGGAGCCTGCTCGCGGTGAGCCAGCGTCTGACCATCGCCCTGGATGCCATGGGTGGCGATCTCGGTCCCGACATGGTCATTGCCGGGGCGGAGATCGCGCGGGAGCGCCATCCCGATGTGCGCTTTCTGCTGTATGGCGACCGGGAGCGGATCGAACCGCTGCTGAGCCAACGCCCCGCGTTGAAGGCGGTGGCGGAGATCCGCCATACCGCCGACTTCGTGGCGGGGGACGCCAAGCCCGCAGTCGCCCTGCGTGCCGGGCGCCAGTCCAGCATGAGGCTTGCCATCGACGCCGTGGCGTCGGGCGAGGCCGCCTGCGTGGTCTCGGCCGGCAACACCGGCGCCCTGATGGCGATGGCGAAGTTCGTGCTGAAGACGCTGCCGGGCATCGACCGGCCGGCGATGGCTTCCTTCTTCCCGACGCAACGGGGCGAGAGCGTGATGCTGGACCTCGGCGCCAATGCCGAATGCCAGTCGGAAAATCTCGTCCAGTTCGCCGTGATGGGGGCCGTCTTCGCGCGTGCCATCCTGGGGCTGCCGGAGCCGACGATCGGTGTGCTGAACATCGGTTCGGAAGACATGAAGGGCAACGAGGTGGTGCGTGCCGCGGCGGCCAGCCTGCGCGACATGCCGCTGCCCGGCCGCTTCCATGGCTTCGTCGAAGGCACCGACATCGGGCTGGGGACGGTCGACGTCATCGTCACCGACGGCTTCACCGGCAATGTCGCGCTGAAGACGGCGGAGGGGACGGCCAAGCTGTTCTCCGAGTTCCTGCGCCGCACCTTTGCGACATCCTTCCTGGCACGGATCGGCTATCTGCTGGCAAGGGGCGCCTTCAAGCGCTTCCGCGAGCGGATCGACCCGCGGCGCTACAACGGCGCGATGTTCCTGGGCCTGCGCGGCGTCTGCGTGAAGAGCCATGGCGGCACCGACCCGGTCGGATTCGCCAATGCCGTCGCGGTCGCGATCAATCTGGCGACTCACGGTTTCAACGAGCGCATCAAGGAAGAGATGGGGCGCATAGCCGACGCGAACCCTCTTCCCGACACGAAGGCGGCGGCGGGCTGAACCATGGTCATGCGTTCCCGAGTTCTTGGTTGCGGTATCTTCCTGCCGGCCAACGTCGTCACCAACCAGGATCTGGAACAGCGGGTCGACACGTCGGACGAGTGGATCGTCCAGCGCACCGGCATCAAGTCGCGCCACATCGCGGCTGAGGGGGAGAAGACCTCCGACCTCGCCATCGCGGCGGCGACCCGCGCGCTGGAGCATGCCGGCATTCCGGCCGCCAGCATCGACTGCATCGTGCTGGCGACCACCACGCCCGACAACACCTTCCCGGCCACGGCCACCAGGGTTCAGGCCGCGCTCGGCACCGTCGGATTCGCCATGGACATCCAGGCGGTCTGCGCCGGATTCGTCTATGCCATGGCTGTCGCCGACAATTTCCTGCGCAGCGGCCAGGCGCGCCGGGCCCTGGTGATCGGGGCGGAAACCTTCTCCCGACTGCTGGACTGGAACGACCGCACCACCTGCGTGCTGTTCGGCGACGGTGCCGGCGCCATCGTGCTGGAGGCCTATGAGGCCAAGGGCGATTCGTCCGATCGCGGCGTGCTGTCCACTCATCTGCATTCCGACGGCAGCCAATACGACCTGCTCTATGTCGACGGCGGCGCGTCCTCGACCGGCACCATCGGCCATGTCCGCATGCACGGGCAGGAAATCTTCCGCCATGCCATCTCCAAGCTGTCGGCGGTGGTGGATGAGGCTTTGCTCGCCAACGGCCTGGAATCCACCGACATCGACTGGATGGTTCCGCACCAGGCCAACAGGCGCATCATCGACGGACTGGCCCGCAAGATGAAGCTGTCGCCGGAAAAGGTGGTGCTGACGGTGGACCGCCACGGCAACACGTCGGCGGCGTCGATCCCGCTGGCGCTGGGCGAGGCGGTGGCCGACGGCCGGGTCAAGCGCGGCGACCTGATCCTGATGGAAGCCATCGGCGGCGGCCTGACCTGGGGCTCGGCGCTGATCCGCTGGTAAGCGGCCCCTGCTTTTTCCATACTCTCTTCGATGCTGCACCGCACGCGCAGCCCGCCTTCGGCCGGGCTGTATGCGGCTGCCAAGCTTTTGAATTGACGGACCTTCTTTCCCCGGATTACCGTCTTCGCAATGGTTGCGGGGGAGGTCGAACCATGTCTCAGAACACCGTCACGCGGGCCCAGTTGAGCGAGGCCGTCTACCAGGAAGTCGGTCTGTCGCGCAACGAATCGGCCGATCTGGTCGAAACCGTCCTGGACGAGATTTCCGACGCGCTCGCCCGGGGGGAGATGGTGAAGATTTCCTCATTCGGCAGCTTCCAGGTTCGCCAGAAGGGCGAGCGGGTCGGCCGGAACCCCAAGACCGGGGAGGAAGTGCCCATCCTGCCGCGGCGGGTGCTGGTCTTCCGTGCCAGTCATGTGCTGAAGAACCGCATCAACGATGTCCAGGAGGGTGGGGCGCCGACGCCCGCGCGGGCTCTCTCCTGAGGCCGGCCGTCAGTTATGACGCCGCTTCCAGGGAGATGGGCTCCCAGCCCAATGCCGTTCCGTGCCCGTCTGCGGATCGTCGCATCCGGTCGCTGCCGGGTGGCGGCCTGATCCTGCCATGAAATCCGCCACCGCCTATCGCACCATCAGCGAGGTCTCGACCGACCTGAACGTGCCCCAGCATGTGCTGCGTTTCTGGGAAACCAAATTCCCCCAGATTCGCCCGCTGAAGCGCGGCGGAGGCCGGCGCTATTACCGGCCGGAGGATGTCGAGCTTCTGCGCCGGATCCAGGCGCTGCTGTATGAGGACCGCTACACCATCAAGGGCGTGCAGCGCCTGCTGAAGGAAGGGCGCATGTCCGATCCGACGCCGCCCTTGCCCGAGGATGCCGATGAGCCCGGCGATTCCGGTGCCGGAGCGGGAGAGCAAGGCGCATTCGACGACGGCGTCGAGGACGGCCCGGATGACGGACCGCATTACGGTACGCAGCCCCCTTTGTCCGCCGCCCTGCGGCACGAGATCACCATGGTGGTGGACGAACTGAAATCGCTGCGTTCGGTGCTGTCGCGCCTCTCCGAAATCGGGGACAAAAAAAGCTGAAAAATCATCACGGGAGATGTTGCATCGGCAAAAGTCCGCGGCTATAGTCCCGTTCCCTTCCGGAGCCAAGCCGCAAGCACTGCGGTGAAGTTGACGGAGCGTAGCGCAGCCTGGTAGCGCATCAGACTGGGGGTCTGGGGGTCGCAGGTTCGAATCCTGTCGCTCCGACCAGTTCCGGAAGGATCGGAAAAGCCTTGGAACCCAAAGGTTCCAGGGCTTTTTCTTTGCCCGCATCATTGGGTGACGATGCGGCATCTATCGGCGCCGTGTGAAACCCTTGGGTGGAAGTCGAACCAATTCCCAAAGGGAGCGCAGCCTTGTGCGCGCCGGCAGCCGCAACGGCCCGCCGTTCCGCGGCCTTCTGGCCTATCTGTCCGCCAAGCTCCGACCAAAAAGAACGCGGCGGGCCGAAGCCCGCCGCACATCTTGTGCCGCAAAGGGAAAACCCCCGCGACGTGTTAACGGAAGGACCCCGATCCCCCAGCGGCTAAGCAAGGTGATTGTCTTTCCGCGGCAAACATCTCATGAGGGATTGTCTCCGTCAATCAGGTTGTAAAACTCTTTGATATGGACATACCAGCGGTGCGTTTGGACAATTCCGCTCTTGAAATGCGAGCCCATGCTTTTCGGCTGCATCAATTGCGGGAGGAAGTCTGTCGTGTCCAAGCGTCTCCGCTATCGCCTTGCCCTGGATCTCGGCACAAACAGCATCGGGTTCTGTCTGCTCGATCTGAACGGGGATGGCAGGCCCTGCGGAGTGCGCCGCATGGGCGTTCGCATCTTTCCCGATGGCCGGGATCCGAAATCGCAGCAGTCGCTGGCGGCGGATCGGCGTTTGGCGCGGTCTATGCGCCGGCGCCGCGATCGTTACCTTCGTCGGCGCAAGGCCCTGATGAACGCCTTGGTCGCCGCCGCCCTGATGCCGGAGACCCGGCAGGCGCGCAAGGCGTTGGAAGCGCTGGATCCCTATGAGCTGCGCGCCGCGGCGGTCGCCGGTCCGCTGCCGGCACACCAACTCGGCCGCGCCCTGTTCCATCTGAATCAGCGTCGCGGCTTCAAGAGCAACCGCAAGGCCGCCGGGGATGAGAATGAGGCGGGCAAGGTCAAGAGCGGCATCTCCGCCCTGAAGGCCGAATTGGCGGCCAGCGGTGCCGGCACGCTCGGCCAATGGCTCGCGGCCCGTCATGCCTCCCGCCAGCCGGTGCGGGCGAGGCTGACCGGCACCGGGGCCAAGGCGGCCTACAGCTTCTATCCGGACCGCGCGCTGGTCCATGAGGAATTCCAGGCGATCCGCGCCGCCCAGGCGCCGCATCATCCCTGCGTCACCGCCGAACAGTGGGACCGGATCGAGAGCGTCATCTTCCACCAGCGTCCGCTGAAGCCGGTGAAGCCGGGCAAATGCACCCTTTATCCTGCGGAGGAGCGGGCGCCATGGGCGCTGCCGATCGCACAGCGCTTCCGCATCCTGCATGAACTGCACAATCTCCGCATCGTCCGGCCGGGGCAGGGGGAGGAGGGGCTGTCGCCGGTTGACTTCGACCGCTTCTATGACCGGCTGTGCCGCAAGGGCGACCTGACCTTCAAGACGCTGGCCAAGGAGCTGAAGCTTCCCCCCGACGCCCGCATCAACCTGGAGGATGACAAGCGTGACCGGCTGAAGGGCGACGCCACCGCCGACGCGCTGTCGGCCGAAAAGGGCAAGCGCCGGCGGATCGGCGCCGCCTGGCATGGCTTCCCGGCCGACCGGCAGCGCGGGATCGTCGGCCGCCTGATCGATGCCGAGGATGAGGGGGAACTGGCCGGCTGGCTGGTGGAGGAACTGGGGCTGCCGTGGGAGGTGGCGATCCTGACGGCCGAGCGGCCGGGCCTGCCGGACGGCTATTGCCGGCTCAGTGAAAAGGCGCTGGAGCAGGTGGTGCCGCTGATGCACGAGGAGCATCTGCCCTATGACGAGGCGGTCCGCGCGCTCGGCCTGCATCATTCCGACCATCGCCCGGACGATCTGCTCGACGAGCTGCCTTATTACGGCGTCCCGCTGGAGCGCTTCATCGCCTTCGGCACCGGCGAGGCGGATGACCCGCCGGAACTGCGGATCGGCCGCTTTCCCAACCCTACCGTCCATGTCGCGTTGAACGAGTTGCGGCGGGTGGTGAACCGGATCATCCGGCGCTGGGGCAAGCCGGAGGAGATCGTGGTGGAGCTGGCCCGCGATCTCAAGCAGAGCCGCGCCGACCGTGACAAGGAACAGCGCGAGCAGGCGCTGAACCAGAAGAAGAACCGGACGCGGGTCGAGCAGCTTCGCGAATTGGGCATTGAGCCGACCGGCGAGGCGCTGCTGCGGCTGCGGCTGTGGGAGGAACTGCCGCGAATCGGCAGCGCCCATGTCTGCGTCTATACCGGCCAGCCGATCAGCATGACGCAGCTGCTGCAAGGCGATGTGGACGTCGATCACATCCTGCCCTTCAGCCGGACGCTGGCCAACGGCGCCGACAACAAGATCGTCTGCCACCGCCGCGCCAACCGCATCAAGCGCAACCGGACGCCGTGGGAGGCGTTCGGCGTCGTCCCCGCCGACGGCTATGATTGGTCCGCCATCGCCGAACGCGCCGAGTCGCTTCCCCAGAACAAGCGCTGGCGCTTCCTGCCCAATGCGATGGAGCGATTCGAGAAGGACCGGGGATTCATCGACCGGCAACTTGTCGAAACCCGGCACCTGTCCAGGGTTGCCCGCGAGTATCTCGGCTGCATCGTGCCGCTGGAGAAGGTGAGGGCCGCCCCCGGCCGGCTGACGGCGATGCTGCGCGGCCGATGGGGGCTGAACGCCATCCTGTCCGACGCCAATCTGAAAAACCGGTCGGATCATCGCCACCATGCCGTCGATGCCGCCGTGCTGGGGGTGATCGACCAGCGGCTGGTGCAGAGGGTGGCCGACGCCGCCAAGCGGGCGGAAGAGAGGGAACTGGAAAAGCTGTTCGACGGTCTGCCCGACCCGTTCGACGGCTTGCCCGGCCCGTCCTTCCGGGAACAGGTCCAGGACAGGGTGCAGGGGATCATCGTGTCCCACAAGCCCGAACATGGCTGGCAAGGGCGGATGCACAACGACACCGCCTATGGCCCGGTCGAGCGGCTGCCCGACGGAACCCATCGGGTGGTGACGCGCAAGCCGCTGGGGTCGCTCGTCGAAAAGGACTTCGGGAACATCCGCGACCGTGCCCTCGCCGCGGCGCTGGAACGCCATGTCGCCGAACAGGCGGCGCAGGGGCGCGGCCTGGGCGAGGCGCTGTCCTGCTTCACCTGGACGGGCGGAGAGGTGCGCCGCGTCCGCATGCTGGACAAGCTGGGCAGCCCCGTCGCGGTCCGGGACGAGGGTGGGCGGACCTTCAAGTTCTACAAGGGCGACAGCAACGCCTGGTACGAGATCCTGCGCGACGGGCGCGGGCGTTGGACGGGACGGGTCGTCAGCACCTATGAGGCCTACCGGCTTCACGCCGAATGGCTGGCCGAGAGGACCGACCGTGGGCGGGACGATGCCGCTTTCCCGGACTGGGCGGCGGGCCGGCTGTGCGCCGGCATCGGCACGCCGCTGTTCCGCCTGTTCAAGGGCGACATGCTGGCCTTCGGAACCGCGCCGAATCGGGAAATCCTGCGGGTGGTCAAGTTCACGGACGGGCAAATCACCTTCGCCGGCCATCGGGAGGCTGGAAACCTCAAGGCGCGGGATGCCGACAAGGAGGATCCGTTCAAGTACCGCTACTGTTCGCCCGAGGCCTTGCGCAAGGCGCAGGCGCGGCCGGTGGGGGTGGACCCCGCCGGCTTCGTCCATGACCGCGGGCCGTTGGAGTAGGTCATGGCGAGCGCCGCCGGAATCGTGGTGGAGGTGGCCGAGGACGGACGGCATCTGTCGCTCGACCGTGGTTTCATGGTGGTGTCGGAAAAGGGGCGCGAGCTTGGCCGCGTCCCTCTCGACGACATGGCGGTGCTGATCGCCACCGCCCATGGGTTGACCTATTCCAACAATCTGCTGCTGGCCCTGCTGGAACGGGATTGTTCGGTCATCCTGTGCGGGCGGAATTTCACCCCGGCAGCCATCCTTTGGCCGCTGGACGGCCATCACATCCAGGCCCAGCGCATGCGGGCGCAGGCGGACATCACCGATGCCTTCAAGCGCCGGCTGTGGCAGGCCATCGCCCGTGCGAAGGTCCGCAATCAGGGGGCGATCCTCCAGGCGCTCGGCCATTCCGCCGGCGCGTTCGAGGAACTGGCCCGAAAGATGCGGACCGGCGACCCGGAGAACATCGAGGCGCAGGCGGCGCGGCGCTACTGGCCCCTGCTGTTCGGGCCGGATTTTCGGCGCGATGCCGAGGAACCGGGTATCAATGGGCTGTTGAACTATGGCTATGCCGTGCTGCGCGGCGGTACAGCGCGGGCGACTGCTGCCGCCGGACTGCATCCGAGCCTTGGGCTGAAGCATTCCAACCGCTCCAACCCCATGTGTCTGGTCGACGATCTGCTGGAGCCGTTCCGGCCCATGGTGGATATCGCCGTCCACCGTATGGTCTCGGATGGGCTTCTGGAGGTCGATCGCGAGACGAAGCGGATCCTGGCCGGGCTGCTGGTGCAGGACTTGCGGACGGATGCCGGGGTGACGCCGCTTTCCACCTGCCTGTTTCGGCTGGCGACATCGCTCGCACAGGTTCTTTCCGGCGAACGCCAGGTTCTCGACCTTCCGCTGTCGCCGCTTCCCCTCGAAATAATTCGTGGTCCGTCAGCCAAGGAGGGCGCGCATGTCACTCAGCGCGTATCGGCTCATGTGGATGATGGTGATGTTTGACCTGCCGACCGTCACCAAAGCCGATCAGAAAGCGGCGACTCGGTTCCGTAATTTTCTGTTGGATGAGGGCTTCGAGATGTCGCAATTCAGCGTCTACATGCGCTTCTGCGCCGGCGCTCCGCAGGTCGAGGCGCGAATCGGACGGATCAGGTCCAACCTGCCGAAGCGGGGAAAGGTGCAGATCCTGACCTTCACCGACCGTCAGTATCAGACGATGGTGTGCTTCGACACGCGCACGAAACAAGAACCTGCCGCAAAATATGAACAGTTCAAGCTGTTTTGACGGGCGTTCCGTGGAGGGTTTTCAGAAAAGAAACCCAGATAACCTTTTTGTTTCAGTGAGTTACCTGGGATCCTATTGTAGCCGCTGGGGGATCGGGGTCCAGCCGCAACACTACAATGCGCTGGGCCGCACCGAAGGGCATTGTAGCCGCTGGGGGATCGGGGTCCAGCCGCAACGGTCCACCAGTTCCACACGTTGTGTTCCGGATTGTAGCCGCTGGGGGATCGGGGTCCAGCCGCAACACATCCATGCGATGGTGGTGCCGCTGGACAATTGTAGCCGCTGGGGGATCGGGGTCCAGCCGCAACTGGAGACAGACAGATGACCGACAAGATTTCATTGTAGCCGCTGGGGGATCGGGGTCCAGCCGCAACGACGACGCTCGACACGCTGAACGAACTTGCATTGTAGCCGCTGGGGGATCGGGGTCCAGCCGCAACTGGACGGGCATGGTGTCGATGCGTTCGGCATTGTAGCCGCTGGGGGATCGGGGTCCAGCCGCAACCTCACGCATGGCAAATCATGAACAAAACCAATTGTAGCCGCTGGGGGATCGGGGTCCAGCCGCAACCGCCGGCCGAGCGGCCCGCGTCATGGGCGAATTGTAGCCGCTGGGGGATCGGGGTCCAGCCGCAACTCATGGAAGTCATTGCCGTTGTGGACCGGGATTGTAGCCGCTGGGGGATCGGGGTCCAGCCGCAACTCTGGCTTGATCGACTTGGACCGGCGCTTAATTGTAGCCGCTGGGGGATCGGGGTCCAGCCGCAACCATGATGAGAAGCAGGTACGCGCCGTGCAGATTGTAGCCGCTGGGGGATCGGGGTCCAGCCGCAACGTCCACCACGTCCGGTCTCGTGATGGCCCCATTGTAGCCGCTGGGGGATCGGGGTCCAGCCGCAACACCGTGGTGCTCAAGGTGCGGGCGTCGGGTATTGTAGCCGCTGGGGGATCGGGGTCCATCTCAACTTCAGCTTCTCGTGTGTTGTCCAGGCCAGAGGAGCTTCTTCGCCACATGGCGTCGAGCGACGCCAACGGCGGACCGCGCCACATTGTAGCGGCGGGGCAGGGGGGCTGAAAGAAGCATTGGAAACAGTGATTTTTGTGTTTGCGTCTCCGAATGCCTTGGGCTATGTTGCGCCTCCACCAGCGATGGACCCGTAGCTCAGCTGGATAGAGCGCTGCCCTCCGAAGGCAGAGGTCATGAGTTCGAATCTCGTCGGGTCCGCCATTGATTTGCGTTAGAGCGTTGATTTAGCAGTTAAATCCGCTCTAACGCGTTTCTCCCCACTTCTGATTTCTCCATATTTCCGTGGCTGCCGGCAGACGATAGCGCATGTCGTTCAATCGTCGGTTCACGATCCACGATTTGCCGCCCGACGTGATGTGGCGATCGCAGATACCTCCTCGCGATTGTCCAATCCCAAACCGGATAATTCACCAGAGCTGAAGCTCGGGCGGCCGCCTCTTCTCCGACCCCGGTGTTCCGCTGCTGGCGGAGATGATCCGCTTTCATTGCCTGCTGTTCGCCGCCGGTCATGCCGATGCCGACGGCTGTGACGCCCTGCACGGCGACCCCGCCTTCAGGAAAACCGGGGCGGTTCAGCCGACCAGTGGAGGCGGTATGGAGTGCCATTGGGCAGATGCATTGCGCGCAATTCGATCGCGCATAACAAAAATCATTGCGCACAATCAAATTGCGTGCGATGTTCTTCCCACGAGATCAGCGGCGGGGTTCCTCCCGCCGACGGCCAACCAAGCCCCGACATCCAATGTCCCGACATCCAATGTAAGGAGAACGCACCATGAAGACCCTGTATTCGACGAAGGTTTCCGCCACCGGTGGCCGCGACGGCAAGGCCGTCAGCGAGGACGGACTGCTGTCGGTCGCGCTGGCCGCGCCGAAGGAATTGGGCGGGCAGGGCGGGGCCACCAATCCCGAGCAGCTGTTCGCCGCCGGCTATTCGGCCTGCTTCATCGGCGCCATCAAGTTCGTCGGAAACCGCGACAAGATCGCCGTTCCGGCCGATCTGTCGGTGACCGCCACGGTCGGCATCGGCGCCCGCGACGACGGCGAGGGTTTCGGCCTGACGGTGGATTTCGTCGTGTCGCTGCCGGGCATGGACAAGGCCGCCGCCGAGGATCTGCTGGCCCGCGCCCACAAGGTCTGCCCCTACAGCCATGCCACCAAGGGCAACATCCCGGTCACCACGACGCTTGCCTGAGGCGCGTGCAAGGTTCTTTGATAGGGTGATTGCCTGAGGCGGACCGCCTTCAGGATTGCGCCGCCGGGCTGTTGCGCGCGATTGTGCCGAACGCATGATCGTCCGGCGCGCCACCGCCCGGCGGCGCGCGCCGTTTCGAAGGTTCCGCATAGCCATGACTGCCGACAGGAACGATCCGCTTCTGCTCTCCAACCAGGCCTGCTTCGCCCTGTATTCGGCGAATCTGGCGATGACCCGCATCTATCGTCCGCTGCTGGAGGCGCTCGGCCTGACCTACCCGCAATATCTGGCGATGCTGCTGCTGTGGGAGGAGGACGGACGGTCGATGAAGGCGCTGGGCGAAAGGCTGGGGCTGGACAGCGGCACGCTGACCCCGCTGCTGAAGCGGTTGGAAGGGCAGGGGCTGGTCAGCCGCGCCCGCGACCCGCAGGATGAACGGCTGGTCCGCATCCGCCTGACACCCGAAGGCGCCGCGTTGCGCGACAAGGCCGAATGCCTGCCGACCCACATCGCCGCTGCCGCCGGCTGCTCGGTGGAGGAGTTGGCATCCCTGCGCGACGCGCTGCTGAAGCTGCGCGACGACCTGAACCGCGCCGCCGATCGGGGCTGAACCGAACCGGACCGAACCGGACCGGACCGGCGCTGTTGAAAGGGCTGGAAATCGGCGGCCGGACGGCCTTTCCTGTCCTGCCGCCCCCGGAAGCAAGGTGCCTGCCGTGACGCCCAATTTCATCGACGACCGTCTCCGCATCCGCGCGGCCGATGCCGACGACGCGCCGGACCTCGCCCGGCTGATCGACATTGCCGGCGGCGGGGTCTACGGCTTTCTGCTGGACGGGCTGGTGCCGGGGCTGACGGCGGCGGAAATGCTGATGCCGGGCCTTGCCGGGCGCAGCGGTTCGCTGTCCCATCGGCAGAGCGGGGTCGCCGAACTGGACGGGCGGGTCGTCGGCATCGCCCACGGCTATCCCACCGACTGGATCCGGACGGAGGATTACAGCGGTCTGCCGCCCGACCGCGTCGCCCATATGGCCGCATTCTCCGAAACGCTGGACGGGGGCAGCTATTTCCTGTCGGCCCTGGCGGTCGATCCGGCGCAGCGGCGCCACGGCATCGCCGGACGGCTGCTGGGCTGGTTCTATGAACGGGCGCGGACCGGCGGGTTCGACCGCGTCACCCTGCATGTCTGGGCCGACAACGACCCGGCCCGCCGCCTTTATGCCGGCGAAGGGTTCGAGGAGATCGGCCACGCCGACATCCCCTGGCACCCCCGCCTGCCGCACCAGGGCGGCAGCATCCTGATGCGGCGCTATCTCTGATGCCATCGAGCTGAAGCTTCATGCTCGCCCTCAAGCGGCGGGCGCGGCCGTCCGGCCGCTTGCCTTCGCAGGCACGGGCCTGCGGGGCCGCGGTCGCGGCCCTTACCGCCGGCCGCAAGTCAGGACTTGCGCCCGGCAGTATGAGCGGCCTCCCGCAACGGCGGGCTTTCGGCCGACAGTTCGTCGATGCGGCGCACCACCAGATCGGGGGCGGCGTAATGCACCATATGCCCGCAGTCCGGCACCCAATGCAGGGTGCTGTTCGGCAGCACGTGATGCAGGCGGCCGCTCTGCTCCTCCTGTGAAACGATGCGGTCCTCATGGCCGGCGAAGATCGCCACCGGGACGGTCACGTCGGCATAGCGGTGCTGCAGCCGCTCCGCGCCTGGCGCCAGGGTGACGCCGTCCTCGGCGTTGGCGCGCAGCTGGCTCGGCCGGGTGGTCAGGGCGACGGGGAAGGTTTCGGTCAGATGGTCCGGCACCGGCCGCGGCGAGAACAGGGTCTTCAGCATCGCCGGCATCACCGCCTTGGAGAAGGGCGGAGTCACGGTGTAGCGCAGCAGATCGCCCAGCACTGGCGCCGCGACCGGCGCCACCATCACGGCGTCCACCCGCTTGGTCGGGAAGTAATAGCCGGCGATCAGCGCCAGCCCCTTGACCGTGCGCGGATGGTCCAGCGCCAGGGCCAGCGCCACCAGCGTCGCATAGGAATGGCCGGCGACCACCGCGTTCTCGATCCCCAGCACGGCGAAGGCCTCGGCCAGCAGGTCCGCCTGTTCCTCCGGCGTCCAGGCGCGGTCGCGGGGACGGTCGCTGTGGCCCATGCCGGGGCGGTCGAAGGCGATGACCCGATGGTTCTTCGCCAGCCGGTCGAAAAGCCCGCTCGCCAGCGAATCGCCGAGCGCGGAGACGTTGCCGTGCAGCAGCACGACCGGCGGTCCCTCGCCGGCTTCCGTGTAATGCAGGCGGACCCCGTCGACGGTCACGAAGCGGCCTTCGGGTGGGTAGCGCCGCTCCGCCGCGCGGGCCGCCAGCGTGTTGGCGACGGCCAGCCCGCCCAAGGCCAGCGCGGTGATGCCCAGGGTCTTGAGGATGGTGGATTGGCGGTCGGTCATGGCGGTTGTCCTCTCAAGCGGTTGCTGCGATGCAGCATCGTCGAGAGGACAACCGGGGGAGGGGGGAAGGGTTCCCGGGGGTATCGTCAGCCGACGATCACCCGATCACTTCCCCGCCTTCAACTGCTCCCGCGTCAGCCAGAACACCTCGCCGAAGCTGTTGGCGGTCTGCAGCCACAGGAAGTCCAGATGGGGATATTCCGCCTCCAGGATCTCGCGGCCGGTGCCGAACTCGCAGAGCAGGCCGCCCTCCGGGGTCAGGTGCTTGGGAGCTTCCTTCAGGATGCGGCGGACGATGTCCAGCCCGTCATGGCCGCCGGCCAGCGCCATTTCCGGCTCGGCCCGGAATTCGGGCGGCAGGGCGTCCATCGCCTCGGCGTCGACATAGGGCGGGTTGGTGATGATGACGTCGTATTTCCGCGTCTTCAGCGGCGCGAACAGGTCGCCCTGGTGCAGGGTGATGCGGTCCTCGAACCCGCTGTCGGCGACGTTGCGCTTTGCCACCTCAAGCGCGTCGGGCGACAGGTCCACCGCGTCCACCTGGGCTTCCGGGAAGATGCGGGCGGCGAGGATGGCGAGGCAGCCGGAACCGGTGCACAGATCCAGCACCCGCTCCACCGAGGTCGGATCCTCCACCAGCGTGAATTCGTCGCCGCCGAACAGGTCGGAGAACAGCAGCTCCCCGATGTAGGAGCGCGGGACGATCACCCGCTCGTCCACATAGAAGGGGATGCCCTGGATATAGGCCTTGTTCAGCAGGTAGGGCGCCGGCTTGCGGGTGTCGATGCGGGCATGGAGGATGCCGGCCACCGCCTCGCGCTCCGCCGCGGTCAGGCGGGAGTCGAGATAGGGATCGAGCTGGTCGACCGGCAGGTGCAGCGTCTCCAGCACCAGGAACACCGCCTCGTCGAAGGCCGTGGTGGTGCCGTGGCCGTAATCGAGATCGGCCTCGTTGAAGCGGCTGACGCCGTAGCGCAGGAAATCGCGGATGGTCGACAGCTCGGCGGCGGCTGTGGCGGCGGTGTGCTTGGCGGTCACGGGCGGCAGGCTCCGGTCGGGAACGGGAAGGGGGTCAGAGGAGGTCCAGAACCGAGTCCGGCGGACGGCCGACGCGGGCGCGGTCGCCCTTCACCACGATCGGGCGTTCGATGGCGGACGGGTTGGCGGACAGGGCGGCGATCAGCGCCTCGCCGTCGAGGTCCTTGGCGATGCCGGCCTCCGCCGCCGCCTTGGCGCGGGTGATGTCGCGCGGACCCTTGCCCAGCTTGGCGAGGATGGCGGTCAGCTCCGCCGGGGAGGGCGGGGTCTTCAGATACTCGATCACCGCCGGCTCGACGCCGCGGGAGCGCAGGAGTTCCAGCGTCTCGCGCGATTTGCTGCAGCGCGGATTGTGATAGATCGTCACGTCGCTCATGGCGGGATTTCCAAAATGGAAGGTCGATCCGACTGATACACCCAACCCGCGTCCCGCGCCAATCCGGCATGCGGAAAGCGATGTGGCGGCGCAACATCCGTCAGGTGACAAGGGCTGACTTTGGTATTATTTTGCGCGCTCGTTTTTCCGTGGCCCATCGCGCCGTTTCCGGCAGGCGGGCTGCCGATCAGTCCCGATGCCCAGATACGGATGCCGGCCGTGACCAAGCTCTCGCTCTCCAAGGACAAGATCAACATCCTTCTTCTTGAAGGTGTCCACGACAACGCCATCGACGAGCTGGCCCGTGGCGGCTACGCCTCGGTCGAGCGGCTGCCTGGCGCCCTGGACGAGGACGAGCTGCTGGAGCGAATCGGTTCGGTCCATATCCTGGGCATCCGGTCGCGCACCCATCTGACCGCCAAGGTGTTCGAGGCGGCGAGCAAGCTGATCACCGTCGGCTGCTTCTGCATCGGCACGAACCAGGTCGATCTGAAGGCGGCGCGGCGCACCGGCATCCCCGTGTTCAACGCCCCCTATTCCAACACCCGGTCGGTGGCGGAGCTGGTGATCGGCGAGATCATCATGCTGATGCGCGGCATCTTCGAGAAGTCGCAGCTGGTTCACGGCGGCGGCTGGATGAAGTCGGCGAAGGACTCCTACGAGATCCGCGGCAAGACCCTGGGCATCGTCGGTTACGGCCATATCGGCACCCAGGTGTCGATCCTGGCCGAGGCGATGGGCATGCAGGTCCGGTTCTACGACGTCGTGCGCAAGCTGGCGCTCGGCAACGCGCGGGCCTGCGATTCGCTGGAGGAGCTGCTGTCGGTGTCCGACGTGGTGACCCTGCATGTGCCGGACACCGCGCAGACCCGCAACATGATCGGCGCGCGTGAACTGGCGACGATGAAGAAGGGCAGCCATCTGATCAACGCCGCCCGCGGCCAGGTGGTGGACATCGAGGCGCTGGCCGCCGCGCTGAACAGCCGCCACATCCTGGGCGCCGCCATCGACGTCTTCCCGGTCGAGCCCGGCTCGGACAAGGAAGAGTTCCAGAGCGCGCTCCGCGGCATCAGGAACGCCATCCTGACCCCCCATATCGGCGGCTCGACGATGGAGGCGCAGGCCAACATCGGCACCGAGGTGGCGCAGAAGCTTCTCGAATATTCGGACAACGGCTCCACCGTCGGCGCGGTCAACTTCCCGCAGGTGGCGCTGCCGGTTCAGGCCGGCTGCACCCGCTTCCTGCACGTCCACGAGAACCGGCCGGGCATCCTGCGCAAGGTGAACGAGGTGTTCTCCGCCCGCGACCTGAACATCGCCGCCCAGTATCTCCAGACCGATCCAGAACTGGGCTATGTAGTGGTCGACGTCAACGGAGACGTGGAGGAGTTGGAGGTCGTCAACGACCTGCGCGCCATCGAAGGCACGTTGAAGGCGCGCTTCCTGTTCCCGGCGCATCCCTGAGCGGGTAGGGGTGTCGGCGGAAGGCTTCCGTCGGCACCCGCCTTGCCCCTCCATGTCTCTTGTCCGCCGGCGGTTTCCTGATAACTCTATCGGGATGACCGTTCGCTTCCTGTTCCTCCTTCCGGCCGTGCTGCTCGCCGCCCTGCCGACCGCGTCGCCCGCCGCGGCGCAGTCCAATGGCTGCAGCGGGTTTCCGACGACGAAACTCGTGCTCGACAGCGTGCTGGCGCCGATCCAGCGTGACGATGCGCCGACGATCGCGCAGCTCACCCGGCTGCCGGGCCGCACGCCGGGGCCGGCCGGGAGCGCCGGGGGCCATGTGCTGGGGCTGACCCAGGCGCGCTACGGCGAACAGTCGCAGATCTCCGCCCTGTTCAAGCAGATGGGCGACGGCACCTATTGCGCGGCGGCCAGCACGGTGACCATCAGCTTCGGCTTCCAGCAGCGCATCGTCCATGTCGCCAGCGAGATTCCCGCCAACTCCTGCCTGCATGGCGAGGTGCTGGCCCACGAGATGCGCCATGTCGCGGTGGACGAGGCTCTGTTGCGCGAGATGATGCCGCAGATCCGCAGCAGTCTGGAACAGGTGGTCGACGGCATGGCGCCGGTGCGCTCGCGCAGCCAGGCCCAGGCGATGGCGGCGATCCGCCGGCCGCTCGAATCGGCGATGCGGCGGATCATGCGGGAATTCGGGCGCGAGCGTGACCGCCGGCAGGCGCAGGTCGATACGGTCGAGGAGTATGAGCGGGTCAGCCGCATCTGCAACGGCGAGGCCCGCAACTACCTGCCGAAGTCCGGCCAGAAGCAGACCGTGCGCCGGGGGTGAGGCGGGGGGCCGATCCGCCCCTCAGCGCTTGCGCCGCCGCCGGTCGGCGGCGTGTCCGCCGGTGAACTCCGGCGGCTTGCGGCGGACCCAGCGGATGAAGGCGGCGATGTCGGGATGACCGCGCAGAGCCTCGATCTCGTGGTAGTGGTCGCGAAGCTGCTGCTCGGTCAGCACCGCGTGGATCTTGGCGTGGCAGATGCGGTGCATCGTCACCGTGTCGCGTCCGCCATAGGTTCGCGGAACCAGATGGTGTTCGTTCAGGCTGGCGCCCGGCACCATCGGCCGGCCGCAGAGCGGGCAGGCCGGATGGTCTTCCTGTGGGGCGGCGGGGACGGTGATCGGCGGTGGAGGCAGGCTGCGCATGAGGTCCGGGGCAGGGGCGGGGCATGCCGGGGGCCTGGATGATATGGCGCAGTAGCGACGCCGGAAAAGCCCGCCTTCAATTCCGCGCGTCTGCCGTCGCGGCCTTTGGGGCGACGGGTGCCGCCTGCGCCCGCTGGCCGACCCAGACGCTGCCGAGCGCCAGAACGATCCCGGCGATCTGAAAGCCGGTCAGCGATTGGCCGAGCAGCGCCCAGCCCAGCACCACCGCCGTGACCGGGCTGAGGAAGCCCAGCGGCGCCACTGCGGACGGCTCCAGCCGTGACAGGCCGCGGAACCACAGGATGTAGGTCAGCGCCGCGCCGATCAGGCCGAGATAGACGAAGCCCATCAGGTTGGCCGCCGTCGGCATCGGCAGCGCCGGTTCCAGAAGCAGCGCCACCGGCACCAGCAGCAGCCCGCCCGCCGTCAGTTGCCATGCCGTGAAGGTCAGCGGCGACACCGGCGGACGCCAGCGCCGGCTCAGCACCGTGCCGGCGGCCATCGAACCGGCGCCGGCCAGCGCGGCGATCACGCCGATGCCGTCAAGCGCCGCGCTCGGCTTCAGCACCAGCAGGGCTACCCCGCCGATGCCGGCCAGCGCGGCGGCAACCGCCAGCGGACGGATCGGCGTGCCCAGCAGCGGACGCGACAGGGCGATGACGATCAGCGGCTGGACCGCTCCAACCGTGGCGGCGACGCCGCCGGGCAGGCGGTAGGCCGACACGAACAGCATCGCCCAGAAGAAGGAGAAGTTCAGCGCCCCCAGCACCAGCGAACGGCCCCACCAGCACCCCCAGGGCAGCCGGCGGACCAGCAGCAATAGCAGGAGCCCGGCCGGCAGGGCGCGCAGCAGCGCGACCGTCATCGGGTAGCCCTGCGGCAGCAATTCGGTTGTGACGATGTAGGTGCTGCCCCAGATCGCCGGGGCGATGGCGGTCAGCAGCAGGTCGGTGGACCGGGCCATGATCCGGCGTTCCCTTGAAGCGGGGCGTCAACGAAAAGGGCGCCCCACCGGGACGCCCTTTTCAGCGGAAACGCTGCGCTCGACCGTCAGGCCGCCTTCTTCTCGGCGATCAGCTGGACGAAGCGGTCGAACAGATAGTGGCTGTCCTGCGGGCCGGGCGAGGCTTCCGGGTGGTACTGCACCGAGAAGACCGGCTTGCCCTTCAGGCGGATGCCCTCGTTGGTGCCGTCGAACAGGCTGACATGGGTGACCTCGGCGTCGGCCGGCAGGGTTTCCGGCACCACGACGAAGCCGTGGTTCTGGCTGGTGATCTCCACCCGGCCGCTGGCGAGATCCTTGACCGGATGGTTGGCGCCGCGGTGGCCCTGCTGCATCTTGGTGGTCTTGGCGCCGAGCGCCAGAGACAGCATCTGGTGGCCCAGGCAGATGCCGAACATCGGCACGCCGGTGTCGAGCAGGCCCTTGATGGTCGGCACGGCGTATTCGCCGGTGGCGGCGGGGTCGCCGGGGCCGTTGGACAGGAAGACGCCGTCCGGCTGGTGCCGCATCACGTCCTCGACCGTGGCGGTGGACGGCACCACCGTCACCTTGCAGCCGGCAGCGGCGAGGCAGCGCAGGATGTTGCGCTTGGCGCCATAGTCGATGGCGACGACATGGTACTGCGGCTTGTCCTGGGTGGCGTAGCCGCCGCCGATGGTCCAGCCGGCCTCGGTCCAGTCATAGGTCTGGCGGCAGGACACGTCCTTGGACAGGTCCATGCCCTCCAGCCCCGGCCAGCCCTTGGCCTTGGCGACCAGCGCCTCGATGTCGAAATTGCCGTCCGGCGCATGGGCGACGACGCCGTTGGGCGCGCCCAGGTCGCGGATGCGGCGGGTCAGGCGGCGGGTGTCGACGCCGGCCAGACCGACGAGGCCGTAGCTCTTCAGCCAGTCGTCGAGATGGCGGGTGGCGCGCCAGTTCGACGGATCGGTGATGTCGGCGCGCAGGATCAGGCCGCGGGCGGCCGGGGTGATCGTCTCGATGTCTTCGGTGTTGGCGCCGGTGTTGCCGATGTGCGGGAAAGTGAAGGTGATGATCTGGCCGGCATAGCTGGGATCGGTCAGGATCTCCTGATAGCCGGTCATGGAGGTGTTGAAGCACACCTCGCCCACCGAATCCCCCGTGGCGCCGATGCCTCGGCCGCGGAACACCGTGCCGTCGGCCAGTACAAGCACGCCGGTGTGAACCGCATTGTCGGAGGGGGGAGTGGCGAGAGTCATTCCTGTGAACCTTCCCAAAAACCGCGGCCGGCGACGGATCGGGTGATCGGCGGAACGGCGACGGCCTAGCGTCCCGCCGGGCGCGCACACGGAACCGCTCGCACCCCACCTCCGCCTGCATGGGCGACGTCGTGGGATCGAGTGGGCTGATCGGGTGGGCCGGTCATCCTATATGACGATTGGATGCCGGATTTCCAGCAATAGCTTTGCAATGCGGCCCTGATCCGGCGACAGGTGCGGCTCCGGGCGGCCTCCGGGGCTTTTGTATGGAAATCGGCAGGCGCTTTCCGGATAGTCGCCTTGTCCGGCCGGACGCCGGGCACGATGAACAAGGAACACAGGACATGACTCTGCGCACGCAGTTCAACGACTCCCTGAAGGACGCGATGCGCGCGAAGGACATGCGCGCGGTGTCCACCCTGCGCTTGATCCTGACCGAGCTGAAGAACCGCGACATCGATGCCCGCAGCCGCGGCGTGACCGACGGCATCGACGAGGCCGGCATTCTGTCGATGCTGCAGACGATGGTGAAGCAGCGCAACGAATCGGCCGGGATGTACGAGCAGGGCGGCCGTCCCGAGCTGGCGCAGCAGGAGCGCGAGGAGATCGCGGTGATCGAACGCTTCCTGCCCAAGCAGATGAGCGAGGAGGAGTCCGCCGCTGCCATCGACGCCATCGTGGCCGAGCTGGGCGCTTCCAGCATCAAGGACATGGGCAAGGTGATGGCCGAGCTGAAGGCCCGCCATGCCGGCCAGATGGATTTCTCCAAGGCCGGCGGCCTGGTGAAGGCGCGGCTGTCGGGGAAGTAAGCGGCCGGGGAGCAAGGCAAGCGGCGCTGGACGCAGCGGGACGACTCAGGCCAGGCTGCTCGGATCGGCGGGTGGAACGGGTCAGGGGGACGATGGAGTGGTCGCGATCCGTAAGCCAACCTCTTCCGGGATGACCGTCGCCCAATTCCTGGACTGGAACGGCGACGGGCACCGTCGCCCGCCTGATCGGCAACCATCTGGCCGAGAGGATGCCCGGCTGCCATGTCGTGACCGCTCCCGGCGTTCAGCCGCGCGTCCGGTCGAGCCGCAATCTGCGCATTCCCGATCTGGGCGTGACCTGCGCCGCCGATGAAGGAGGTTTGCGCACGCTGCCCGATCCGATCCTGCTGGTCGAAATCCTGTCGCCCGGCAACGAGGCGGAAACCTGGGAAAATGTCTGGACCTACACAACGCTGCCGTCGGTCCGTGAGATCCTGATGCTGCGGACCGCGGGGGCCGGCGCCGAGCTTCTGCGGCGGCAGACGGATTGACGCATTCCACCTGTGCCATCCGCGCACTTGGGGCCGGCGGCGCTGGTTCCCATACTATGCCTCTGCTATAGCCTGGCGCCCGTCGCGCCCCTCCTTCGTTCTCCGGTGACCGCTCGACCATGGCCTTCCCGCCCCAATTCCTGGAAGAACTGCGCACCCGACTTGCCTTGTCGGAAGTGGTTTCCAAGCGCCTGCGCCTGATCCGCGCCGGGCGGGAGTACAAGGCGCCCTGCCCATTCCACAATGAGAAGTCGCCGTCCTTCTACGTCAACGACCAGAAGGGCTTCTTCCATTGCTTCGGCTGCGGCGCCCATGGCGACGTCATCGGTTTCGTCATGCGCCACGACAATCTCGGCTTCCCCGAGGCGGTCGAACACTTGGCCGGCGAGGCCGGACTGCCGGTGCCGCGCCCGACGGAGGAGGACCGGCAGCGCTACGAGCGGCGCAAGACCCTGCACGACCTCGTGGAGCAGGCCGCGCGCTGGTTCGAACAGCAGCTTCACACGCCGGCCGGCCGTCCGGGGCTGGAGTACCTCATGCGGCGCGGGCTGGACGGCGACACCATCGCGCGCTTCCGGCTGGGCTATGCGCCCGGCGACTCGAACACGCTGCGGACATATCTGGGCAAGCAGGGTTTTTCCGATGAGGACATGGTCAATGCCGGGCTGCTGAAGCGGCCGGACGACGGCCGGGCGCCCTACAGCTTCTTCCGCAACCGCGTGATGTTCCCGGTCACCGACCGGCGCGGGCAGGTGGTGGCCTTCGGCGGGCGCATCCTGGAGGGCGACGGGCCGAAATACGTCAACACCGCCGACACGCCGCTCTTTCATAAGGGCACGCTGCTCTACGGCCTGTCGCGGGCGCGGCAGGCGGCGGCGGACGGCAAGCCGGTGATCGTCGCCGAAGGTTATATGGACGTGATCGCCCTGGTGCGCGCCGGCTTTGAGGGGGCGGTGGCGCCGCTGGGCACAGCGCTGACCGAAACCCAGGTGCAGGAACTGTGGAAGCTGATCCCGGCGGCGGAGAAGGTGCCGTTCCTCTGCTTCGACGGCGACAATGCCGGCCGGCGCGCGGCGTGGCGGGCGGTGGAGCGCATCCTGCCGCATCTCGCCCCCGGCCAGTCGGCCCGCGTCGCCTTCCTGCCGGAGGGCGAGGATCCCGACAGCCTGATCCGGGCCCAGGGGCCCAAGGCGATGGGCGCGGTGCTGGAGGCCGCCATTCCGCTGTCCGACGCCCTGTGGCGGATGGAGAGCGAGGGCCGGCCGACCGACACGCCCGAAGCCAAGGCGGCGGTGAAGGCGGCGCTGGAGGCCCGCGTCGCCACCATCGCCGACCGCGACGTGCAGGGTTTCTACCGGACCGAGATGCGCCGCCGCGTCGACGAGGCCTTCGCGCCCGCGCGGCCGGCCTACAACCGCGGACCCTGGGTGCCGGGGCAAGGGCAGGGGCGGGGGCGTTTCGGCGAAGCGCCGCGCCGCCATGTGCCGGGCGTGCCCGGCCGCCTGACCTCCAAGCCGGTGGGAGAGGGGCGTGGCCGCGCCTCCCGCCTCGCCTCGATGCGGGAGCGGATCCTGCTGGCGACGATCATCAACCATCCCGATCTGTTCGGCGAATTGGCCGAGCCGTTGGGGCTGTTGCCGTTCGGTGACCCGGAGCTCGAAAAACTGCGCTGGGCGGTGATCGAATGCCTTTCGGACGAACGTAACCACGACTCGACACTTGACGCCGCTGCGCTTTGTCGCCACTTGTCATCCGCCGGCCATGAGACGATGGTCGGTGCTTTGCTAGGCGAGTCGACCTATGTCCATGCCGGCTTCGCCCGTCCGGAGGCCTCTACGGAGGACGCCCGGAAGGGATGGTGGCCTGCGTGGCGGCATCTGCATCACGAGCGGGTGCTCGACGATCTTAGGGAAGCGAAGGCGGCTTTGACCCGTGACAACAGCGAGGCGAACTTCGCGAGGGTCGTGGCTCTTCAGCAGGAGGTCATAAAGTCCGGGCTGGGTATGACGGATGATGGTGACTTTGACGATGTCTGACGGTTGATGGCTTAGGCCGTCTGCCCGCGGGACGTCGGTTGACGGGCACGGAATTGACAGGACGGGGCCGCATGACAGCTTCTGTGATGGCGGGTTCTGGGTAGATACATGGTTGGGGGTGGGGCGGACGGGCCGGGCAACCGGGACCGGGCGCTCCTTTCGTCTTTTTCAATGGGGTAATGCGGGGGCACCGATCGCATGGCCACGAAAGCTGCGAACAGCGTGGAAGTTTCCGAAACGCGGGAGGAATCCGCAGACGGTCCTCTGATGGACGGCATGGGATTGGCCGTCAAGAAGATGATCGCCCGTGGCAAAGAGCGCGGGTATGTCACCTATGACGAGCTGAACGCAGCGCTGCCGCAGGATTCGTCCTCGTCCGAGCAGATCGAAGACACGATGGCGATGCTGTCCGAAATGGGCATCAACATCGTCGAATCGGAAGAGCAGGATTCGGAGAACAGCGGCGAGGGGGCAGGCGAGGGCGAAGGCCGTTCGTCGGGCAATCTCGACGACGACGACATCGGCCGTACCGACGACCCCGTGCGCATGTACCTGCGCGAGATGGGATCGGTGGAGCTGCTGTCGCGCGAAGGCGAAATCGCCATCGCCAAGCGGATCGAAGCCGGCCGCGAGATGATGATCGGCGCGATCTGCGAATCCCCGCTGACCATCCGCGCCATTCTGGAGTGGCATGATTCCCTGATGGAAGGGAAGATGCTGCTGCGCGACATCATCGACCTGGACGCCACCTATGGCGGCGGACCGGACGGCGAGGAGATACCCGAAGGCCTGGCCGAGGTGGTGGAAGGCGCCGGCACCGGGGCCGCGGCCGCACCCGCCGGCGATGCACCGGCCGGCGAGGACGGCGACGAGCCGCGTCCGCCGCGCGCCGAAGGCGAGGGCGAAGAGGGCGATGAAGGCGAAGAGGGCGACAACAGCCTGTCGCTGTCCGCCATGGAAGCCGCGCTGAAGCCGCAGGTCATCGAGACCTTCGAGAACATCAAGGCGACCTACGACAAGCTGCACAAGCTGCACGAGGCCCGCATGGCCGCGATGCAGCGCGGCGAGGACATGGGCAAGCAGACGGACAAGAAGTACGAGAAGCTCAAGACCGAAATGGTCGAGCTGATGAACACCGTCCGCCTGAACAACCAGCGCATCGAGCAGCTGGTCGAGCAGCTCTATGGCCTGAACCGCAAGCTGACCGGTTTCGAAGGCCGCCTGCTGCGCATGGCGACCGACTGCCGCGTGAAGCGCGAGGACTTCCTGAACCAGTATTTCGGCCACGAGCTGGACCCGAACTGGCAGGAGCGCATCCGCGGCCTGAACCCCAAGACCTGGGGCAAGTTCGCCGAGAAGTACGACGGCGACATCCGCAAGACGCGCGATGCGATCGCCCAGGTGGCCGAAGAGGCCCGCCTGCCGATCAACGAGTTCCGCCGCATCGTCTCCACCGTCCAGAAGGGCGAGAAGGAGGCGAGCCGGGCCAAGAAGGAGATGGTCGAGGCGAACCTGCGTCTCGTGATCTCCATCGCCAAGAAGTACACGAACCGCGGTCTGCAGTTCCTGGACCTGATCCAGGAGGGCAACATCGGCCTGATGAAGGCGGTGGACAAGTTCGAGTACCGGCGCGGCTACAAGTTCTCGACCTACGCCACCTGGTGGATCCGTCAGGCCATCACCCGATCCATCGCGGACCAGGCGCGGACCATCCGCATCCCGGTCCACATGATCGAGACGATCAACAAGCTGGTCCGCACCAGCCGCCAGATGCTGCACGAGATCGGCCGCGAGCCGACCCCGGAAGAGCTGGCCGAGCGTCTGATGATGCCGCTGGAGAAGGTGCGCAAGGTCCTGAAGATCGCCAAGGAGCCGATCTCCCTCGAAACGCCGATCGGCGACGAGGAAGATTCGCATCTCGGCGACTTCATCGAGGACAAGAACGCGGTCCTGCCGCTGGACGCCGCCATCCAGGCGAACCTGCGCGAGACGACGACCCGCGTCCTTGCCTCGCTGACCCCGCGCGAGGAGCGTGTGCTGCGCATGCGTTTCGGCATCGGCATGAACACCGACCACACGCTGGAAGAGGTCGGACAGCAGTTCAACGTGACCCGCGAGCGCATCCGCCAGATCGAGGCGAAGGCGCTGCGCAAGCTGAAGCACCCGTCGCGGTCGCGCAAGCTGCGCAGCTTCCTGGACACCTGATCCGGGGCGGTATCGTATGAGACGAAGCGGGGGCCTTTCGGTCCCCGTTTTCGTTTTGGGGCCGATGCGCCGGAACGATGAACGAGGGGTTGCAATTCCCCAAAGCTTTGTCGCAAAGTGCGCCCCGCGGTAGGGCCTGTAGTTCAGCGGTTAGAACGCGCCGCTCATAACGGTGTTGTCGTCGGTTCGAATCCGGCCGGGCCCACCACCTCCTCCATTCCGGTCAAAGCTCCCCGCCATCATTGAAGATGGGCGCAGCCGTTCAGTTGACGGCGCCATCGATGTCGCATGGGATCATCGACGCGCAGTGCCTGAAGCCTTTTCGGCACAAGCCTGGCGGTTCCCCATAAATTTTGCTGCAAGCCCGAGAAAGTCTGGAATAAAGGATGCGCGGCGCGCGTTCGCACCCATATGCATCGGGTCTCCGCTTTGGCTGAAAGGCCGAACGGGCCGGCCCGGCCCTGGATATGCGACGCCGTGTCGTCCCGTCCGGCCTTGGCCGGAAGGTGAGGCCATGGCGTGAGCCGTGGCGTGATCGGTAAGGATCGGGTGCGCGGTTGAGCAAATTCGGGGTCGATCTGGAGGTCCACATCGCGTCCTTGCGGCGTTACGCCCGTGCGCTGATGCGCAACGGTGCGGATGCGGAGGATCTGGTGCAGGAGGCGCTGACGCGCGCGGTGGCGCGCGCCGACAGCTTCCAGGCGGGGACGAACCTGCGGGCATGGCTTTTCACCATCCTGCACAACGTCCACGTCAATCAGGTCCGTTCCAAGGCCGCCCGGCCGCAGGAGGTCGACGTCGACGACGTCGAATCGAAGCTGGTCACCCCGGCCCGTCAGGAAGAGCGTGTCGAACTGCGCGAGATGATGCGCGCGGTCGACGAGTTGCCGGAGGAACAGCGGAAGGTGCTGCTTCTGGTGGCGCTGGAGGGCCTGAAATACGACGAGGTCGCCGACATGCTCGGTGTGCCGATCGGGACCGTCATGTCGCGCCTGTCACGGGCGCGCGAGGCGGTGCGGGCGAAACTGGCGAACGAGGGTGGCGTCACCCTCCGGCGGGTGAAGTGATGAGCGCGTATCAGGGAATGGGACGGGTCACCGAGGACGAACTCCACGCCTATGTGGATGGACAACTGGACGGCAGCCGCCGTCTGGCGGTGGAGCGATGGCTGGCCGAGGATCCCGAAGCGGCGCGCCGGGCCGAGGATTACCGCGCCCATGCGATGCTTCTGCACGACATGTTCGACACCGTCCTGCGCGAGCCGCCGAGCGATGCCGTTCAGGAACTGTCTGACAAGCTGAAGGGCCGGATCGCCCTCAACGACAACCGCCCGGCCTGGCATGCCCGCCCGCTGGTCCGCTTCGCCGCCGCGGTGATGCTGGTGGTCGCCGGTGCGGCCGGCGGCTGGATGGGCCGCGGCGCCGAACAGCAGGCCGCCGCCCCCGTCGCCCAGCAGCGCCAGACGCTGGCCACCTTCGCCCAGGAAGCCACCCAGGCGCACCGCTTCTACACCTCGGACGAACGCTTCCAGGTGGAGTTGGGGGCCGACAATCAGGACGAACTGAACGGCTGGCTGTCCAAGCGGGTCGGCCGCGACGTGTTCGGTCCCGATCTGGGCCGCATCGGCTACCGGCTGATCGGCGGCCGGTCGCTGCCGACCGACATGGGCGCCGGCGCGCAGTACATGTACGCCAACGACGCCAACAAGCGGATCACCCTGTTCGTCGGCGCGCCCCAGAGCGGCAACCAGTCCAGCTTCAGCTTCACCCAGAACGGCGACGTCGCCACCTTCTACTGGGTGGAAGGGCAGCTGGCCTACGCGCTGGCCGGCCGCCTGTCGAAGGAGGAGCTGCTGGAGATCGCCAAGGCCGTCTACCAGGACGTCAAGGCCGGCCCGCCGCGCCGCGAGCCGCCGCCCGACGAGCAGCAACAGCAGCAGCCCCAGCAGCAGCAGGACCAGCCGGCGGGCGTGCAGCCGATCAGCGACACGCACAAGCCGAAGGAAAGCTGAGAGGGGTCTCCTCCTACCGCTCCAGCAAATGCGCCTTCAGCCAGTCGCGCACCTCGCGGCAGACCGCCTCCGAGGCTTCGTCCATCGCGTGGCCGGTGCCGGGAACCAGGACCAGCTTCTTCGGTTCCCGCGCCTTGCGGTAGACGTGCAGGGAGCAGCTGGGCGATAGGATCTCGTCCGCTTCGCCGTGCACCAGCAGGATGGGGCAGGCGAGGTCGGTCACCGGGGCGGTGCCGTAACCCTGGGTCGCCAGAGTCACCACGGAGCAGACGGCCCCCCGGTTGGAGGCCGCGGCCTGGATGACCACGGCGCCGCCGAAGGAATGGCCGACCAGCGCCACATGGTGGATGCCCTGGAGGCCGAGGAAGCTCAGCCCGCACAGCACGTCGTACACCGCCTCCTCCAGGTCGCGCGGATCGCGGAAACGCAGCCGCAGCGATGCGATGCCGTCCGCGTTCAGGTCGGCGGCCAGCCGTGGGTAGAGCCCGCGCGCCGGCGTGTCGAAACCGCCGCCCACCCCGCCGACCCACAGCACCGCCAACGCCCCGCCCGCAACCGGGTAATAGCGGGCCTGCACCGGGCCGCGGTCGGTTTCCAACGATGCCGGCCGGAACCCTTCGGCGTCGGCGGTGCCCACGGTGGCGTCCAGAAGTGGCACAGCCATCCTCCCTTCCGATCTTTGCTGCCGATGGTAACAGGCGGAACGCCGCAGGGTTGCCGCGCATCGGGGCAGGCGTAAGGCAACACATGCGTAAGGCAACGAAGCCGCAACCCGGCTGTTCTCTGTCCACAGGCATTGTACAGACGGGAAAGGAGCGGCGATGGCGTCGAACAGTTTGACCGGACGGGGCGGTTGGCCACAGTCGGACTCCCTACGGTCGGGCATGAGCCTGATCGGGGCGGGCGATGCCGCGACCGGCGGCCGCTGGCTCGCCATGGTGGGCGGCACCGCGCTGGGCGTGCTGGGGCTTCAGCGCTCGGGCTGGGGCGGGGCGATGCTGGCGCTGGGCGGCGCCGGACTGTTCGCCGCCGGTGCCCTGGGCCTGCGGCCTTTCGGTGACCGCGCCTTGCGCCCGATGCCCGATGCCGGCGGCTGGCGCAGCCATGTCCCGGCGTCGCGCCGACGTTCTCTGACGCCGGAACGCACCCAGGCGGTCGTGACCATCGCATCGGAACCGGGGACCGTGTTCAGATTCTGGCGCAACTTCGCCAACCTGCCGAAGCTGATGCCGCAGCTGGAGCGGGTCGACGTGCTGTCGGCCACCGAAAGCCGATGGCTTGCCAAGAGCGCCGCCAAGCACGGCAGGACGCCGGGCGGGGAAGTGCTGAGCTGGCGCTGCGTGCTCGACCGCGTTGACGAGGACCGGCTGCTGACCTGGCATACGGTGGGCGAGACGGCGCTGCCGCACCGCGCCTCGCTGATGCTGGCCCCGGCGCCGGGCAACCGTGGGACGGAAGTGCGGCTGACGCTGGTCTATCGCGTCCCGGCCACCGAGGTCGCGGCGCGCCTGGGCGTGACCCCGGAAGCGCAGGCGGAGGAGGCGCTGCGCCGGCTGAAGCAGCGGGTGGAGACGGGAGAGCTGTCCACCATCGACCGCCAGCCTCGTGGGAACGGCAGCGGGAATGAAAGCAGCGGGAATGAAGCCGGCAACGGTTCGTTCCGGGAGGCGCTGGAATGAAGGCGCTCTGCTGGAACGGAACCAACGACCTGCGGGTGGAGCGCGTGCCCGATCCGGTGCTGATCAATCCGCATGACGTGATCGTCAAGGTGGCGCTGTCGTCGGTCTGCGGGTCCGACCTGCATCTGATCGACGGTTATGTCCCGACCATGCGGCCCGGCGACATCATCGGCCACGAGTTCCTGGGCGAGATCGTCGAGATGGGGCCGGAGGTCCGCTATCTGAACCGGGGCGACCGGGTCATCACCATCTCGGTGATCGGCTGCGGCCATTGCGGCTATTGCCAGCATGGCGAAAGCTCGCTGTGCGACAACTCCAACCCCAACCCGGACTATGCCCGCACCGCCTACGGCCATTGCGGCGCCGGCATCTTCGGTTACAGCCACGCCTTCGGCGGCTATGCCGGCAGCCATGCCGAATACATCCGGGTGCCCTATGCCGACTTCAACGCCGTCCGCGTGCCGGAAGGGGTGAGCGACGAGAAGGCGCTGTTCGTGTCCGACGCCGTGCCGACCGGCTACATGGCCGCCGACATGGCCGGCATCAAGCCGGGCGACGTGGTGGCGGTGTGGGGCTGCGGCGGCGTCGGCCAGATGGCGATCCGCAGTGCCGCCCTGCTGGGGGCGGAGCGGGTGATCGGCATCGACCGCTTCCCCGACCGGCTTCGCGCCGCGCAGATGAAGGCGGGGGCGGAGACGCTGGACTACAGCCGTGTCGACGTCTTCGACGCGCTTCAGGCGATGACCGGCGGGCGCGGTCCCGACGTGTGCATCGACGCCGTCGGCATGGAGGCCGACAGCGCGTCCAACCCGGTGGAGGATCTCTACGACCGCGCCAAGCAGGCGGTTGGGCTGCAGACCGACCGGCCGGCGGTTCTGCGCCAGATGATCGAGAGTTGCCGCAAGGGCGGCACCCTGTCGATCGTCGGCGTCTATGGCGGGCTGATCGACAAGTTCCCGATGGGGGCGGCGATGAACAAGGGCCTGACCTTCCGCATGGGACAGCAGAACGGCCAGCGCTATGCCGAGCGGCTGTTCGAGCACATCCGCAAGGGCGAACTGGACCCGTCCTACCTTCTGACGCACCGGATGCCGCTGGACGAGGGGCCGCAGGGCTACCGCATGTTCAAGGATAAGACCGACGACTGCATGCGCGTCGTCTTCGCCCCGCAAGGTTAGCAGAGAAGGGAGAGCGAGATGGAACTGGTCTACGCCTATCCCGCCGAACGCGGCCGGGGTGTGGAGGCCGAGATCGTCGGCAGCCTGCGCGACCGCTTCGGCGACGTGGTGCAGACAGGACGCGAGGAGCGCGACGCCGAACGCGGCAACCGCTCGGACGTGCTGGTGACGCTGGAGGTCGCCGACGGAAAGGCGGAGGCGGCGCTGACCGCGCTCCGCGCCCACCCGCTGGTGATCGACGCCGCCGCGCAGAGCTTCGGCGAGCGGGTCTGAGGTTTGAGGGGGAGCCCCCCTTGCGAGGCTCCTCCACCTTTCCTCCCGCACCGGGTGGAGGAGGGGCTGCCGGTTCTCCCCCTGAACCCCCCTGGCCTTTAGGACAGTTTCCCGTGCTCCGCGTGACCACGCGGCTCCGCTCCTGTTGACTATACCCACGAGGCAAGTCCGCATCACTCACCGGGGGCCAGTCGCCGTGAAGATGTCCGCCGCAGTTCCGCCTGTCGAGCAGGCGCAGGCCACCGTCAAACGCCGCTGGCCCATCGGGGTGGAACTGTTGCCCGGCGGCGTCCACGCCCGCGTCTGGGCCCCCAAGGCGGAGCGGGTCGAACTGGTGCTGGAGCCGGACGGGACCGCGACGGTGCTGGAGGGCGAGGGGAACGGCTACTTCTCCGGCTCCGTGACCGGGCTGGAGGCCGGCGGGCTCTATCGGTTCCGGCTCGATGGCGGCGAGACGCTCTATCCCGACCCGATGTCGCGCTTCCAGCCCGACGGGCCGCATGGTCCCTCGCAACTGGTCGATCCGCACCGGTTCGGCTGGACCGACCTGGATTGGCGCGGCCGGTCGATCAAGGGCCAGGTGATCTACGAGATGCACATCGGCACCTTCACGCCGGAAGGCGGCTGGGACGCGGCGCTTCGGGAACTGCCGGCGCTGGCCGAACTGGGCGTCACGGTGCTGGAACTGATGCCGGTGTCGGATTTTCCCGGCCGCTTCGGCTGGGGCTATGACGGGGTGAACCTGTTCGCCCCGACCCGGCTCTATGGCGATCCCGACGCCATGCGCCGCTTCGTCGACGGGGCGCACCGGCTCGGCCTCGCCGTCATTCTCGATGTCGTCTACAACCATCTCGGACCCGACGGCAATTACCTGAAGTGTTTCGCCGACGACTATTTCACCGACCGCTACAAGAACGAGTGGGGTGAGGCGATCAACTTCGACGGAGCCAATTCCGCTCCGGTGCGGGAGTTCTTCCTGACCAACGCCGCCTTCTGGATCGAAGAGTATCATTTGGACGGGCTGCGGCTGGACGCCACCCAGTCGATCTTCGACAGAGGCGAGCCGCATATCCTGACCGAGCTCTCCCGCGCGGTGCGCAAGGCCGCCGGCGACCGCGCCGCCATCCTGGTGGGGGAGAACGAGCCGCAGCACGCCAGCATGGTGAAGCCGGCCGAGGAGGGCGGCTGCGGACTCTGCGCCATCTGGAACGACGACTTCCACCACTCCGCCATGGTGGCGCTGGCTGGCCGGACAGAGGCCTACTACACCGACTACCGCGGCACGCCGCAGGAATTCGTGTCGGCGATGAAGCACGGCTTCCTCTATCAGGGGCAGTGGTATCGCTGGCAGGGCAAGCGGCGCGGCATGCCGGCCTTCGGCCTGCCGCGGCCGGCCTTCGTCACCTTCCTGCAGAACCACGACCAGATCGCCAACTCCGCCCGTGGATTGCGCGTGCATGCGCTGACCTCGCCGGGCCGGCTGCGCGCGATGACCGCGCTCACCCTGCTCGGCCCCGGCACGCCGATGCTGTTCCAGGGGCAGGAATTCGCCGCCAGCGCCCCCTTCCTCTATTTCGCCGACCACAAGCCGGAGCTGGCCGGTCTGGTGGAGAACGGACGGGCGGAGTTCCTGGCCCAGTTTCCCAGCATCGCCTCCCCGCCGCTGCGCGCCCGCCTGCCCAAGCCGCATGCGGAGGAAAGCTTCACCCGCTCCAAGCTGGACCATGGGGAGCGGGAGGCGAACGCCCATGTCTGGGCGATGCACCGCGACCTTCTGCGCCTGCGCCGGGAGGACCGGGTCTTCGCCGCCCAGCGCGTCGGCGGGTTGGATGGGGCAGTTCTGGGGGATGAAGCCTTCGTCCTTCGCATCTTCGGTGAGGAGAGGGAGGGCGACGACCGGCTGCTGCTGGTCAATCTGGGGCGCGACCTGACCCTGAGGGTTCTGGCGGAACCGCTGCTCGCCCCGCCGCGGGACGGCGCCTGGACGCTTCTGTGGTCGAGCGAGGATCCGCTCTATGGCGGCTGCGGCACCGCTCCGGTGGAACAGCCGGGCGGCGCATGGCGGCTGCCGGGGCATGCCGCCCTGGTTTTGCGCCCGGCGCGCGATTTTCCTACGAAAAGCGATGACGCCGGGGGCAACACAACCCCCGTCATCGTGGTTTCCAAGGGGTCGGAAACCGAAAGCGGATCGCAGGCTCACCATGTCTGATTTCGTTCGTACCCTGTCGCACGACCTGCTGGCCACCGATCCCGACAGTACCGGAACCCGGGAATGGCTCGTGGCGAACGGCCTCGGCGGCTACGCCTCGGGCGCCGTGTCGGGGGCGGTGACCCGGCGCTACCACGGGCTTCTGATCGCGGCGCTGCCGGCTCCGTTGGGCCGGGTGCTGATGCTGAGCCATCTGAGCGACGTCGTCGTCGGCGCCGACGGGCATGAATACTGGCTGAGCAGCCCCGAGGCGAGCGGCCACCCTAGGGAGGATGCGCAGACCGCCGCCCTGCAGGAATTCCGCATGGAGGCGGGGCTTCCGGTCTGGCGGTTCCGGGCCGGCGGTGCGGTCATCGAGAAGCAGATCGTCCTGCCGCATGGCCAGAACATCGTCCATGTCACCTACCGCGTTCTGGAAACCAAGGAGCCCATACGGCTGCGGCTGCGGCCCGTGCTGGCCTTCCGAACGCTGGAATCGGCGGTGGACCGACCGCTGGCGAGGGCCTACCGCATCACCGCGGCAGGCCAGCGCTACGAGGTGTCAGCCGGTCCCGATCTGCCGATTCTGCGCATGGCGATCGAGGGCGGCGACTTTCCGATGACGCTCGACGGCGGCGTCCGCAGCGAAATCTACTACCGTGTCGAGGACGAGCGCGGCTATCAGGCCCACGGCTCGCTGTGGACGCCCGGCTATTTCAGCGGCGTGGCCGGGGCGGGACAGAGCATCACCTTCGCCGCCGCGACCGAGGAGTGGTGGCGGCTGGAGGCGCTGCCGCCGACCGACGTGCTGCGGTTCGAGACCGGACGCCGCCGCCGCATCATCCAGAACGCCCATCCCAGCCTGCGGCACGGCGCGATGGCGGAACTCGTGCTGTCCGCCGACAGCTTCCTGTTCGTGCCGGCCGGCCGTGTCGCCGACCAGATGCGGGCACGGGCCGAGGGGGACGAGGTGCGGACGGTGATCGCCGGCTACCACTGGTTCACTGACTGGGGCCGCGATACGATGATCGCGCTGGAGGGGCTGACGCTGGCCACCGGCCGCCACATGGAGGCGGGCTGGATCCTGCACACCTTCGGCCATTACATCCGCGACGGCCTGATCCCCAACATGTTCCCCGACGGCAAGGACCGCGGGCTGTACCACACCGCCGACGCCACACTGTGGTTCTTCCACGCGCTGCACCGCTATCTGGCCGTCACCGGCGACCGCGACACGCTGCGCCTGCTGCTGCCCAAACTGCACGAGGTGATCGACTTCCACCGTCACGGCACCCGCTTCGGCATCGGCGTCGATCCCAAGGATGGGCTGCTGCGCCAGGGGCAGGAGGGCTACCAGCTGACCTGGATGGACGCCAAGGTGGACGATTGGGTCGTCACGCCGCGACGGGGAAAGGCGGTGGAGATCAACGCGCTGTGGTACAACGCCCTGCGCCTGATGACGGACTGGCTGCGCGAGGAGGACGGCGAAGCCGCCGCCCTGCCGCTGGAGGAGTTGGCCGACCAGGCGCGCGCCTCCTTCAACGCGCGGTTCTGGTGTCAGTCGGCAGGGCACCTGTTCGATGTGGTGGATGGCGAACATGGCGACGACATCGCCTGCCGTCCCAATCAGATCTTCGCCGTCTCGCTCGACCACCCGGTGCTGGAGCGGGAGCGGTGGAAGCCGGTGGTGGAGACGGTGCGCAAGCATCTGCTGACCCCGGTCGGGCTGCGGTCGCTGGCGCCCGGCTCCCGCGACTACAAGGCGAAGTATTTCGGCGACCTGCGGGCGCGCGACGCCGCCTATCACCAGGGTACCGTCTGGGGCTGGCTGATCGGCCCCTATGTCGATGCGTGGCTGAAGCTGCACCCGCAGGACCATGAGGGGGCGCGCCGGCTGCTGGAGGGCTTCCTGCCGCATCTGGACGAGGCCGGCATCGGGACCGTCAGCGAAATCTTCGATGCGGAACCGCCCTTCACGCCGCGGGGCTGCATATCCCAGGCCTGGAGCGTGGCGGAGGTGCTGCGGTGCTGGGTGAAGACCGACGGCTAAGCGGGACAAGGGTTGCGGAGCCGCCTCTCACCAAGGTCATAGAGCGGCGGTCCGAGGCGGCTCCACCCGTAACGATGGTGCAATGTCCTTGGAGGCAGTTGTCAACAGGGCACAACCGGGTGTGAAATCCAAGGGCATGGCGGAATGTGACAGATTTCGGTTGACACGCCGGCCAAGCCCCTAGGGCGCTGAATGGACGTTTCTTGTTAAAATTCAATTACTTAACAAGAATGCCTAAATTTTGGGCAAACACATTGGGAGCGTTGAAACGCCTAGTGCGAATCGGTGCTGCCCACGGCTTGCCCACACAGTTATCCACAAGCTCTGTGGAGACCGCGGGTTCTGCCCGCGGCCAAAGCTTATGACGTGCCCGCATGCCGAACCTGTACCTTCGATGCCTGTACTTTAGGCAGACAAACGGCACGGGGCATGCACAAGGAGGTAATCGGTTTGGATTTTAGCCAATCCGGAAAAAGCATCCTATAGTTCCCGAACGGATTCCTTCGGTGCCCCAACCAATCCGGTTGGATGGTTGATCGGATCGGGTCGATCGGATCCGCCCTAACGGACATGCGGAACAACAGCCAGAACGGAGGTGCCCATGCGGAGCGTTGTGCGAGGCGTCGCCGGCATACCGTACTCGACGATCCGCTCTGGGATGCCCCGGTCCGGTTGGCCGAAGAGTGGCGGCAGGGAGGCCGGGCGACCCCGGCAGGCGGGCGCCATTGCCCTGCTGACCGCCCTGATCGGTCCGTTGCTGGCCACGTCGGTGCTGGGTGCGCTGATCCTGCATCTGCTGGCCGGACTGGCGGCGAGGCTTCCCACCTCCGACGCGTTGGGGGCGCTGTCGGTCATGGCCGGAATGGCGATGGTCCTCGTCACCCTGCTTCCCTTCGCCCTGTTGTCGGTCAGGCGGGCACATCGCGCCTGGGCCGATATGCAGGCCGCGCTGCGCCGCTGATCCTCCACGCACTCAGGCACCCACTCAAGCACCCGCTCAGGGTTTTGCCTGAACGGGCTACCCCGAAGGCAGGAAACGATTGCCCTTGGCATCGTGCCCGCGTCTAATCGCAGGCATGGACGCCAGGGGGACGGCAGGTGCTGGCAAATGGGCGGCGCTCGCCTGTTCCCTGCCTGCCGTACGAAGCGGATTTCTGGGGGCGCGGGATGGGGCTTTTCGACTTCCTGAAGGTGACGGTGAAGGATCAGAAGCCGGCCAAGCCGGCCGGACGCATGCCGGTCAGCGTCGTGGAGTGCGACGGCAAGAGCTTCCCCATCGTGTCACTGACGCCCAAGGGCTTCGTCGCCCGCGGCTTCGACGGATCGCTGATCGTCGGACAGAATGCCCGGGTGTCGGTGCGCGTCGACGATCCGGCCGGCAAATTCACCTTCGCCGCGACCGTCGCGGTGGTGGAGGTGAAGGGACCGACCTTCGGCGCCACCTGGACGATCCTGCCGCCGGAGGTGGAGGGGGCTATCCGGCAATATGCCCAGAACCGCAAGCAGCAGGATGTCAAAGGAGCCCGGTAGCGGCGCCCAGAGAGTTCCCGTCCCTTACTGGCGGTCGGACGGAGCGCTGCCGGCCGGCGCCGGCATGCCGGCGTTGACGATCTTCGGCAGGGCCAGATTGCGGGCGCGATCCAGCCACTCCGACAGGGTGACGAACTCGCAGCCCTTGGCCCGCAGATCCGCGATCACCTGCGGCAGTGCCTGTGCGGTGCTGGGATAGGTCGAGTGCATCAGGAAGACGTTGCCCGGCATGCCGCCCAGCTTGATCTGGCTGACGATCTTGTCGGCGTTGCGCACCTGCCAGTCGCGCGTATCGACCGACCACAGGACCGATCCCATGCGCTCTTCGCGCACGACGGTCAGAAGTTCTTCCGAATAGCGGCCATAGGGCGGGCGGAACAGCACCGGATTGGCACCGAACTCCCGCAGGATGCGATTGGCCTCCGCGATTTCATAACGCGCGGCGGCCGCGTCCATCTTGCGCAGGTCGGAATGGGTCAGGCTGTGGTTGCCGATCTCGTGCCCACCGGCGACGAAATCCCGGATCAGGTCGCCCTGCCGCTCGGCGATGCGGCCGACCGGGAAATAGGTGGCGCGCACGCCCTCCCGATTCAGGATGTCCAGAACCTGCCGGGTCACCGTGCGGTGCGGCCCATCATCGAAGGTCAGGGCGCAGAGGTTCCAGTTTTCCCTCTTCAGCGTCGCCGGCATCACGTCATAGCGCGAATCCGGCATCACCGAGCGCAGCCGGCCCTTGCGGCGGCTGTGCTGCTCGATGTCCGCCATCGTGCGGGCGTCTTCCTCGTTGTAGATGATCAGCCCTTCGGCCGGCGGGATGGCGGCGGCGACGGCCGGGGGTGGCGGTCCCAGCGGCGCCAGCGGCGCGGCGGCGGCGGAACCGATCGGCGCCAGAACCGAGGTCGTCGTCCCGGACGGCGCTTCCGGCTTGGCCGAAGGCCGCGGCGTCGCCTCGGCGGTTGCCGGGGCGGGCGGCGCGACGGCCACGGTCACGGCCGGAGCGGGCTCTGCCGGAGCGGGCGTTGACTGGGTGGGTGTTGCCAGAGCGGGCGCTGTTTGAGCGGTCGTTGCCGGGGCCGAGGTTTCCGGGGCCGGCGGACGGTCGACGACGAGGCAGCCGAAGCCGGCGCCGACGATGCGGCGGCACAGCGCCTTCGGATCGGTCCCTTTGGCAACCTGGGCGTAGAGCGCCACGCCCCCGGCCTCGCTCTTGCCGTCCAGCAGCGTGACGGACGCGGTCAGGCCCGCGGCCAGTTCGGGCCGGCGCCGCTGCAGGCTCTTCCAACTCCACCAAGCGTCGCCGTCGCGGGAATAGATGCCCAGTTGCAGAACCGGCCCGTTGGCCGGCTTGTCTTCCGCCTTCACGGGCGTGGCGTTGGATTTCTCTGGCGCCGTTTTGGCGGCGGGCGGGCGCGCAGGACCGGAATCGGGTGCGGCGGCGGCGGGTAGGGCAGGCAGGGAGAGAGCGCAGGCCAGCAGAGCGGCACGCATCAGACCGCTGCCGGACCGGCCGGTGCGGAGCCCGGTGGCCGAAGCGGCGTCAAGGCCGCGGACGGCGCCGGACATCATAACGCTGGAGGCGGTGGAGGCGGTGCTCGGCCGGAAGATGCGCAACATATCGGTCCCGTCACTTGGCCCAGCCACAATTTGCGGGACCGCCGGTTGATCGCGGTGCAATATCATTCCAAAGGTATTAATTCAAACGTCAAGCGGCGGAATTGGGGCAATTCCGGCGGATTTCGGGCAGGCGTTGCCAATCGGAAACGGTGGAATGCCACGTGGGCGGCTTTGCTGCACAACCGTTGGGCAAAGACCGGACCGGAACCGGCGGGGCCGTGGCGGGGTTCAATAGGGGAAACCCCAGCCGTGAAGGAGACGACCCGTATGGCCGAGGATTTGGAAAGCCGCATCCGTCGGCGCGCGCATGAGATTTGGGAACGCGAAGGCCGGCCTGAGGGGCGCGCCGAAGCCAATTGGGAATTGGCCAAAGAAGAGATCGCGATCGAGGACAATTACCTGGACACGCTGAAGCCCAACCCGGCCGGCGGCCCGGAAGCGACCGCGATGCGGACGGAGCCGGTGGAGCCGGTGCTGGCCGTGGCCAATCAGGGCGAACCGCCGGGGCTGGCCGATCAGGGCGACGAGTTCGGCATGCCCATGCGCGGCGACCGTGAAGCCTGGCCCACGCCGGAGGAAGCGGCCTCTACCGCGGTGCCGCCCAACCGCAGCAAGAAGACCCGCCGCCGGGTGTGACCGTTACTGTTCGAGCAGCCCTGACCGTTCGATTGGATGCCCCGGCCGTCAGGCCGGGGCTTTCTCCGTTGCGGCCGGCCCGCCTTCGGCAGTGCCCGACTTTTCCATCGGAGCGGTGGCGCGGCCGGTGTCGCCCGGCTGGGATGCCGGCGTCGGAGTGGCCGCGGGTGCAAGGGCAGGCGCTTGCGAATCCGGCGCGGGCGCGGGGAAGGATGCGGTGGCCGGCGCATCGTCCAGCCGGTCGTAGATGTCCGGGTGCAGGCGGACGGCGCCGTCGGCTTCGACGGTCGCGATCCAATAGACGAATTGCACCGGCATCGGCGTCGCCAACTTAACCCATTGCGGTTGCATCCGTTCCAGCATGCGGTCGATCCGCGCGGGCGTCACCGTGGTGCCCTGCAGCAGCAATTCCGCCAGACGGCGCGGATCCTCCAGACGGACGCAGCCGGAACTGATCGAGCGGAGTTCCCGCGAGAACAGGCGCGGCTCGTTGGTGCCGTGCAGATAGATGTCGTAGGGATTGGTCAGGTTGAAGCGGAAGCGGCCCAGCGCATTGTGGTCGCCCGGCTTCTGGACGATGCGGACCCGTCCGGGAGTGACGCCGTACCAGTCGACCGTCTCCGGCATCACCTCCTGCCCGTCGAGATAGACGGTGGCGTTCTGGATGCCGGGAACCCCCTTGGCCCGCAGCATCGGCAGTTTGTCCTCCTTGAGGATGGTAGGCGGCACGGTCCAGGTCGGGTTGACGATGATGTGGGTGATTCGGTCGGTCAGCAGCGGCGTCTCGCGCGACGGCCGGCCGACGATCGCGCGCATCGTCAACTCCTCCTCCCCGCCGCGGACCAGCGTGGTGGTCTGGTCGGTCAGGTTCACCACAAGCACATCGTCTGGAGCGGTGTCGCGGAAACTGCGCATGGCCACCGCGCTCTGCCGCATCAGGCTTGCCGCCTCGGCCGGCGTGCGGTCCAGCGCGGCACGGGTGCCGGCCCCGACCAGCCCGTCCGGCTTCAGGCGCTGCGAGAGCTGGAAGGCCCTCACCGCATGGTCGACGTCCGTCGTGAAGGTGTCGGACAGCTTGTCGGCCGGCAGCAAGCCGAGTTCCAGCAGCCGCTGGGACAGGCGGGCGACCCGCTCCCCCCGGCTTCCCAGCTTGAGCGTCCCGCCTTCGCCGATTCGGGTGGAAACCTGGGCGGGAACGCTTTCCAGCTCCATCGCGGCACCGTCGAGCCGGTCGGCCCATTGGGTCAGCATGTCGCGGTAGGGCAGGGCGTCAGCCGAGGCCGGACCGAACAGCGCCAGCGCCGATGCGGCCGCCATGGCCAGGACGGCCAGTTTGCGGGGCTTGCGGAAGTCGGCGGATACGGTCATGTCGAAACCCTCTGTCGCGGCGGGGCTGTTGCGCATCGGAAGGGATGCGTCGCGGCCCTTATGAACAATCTAGGCAACGCAATAATGGAAGGCGAGGCGTGCGGCGCGAAAACTCCGCGAACATTCGCCCAGTGTGGCTTTCCCGCCGTCGTCCTATGACCATGCCTATGCAATAAGGTCACAGTGCAAAATTTTTTGATTGCCTAGGCCGATGACCTTCCCTATACGAATATCCGTTCGGAGACGTTTCCCGCGAAACGGAGCGCTCCGGATCAGCGTTGGTTACAAGGTTTACACCTAACGTGGGCGCAAAGCGACCCGCCAGACGCCAAACGGCCACATCGTAGAACGGCCAAACGCAAAACGACGAGGTTCGGGGATGCTCTTGGGGGATGACGAGCGTGCCGCTCCGGCCATGGGGCGGCGCGGGTTCCTGGGTTTTGCCGCCGCGGCGGTGTCCGCGGCCGTTCCGGCCGCATCGGGGATGGTGACGAGCGTCGCGGCCAGGGTCGTGACGGGTGGCGTGGTAACCGGCGTGACCGCGGCTCCGGTCCTGCTGGGGTCGGGTTCGGCCGAGGCGGCGCCTCTGGCCGGCGGTGTCCGGCGCCTCAGCCTTCACAACATCAACACCAACGAGCGCTTCGACGGTGTCTATTGGGCCGACGGCAACTACAAGGCCGATGCCCTGCGCAAGCTCGACGTGCTTCTGCGCGACCACCGCGCCAAGCAGGTCTGCCGCTACGACCCGCGCCTGTTCGACCTGCTCGCCCGCGTGCACCAGAGCGTCGGGTCCGACGATCCCTTCGAGGTCATCTGCGGCTACCGTTCCCGCCGTACCAATGCGATGGCGCGCCGCCGGTCGCGCGGGGTGGCGAAGGAAAGCTACCATACCCGCGGCATGGCCATCGACATCCGCCTTCCCGATACGCAACTGCGCGCCATTTCCGAGACGGCGAAGGCGATGCAGGGCGGCGGCGTCGGCTTCTACCCGCGCAGCGGCTTCGTTCATCTCGACGTCGGCCCCGTGCGCAGCTGGTAATAACAGCGGTCATTGATGATGGCCGTTGTTATCCGTGCCGACCGGCATGGCGGCGGCCCATGCCGCCGAAGCTTTTGTTCCTGAATGGGTCAGGATCAAAAGCCGCTGTTACAAGGCCGCGTGCCGGCGTTCGCGCCCGGCCGATTTCGAGCGTTCGTATTGAAAAATGCCCCGCATCAGGTGATGCGGGGCTTTTCGTATGGGACATTCGCGAAGTTCCGCCGCATAGGCGAAACCGGCGACTGTCTTCTTCCGTCAATCGCGGGGCGATGGCTTGGACGCGCGCAGGATGTCGGTCGGATCCCACACGGCACCGTGGCGGCGACGCTTCCCCTTGTCCTTGCCCGATGCATCGTCCGATCCGGCGGCCTTGACCCGCGGCATGTCGCTGCGGATCGCCCGGCTGGTCGCGCGGGTGCCGTTCGCCTCGATCATCGCGCTTGCCGACACGCCCTTCCAGCCACCGCCCTGGCCGTTGTCGTCGGCCGGAGCGCCCTCGAAGGACGGCGGTTGGCCATCATCCTCGTCGTCCTCGCCCGGCCCCTCCGCTGGTTCCCTGATTTCAGGGGAGAGGGCGGAGAGCAGCGACAACATTTCGTCCGAAACATGTGACGGAGCGGCGCGCCAAAGGCGCAGCAACCGCGCCTCGCGCCGGCTGATCTGCGTGTCGTTGTCGTTGGATTCCTCGAAGCCGCGGCGGCGCCGTGATCCGTCGGGATCGTTGTAGGTGTCGAAGAAGAAGCTGACCGGAACGTCCAGAACCTGGCCCAGGCGATAAAGGGTTCCGGCTGAAATGCGGTTGGAACCGCGTTCGTATTTCTGGACCTGCTGAAAGGTCAGGCCGATGGCCTCGCCCAGTTTTTCCTGGCTCATCCCCAGCAAGGTCCGGCGCATTCGCACGCGCTGTCCTACATGGGCATCCACAGACCAGGACTCCGGCGATCCGCGTCGTCCTCTTTTGCGCGCCGTCGGTTCACTCATGTCCATCGGTCTCCGATAGCCAGTCTACCATCGTCACTCTTTACGAGAATGCAAAGATTGATTGCATGTCCTTTTGCCGATTTCAAGAGAAAACTTTTAAATATTGGTATACGCGGGTCATATTCCGATAGGTGTTGGTGAATGAGAAACATTCGCGGGGGTTGCTTTGTTACAGAATTGAATTATTACCGAAGTTGCCAGAGTCAATTCCACAGGCATTTTGTACACACTCTACACCCATCCCTTCGCGGAAATCTCCATGTCTTCCGACTCACCCAATGGTTAGATCGATAGCTTACGGGTTTCAGTCATCAACCGTTCGAAACCGGATGGTATTAGATCTGCTACAAATGGTGATGGCAAACCTTCTGGTTGCGGCAAATAATCATGCGCAAGCAAAGCAATTCTTAACTTGGGATAGGCCGATATAGAGTGTCACGCACCGGCTTCTGTTCGGCAAGGGCCGTAATCGTTGGGCAGGGAAGCATTAATAGATAATTAACCATGCCAACCGACCCCGTGGAGCGGGGGCCGGGGCCGGGTTCACCGGCTTTCCCGCCGTGATGCGTGACTATCCGTATCGGCCTTGGCGGCGTCCTTCGTTCGGACAGGCGCCGGCGTGGCGGTGACGCCGGGAGCCCATGGCCCGCCGGGGGCGGCGAACGCCTCCACATGGTCGCGCAGCTTCTGGACCTGGGAGGGCGTGACGCTGCGGCCGAAGCGCGACTTCAGCAGGGCGGCGAGCGCGCCGCGTGTCGGGCGCTCGCCGCCGGCCGAGAGGGTGCGATAGACGGCGAAGGCCTCGGCATAGAGCCGGATGCGTTCCGGCCGGCGGCGCAGTTGTATGGCCTGCGCGTCGGTGCTCCGCTCCAGATGACAGGTCAGGAGCCGGACGGCCTCGTCCTCGCTCAGGTCGGGCAGGGGAACCGCCGGGGAGAGCGGCGGCTCCGGCCGGCCGATGGATTCGCGCAGGCGACGCCGGCGCTGGCGCTCGCGGTCGCCGGCGCGCAGCCGCTCGGCATAGGCGGGGTCGGCGCCGCGGCGTTCGGTGCGGTTGCGGTTGGAGCGTGCGGCGCGCTCGGCCTCGCGCTCTCTCGCCGCCGGATCGCGCAGCAGGAAGGCCAACTCCTCCGCCGTCAGCCGATGCTCCTCCTCCGGCGCGGGGAGGGGAGGGGCGGGAGGGGGATCGTCGGTGCCGCCGTCGCTGTCCATTCCGGGACAACGCTCCGCTTGCGCTTCCTGTTCCACCGGCGCCGCTCTTTCCATGCGGTCCCACGGATGGTCCCCGCATGGAATGGGCCCGCATGGAGTAGGCGGGAGATTTCATGTCCGGGCACGGGCCCGCCCGTGCTAGACAGGGCCGGACTAAACCGGGCCGGCGCTCCGCCGCACCCGGCCCCGGTCCCGTGCCCCCCGTGTCCTGCGCCATTGTGGAATCAGACCGACCATGACCCCCCGGCAAGCCCTTCAGCAGCGCCTTGCGGCCCTGGATGCCCATCTGCGCGAGGAAAATCCCAACCTGCTGCCGGTCCTCCCGACCTTCCGCGCCTTCGACCGGATCCTGGCCGGGCTGGGTCTGATCGACCGTCATGAATCGCTGACCACCCGCATTCCCTGGTGGCCGATGGTCGCGGTGCTCGGCACCTTCTCGGCCGGCAAGTCGACCTTCCTCAACGGCTATCTCGGCGAGCCCCTGCAGAACACCGGCAACCAGGCGGTCGACGACAAGTTCACCGTCATCTGCCACGGGCCGGAGACGCGGAAAGAAGCGCTGCCGGGCACCGCGCTGAACGCCGACCCGCGTTTTCCCTTCTACCGCATCGCCGACGAGATCGAGAAGGTGGCGGCCGGCGAAGGCAAGCGGATCGACAATTACCTGCAGCTGAAGACGCTGGCCGGGCCGCGGACCAAGGGCAAGATCTTCATCGATTCGCCGGGCTTCGACGCCGACGACCAGCGCCGCTCCGTTCTGCGGCTGGTGGACCACATCGTCGAGCTGTCGGACCTCGTGCTGGTCTTCTTCGACGCCCGCCATCCGGAACCGGGCGCCATGCAGGACACGCTGCGCCATCTGGTCGCCAAGACGGTGAACCGTGCCGACGCCCGCAAGGTCTGCTACATCCTGAACCAGGTCGATACCACGGCCAAGGAAGACAATCTGGAGGCGGTGTTCGGCGCCTGGCAGCGGGCGATCGCCCAGGCCGGGCTGGTGTCCGGCCGCTTCTATGCCATCTACGACCAGCGTTCCGCCGTCGCCATCGAGGATGACGGACGCCGTGCCCGCTACGAGGCGCGGCGCGACCACGACCTTGCCGAACTCCACACCCGCATCAACGAGGTGGAGGTCGCGCGGGCCTACCGCATCATCGGCTCCATCGACAGCCTGACCAAGGAACTGGAAGGCGAGGTCATCCCCAAGCTCCGCGAGGCGATGGCGGCATGGCGCCGGCGGGTGCTGATCGGCGACGCGGTGTGGGGCGTGCTCCTTCTGGTGCTGCTGGGGACCTTCCTGCAGACGATCGGCGGCGGGATCGCCGGCTTCCTTGGCTGGCTGTTCGACAATCCCGACGGCGGCGTGCCGCTGCGCGTCGTCGGTGCGGCGGTGATTCTGGGCGGGCTGTTCCTGGCCGGCCATTTCAAGATCCGGCAGTTCTTCGCCCGCCGCATCGCCGCCGGCCTGAGCGACCGCTTCGGCGACGTCGATCTGAACCTGCGGCAGGCCTTCCTCGCCAACACTCGCTTCTTCCGCTCGATCTTCGCCAAGCAGCCGGCGGGCTGGGGCGGCAGGGCGCGCAAGGCGATCTTCGCCATCCGCGAAGCGACGGCGGTGCATGTCCAGCGCATCAACGACCTCTACACCGACCCGGCCGGCCGCCGGGCGCGGGAGGCCGCCTCCACCCCCGCCACCGCCGCGGAGTGACCGGGGGGATAGCCGGTACGGACGGGATGGGCGCGACGCCGGGGGGCCATCCCACGCTTTTCCGCGCCCAAACCCCGCGTTGCCATGGACAGGACGGTGCATCGTGCTATAAACGCGCGGTTTCGAACATGGGAAAAGGGGCGCGGGTCGTGGCCATCGACGCGTCGATTCTGGTCCTCAACGGGCCGAACCTCAACATGCTGGGCGTGCGGGAACCGCAAATCTACGGGTCCATGACCCTGGACGATCTGGAGGCCGCCTGCCACGAGCGTGCCGACCAGCTGGGTCTGACAGTGGATTTCCGCCAATCCAACCACGAAGGCGAACTGGTCTCGTGGATTCAGCAGGCCCGCACGGAGTGTGACGGCATCATCATCAACGCCGGCGCCTACACCCACACCTCGGTCGCGATCATGGACAGTCTGATCCTGTCGGAACTGCCGGTGATCGAGGTCCATCTTTCGAACATCTTCAAGCGCGAGCCGGTCCGCCATCACTCCTACATCTCGCCGGTGGCGAGTGGGATGATCTGCGGGTTCGGGCCGCACGGGTATCTTCTGGCGCTGGACGCCATCGCGAACATCATCGACCGCGATTAAGGAAACGGGAACGACTGACATCATGGCGAGCTTCGACATCGACGGCGATCTGGTCCGCAAGCTGGCGGACCTCCTGCGTGAGACGGGCTTGAGCGAGATCGAGTTCGCCGAGGGCGAAAAGCGCATCCGCGTCACCCGCCCGACCGCCTCCCAGACGGTCGCCGTCCAGGCCGCCCCGGTCCTGGCGGCCGCCCCGGCCGCCGCCGTGGCCGCTTCGGTCTCGGCCAAGCCGGTGAGCCATCCGGGCGCGGTGACCTCGCCGATGGTCGGCACCGCCTATCTGGCGGCCGAGCCGGGCGGCACCCCCTTCGTCCGCGCGGGCGACGTGGTCAAGGCCGGCCAGACCATCATGATCATCGAGGCGATGAAGGTCATGAACCCGATCAAGGCCCCGCGCGGCGGCACGGTCGCCGAGGTGCTGGTGTCCGACGCCCAGCCGGTCGAATTCGGCGAAGTTCTCCTCATCATCGAGTAAGCGGGGCATTCCCTTGGCGATGTTCGAAAAGGTCCTGATCGCGAACCGTGGTGAGATCGCCCTGCGCATCCACCGCGCCTGCCGCGAGATGGGGATCCAGACCGTGGCGGTGCATTCCACCGCCGACGCCGACGCCATGCACGTCCGCCTCGCCGACGAGAGCGTGTGCATCGGTCCGGCGTCTGCGCGCGAGAGCTACCTCAACATCCCGGCCATCCTGTCGGCGGCGTCGATCACCAATGTCGACGCCATCCATCCCGGCATCGGCTTCCTGTCCGAAAACGCCCAGTTCGCGGAGATGGTGGAGGAGCACGGCTTCACCTTCATCGGCCCGACGCCGGAGCATATCCGGATCATGGGCGACAAGGTCACCGCCAAGAAGACGGTGATGGAGCAGGGGCTGCCGGTGGTTCCCGGATCCGACGGGCCGGTGACGACGCTGGAGGAGGCCGAGAGGGTCGCCCACGAGACCGGCTATCCGGTGCTGATCAAGGCGGCGGCCGGCGGCGGCGGCAAGGGGATGAAGGTCGCCCGCAACCCCGACCAGTTGAAGGAAGCCTATCAGCTGGCCCGTGGCGAGGCGCGCGCCGCCTTCGGCAACGACGAGGTCTATCTGGAGAAGTATCTCGGCCGGCCCCGGCACATCGAGATCCAGCTCCTGGGCGACACCCACGGCACCTGCGTGCATTTCGGCGAGCGCGACTGCTCCGTCCAGCGCCGGCACCAGAAGGTGATCGAGGAAGCGCCGAGCCCGGCCCTGAACGCCGAACAGCGCGAGTATATCGGCGCCCTGGCGGCCAAGACCGCGGCGGCCATCGGCTATCGCGGCGTCGGCACGATGGAGTTCCTGTTCGAGGACGGGCAGTTCTATTTCATCGAGATGAACACCCGCCTGCAGGTGGAACACACCATCACCGAGATGATCACCGGCATCGATCTGGTCCGCGAGCAGATCCGCGTCGCCGCCGGTGCGCCGCTGGGCTACGCCCAGTCGGACATCCGCTTCGAAGGCCATGCCATCGAATGCCGCGTGAACGCCGAGAACCCGGAAACCTTCATGCCGTCGCCGGGCAAGATCGACGGCTACCACGCGCCGGGCGGCCTGGGCGTGCGCGTCGATTCGGCGCTGTATGACGGTTACCGCGTTCCGCCGCATTACGACAGCCTGATCGCCAAGCTGGTCGTCCACGGCACCACACGCAACGAGTGCCTGATGCGGCTGCGCCGTTCGATCGAGGAATATGTGATCGGCGGCATCCAGACCACGCTGCCGCTGCATGACCGCATCATTGCCCAGCAGGCCTTCATCGACGGCAATTACGACATCCATTGGCTGGAACAGCTGATGGCGAAGTCCTGACCGGCTGCTGAAGCCGACTTTACAGCGATAGCTGCCGCGGCAATCCGCCGCGGTCCTGAAGCCCCTCCCTCAAGTCGAGAGAGGGGCTTTTTCTTTACAAGATCTTTCTTTTGGAAAAGAGCTGCCACCCTTGATGTGGAGTTTATACTTTGCATTCTAGGAATTCGGCCGCTTTTTCGCGTTCCTGTTCGCAAACTGCGAGGCCGGTTGCATTTACCGACGATTGCCGGTGCATGACCAATTTCCGCACGACCCTTGAAGTTTATAGGGGTTTCCCCTGAAGGCCGATTTCAGGCCCAGCCGTTGTGCGTGGCACACTGTTTGCTCTTTTGATCTGGGTCAGTGCGGGCCGGCATCCACTCAGAGTAGATGAACAGGCTGCCAGCAATCCGTAACCAGCATTCGTCCGGGCCGGCTGTGTCGTGCCGGCCTGTTCGTGCCCCCTGTCTAATGCCCCTTGTTTGACGAGGCTCCGTCCATGCGCGTGAACGAACCGATCACCGACCGCGAAATCGTGATGGAGGACGGCGTCCTCCTGGTGTCGCGTACCGACACCGGCGGGCGCATCACCTTCGTCAACAAGGCTTTCGTCGATATCAGCGGCTATACGGAGGCCGAGCTGATCGGCGCGCCGCACAACCTGATCCGCCACCCCCACATGCCGAAGGAAGCCTTCGCCGACCTTTGGGCGACGATCAAGGACGGGCGGCCTTGGGAAGGGCTGGTGAAGAACCGCACCAAGTCCGGCGACTTCTACTGGGTGCGTGCCAACGTCACGCCGGTGATCGAGGACGGCAAGGTGACGGGCTTCATCTCCATCCGCACCAAGCCCTCGCGCGAGCAGGTGGCGGCGACGGAGCGGCTCTATGCCGACATCCGCGAGGGCCGGTCGCGCCATCTGACGGTGCGCGACGGGCAGGCGGTGGGCCGTGGCGCCGGTGCGGCGTTCCGGCGCTGGACGGCCAGCGTGACCGGCCGGCTGACCCTGATCTTCGCCTTCATGATCCTGGCGATGCTTGTGGTCGGCGGCGTCACGTTGCGCGGCATGTCCGACAGCAACGCCTCCCTGAAGAGGGTGTACGAGGACCGGACGGTGCCGGCGGTGCAGATCGGCGAGATTCTGGACCTCATGCGCGACAATGTGCAGACGCTGCAGCGCCTGATCATCGACACCCGCGACGGCACCGACGCCAAGGTGATGGCGGGGCGCGAGACGCGGATCACCGGCAATGACGCCGCCATCGACCGGCTGTGGAGCGGTTACATCACCACCTATCTGACGCCGGAGGAGAAGGCGCTGACGGAGCGTTTCGCCAAGGAGCGCGCCGCCTTCCTGAACGAAGGCCTGAAGCCGGCGATGGAACTGGCGCGGCAGGGCGATTCGCTGCGGCTGGAGGTGCTGGTCCGCGACCGGGTCGAGCCGCTGTTCGCCGCCGCCTTCCAGACCAACAAGGCCCTGCTGCAGCTGCAGTTGACCGTCGCCAGCGCGGAATACGAAGGCGCGCTGGTGGATTTCCGGTGGCATCTGGTGTTCGCCGTGGCCGCCGGTCTGGGCGTGCTGGCGGCGGCGGTGCTGTGCGGGTTTCTGCTTCTGCGCACGGTGCGCCGGCCGCTGGCCGGCTTCTCCGGTGATTTCGACGCCATCGCCCGCAACGACCAGACCCACATCATCGACCTGCCGGCGGCGTCCGAGTTCCACCCCGTGGCCGGCCAGCTGCGCGGGCTGAAGGCCCGGCTCTGCTATGCCGTGCAGGAGCGCGTCGAGCGCGCCCGACACGCCGACGAGGAGCGGCGCTGCGCGCTGGAGGCCATGGCCTCCACCGTGGAGCGCGAGGCCGGCCGCGCGGTGGAGGAGGTGGCCCAGCGCACCGGCGCGATGGCCGACGATGCCGAAGGCATGTCCGGCTCGGCCGAGCGGGTCAGCATCAACGCGCAGACGGTGGCCTCGGCCGCCGGTCAGGCGCTGGCCAACGCCCAGACGGTGGCGGCCGCCAGCGAGCAGCTGGCCGCGTCGATCCGCGAGATCTCGTCCCAGGTCGCCCATTCCAGCGCGGTGACCCGCCGCGCGGTCGAGAGCGGCCACAACACCCAGGCCACCATCCGCTCCCTGTCGGAGACGGTGACGAAGGTCGGCGAGGTGGTGAACCTGATCCAGTCGATCGCCGGCCAGACCAACCTGCTGGCGTTGAACGCCACCATCGAAGCGGCGCGGGCGGGGGAGGCCGGCAAGGGCTTCGCCGTCGTGGCGCAGGAGGTGAAGAACCTCGCCAACCAGACGGCGACCTCGACCGAGGAGATCACCCGCCAGATCACCGCCATCCAGGCCGTGACCGACGAGGCGGTGAAGGCGGTGGAGGAGATTGGCCACACCATCGCCGAGATCGACCACATCTCCAGCTCCATCGCCGCCGCGATGGAGCAGCAGACGGCTGCCACCCAGGAGATCAGCCGCAACGTGGTGGAAACCTCGACCGCCGCGCAGGAGGTGTCGTTCCGCATCGCCGCCGTGTCCGAGGAGGCCGACCGCACCGGCGAGCAGGCCACCCACGTCAAGAAAGGGTCCGGCGACGTCGCCCGCTCGATCGAGGCGTTGCGCCAAGTCCTGGTGCGCATCGTCCGCACCTCCACCGGCGATGCCGACCGCCGGCGCAAGCCGCGCTATCAGGTGGAGGAAACCGGGATGCTTCTGATCGGCGGCGACCGTCTGGCGGTGACCGTCCGCAACCTGTCCATCGGCGGCGCCATGATCGATCCGGTGACCGCGACCGACGGCCGTTCGCTCGCCGGCTCCACCGGCCACCTGCGCCTCGACCGCTACAGGGCGGAGGCGGCGGTCGTGGTCAAGGCGGTGGAGCACAACCGCATCCATCTGGCCTTCGATGCGGAGGGCATGACGCGGGACTTCAGCCGGGCCGTGGAAGTCGCCACCAAGGACCGTACGCCCATCGATGTGGCTGCCTGAAATGTCAAAGGCAATGACAGCAATCAGCATCGGTGATGGTCGAGCGTCTTCTTTTTCCCCTTGGTTGAGGACCGAGGCCCTGTGGCAATTTCTCAAGAGATTGCTTCCGGGTTGAAGAAGTGTGATTGGCTTCTTTTCAAGGGAAAGAACGGTCGTCCACGACGTCTTCCAGGTGAATGAAAGCGAGGCCCGGCCGCAACCATGGTCGAAGCAACCCGATCCGGCCCTCTCCCGGCCCGGCCTTTTCCGGCGCATCCGTTCCCGCCTCCATCGCGAGCTGACGGCATGTGCGGGTCCGACACAAATTGCAGGAAACCTTACAGCTCTAAAATCATATTCCACCTCACGGTAACCGGCCTTCGGTTGCCCGCCGCCGGTTCGGACGGTATCAGTGGAAGGCGCCGAACTGGCTGGAGGATCGGGAATGGATAGACAGGCGATCGACTACTCCCGGCACCGTATCCTGGTCGTGGAGGACCAGCCCTTCGTCCGCCGCACCATCGTCCAGATCCTGGGTCAGATCGGCTTCCGCGATGTCGCCGAGGCCGACAATGGCGAGTCGGCGATGTACGAGAACATCCGCGTCAATCCCGACCTGATCGTCTGCGACATCGACATGAAGCCGGTTTCCGGCCTGCAGTTCCTGGCCCAACTGCGCGCCAGCAGCGAGGCCGCAAACCCGCGCGCCCCGGTGGTGTTCCTGACCAACCACACCGAATCCGAAATCGTGAAGCAGGCGATGGCGCTGGGCGTCAACGGCTTCGTGGTCAAGCCACCGTCCTTTGCCGCGCTGAAGGAGCGGGTGGACAGACTGCTGGGGGCACGGTGAGGCTCCGCACGGGCATTCCGGTCCTTGCGCTGATCCTGACGGCCTGCTCCGGCGAGCCGTCGGAGGGCGACATGCGCAAGCTGGTGGAGACGCACACCCGCCGCGCGCTGGAACGGCAGGGCAATTCCACCTTCCGCGCCTTCGACGACTTCCGCAAGCAGGGCTGCGTCGAGACGAAGCTGAAGAATGGGCAGGACGGCAGCGGGCAGTATGACTGCTATTACGCCGCCACCTTCGTGCCGCAGCCGGGGCGGCAGCCGCTGACCGTCAACGGCAAGGGGCGCTTCCGCCACACCGACAAGGGAATGGCCTTCGAGGATCTGGGCGCCCAACCGCGCTGATGCCCGCCAGTCATTCCGGCTAGCCCTTCCCGTCAGCCGCTTCCGTCAGCCATTGCGGGCAAGGCGCGACAGCGTTGCCAGCGGATCGCCGGTCTCCTCGCCGAAGCAGACCTCCACGTCGTCGCACACCTCGCAATTGGGCGATTTGCACAGCATCAGCCCCTCGCGCTCGCAAAGTTGCCGGTAGAAGAACTTCTTCCACTTCATGTCGCCGGCATTCAACGCCACCAGCGTCGGGAAATGGCGGCGGAACATCGTGTTGAGTTCGCCCCGGTCGTGGAACCCCATATCCTGCCACAGATGGTTCGGCTCCAGCGACCGGCGGGCCAGGATGGCGGCCAGCCAGCGCACCTCGTCCGTTCCGCCCGCGCCCGTACCCCTGCCCGCGCCATGATCGACCAGGAACGCGCGCAGGTCGGCCTCCTCGATGGCGTCCTCGCCGGCTTCCGCCTCATCGGGGAGGGCCGCGACGGCAGCGGCGAAATGCGGGGCGTGGCGGGCCGCCATCTCCGCAAGCTCGGCCTTGGTCAGGGCGAGCGCCCGGGGCATCGTCCGCGCCTCATCCGCGGCGGCAAATGCCAGGATGCGGCCGAAGATCATGCGGTCGGCGGCGGGATCGTCCGGGTCCGTGCAATCAGGAGCGCAGGCAGGCGAATGGGCTGAGAGTTTGGACATGTCCATCTCCACCGGCTGGAAGCACCCGCGACGCCTGCTATCCTGACCCAGGATGCTGCATGTGCGAAAGATGCTCTCCCGATCGCCTGCCTGTGGCATTGCGCCGCATGAACCTGCCGCGTCAGCCCGGACGGGCGTCGATCTCCTCGGCGAAGCGTTCGAAGAAGGCGGCAAGCACCCGGTCGGTCTTGGCCTGCACCAGCTTCACCGCCAGCCGGCCGACGGCGCCGCCCAGCGCGACCGTCAGGCTGTAGGTCAGCAGGGTGCGTCCGCCGCCATCCTCATCCAGCACCACCAGCGCCTCGCCCTTCACGGCACCGGCCAGCCCGCCGTTGCCCTGGGCGATCAGCCGGTAGCGGTGGATGCCGTCCTCCGGCGCGAGGGTCAGCCGACCGGAAAAGCGCGCCTTCAACGGCCCGACGGTGGTCCGCACCCGCGCGGCGTAGTCGGTGGGGGACAGGCGCTCCATCTCTTCCAGTACGGGGATGCAGCGCATCAGCACCGCCGGGTCGCAGAGCGCCGCGAACACGCGGTCGCGCGCACCGGGGACGCTGTGGGTGCCGGTGATGTCCATGCGCCGTCTTCCTCTTTGGCAGATCCGTTGCTACGCGATCCCGACGCGATGGCCGGGCAGACAGATCTGGTAATGCGGGGAGCCGGAGCCAAGCCGGTGAATTTCAAGACAAGGAACGATCCCATGCGACAAGCCGCCACGATCCTGACGATCCCCACCCGCGGCGCCGGAATGGTCGAGGTGACGGCGCCGGTGCGGCGCTGGGTGTCGGAGCAGGGAATGGCCACGGGGCTGCTGACGGTCTACTGCCGGCACACCTCGGCCTCGCTCACCATCCAGGAGAACGCCGATCCCGATGTGCAGGCCGACCTGCTGCACTTCTTCCGCCGGCTGGTGGCGGAGGACCCGTCTCTCTACGACCACACCACGGAAGGGCCGGACGACATGCCCGCGCATATCCGCTCGGTGCTGACCGGCGTCAGTCTGTCGATCCCGGTGATGGAGGGGGAGCCGGTGCTGGGCACCTGGCAGGGCATCTACCTGTTCGAGCACCGCGCGCGCCCCCACCGGCGCGAGATCGCCCTGCACCTGCTGGGGGAATAGGCAGGCGATCCGCCTGAAATTTCTTTCATCCAGTCGCAAGGCGGCGGTCAAGAACGCCTTCCTAGATTTCGGGCAACACCGGAAGGCCGGAACCGAATCACTGGAGAGCCGCCATAATGACCCCCAATTCCTCCCCCACACCGAATCGCCAGAACCGCCTGCGCCGCACCGTCGCAGCCCTGCTGCTGGGCTCCACGGTGCTGACGGGGCCGGCGCTGGCCGGATGGGCGGCATCGCAAGCGCAGCTGACGGCCACGCCGCCCGCCGTGGCGATGGTGCAGGAGTCGCCCTCCACCTTCGCCGATCTCGCCGCCAAGGTCAGCCCCGCAGTCGTCAACATCGCCGCGACGCAGGAGGCGAAGGCCGCACCGCGGGCGCAGCGCGGCCCCGGCATCCCCGGCTTCCCGCCCGGCTCGCCCTTCGAGGAGTTCTTCCGCCAGTTCCAGGGCCCCATGGGCCGTGACGGCGGCCCCGATCAGAATGAGCAGGCCCCCGGGCCGCGGGGCAAGGGCGGCGCCCTCGGCTCCGGCTTCATCATCGACCCGGCCGGCTTCGTCGTGACCAACAACCACGTCATCGACGGCGCCAGCGAGATCACCATCACCCTGCAGGACGGCACCGCCATGCCGGCCAAGGTGATCGGCCGCGACGCCAAGACCGACATCGCCCTGCTGAAGGTGGAGCCGAAGTCGCCGCTTCCCTTCGTCGAGTGGGCAGACAGCGACACCACCCGCGTCGGCGACTGGGTGATGGCGGTCGGCAACCCGTTCGGCCTGGGCGGGACCGTCACCAAGGGCATCGTGTCGGCCCGCGGGCGCGACATCCACAGCGGTCCCTATGACGACTACTTCCAGCTCGACGCCGCCATCAACCGCGGCAATTCGGGCGGCCCGACCTTCGACCTCGCCGGCCGGGTGATCGGCATCAACACCGCCATCTACTCCCCCAACGGCGGCTCGGTCGGCATCGGCTTCGCCATCCCGTCCAACCTCGCCAAGGACGTGGTGGCCCAGTTGAAGGAATCCGGCAAGGTCGATCGCGGCTGGCTCGGCGTGCGGATCCAGGAGGTGACGCCCGACATCGCCGACAGCGTCGGCCTGTCCGCCGCCAAGGGCGCCCTGGTGGCCGAGGTGACCGCCGACAGCCCGGCCCAGCGTGCCGGCCTGCGCCAGGGCGACGTGGTGCTGAGCTATGACGGCAAGCCGATCAACACCCTGCGCGACCTGACCCGCAGCGTGGGCAACACCAAGCCCGGCGAAACGGTCGAGTTGAAGGTCATGCGCGGCGGCAAGGAAACCGCTGTGAAGGTGAGCATCGACCTTATGAGCGACCAGACGCAGGTCGCTTCGGCCGAAACCGGCGACGGTGCCGGCGCCCAGGCCGAGGCCGCTCCGGTCAAGGGGCTGAAGCTGGCCCCGCTGGACCAGGCGGCGCGCAAGCGCCTCGGCATCGGCGACGACGTCCAGGGCGTGCTGGTGACCGGGCTGGCCGGCAACGTCGACGCGGCGATCCGCCCCGGCGACGTGATCGCGCGGGTCGGCGACGCCGAGGTCAAGAGCCCAGCCGACGTCCGCCGCCAGGTGACCGAGGCCGAGAAGGCCGGGCGCAAGGCCGTGCTGATGCTGATCAACCGTCAGGGCAACGAGTCCTTCGTCGCGCTGAAGCTGAAGGCGTGAGGCGCATCGCCGCCTGACTGACGACGGTCCGGCCCGGCGTCGTTCGAAGCCCCTCTCCCCATTCGGGAGAGGGGCTTCTGCGATTGGCAGGGGCGACATGCTCGCGCTTGGCCGGGCTGTTTTGGGAGGATACACTCGTGCTCATGAAGATTCTCGTCATTGAAGATGATCGCCAGGCCGCCAGTTACCTCGCCAAGGGGCTGAAGGAGGCCGGCCATGTGGTGGACGTCGCCAACGACGGGAAGGAGGGCATGTATCTCGCCGGGGCCGAGCATTACGACGTGATGATCGTCGACCGCATGCTGCCCGGCCGCGACGGGCTGTCGCTGGTCCAGGTGCTGCGGGCGGCCGGCAACGACACGCCTGTGCTGTTCCTGTCGGCGCTGGGCAGCGTCGACGACCGGGTGAAGGGGTTGAAGGCCGGCGGCGACGATTATCTGACCAAGCCCTTCGCCTTTTCCGAGCTTCTCGCCCGCATCGAGGTGCTGGTGCGCCGGCGCGGCGCGGCCCAGCCGCAGACCCGGCTGGTGGTGGGCGACCTGGAGCTGGACCTGCTGTCGCGCAGCGTGAAGCGCGCCGGCAAGACCATCGACCTGCTGCCGCGCGAGTTCTCGCTGCTGGAGTACCTGATGCGCAACGCCGGCAGCGTGGTGACCCGCACCATGATGCTGGAGAATGTCTGGGACTATCATTTCGACCCCCAGACCAACGTCATCGACGTTCACATCGCCCGCCTGCGCCAGAAGATCGACAAGGATTTCCCGACCGCCCTGATCCACACCGTGCGCGGCGCCGGCTACAGCCTGCGCGCGCCGGAAGAGTGAAGGGGCTTGACGACCATGCGTGACGCATGAGGCAGGACGGCGCCGGCGGCCTGCACGGCTTCCTCGGCGCGGGCCTGCGGCTGGTGCGGACCACCGCGTTCCGGCTGGCGCTGCTCTATCTGGCGATGTTCGTCCTGTCGGTCGGGCTGATCCTGGGCGTGGTCTACCGCACAACCGCCGGCTTCCTGGAGCAGGAGATCGGCGAGACCATCGCGCTGGAGGTCGCCGGGCTGGAGGATCTCTACCGCAACCACGGGCTGCCCGGTCTGGTGGAGGCGGTGAGGACGCGCAGTGCGGTTCCCAACAACAACTCCATCTATCTGTTGACCACCGCCGCCGGGGCGATCCTGGCCGGCAACCTGTCGGGCTGGCCGGCGGCGGTGCCGAACGCCAGCGGCTGGACCCATTTCAAGGTCGCCGATTATGGCGGCGTCAACAACCGGCCTTCGACCGCGCAGGCCGTGACCTTCACCCTGCCGGGACAGTTCCGCCTGCTGGTCGGCCGCGACATGAGCGAGATCGACCAGCTGCGCACCCGCATGTTCCGCTCGCTCGGCTGGATTCTGGGCTGCACCGCCCTGCTGGGGCTGGGAGGCGGGCTGCTGATGAGCCGCGGCGCCATGCGCCGGATCGAGGCGATCAACCGCACCACCCGCCAGATCATGAGTGGCGACCTGAGCGACCGGGTGCCGCGCTTCGGCGGCGGCGACGAGATGGACCGGCTGGCCGGCAACCTCAACGCCATGCTGGACCGCATCGAGCGGCTGATGACCGGGATGCAGCAGGTCACGGAAAGCGTCGCCCACGACCTGCGCACGCCGCTGACGCGCCTGCGCTCCCGCATCGAGCTGGCCCTGCTGCACGAGACCGAGGATCCCGAGGTCTACCGCGCCGTCCTTCAGGACACGATCACCGAGGCCGATCGGCTGCTCGCCACCTTCAGCGCCCTGCTGTCGATCGCGGAGGCCGAATCGGGCGCCAAGCGGCAGGACTTCCAGCCGGTCGATCTGGCCGAGGTGGTCGAACTCGCCGCCGACCTGTACGAGCCGGTGGCGGAGGAGCGCGGCCAGCGGCTGAGCGTGGATGTCCGGGGCAAGCCGACGGTCCACGGCAACGGCCAGCTTCTGGCGCAGGCGGTGTCCAACCTGCTGGACAACGCCATCAAATACACCCCGGAAGGCGGCGCCATCTCGCTGGTGCTGGAAGGGCCGGGGCCGGGCCGGTCCGCCTGCATTTCGGTGGCCGACAGCGGTCCGGGCATCCCGGCGGAGATGCGCGACAAGGTGCTGCAGCGCTTCGTCCGGCTGGACACCGCCCGCGCCTCGCCCGGCAACGGGCTGGGGCTGAGCCTCGTCGATGCGGTGGCGACGCTGCACGGCGCGCGTCTGGAGTTGGACGACAATGCGCCGGGTCTGCGGGTCAGCCTGATCTTCCCGCCTGAAGCGCGGCGTTAGAGGCTGCGCCGGCCTAAAAAAAAGCCCGCCATGCGGCGGGCTTTCGAAGTGACATCAGCGAGAATGACTCCTTGGCGTCCCACCTGATATGGGGCGACGCCGACCGGCTTCCACACTCATCTTCGGACTACCGCCGACGGCCTAGCCTGCTGACTTTCCGCAACGTCGGGTCGGCTCGGACGTTCTTCCCCAGAGCGGTCCATCAGGCGGCCGCAAGCGCGGGAGTTCCGAGAGATGGCGATACCCAGCCGCCCAACCGGCCACCAGACCGCTCCGTCGGGCGCCGTTCCGCCCGGCCAGCCCGGCAGCGGAACGACGCAGCAGGATCCGCCGGCGCGGGCCGCGCGCGGCGAACTGGCGGTCTTCACCTGGAAGGTGCTGATCGTCGCCGGCGTCGCCGCGCTGGGGTTGTTCCTATGGAAGGTGTCGGACACGCTGCTGCTGATTTTCACCGGGGTGCTGTTCGCCATCCTGCTGCAGCGGCTGGCGGGCTATGTGCGGCAGGCGACCGGTCTGGCCCATGGCTGGGCGCTGGCCATCGTGCTGGTGGCGCTGATTCTGCTGGTCGGCGGCGGCGTCTGGCTGATGGGAACCTCGATGGCGGCGCAACTCGGCCAGTTGCAGGAGCAGGTGACCAAGGCCGTCGGCAATCTGCCGGAGGAGTGGCGCCAGCGCATCATGGACGAGAGCAAGGACTGGCCTTGGATGAACCAGTTGAGCAGCTTCGCCAGCGGTCTCGTCTATGTCCTCGGCGACACCGTGGTGGTGATGTTCGCCGCGCTTTATCTGGCGGCCTCGCCCGGCATCTATCGCCGCGGCGTGGTGCTGCTGGTGCCGCCGCAGGGGCAGGAGCGGGCCTGGGAGGTGATGAATGTGGTCGGCGACAGCCTGTGGAAATGGCTGATCGGCCAGATGGTGGCGATGGCCGCGGTGGGTACGCTGACCGCGGCCGGGCTCTGGCTGCTGGGGATTCCGTCGGCCTTGGGCCTGGGAATGGTGGCCGGGCTTCTGGAGTTCATCCCGCTGATCGGCCCCTTCCTGGCGGCGATTCCGGCGCTGTTGATCGCATTCGCCCAGTCGCCGCAGGATGCGCTGTGGGTCGCCGGGCTCTATCTGGTCATCCAGCAGGTGGAGGGAAACCTCGTCACCCCTCTGTTGCAGAAGCGGGTGGTCGATCTGCCGCCGGTGGTCACCATCGGCGCCATCGCCGCTGGCGGCGTCCTCTTCGGCATCCTCGGCATGTTCCTGGCGACGCCGATCGCCGTGGTCGTGCTGGTGCTGGTCAACCTGCTCTATATCGAGGACAAGCTGGGCGAGCCCAGGCATTTCCCCAGCAACGGATCCTGACGCCTCACCCCTTCGCCGCCGGGGTGGCGGCCGGCCGGTCCGTGCGCGAGGAGCGCAGCGGCAGCTCCTTCAGGAACAGGGTCATGGCGAAGGAAAGGACCGCCAGGGCGGCAGCCAGCAGGAACAGGGTGGCGAAGCCGTGTTCCAGCGTCGCCATCACTCCGCCGCGGACGGCCGGGGGCAACTCGGCCAGCGCCGCGGCGCCATGGTCCAGCACCGCGCGGCCGGACAGGCCGTTCCCTTCCAGCCGCTCCGACACCACGGCGTTGAACACGGCGCCGAACACCGCGACGCCGATCGAACCGCCGAGCGAGCGGAAGAAGCCGACCGAAGCGGTGGCCGCACCCAGATCGCGCTGCTCCACCGCGTTCTGCACGGCGACCGTCATCACCGGCATCACCAGCCCCAGCCCCATGCCGAGGGGCACCAGGATCAGGGTCGACCACAGCCCGCTGGCCGCCAGCTCCGGCAGGATGCCGAGCAGCGCGTACATCGCCCCCGACAGCGCCAGCCCGACCAGCGGAATGGCCTTGTAGCGCCCGGTCCGCGCGATCAGCCGGCCGCCGCCGACCGACCCGAAGGTCATGCCCAGCACCAGCGGCAGAAGCAGCAGGCCGGACATGGTGGCGCTGGCGCCCTGCACCAGCTGCAGTTGCAGCGGCAGATAGACGATGCCGGCGAACAGCACCATCGCCGAAACCGCGACCACCGGCGTTGCCACCGCGACCACCGGGCGGCGGAACAGGTGCAGCGGCAGGATCGGCTCCTCGATCCGGCGCTCGTGCCACAGGAAGACCGCCAGCATTGCGAGGCCCGCCGCCAGCAGCGCGAGGCCCGCCGGACTGCCCCAGCCCATCGCCTCGCCACGGGTGGCATAGACCAGCAGGCAGGTCACGGCCCCGGTCAGCAGCGCGGCGCCGGCCACGTCGATGCGCGGCTTGGCCCGGCCGGCGGGCAGGCGCGACAGGGTGCTGCGGGTCATGGCGAAGGCCGCCACCCCCAGCGGCAGGTTGATCAGGAAGATCCAGTGCCAGCCGATCGTCTCGGTGAAGATGCCGCCCAGCAGCGGCCCGGCGACGCTGGCCAGGGCGAAGACGCCGCCGATCATGCCCTGGTAGCGACCGCGCTCGCGCGGGGCCACCACGTCGCCGATGATGGTGAAGGCCAGCGACATCAGCCCGCCGCCGCCCAACCCCTGGAGGCCGCGGAACAGGATCAGCTGGGTCATGCTCTGCGCCACCGCGCACAGGACGGAGCCGACCAGGAACAGCAGGATCGCCGTCTGCAGCACGCGCTTGCGGCCGTAGAGGTCCGACAGCTTGCCGTAGATCGGCGTCGTGGTGGTGGAGGTCAGCAGATAGGCGGTGACCACCCAGGGCAGCATCTCCAGCCCGCCGAACTGGCTCGCCATCGTCGGCAGCGCCGTGGCGACGATGGTCTGGTCCATCGCCGCCATGAGCATCGCCAGCGCCACACCGCTGAACACGCGCAGGATCTCCTGATGGGTGAAGACCGGCGGGGCATCGTCGGGGGACGCTGCTGCAGGCGTTGCGGAGCGGGCGGCGGTCTCGGTCATGGTCGGGCGTCTCGGCCGTTGATGTCGTTGCACGGGGCAGCGAAGGCGGTTCCACCATAGACTTGGAAGCGTTCCACGCAAGTCCGTTGGCGGATGGGCTGCGGCAAACCGTCCACACGATCAACCGCGCCCATGATCAACCGTCATCCGCGCGTTGGTTCCGCCCCGTTCCTCAACGAACGCCTTGCCGCGCCGCCAAAGCGCCTCTATAAAGCGGCCCATCCGGCGCCCCGGTTCAACCGGTGGCGCCTGCATGCTTTTTAATTGGCGAAAAGCCCCACCTGCAGGAGTCACCACCATGGCCGTCGAACGGACCCTCTCGATCATCAAGCCCGATGCCACCCGCCGCAACCTGACCGGCAAGATCAACGCCAAGTTCGAGGACGGTGGCCTGCGCATCGTCGCCCAGAAGCGCGTCCAGCTGTCGAAGGCCCAGGCCGAGCAGTTCTACGGCGTGCACCGCGAGCGCCCGTTCTTCAACGACCTGGTGTCCTTCATGATCTCCGGCCCGGTGGTCCTGCAGGTCCTGGAAGGCGAGAACGCCATCGCCCGCAACCGCGAGATCATGGGCGCCACCAACCCGGCCAACGCCGCCGAGGGCACCATCCGCAAGGAGTTCGCCGAATCGATCGAGGCCAACTCGGTCCACGGTTCGGACGCCCCGGAGACGGCCGCCCAGGAGATCGCCTTCTTCTTCGCCGGCATCGAGCTGGTGGGCTGATCCTGCCGGGCCGGGCCTCGAGCCCGGCCGGCTGAGAAAAGGGCCGCTTCCGCGAGGAGGCGGCCTTTTTTGCGTTTTGCATCTGGCTCTGGCAGTATCGGGGGCCGTAGACCTTTTGCCCCGCGAGCGCCGGGGCCGAATCCGACAGGAGTGCCCGCGATGGAATCCCAATCCGCAAAGCCGATCATCGCGGCGCTGCTGCAACCGCTGCCGATCCTGACCCAGCCGCAGGCCCGCAACGATCTGGCCGACGAGACGGTGGTGCAGCTGCTGGTCCGCCAGTTCGTCGACCTCAGCCTCGACGCCTTCAATCAGGTGCTGCAGGGCAAGCTCGACCTGGACGAGGCGGTGGACGGCATCAACCGGCAGGCGACCGCGCTGAACGCCGTCTTCCTCGGCACCAGCGGCTTCGAAACCGTCGTCACCCATCCCTGGAACACGCCGGAACAGCTGGGCGCCTTCCTGAAGGACACGGTGGCGCTGGAGTATCCCGAGGACGATTGCGTCCGCGCCATGCTGATCCATCTGGCGACCCAGCTGATGCATGCGCTGCGCCTGCCGGACGAGGACCGCCAGGAGGAGGTGGAGGCGCTGACCCTGGACGCCGCCGATCTGCTGCTCGGCCGTAAGCCGGAGGATGACGACGACGGCATCGAGATCGACGTCTGAGGCGGCAGCGCTGAGACGGCAGCGTTGAGGCGGCGGGTTTGAGATCGCGGGTTTGAGATCGCGGGTCTGAGGTTGCGGGGATACCGCCGTACTCAGCCCGCGGGCTGCAGATTCACCTCGATCAGCACGGTATCCTCGACGAAGTCCGCGCTGTGCCAGGCGTCGGGATCGAAACGGATGACCATGCCCGGACGCAGGTCCACCGGCCCGGCCTCGCAAGTCAGCAGGACGCGCCCCTCCACAACGATGACGAACTGTTCATGGGCGTGGCTGTGGCGCGGGGCGGAGGTTCCCGCGCTGACGGCGACATGCTTCAGCGATGCCCCCGCGCCGAGAAATTCGTGCCGCTTCACGCCGCCGGCGGAGTGGGACGGGAGATCGCACCATCTGACGACGTCTGCCGTGGGCATGCCCGGTTCCTTTCCTCATGATGACAACGGGTTGATACGTGCGCCGGCGCCGTCTGGATCTCTCGTCGGGCGAACGAAATTCGACAGGTTCCTTTCGGGCGGGAAAAATATCCGCCTGAAAAAGCGTGGGCCGGCGAGTTGAATTTGCCATCGTCATGCGATGCGGAGCGGTAGTCCGCAGCTGGCCCAAAGTGATTCCCGATGTCGCACCCCAGGGAAAGCTTGGCTTCGAAACCTGCTGTTAACGCCTCACCTACTAAGACGGTGTAGTTCGATGCACTGGTATCGGACAACCACCCTTCGGACCGGCGGAGGCACCGTGGACGTTGCAGACACCGACCATCCGCTCCGCACTGCGGGTACCGTCGAACCGGTCGCCGGCGGCTTCCGTCTTCCCGCGTCACTTCCCGGGCTTCTCGCCGGGCTGGCCGGCTTCGGCACCCTGGCAGGTCTGGCCGCGACCGGGCAGGCCGGGTGGCCGGTGGCCGGCGCCCTCACCCTTGCCGGCGGACTGGCGCTGTGGAGCGCCCGGCGGGCCGGCGGCAACGCGGCTGCGCTGGCACGGTCGGAAGCGGCCCTGCGACAGGCGCGCGGCGAATTGGCCGAAACGCAGGCCCGCGCGCGGGATTTCACCGCCGCTTCCCCCGGCTGGTTCTGGGAGACCGGGGCCGACCACCGCTATCTCACCCTGTCCGACCGGCTGGGGACGCTGCTGCGCTGCGATCCCGGCAGCGTGTTCGGCGAATCGCTGCTCGATCTGGCGGCCCTGGTCGATGACGAGGCGACCTGGGCGGAATACCGCGCCGACATCGAGGCCGGGCGGCCCTTCCGCGACCTGGAGGTGAGCTTCGAGGGGGTGGACGGCCGCGACCTCGTGCTTAGGCTCAGCGCCGTGCCGGTGCGCGACGCCGACGGGCGCTTTTGCGGCTATCGCGGCTGCGGAGTCGACGCCACCGCCGAAACGCTGGCGCTGGTGGAGGCGCATTTCATGCAGGCGGTGGTGCATGACGCCATCGACAGCGTGTCGGAGGGCTTCGTGCTGTTCAGCGCCGACGGTCGGCTGCTGATCTGCAACGAGCAGTACCGCCGCGCCTATCCCACCATCGCCGACCTGCTGACCCCCGGCCGCAGCTTTGCCGAGATCCTGCGGGCGGCGGCGGAGCGCGGCGGTTATGAGGGCGAGGGCGACATCGGCAGCTGGGTGGAACAGCGGCTGACCCGTCACCTCCAGCATTCCGCCCCGGTGGACGGCCGGCTGTCCGATGGCCGCTGGTACCGCATCAGCGAGCATGCGACCGGCACCGGCGGCGTCGTGAAGATCCTGATGGACATCACCGAACTGAAGACGCGGGAGGAGGAGTTGGCCGGCCAGACCGCCCGGCTGAAGCAGACCGTCACCGCGCTCCGGGAAAGCGAGCTGCGCTACCGCCAGCTGGTGGAACTGGCGCCCTACGGCATCGTCATCTGGGACCGCAGCGCCATCCGCTTCGCCAACGGCGCCGCCGCCGCGATCCTGGGCCTCGCCGCCGATGCGCTGGAAGGCCTGTCCCTGGCAGGATTCCTGGAGAATGGCAACGCGCTGGAGGCGACCTTCGCCGCTGCGGCTGAGGGGGAAGAGCGGCGGCTGGAATGCGACGCCCTGCGCCCGGACGGCGAGCGCCGCCGGCTGGAGGTCGCGGCGAGTGCCGCGATCCATGGCGGCGAACCGGCGGTCCTGCTGGTGCTGAACGACATCACCGACCGCCGCCGGGTGGAAGGCGAGCTTCAGCGCGCCCAGAAGATGGAGGCGGTCGGCCGCATGGCCGGCGGTATCGCCCACGAATTCAACAACATGCTGACCGCCATCGGCGGCTTCGCCCGGCTGGCGGAGCGCAACCCAGCCGATCCCGACCGCGTGCTGACCTGCGTGCAGGAGATCGCCAAGGCGTCCGAACGGGCGGCGGCACTGACCGGCCAGCTGCTGGACTTCTCCCACCGCCGGGTGACGGACGAGCGCGAGGTGGTGGCCATCGCCCCGCTGGTGCGCGACCTGCGCGTCTTCCTGAAACCGTTGCTGAGCGCCGGCATCGACGTGGAGATCCGCGACGGCGCCAAGGAGGCGCAGCGGGACATCGCGCAAGACACCCACCAGGACGCTCATGCGCTGGTCAATCCGGTCACGCTGAACCAGGCGCTTCTGAACCTTGCGCTGAACGGGCGGGACGCCATGCCGGACGGCGGCACCCTGACCATCGCCCTGACGGTGGAGACGCCCGACGACGCCTTCTTCGCCCGGCATCGCGGGCTGAAGCGCGGCCGCTATGTGGCGATCCGCGTGTCCGACCAGGGCGGCGGCGTTCCGGCGGCGATCCGCGACCGCATCTGGGAGCCCTTCTTCACCACCAAGGAGCCGGGGAAGGGCACCGGGCTCGGGCTGTGGATGGTCTATGGCACGGCGCAGCAGGCCGGCGGCGCCGTCGAACTCGAAGGGGAGGAGGGACACGGCGCCACCTTCGCCCTGTTCCTGCCCGCGGTCGATCCGCCGGCCGCGCCCGCCGGATTGGATCCGCTGAATGTGGCGGAAGGGGAAGGGGCCGTCATCCTGCTGGTTGACGACGAGGACTCGGTGCGCCGCTATCTCCGCCTCGTGCTGGAGGAGGCCGGCTGCACGGTGGTCGAGGCGTCGGACGGGCGGGAGGCGCTGGAGCGCTATGAGGAGGCCGGGGGCCTGTTCGACGCGGTGGTCAGCGACGTTTCGATGCCGCGGATGAACGGGCTGGAGCTTGCCCGCGCCCTGGAGGCGCGCAACCAGCTTCTGCCCATCCTGTTCCTGACCGGCTATGCCTCGCGGGAGACGGCGGCGGGGCTGACGGCGCAGGAGGGGCGGCAGATCGTGATGAAGCCGGTGGCGCCGGAGCGGCTGCTCCAGGCCCTGCGCGACCTTCTGGCCTTGTGAGGTCGGTGATGATGGAGCCGCCCCGCCACGACGACCGCACCGAACCGATCCCATCCGCCGCGCCGGAGGATGCGGAGGGTACCGCTCCCGCCGTCTGCCGGGAGCCGGCGGATTTCTACGCGCCCGCCGGGCGCGACAGCGTCGGCCGCTTCTGCCGCCGCTTCCTCGACGAGAATGCGCTGACGGCGACGGAACTGCTGCACCATCCGCGCCACCAGACATCGCTGTCCAACACCGCCACCTTCGTCGCCATCCTGACCCAGGCGGAGCGGGCGATGGAGCGGCCCGGCGGTCAGAAGGGCGCGTTGACCCCGCTGGTCAACGAGATCGCCCGGTTGACGCGGGAAAGGCTGAAGGAGAACCCGCCGCCCGACTTCCTGCCGGACGCCTATCCCGGCACGGCGGCGGAGCTTCTGTCCAATGGCGGCTTTCTCGGCCGATTCCTGCTCGACGCCGCCATCACCCAGCACATCGCCGCCGGACGCAGCTTTGCCGAGAAGGCGGAATCCCTGCTGGAACTGGCCGCGACCACCGGGCATCCCGACGCGCTGGTTCCGCTGGAGCGGTTGCTGGGCGAGATCGTCCTGAGCGATTCCGGCACCGCGTCCTGCGCGCGCGATGCGCCCTTCGTCACGCTGATCGACCTGATCGTGACCCTGATCGCCGCCGACCGGCCGATGCCGGAGGACGCGCCGCCGGTCTTCCGCGGGCTGGACGCGCTGATGCGGCGGGTGCAGATGCCGGTTCTGCGCGAATCGCTGACCGCCGCCTTCCGCCGCGAGATGGCCAAGCCGGCCTGCTTCACCATCGCCAGTGCCGGCGACATGTTCGGCATCGAGGCGGTGCAGCGCGAGATCCTGGCGCTGAGCGACCTGTCCGCCCGGCTGCGCGACCGCGAGGGCAACTACGCCGGCGGCGCCCGGACCGAGGCGGCGTTGCAGCGGCGCACCGCCCTGCTGGTCAACGAGGACACGGTCCCGGAGATCACGCGCGGCCGCAACTTCATGCAGAAGCTGCGCATCCTGTTCGTTCTGCAGAAGATGCCGCTGTCGCCCACCGCGGCCAAGGCGGTCACCGATTACCTGAAGAGCTTCTTCGACAGCCGCGACTTCGCCGGCCGGCTGCTGGACTGCTGGAAGGACCGCAATGAAAAGCTGAAGGGGGTGGCGGAGGTCCAGCGCATGGTGCAGTCCAGCGCCTTCCCGGAGGAGGAGCGCGAGTTTCTGGCCGGCCAGATCGACGACATCCAGAACGCCTTCCTGCGCACCCAGCGCGTGCTGGCGCCGCTGATCCAGGCTAAGGACGACCCGCCGGCCGACACCGTGCTGGACATCGTCCGTCTGGCGGGGGAGGGGGCCTTCTGTAACGGCAAGAGCCGGTTGGCGGTGGCCCGCGTCCTCTACCGCCACTGCCACCGGCCTCGCTTCGTCCGCCATGTGCTGCTGAACGCGCCGGGGCCGAAGGAGCGGGCGGCGCGGGCCGGCTGGCTGCGCCAGTCGCTGGCGATGGTCGGCGTGCCCTTCCTCGATCTCTCCACCCAGCGGGTGCTGGTGGTGGATGACGAGGACGGGCCGCGCGCCTTCGTCACCTCCGTCCTTCGCGAACTGGGCATCGGGCGGGTCGACACCGCGGTCGACGGCCAGGACGCGCTGGACCGCTTCCAGGCGGACGGAGCCGCCTACGACCTGATCGTCTGCGACTGGATGATGCCGCGGCTGAGCGGACTGGACCTGCTGAAGCATGTGCGCGAGACGCGCAGCGACCTGCCCTTCCTGATGGTCACGGCGCTCGCCACGCTGGAGGCGGTAAAGAAGGCGCTGGCCCATCATGTCAGCGGCTACATCGCCAAGCCATTCACCCCGGACCAGTTGGAGGAAAAGGTCTTTCTGGTGATGGCGCAGAAGGGGATCGGGGAATAGGGCCGCCGGTCAGCGGAAGAGGCCGGGCATGATCCTCACGATGATGCCGCTGGTGGAGGCGACCAGCACGGCGTCGGGGCCGACGCGGACCCAGCGGTGGCCGGGCGGCGGACGGTGCAGATGGTGGGCGGCGGGCTTGGCGATGACGTGGCGCGGCGCACGCCATTCCGGCGGCAACCGCTGTCCGGCCCGCCAGCCGCGGCCGTCCGGCGGGCCGAAACGGTGGGGCGCCACATGGGCGGGCGGTTCCATCCGGCGGCCCCGGTCCCGCTGGTCCCAGCCCTGGTGCGGCCCCCGTTCGGGGCCTTGACGTTGGGCGGCGTGACGGTTGTCCTGACCGGGCTGCCATCCCTGGGCAAAGGCGGGAGTGCCGGTCGCGGTTGTGAGGGCGAGGACCGCGGCGGCCATGGCGAGCAAGCTCTTCTTCATGCTGTCCATCCTTTTGCTTCCGGTGCCGGCCGGTCGTGCCGGGGCATCCATAGCGGTCAGGATGGCGCGCCTTCGTTGCGGGGTTGTGTCCGCCCGCCGGCGATTCGGTAACAGAGTGTATCCGGCCCCATTGGGGACGAAATCCCACATCCGCCTGTTGTGGTACGGAAACCCTATGGAAGGAGCCGTCCCATGGCAGACCAGACAGCGAAGGAAGGCAACGTCCTGTCCAACGAGCCCGACCGCGACATCGCCGATCCGCTCGAAGCGGCGAAGGCGGTCTCCGATACCGGCAAGCCGATCACCCCCGATACCGAATCGGCCAAGCACATCGACCGTCCGGCGGAGAAGGGCAAGGCTGGGAAGAACAAGTAAAAGGCGGAAGGGCTTGCGAACCGCTCAGCGCAGGTCGACACCGGCCTGTTTGAAGGCACGGGCGAGGGCATCGACGATGGCCGGATCGACCTCGCCCGTCCCGTAATCGAGATTCATCACGGCGTACCACGGCACACCGGCCTTGTCCGCCAGCATCCGTGTCGACCAGCCAAGGCGCAGGCGTGCCTCTTGGCACTGCGTCCCGGTCATGATGCGTCGACTCCACACGTTAGCGTCCGCCTTCCATGTCCCGGCCCTTGCCGGACAGCGGCTGTCCGTTTCGGACCGATGGTCAGCGATAATAATGCTGCAAATGGCCAAGCTTGTCATGTGTCGGTTTGTTGCAAAGCGGAACGCTCTGCTTTGCCGGACTGTCATAATGGACAGGCGGTGGACAATCGGCAAAAGCACCTAAAGTTTGCGGGACAATCGATTTGACCTTTCGACGTTTGGGGACTTTGGGGCGGCGCTTTTTGTAAGTGAGTCCCGCCGCGCCATTCGCCGCCGAAGGTTGCGGTCAGCCGAAGCTCTTGGCGAGCAGGACCAGATTGCGGCCGCCTTCGCGCCTGTAGCTGGCGCGGTCCATCGTCTTCTTGACCAGAAACACGCCAAGGCCGCCGACGCGGCGGTCATCGACCTCGCTGGTCAGGTCGGGTGGCGGGGCGTCGGCGAAGGGATCGAAGGCGGCGGCGTCGTCCTCCACCTCCGCCCGCAGTTCCGCGGCATCCGCCTCCATCCGCACCCGGATCTCGTGCGGGCCGGCATCGTCGTAGCCGTAGGAAACGGTGTTGGTGATCAACTCGTCGAAGCAGAGATTGAACTTGAAGGCGAGGTCGGGCGGCAGCTGGTTGCGCTCGATGAATTCGTCCACCGCTTCGGCCAGCCGTTCCAATTCGGACAGGTCGTTGCGCAGGAGCATGTCCAGGCGGTTCGCCACGGCACCGTCAGTCCCCTCATCCATGCGCCGATCCCCCCCTATTCCTTGGCCCGTTTGTCCGGTTGCCTGTTCACCGCATCACAAGAAGCGTGTCAGACCGCCGCGCCGGCGACCGCCCAGCGGCGCAGCGCGGTTACGGCGATCCGCTCGACCTCGCTCCAGCCCAGCCCGCTCGCCATCTCTGCCAGCGCCACCAGCCGGGTGCGGGCGCCGGTGTCACCGACCGGCGCATTGCCGAGATCGGCGGTCAGCCCGGCGACGAGGCCGTAGAGCATGGTCGACAGGCTGTGCATCAGCGGCGCGCAGTCCGGTGCCGTCAGGCGGGTGGCGAACAGGTAGAGCTGTCCGACGCCGCGCAGGCGGGCGCCGAAGCTCTCGGGCGTGCCGGCTCCGGTCGCGACCTCGCCGCGCAGTTCCTCCACCGACAGGGTGGCGAATCGGCCGGCGGCGGCGATGAACTCCGCCACCGCGTCCTGGGGCAGCCCGCCGGTGGCCTGACCGCCGGTCTCGAACAGGCGCTGGGCCATCACGATCAGTTCCTCGATGTTGGCGAGGATGATGGCGACGCCGAAACGGGCCAGCCCGTCATTGCCGTCGGTGCAGGCGCGCAGGATCTGCGTCACCTTGCGGATGACCTGAACGGCGAACATCAGCATGGCGCTGCGGCTCTGCGCCAGTTCGGCCTCGGCCCCCAGCTCCTCCAGGGCGTGCTGAAGGATTTCCAGCCGCAGGAAGTCGAGCGACAGCATCTGGATGTCCGGGTTGTCGCCGTCCATCAGCACGCGGTTCAACTCGCCGGAATAGAGGAAGAAACGGCCGGACAGGTCGAAGGCGATGCGCGCCGCCGACATCTTCGCCCGGTCGGCGGCCGGCGTTCCGGCCAGCGCGCGGTTCATCGCGGCGAACAGCCGGACCAGCGGCATCCAGTCGCGCCGCTGGCTTGCCGGCGCGGCGCGCGGCGCCGGGGTGGCCGCCACGATCAGCTCGGTCAGCGGCTCGATCCCGGCGCCGAGCAGCACCGACTGCCAGCGCTGGGCGTCGCCGCCGGATCCCGCCTGCCACTCCGCCAGCAGGTCGAGCAGCTCGGTCAGCTTGCGGGCGTCGATCGGTTGGCCCGGAATGGCGCGCAAGGCCGTTTCCAGCGCCGCGGCAAGGGCGTCGCGGTCGCGTGCCGGGGCGGCGGTCGCCGGAAGCTCGGCGTTGAGCAGGGTCACTTCGGCGGTGGGGGCCGAGGCACCCATGGTGCCGGCGACGGCCAGCGCGTGGCGCAACGCCTCGGCGAACTCCGCGGCGCCGGCATAGCGGTCGGCCGGGGCCTTCGCCAGGGCCCGCAGGATCACACTGTCGAAGGGCGGCGGCAGTTCCGGGTTGCCGTGGGATGGCGGCGGCGGTTCCACGAACAGGATCTGCTGCATCACCGTGGCGACGGAGCCGGAGAAGGGCCGCCGTTGCGCCAGCAGGTAATAGAGCACCACCCCGGCGGAGAACAGGTCGCTGCGCGCGTCGGCCTTCTCCCCGCGCAGCACCTCCGGCGCCATGTAGGCGGGGGTGCCCAGCAGGTCGCCGGCCTGGGTCAGGTCGGAGGAGGAGATTTGCGCGATGCCGAAATCGGCCAGTTTCGGCGTCAGGTCGGCTTCCACCACGATGTTGGCCGGCTTGATGTCGCGGTGGATGATGTTGCGGGCATGGGCGAAGGCCAGCGCGTCGAGCACCGCCGCCATCAGGGCGCCGCCCTGCTGCACCGAAAGCGGGGTGTCGGCCTCCAGGTAGTGCTTCAGCTCCTTGCCCTGGATCAGTTCCATGGCGAGGTAGGGCGCGCCGCCATGGGCGGCGTCCAGCATGCCGTAGTCATGCACCCGCACGATGTTGCGGTGGTCGAGCTTCAGCCCGATTTCCGCCTCGCGCCCGAAGCGGGCGAGCACGGCGTTGCGCTCCGCCGCCGCCAGCAATTCGCCGCGCAGAAGCTTCAGCGCCACCGGCTGCCCGGTCCGCCCATCGGTCGCGCGGTAGACCACGCTCATGGCGCCCTGGCCCAGCACGCCCTCGACCCGGTAGGGGCCGATGGGACCGGGAAGCACGCCGCCTACAGAGCCGTCGGGCATCGGAAACTCTCCAGCAGGTTCTTGCCGAAGGGGTTGTTCACGCTGTCGGCCCGCAGGGCGAAGACCGCCTTGCGGGTGCCCACCGTCACCGCGAAGGTGAAGCGGTCGGGCTGCGGCGTGGATTCCAGCTTGCCGTCGGCGAGGAAATGGAACAGGGCCCACGGCCCCTGGCGCGAGATGCCGGCCGGCTCACCCGCCAGCGGTGGGCCGAAGCCCAGGCGCACGCTGCTGGTGCCCTCCGCGCCCGGCCACTTCATCACCTGCGGGCGGGGCGGGCCGTGCTGGTAGATCAGCGTCTGGCCGTCGATATCCAGCGCCACCTGTGTCGCCTTGGCGTCCAGTTCGACCGGCGTGATCTCGAACACCACCTTGGCGGTGGCGGCGCCGGCCGGGAACAGGCTGTCGCGGATGCGCGCCGCCCGTTCGAACTGGTCCAGCACCGCCGGCGGAATGCCGAGATCGACCTGATCCACCTTCTGCCAGGCCCAGGGGCTGACCGTCATGTCGACGAAGGGGCGCAGGTTGGTGTTGAAGAACTGGTCGATCATGCCGCCGGGCGCGAACAGCTTGGCGAAATCGGCCGCGGTCACGTCCACCGGGCTGTTGGGCACCATCGGGAAGCGGTTGTCCAGCGCCGCCCGGCAGAAGGGCAGGACGGTGGATTGCCACGCCTTGTTGATCTGTGTCCGGGCACCCCCGGCGCTGACGGTCGCCGCACTTTGCGCCACGGTGGCGACCATGCCGCCGACCGGGTCGGGCAGGTCGCGGGCGAGGGTGCGCAGCTGCGCCGCCACCGCCCCCTTGTCGGCGCCACCGGCCAGCCCGGCGAGCAGGGCGCCGTTCTGGTCGGGGGCGTTCGCCGCGCGGGCGATCTGCTGGTACAGCTCGCCCAACAGCTTCAACGAGTCGTCCAGCTTGGGCGGTGCGCCGCCTTCCCCCTGCACGAGGTCGCGCAGCGGCTTGAAATGGTCGTTGATCGGCTGGCCCGGCGGCGGGCCTGCCGGCTGCAGCGAGACGCCGGCCAGCCGCGCCAGATAGGCCGCGTTTGTGCCGGTGGATTCGGCCGCCTTCTCCGCAACCTGGGCCTGCTGCGCCACCCCGGCCAGCGGGCCGCCGGCAACCGGACCCTTGCCGTCGGCGGGCTTGTCATTCGGGCCGGGTGCCAGCGTGGTCTCGCGCACCATGGCGGTCAGCCACAGCTTCAGCGGCGATTGCGGGCCGGACAGCGTGTTCAGCACGTCGGCGGCCTGATTCAGGCTGCGCAGCGGCACGACCACCACGTCGCCCAGCAACTCGTCCCACTGGCGGGCGTAGCGGTCGAGATAGACGGCGAGGATGCCCTGTTCGAGCCGTTGCGCGCTGGCGACCGCCTGCGGGCCGCTGCTCGGCTGGCCCAGCACCCAGTTCTCGTCCACCAGCGCCTTGGCGACCTTGGGCAGCGCCGGCAGCACCGCCTTGTGGAAGCCGTCATAGCTGTAGAGGCCGGGCACACCCTCCGACAGGGGCTTGCCCGACGGGCGGATCAGCACGCGGCCGGCCAGCGGCCCGGCATGATCGACCAGCCGCCAGTCGGCCAGCGCCTGGATCTCCGGCCGGTCGCGCAGGATGGCGAAGCCGCGTTCGGCCAGAGGATAGCGCGTCAGGCTCTGCCGCGCCTCCTCCACCAGCGCCTCGTCCGGCTCCATGGCGGAAAGCGGGGCCTCCAACATGGCGTCGATATGGACGCGCAGGTCGCGCCGCACCCCGTCATAGGCGGGGCCGGGCAGCGAGGCCATCCAGTCGAGCGCCATCCATTCCGACACCAGCGCCTTGTCCAGCGGCCCCTTGCCGGCCAGCATCAGATAGACCTTGAGCGCCTGGAACAGGTATTCGGGCCGGCCGCGCTCGCGGCGCAGCTGCTCCTCCACCCGCAGGAACACGCGCGGCAGCAGGATCGTGCGCAGCGCCCGGCCATAGACCGTCTCGCTCTGCCGGCCCAGCCGGTCGCCCTGATAGAGACCGCCGGTCATCTCCAGCGGCGCCGGATCGGTCCAGCCGGCGGGGATGGCGCGCAGAGTGTTCAGCGGCGGCACGATGGTGATGAAGTCGGTGTCGTCCACCTTGGTCAGCGACCGCGGCGCGGTGGCGAGCGGCGCCAGTTCGGCCTGCGCCTTGCCGGCGGCGGCATCGACCCCGGCGACAAGCGCGGCGTTGCCGGTGAAGCTGTTGGCCCAGAAGGCGGCGATCCCCAGACCCGCCAGCAGCATCGCCACCATCGCCCCGCCGCGCAGCAGGCGCCGCCGCCGCTCCAGCCCGGAATCGGTGCCGACCAGACCGGCCTCGGCGAAGACCACCTCGCGCAGGGTGCGGGTCAGGAAGAAGCTGCGCCCGCCGCTGGCCGCCGGCAGCACCGGACGGTCGAGCCCGAAGGAGCCCGCCACCATCTCCGACAGCCGGTCGACCGGCGCGCCGTCCTGGGTGCCGCTGGTCAGATAGACGCCGCGCAGCAGCGCACGCTCCTCGTAGCGGTTGGGCTCGAAGATCACCATCAGCAGGTCGGTGATGGCCGGCTTCAGCGCGGCGATCTGCGCCGGGAACAGGGTGTCGAGTGAGCGGCGCTGGATGTCGGATTCGCCATGGACGCGGTCGAGCACCCGACGGGCGATCCGCCCGGTCAGCGCGTCGAACTCCGCGCCGAAGCGGTAGACCGGGGCGTCGTCGCCGCTCTTGCCGTCGTCCAGCGGGAAGGTGACGCCCCAGACCTGTTCGCGCTCCTCCCGGCTGAGGTCGTCGAAGAATTCGGCGAAGCCGGCGATCAGGTCCGCCTTGGTCAGCAGCACATAGACCGGCACGCGCGATCCGACCTGTCTGCGCAGTTCCTTCAGCCGCAGCTTCAGCTGTTCGGCATGGCCCTTGCGCTCCGGCTCGCTCCACACCGCGAGGTCGGCGAGGCTGACGGCCAGCAGGATGCCGTTGACCGGCTGGCGCGGGCGGTGGCGCTTCAGCAGGGCGATGAAGTTCTTCCACACCTTGCCGTCGATGGCCGGCTGGCTGTCCTGGGTGATGTAACGGCCGGCGGTGTCGATCAGCACCGCCTCGTCGGTGAACCACCAGTCGCAGTTGCGGGTGCCGCCCACGTCGCGCAGCGCCGACCGGCCCATCTCGGCGGCGAGCGGGAAGCGCAGGCCGGAATTGGCCAGCGCCGTCGTCTTGCCGGCCCCCGGCGCGCCGATCAGCAGGTACCAGGGAAGCTGGTAGAGGTAGCGCTGCCCCCATTTGCCGCCGAAGCGCGCCTTGCGCAGCTGGTCCAGCGCCTCGCGCAGGCGTCCGCGCAGCAGGTCGGTCTCCTGGCCCACGGCTTCGGCGTCGGGATCGTCCTTGGCGGCGGGGGTCGCCTTGGACAGCGCCTGCACCATGCGGTCGTTGGCGCTGCGGTGGCGGTAGAGCGACCATTGCATCGCCAGCGCCCAGACCAGCAGGATGCCGAAGACCACCGCCAGCCGGATGGTGGCGTCCTCCAGCGGGAAGGCGCCCGATACGGCGACGAGCGGCCCCAGGAACCAGACGATGGCGCCGAGGCACAGGGCCGCGACCAGCGTCAGGAACCAGCGGGAGGTCAGGGCGGACAGGATCGTTTTCAGCATCGGTGGTTCTGCATCGGTCAGGGCGCCAGCACGATGTCGACGCGCCGGTTGGCCTGCCGGCCCTCCGCCGTCGTGTTGGGAGCGATCGGATCGGTGTCGCCGCGCCCTTCGGCGCTCAAGCGGTTGGCGGCGTCGGAGCCCAGGAACTCCGTCATCAGCTTCTGCACCTGGAACGCCCGTGCCTCCGACAGCTCCTGGTTGGAGGGGTAGCGCAGCGAGCGGATGGCGACGTTGTCGGTGTTGCCGATCACGGAGATGCGGCCCGGCTCCCGGCGCAGCGCCTCGGCGACGTGCCTGAACACCTCGACATAGCGCGGCTCGACCCGGTCGCTGCCCGACGCGAAGACGTTCAGGCGGGTGCGGACCAGCACGCGGCCGTCGGTGCCGCCGCTGACCTCCACCAGCCCGGCCTTGATGTCGGCCGCGAGCGCCAGGGCGACCCGGTCGGCCACGGTCTGCCGGGGCGGCGGGGCGGGAAGCGTGACCGGCGGCGTGATGCGGGCGATCTCAACCGGCTGGTCCGGGATCACCGCGTCCAGCCGGCGATAGGCGGCGTCGGACTGGTCGGCCAGCGCGAAGACGAACCAGGAGAAGAGTGCGGCGAGCAGTGCGGCGATCAGCGCGGCCGGCAGCCACAGCGGCACCGTCGCCGCCAGCGGGCGGAAGCCGTCGGCCTGTCCGCGCCAATGGGGCGACAGGTCGCGTTCCGCCTCGCCGCGCTGCTTGCGGATGATGCGGTAGAGCCGGTCGCGCAGCTTGGCCAGATCGCTGTAGCCGCGCTGCATGACCCGGAACTTGCCCTCGAAGCCCAGCGACAGGCAGAGGTAGAACAGCTCCAGCTCCATCAGGTGGCGATCCGGCACCTCCGCCATCTGGTCGAGCAGGTCGAAGAAGCGCTCGCCGCCCCAGGTTTCCTTCTGGATGGTGGAGACGAGGCTCTTGTGCGCCCACAGGCTCTGGCTGCCCCAGGATGTCGCCAGAACCACGTCGTCCACCGTCGCGCACAGCGCGTAGCCGGCGTTGCGGATCTGGGCGGCCGACAGCCCGGCGCGGACGGTCGCCGCCTCGAAGCGCTGCATCTCGGCGATGACGCGCTCGCGCAGGGATTCCACGTCGCGGTGCTGCGTCAGGTCGCGCACCCGCACCACCATCGCCAGGATGGGGGCCGCCGCGGTGACCAGCGGGTTGTCGCTGACCGCCGTCAACGCCGCCAGCGCCGCGTCGTCCAGCGGCCGGAAGCCGGGCGAGAGCGGCGCCGACATCGCGGAGGCCGGGGAGGGCGCGGCCTGCGGCGGAGCCGGCTTGGACGTGGCGAAAGCGGCCGGGGTGAAGGCTGAAGGAGCCGCGAAGGGCTGCGCGCTCTGGCCGAAGGCCGGCGGCACCAGCCCGGCCGACCCGCCGGAGAAGGGCGGCGGAGAGGCGGGCGCGGCGGTGCCGGCCGGCGGCGCCGGGCGCTGGAACGCCATCGGCTGCATCACCGTGGCGTCGATGTCGTCCGGCTCCTCGAACGGGTTCTTGTCGGGCGGCGGCCGGACGCTCATGACGCCCCCTCCAGGATCAGGTTGTGCTTTGCCGCGGGCGGCTGATCGGCATCGGGATCCGGCGCGCCGTCCGGCTTTCCAGGGCTTGGCTTCTCGGCATCGGGCTTTCCGGCTTCCGGCTTGGCCTCATCCGCCTTGGCGTCCGCCGGGGCGTCCGTGCCGGAACTCGCGCCGTCACCGGGGACGAGCGTGATGGTGCTGGCCGTGGCGGTCAGGACGAAGCTGTTGGCCTTGTTCGGCTGGATGGGCTGCATGGCGCGCCAGCCCGCTTCCTCGTAGGCGCGGAAGGCGGCGGCGACGGCCAGCGTCTTGACGTCCGGCTTGGGCTGGACGGTCACGGTCTGCCGGCTTTCGGGCGGCACCGCCAGTTCCTGCCGGTCGAGCAGGGTGGGGCCGAGCGTCGCCTTGTCCTGGTCGATGACCTGGAAGAAATCCGCGTTGGCGAAGGCGTCGCTGGGGCCGAGCTGGTAGAGCCGCAGCATGACCGGCGACGGCCGGCCGTTGGGATCGGGGTTCAGCGTCTTGTCGCCGATCACCGTCAACTGGATCGTGGTCGGCGGCGGGGGAGGCGGCGGAGCGGAGGAGCAGGCGGCAAGCGCCGGCATTGCGGCCAGGACGGCAGCGGACCAAATCGTCTTCCGGATCCGCATCCGGCCGGCAATCCTCAGCATCACCACACCTTTCCCCTTATGCGAACGGGTATAGCAGGGCGCGAATGGATGGTCATCCTTAACCAAAGGCGCCTGCGTGACAATTCCTCGACAGCCGGCTGGGGAGGTTGATCGCCGCGCCCCGGGGGGACAGACTCGGGCGCAGGGGCTGCTCCGCAACCGTGAAGAGAATAGAATAAAACCTATTCTTTCATTGTTTGCAGAGCAAGAGCTCGGGGGATAATTGACGAAGGTGCCAGCGCCATGCCCAAGCATGCCATGCCCACGCTCTGGAACCGGATGAAAGCCGAACTGGGCGACGCCGACGCGCAGTACCTGCTCGCCGAATCGCTGCGGCCGGAGGATGTCGCCGCCGCGGTTCCCTGGTATCGGCGCGCGGCGCGCCAGGGCCATGTCGCCGCCCAGACCATGCTGGCCTTCCTGCTCGCCAACGGCATCGGCGTGCCGCCCGATCCGGGCCGGGCGGTGTCCTGGTACCGCCGCGCCGCCGCCAAGGGCGATGTCGGAGCGCAGAACAACCTCGGCTACATGCACGAGCATGGCGCCGGCGTGCCGTGCAACCCGGCCAAGGCGGCGCTGTGGTACCGGCTGGCCGCCCTGCAGCAGTCGGCCCCCGCCCAGGTCAACCTCGCCCTGCTTCTGCTCGACGGCCGCGGGGTGGACCGGGACGAGGCGGAAGCCGTGCATTGGCTGCGCGCCGCCGCCGGGCAGGGGCACCCCGCCGCGCAATACCGCCTCGCCCTGTGCCTGCGCGAAGGCGTCGGCACCGTGCGCGACCCGGCCGAGGCTGCGCTGTGGATGCAGGCCGCCGCCGCCGCCGGCGACCGCGATGCGCTGGCGGCGCTCGCCAACCTGAGCGCGGCATCCGATGAGGCCGCCGATGAGGCCGCCGAGGACGGCGAAGGCTTGGAGGAGGAGGCGGTCGGCTGGCAGCATCAGGCGGAACGGCGCCCCATGGAGGGCGCCCATGCCGGAGCGATGCCGCCGGGCTGATACTCGGCGCATGCGGAGCGCATCATCCGATCATGCCCAGCTTGCGCCAGACCGGCAGGCTGTTGGCCATGCACCAGCCCATGCTGTCGGCGATGGCCTTGCGGCTGCCCTCGTCGGCGTTCTCCGGCGCATCCAGGCGGCGCATCGCGTGGGCGACCAGCGGGTCCAGCGCCTCCGGCACGCCTTCGCAGAGGCCGTCATAGAGCAGCGCCTCCATCGTGCTGACATGCAGGCCGGCGCCGCCGATCGACGCGGCGAGCGCGGTGCTCTTGCGTCCCTCGCTGGTGGCGAGTTCGTTGGCGGCGGCGCGGTTGTGGGCCAGAACGCCGGGCAGCGGGTCCACCCTTTCCGGCGGGTTCAGGACCGGAATGGCCTGGTTGGAGCCGGTCAGCATCCCGGCGATCTCCACCGCCGACAGGTTGCCGCCGGCCCGGCGGATTTCCGGCAACTCCATCAGGTCGCCGATGCGGCGCGGCCCCTCGGCCAGCGCGTCGAAGATCGGCTCGTAATGCTTGGCCTCCAGCGTCGCCTCGCCCAGCGGCACCTGGATGGTGGTGCGGGCGTCGGCGCGCGGGAGGATCATCGCCATCGCCATGTCCATCAGCATCGCGTCGCGCTTGCCCACGCTGATGCGGCGCGCGCCGCGGACGAAGACGTCGCGGCGGAAGGGACGGCCGACGCAATAGTCCTTGAAGGTCTCGCGCAGGCTCGGCACGCCGATGCTGTCCAGCGCCTGACGCTGGTCGGGCGTCAGCGACAGGTCCGGGTAGTTCTCGAACAGCGTGGCGGAGCCGGCATAGGTCAGCTTCGCCTCACCCAGTTCGCGGGCGACATCGACATGGTAGAGCGGCTGCCAGCTGCCGTTCAGATACTCGTGCGCCAGATAGACCGACTGTTCGGTGCTGTTCTTGGCCTTGGTCTCGCCGCGCAGCTTGCCGAACATCGCATCGTCGCCGAGGATCTTGGCCCCGGCCTTGTAGAGCTGTTCGGCGAAGTCCAGGCCGGCCTTGACCTGCACGTCGCTGCGCTGGTGGACCAGACCTGAATATTCGTAGAGCAGCCGCTGCAGCGGCATCATCGGCGCCCAGCCGGGCATGGCGTTGTAGCTGACATAGACCACGCCGCCCGGCTTCAGCTTCTTCGCCAGGAAGCGGGCGATGGCGCCGCGGTTCATCGGGCTGACCCAGCTGTAGACGCCATGCAGCGTGACGAAGTCGAATTCCGGCAGCTCCGGCCCTGCGCCCTCCGCCATCTCGGCGAAGCTCGCCTCATGGAAGCTGATGTTGGTCAGGCCGGCGGCCTCGGCGGCATCGCGGGCGCGGGCGATGTGGGCGGGGTGGAAGTCCACCGCATGGAACCGCCCCTGCGGGTTGGCCGCCGCGAACAGCGCCACCGTCGTGCCGTGGCCGCAGCCGAGTTCGCAATAGTCGAACCCGTTGGCCGTGGAGGGCGGGGCGATGCCGTTGATCAGGCAGCTCAGCGTCAGATGCGCCGGCCCCTGTTCGCGGTAGAAGCCCGGCAGATATTCGATGTCCGACACATAGCCGGCGCTCCAGTCGCTCATGGGGTCCTCGTCGTTCTACGGGGTGCGGTAGGGGCGGTGCCCCCCTCTCCCGCGAAGCGGGGGATGGTTGGGGAGGGGGCAACGCGCCCGCACGCCTTACAAATCCTGCATCGGGAAAACCGCGTCCTTGCGCTCGACCGGGCTCGGCGCGTGCAGCACCCAGCCGTTCCAGCCGAGCCGCGCGGCGTTGGGATCGTCGTCGCCGGCGGCGAGCCGGGCGGCGGGAACCTCGGGCGCCTGCAAGGTCACCTGAAGCTCGAAATCCAGTTCCGGCCCCACATACATGCGGACCAGATCCTGCAGCTTCCGGAACTCCCGGCCTTCCGGCATGAAGTCGCGGAACTGGTCGTGGTTCAGCGGGCCGATGCGCAGGCGGAACTTGCCCTGCACGTCCCAGGCGCGGTCGCCGGCCAGCGCGTCGATCCCCAGCCGGCAGTGCTGGCCCTCGGGATCGGACAGGCTGGGCAGGCGGGTCTGACCGTCCGGCGCGATCGGCAGCCAGCCGCCGACGAAGCTCTCCACCGTCACCGGGCGGCCGAGGAAGTCCGACAGCATCGCCTGCAGATCGGCGGCCGAGCGGGTGCCGCGCGACATCAGGCCGGAATAATGCAGGAGGGTCTCGTCCTCCACCACCAGCCGCTTGCTCAGCGAAGGCTGGCCGATGCCGACGAAGCTGGACAGCGTGGTGCTGACCGGGTCGGGCTCGCGCTGTCCCTGGCCGCGCTCGAAGGACACCGGCAGCCGGTACTTGGCCCAGGCCCGGTAGAACAGCGAGAAGCTGCGGTGATGGAAGACGTCGAAAAAGTCGCGCAGCGCCCGGTTCCGCTCGCGCAAGGAGCGGATCATCAACTCGGTATAGTGCTGCGGCAGCACGCCAAGCGGGCCGACCAGCCCCAGGAAGGCTCCGACCACCGTCGGCGGGCGCCCGTCCGCACCCGGCTCCGCCCCGGCCACCTGATTGCCGGGGAAGGTCAGCGAGGTTTCGGCACGCAGGCGCACGACCTCCTCGCGCGGGTCATGGTCGTGGCCCACGGCATGGCGGCGCGCGGTGCGCGGATCGCGCGCGTCGCGCCGGGCCTGCCATTCCAGCACCCGCACCGCCTGGAAGAAGTCGAAGCGGTGGGGCGCGCGGAACAGCCGGTCGATTACAGAAGCGGGCGGTTGCCGGCGCGGGCGGGCCATGTGCGAAGCACTCCGGTGCGGCCCTTGACCGTAGCGGTCAGCCGCGTGAAGGAATTGATCGAGCAGTACAGCCCCAGGAAATGGTCGAGGATCATCGCCAGCAGGAACATGCCGCTGCCGCTGAAGCGCTGCGGGTCGAACTCGATGCCGATGTCGATGCCCCGGCACATGGCGTCGCCCCAGGCGACGTCGCCCGGCCGGGACGGCGCCCGCGCGGTGCCGCGTTTGGTCGTCACCTTGACGATGCCGTCGGCGATGCCGCGGGTCTCGGCGGAATCGCGGAAGTCGTAGAGCCGCAGGATCTCGCGCAGCGCCTCCGTCCCCTCCGCCCCGCCGGAGATCGACAGGTGGTTCAGCAGCAGGTGGGACACGAGGCGCCAGCGGTGGCCCTTGCGCTCGGCGATGCGCAGGGTCGGCGTCGGCGGCGTCAGGCAGGACAGGCCGGCGACCGCCGCCATCCCCTCCGTCAGCTTCAGATGCGGGTGGCCGCCGCCATAGGGCAGTTGTCCCGGCAGGTCGCGGTTGAGGCAGGTCGTCTCCACCGACAGCACCGATTCCGCCGGGCTCGACGGGTCGAAATCAAGATCGACCAGCGCCAGATGCACCTCGGTGCCGGGATCGCGCCCGCCGGCCGGGCGGCGGCTGGCGGTGTAATAGGTGCGGCTGACCGCTTCGACGCCGCCATGGCGCAGGCCGTAGAAGGGCAGGAAGCGCCGCTGCTTCCCGTCGGGATCGGTGGCGAGCACGCCGTCCACCGAATAGACCTCCAGCGCGCCGGGGCGGCGGGCATCGGGAACCACGCGATGCTCGTGCTGGGTCTGGGTCAGGGCGACCGGCTCCGCCCGCTGGCGGAACAGGTTGACCACCGGGGTGCAACCGAGCGCGAAATTGTCCTTCGACACCGCGCGTTCCAGGTCGCCGTCGGTGCTGTTCAGATAGATGAAGATCTCCAGCGTGTTGCCGGCGCGGCGCAGCACCTTCGGCGAGACGTGGAGATCGAAGAACAGGAACTTTTCCGGGAAGGCGAAATACTCGGTCAGCAGCCGGTAGCCGCCATGGGAGCGGGCGGGGTAGGGCAGCATGCCCTCGTCCTCGCCGAAGCCGACCGGGCGGATGGCGTCTGGACCGAGGATCACCGCGTTCGGGTCGCGCGGATCGTCGGCCAGCGCCACCGAGACCGCGTTGTTGAAGATCAGTTCGTGCAGGGCATAGACCTGCTGCGGCTGGCCGCGCAGGAAGAAGCGCAAGGTGTCGGGCGCCAGCTCGGTGAAGGTCATTTCCGGCACGCGGCAGCGCAGGGTCAGGCGCAGCGAGGCCACCGCGTCGCCCGCGCGCGGGTTGGGCGGCGCCACCAGCGGCCGGCCGGCGAGCACCGCCTGATCCAGTTCGATCGGCCAGAGCGTCGCGGGATAGACGGTGCGGAAGCGGCAGGTTTCCCCGCGCAGCGCCTCCGTCTCCAGCTCCGTTCCCTTGGGCACGGTGTGCGAGCCGGTCAGGTCCGGGCTGCTCTTCATCTGCACCACCGCCATCGACGGGATCGGCGCCAGATAATGCGGGTAGAGCACGTCGAGCAGCGTGTCCACCAGCTCTGGATACTCGTCGTCCAGCTTGCGGCTGATGCGGGCGTTGAGGAAGGCGACGCCTTCCAGCAGGCGGGCGACATGCGGATCCTCCACCGCATCCGCGCTGAGCCGCAGCCGGCCGGCGATCTTCGGATGCGCCTCCGAGAACTCCGCCGCCATGCGGCGAAGATAGGTCAGCTCGCGGTTGTAGTATGGGAGGAGTTCGTCAGCCACGGGCCTTGCTCGTCACGGTGACCATGTTGGAGGTGGGATCGACCACCGAATCGAAGACCATCGGCTCGGGCGCCGGGTCGGCATGGATCAGCGCCTCGATCCGGAAGCGCAGGGTGCGGTCGGCCGGATCGCTGTTCTCGACCATGCTCACCGCCAGATGGGCGAAGCGCGGCTCCCACCGGCGGATCGCCGCCTCGATCTGCGCCACCACCTCGCGCCGGCGGGATTCGGTGGCGACATTCTCCACCAACAGGTCATGGCAGCCGTAGCCGAGGATCGAGTCCGCCAGCTCCGTCAGGTCGTCCGGCCAGCCCAGCACCCGCCGCCGGGTGTTCAGCAGGTTCTCCAGGTCGCGCCGGATGGCCGCCCGCAGATCCGCCACGGTGTGCGGTCGCGGCGCCACATGCTCCGGCGTGTCGTCGAGCAGACGGTCCAGGACGGACAGGGTGATGGACTGGTTGCGATCCATTGCTGACCTTTGCGTCGTCGCCCTCTCCCGGCCCGGGAGAGGGCGTTAACCTCACACCGCCCCGGAGAACTCCAGCGTGCCAAGCTGCAGCATCGGAACGCTCTCCTCGCCGACGAGGAAGCAGCGCTGGCCGGTCCCGCGCACCGGCGCATCCTCCGACCAGTCCGTCGCCCGGCCCAGCTTCAGCGCATCATCGGCGTCGGCCGGGGCGCCGCCGTACAGCGTGGGCAGATACACCTCGCCGTCCGGGCCGCCGCGCACCACCATGTGGGCCGGGCGCCACAGCAGGTCGCGCGGGCGCTGGGGGGCGCGGAACTCGACCAGCTCCACCGTCTCGGTGGCGATCCAGAAATACTTGCCGGTGCTGGTGTAGACCTCGAAGAAGCCGCCGGTCAGGTCGTCCAGGTCGCGGAAATCGTCGAAGGACGTGCCGTCATGGCTGCCGGACACCGGCGGGCGCATCTCCTCGGCCTGGGCCAGCTTGGCCAAAGCCTCGGCGGTGTCGCCGGCGCGCAGCGCGACCAGCGCCTCCAGATGCAGGCGCAGATGGTCGGCCGGCTGGTCGATGAATTCCGGCACGCGGCCGTCGGCGAACAGCTGGCGCCGCGCCTGCTCGGCCCGCACCAGCTGGCGGAACAGCGCCATGGTGACGGCCACCTGCGGCTCCTGCGTGCCGATGGTGTCGAGCTGCAGGTCGGCGCGCTCCAGATTGCCGGAGAAGCTCAGCAGCTCGGCCAGGAAGACGCGGCGGTCGAGATCGGTCGGCTTCTTCTTGATCTCGCCGTTCAGCGCGGCGATCGCCTCGTCGAGACGGCCAGCCTGGAACAGTTGGGCTGCGGTTTCGCTCATGGTCTGTATCTCTCCCTGGATGGAGCGCCTGACTCCGTTTGACGGTCGGGTCAGGCCGCGCCGCCGGTTTGGGCCAGCTCGGTCACCAGCTTGAAGGTCGAAAAGACCTGATCCAGCTGGAAGTGCGGCCGAAGATGGATGACGCATTGATAGTTGCCGGGCTTGCCCGGAATGGCGCGGACCTGGATGCTGCCCTCGCGCAAGGGATAGCGGGCCTTCTGGTCCAGGCTGGCGTCGTCGTTGCCCAGGCAATAGCCGTGCAGCCAGCTCTGCAGGTCGCGCTCGCATTCCTCCGGCGTGACGAAGGAGCCGACGCGGTCGCGCACCATCACCTTCATGAAATGGGCGAAGCGGGCGACGCAGAACATGTAGCGCAGCATCGCCGACAGCCGGGCGTTGGCCGTCGCCGTCGCGGTGGTGAACTGGCCGACCCGCTGGACCGACTGGTTGCCGTAGAAGACCAGATAGGGCGTGTCCTTGCAGCGGCTGACCGGGATGAATCCGAGGTCGTCGAGATCGCGCTCCAACTGGTCGGAGATCGAGACCTCGACCGAGAACTTCTGCGCCACCCTGACGCTGTCGGTGGCGAAATCCGGCACCACCAGCTCGGTCACCAATCCGCCGCCCACCACGTCGCGCTGCGCGCCGCGGATGTCGGCGAACCAGCCATGCTGAAGGAAGGAGCGGATCAGCACGGTGCCGAAGGCGAAGACGGCATTGCCCCAGCAATGGTCCTCCAGCCGCATGCCGCCCCCGTATCCACTGGCACCGCCGACCGATTCCTCGCGGAAGCGGAAGCCGTGGCGGGCCTGCGGATCGTCGCCATAGGGCTCGCGCATCAGCACGCGCGGCAGGGCCACGCCGACGAACCGCGAATCCTCGGTTTCCTGGAAGCGCTGCCAGCGCTGGTATTCCGCCTGCCGCAGCACCGATTTCAGGTCGAGCGGCAGGCCGAGCTCGTGGAAGGTCTCCAGGCCGAACAGCTCGGGCGCCGCACCGACGATGGCGGGCGCGAAGGCGGCGGCGGCGACCTGCGCCAGCCCCTTGAGGCCGGACACGTCGTCGGTCGGCCGCTCCTTGGTCGGGCGATGCTGGACGGCGTAGTCGCACAGCAGCACGCCGAAGGGGCGGCCGCCGGGCATGCCGAACTCGTCGCTGTAGACCTTGTTGAACAGCTGGCTCTGGTCGAACTCGATGGCGCGTTCCTGGTCGCGGCACAGTTCGGGCCAGGTCAGGTTGAGCAGGCGCAGCACCACCGTCTCGGCGTTCTGCGACTGCTTCACCAGCGCGCGCACCCCGCGCCAGGAGCCTTCCAGCGACTGGAAGCGCTTGTGGTGCAGGATGGCGTTGACCTGTTCGGACAGCAGCGCGTCGATCGCCGCGATGTCGCGGTCGAGGGCGGCGCGCAGCTTGTCCAGACTGTCATGTACGGGAAGCGTGATGCCGAACCACAGCCGCAACGCCTCCCCGGGGCCATCGGCCGCCAGGAAGGCATCGAGCGGGCCGGCATCGTCGCGGCCGAGCGCCATGTCGACCGCCCGCAGACGCAACGGCCGTTCAAGGACCGTTGCCTCCGCGTCGTCAGCATGAATTTCGGCCGCTGCCTCGGTCATGCGGCTATCAGCCGGCCTGCGGGATGCGGGCGACCATGCGCATGGAGGTGGTCAGTTCCTCCATCTGCAGCCACGGGCGCATCCAGGCGACGGCGTTGTAGGAGCCGGGCTTGCCCGGGATCTCCTTCACCTGCACCTTGGCTTCGGCCAGCGGGTACTTCGCCTTCATCTCCTGGCCCGCGGCTTCGTTGCCGTTGACGTAGTTGAGGATCCAGCGGTTCAGCCACGCCTCGCAGTCGCTCGCCTCCATGAAGGAGCCGATCTTGTCGCGCGCCATGATCTTCAGGTAATGGGCGAAACGCGAGGTCGCCATGATGTAGGGCAGGCGGGCGGAGATCGCGGCGTTCGCGGTCGCCTCCGGCCGGTCGTACTTCTTGGGCTTCTGCGTGGTCTGGGCGCCGAAGAAGACGGCGTAGTCCTGGTTCTTGTAATGGCAGAGCGGCAGGAAGCCCAGCTTCGACAGTTCGGCCTCGCGGCGATCGGTGATGCCGATCTCGGTCGGGCACTTGGCGTCGCTGTCGCCGTCGTCCGAGGTGAAGGTGTGGAAGGGCAGGTTCTCCACCTTGCCGCCGCCCTCGGCGCCGCGGATGGCCGTGCACCAGCCATACTGCGAGAAGGCGTTGGTCAGGCGCTGGCCCAGCGCGTAGGAGGCGTTCATCCAGCAGTAATCGTTGTGGGCCATCGGCCGGGCGATACCGCCTTCGTACGGAGCCTCTTCGTACTCGAACTCCTCGATCGGCTTGGTGTTGGCGCCGTAGGGCATGCGGGCGAGCACGCGCGGCATGGTCAGCGTGACGAAGCGGCTGTCGTCGCTCTCACGGAAGCTGCGCCACTTGGTGTACTCGACGCTGTCGAAGATCTTCTCGAGGTCGCGCGGCTTCGACAGCTCGGTCATGTCCTCGAAGCCGAACAGCTTCGGGCTGGCGGCCGAGATGAAGGGCGCGAAGGCGGCCGCCGCGACGTTGGAGACGCCGGTCAGCAGCTCCATGTCGTCGGGGTGGTTGGTGAACTCGTAGTCGCCGATCAGGGCGCCGTAGGGCTCGCCGCCGGCGATGCCGAACTCGTTCTCGTAGATCTTCTTGAACAGGTTGCTCTGGTCGAACTCGACCGCCTTCGAGATGTCCTTGTACAGGTCCTTCTTCGGGCAGTTCATGACGCGGATCTTGAGCGTGGAGCCCGTCTCCGAGTTCATGACCAGATAGTTCAGGCCGCGCCACGAGCCTTCCAGCTTCTGGAACTTCTCGTGGTGCATGATTGCGTTGAGCTGCTTGCTGATCTTGGCGTCGATCGCGGCGATCGCCTTGTTGATCGTCTGGCCCAGGTTCTTGTTGAAGGTGACCGTGCCGGCCAGCGCTTCCTGGGTCAGGGTGCGCAGCAACTCCTGCGCACGGTCCGGCTCGGTCTGCTTGGTGGCGGCGATGGCCTGGTCGAGGATGGAGAGGCCGGTGCCTTCGGCAACGGCGGCGCCGGCGGCCGCGCCCTGGGACTGAGCGTCGCTCATCGGATCAACCCTCCTTCTTCTCGGTGCCGAGCTCGCCGCTCAGCGCGGCCAGCTCGTCGGTGTTCTGCAGCACGCGCTCCAGCAGGCCCTCCAGCTCTTCCGAGCGGTCGGCCTTGCTCAGCAGGTCGCGCAGCTGGTTGCGGGTCTCCAGCAGCTTGCGCAGCGGCTCGACCTGCTGGACGACGCGGCCCGGCTCGAAATCCTCCATCGACTTGAAGGCGAGGTCGACCGACAGCTGGGTGCCGTCGTCGGCGAGCGTGTTGTCGACCTTCATCTTCAGGCCGGGCGTCATGCGGGCCATGACGTCGTTGAAGTTGTCGCGGTCGATCTGAATGAACTTGCGGTCCTTCAGGGGCTTCAGCGGCTCCGTCGGATCGCCCGAGAAGTCGCCGAGCACGCCCACGACGAAGGGCAGCTCCTTGACGACGGTCGCACCTTCGGTCTCGACGTCGTAGGTGATGTGGACGCGGGGCTTGCGCACGCGATCCAGCTTCTGGTGGATACTCGCCATGTTATCGGACCTCCCTGCTCACGCCGTAGGATAGGCGGTGATCGTCAATACCCTGATTGCTCTGCCGGCGGCGGCGCCTTGGCGCCGGACGCGATGAAGAACTGCCGCCGTGTTTCCTCGTCGGTGATGAGCTCCTGCAGGAGTTCCTGCAACGACATGCGGCCGCGGCGGACCACCTCCTCCAGCGTGTAGGAGATGGGGGAATGGGGTTCCGTCTTGCGGAAGAAATCGGCGACCTGCAAGAGGACCTTGAATGCCTCCTCGCGCGTTGTCACAGTCCCGCTGGCCTGCACCTTGGCGCCGGCCGCCGCGACGGCGCCGCCTCCGCCGCCGGTTGCGACCATGTCGGTGGACGCGGAGACGGACTCCTCGACGGCGGGCTCTTCGCCGCCCAGCGTCGCCAGACGGTCGCGCGCGGCATAGTTCACCGCGTCGAGCGCCGCGGTCAGGACGTTGCGGATGTTGCCGGCCGGCGGCGCATCGTAGCCGGCCTTGTCGTAGAGCACCTTGCCCAGCGCCTCGAACTCGTCGATGGCGCCCTGGATGTCCTCCAGCAGGGTCTTGAACTCCGATGCCGGCGTCTCGCGGACGCTCTGCTCGAACTGCTCCCAGGTGACGGCGCCGTTGTCGATGCGCGCCTGCCGGCGCGCCTCGTCGGTGATCTTCGCCAGTTCGATGGCCTGTTCGTACTGCCAGAGCGAATAGGGAATGTCGCCAAGGGTCAGCGGCACCTTGCGGACCGGCTGGATCAGCGTGCCGTCGGCGGATTCGCCGTTCAGGCCGGTCAGCGGGCCGACGCGGGTGGAGATGCCGTCCTCGTCCGGGGCCGGATACAGGTTGTCCCAGAACCGCTCCACCAGACCGCGGGCGAGCGCGAAGCCGTCGCGCAGGCCGGCATAACCCTCCGCCCGCAGCAGCGCCTCGATGAACCAGGCGGTGACCTCGAGATCCTTCGCCTGGGTGCGCAGGATCCGCGGGCTGACCTCCAGGATGGTGCGCCATTCCGGCAGAAGGCCGCCGGCGTCGTCCTCGACATCCATGGAGCGTTCGGCGGCGCGGGCGGCGCTGCGGGCATCCTTGACGGTGTAATAGTCGGCCGAGGCGTTCTCGCGAAGGTCGATTCCGCATTCGGAATCGCCTTCTACTGGTTGCAGAAGCTCTTCGATGTCGAAAATCTGCGGTGTCGGCATGAAGGAAAGTACCCTTTCCACATTCATATGAAGAAGGTCAGAGCCGCAGGTTACGGTGCCCGCCGATTTGGGGGTGAGCGTTCGCGCCGGGAAATTGATAGCGTTACTTCCGTCGATTCGACAAGGCTATTCGTGTTTGGGGAGCCGCCGAACAGAATATTGCAATTGCGTAACAAATCAGCGCCCAGATTACCCCTATGAGCTTGACGAAACGCAATTGCGGATGAATGCTGTTCGCCTGACGTCGGAATGAACCCTTGCCGGGATCCCGTTTGCAATGACTCCTGACGCCATTCCATCTGAAGTCTCGGGCATCTCTGCCGTTCCGGTGGAAGGTTCCGGGGGTGCCGCTCCCGTTTTGATTGAAAGGCGCGATGCGGCCGGCCGCCTGGTCGCGCGGGTCGGCATCGCCGGCGGGATGCTGGAGGGGCCCTGCCTCTTCTATGCGGAGGATGGCGAGACGGTGGTCGCGCGGACGGTGTTCCGCGCCGGCCGGCAGGTGCTGCCGCCTCCCGGATTGCCGCCGGCCGGCTACGGTTCCGCGTCCTCGCTGCTCGGCGCCCCGGTGGCGTCGGGTGAATCGCCGTTCTGACCGGCCGGAGACACCGGATGCCGCCCGCCGCCCGCCTCGGCGACCTGATCAAGCAGGACACGCCGCACTGCCACGCACCGATCCACCCGCCGGCCCCCGTGCCGGCGCCGGCACCGCATCCCGGCCTGCCGCTGGCGATCGTGCTGGGCAGCCCGACGGTGCTGATCGGAAACATGCCGGCTGCGCGGGCGACCGACATCTCCGCGCCCTGCGTGCTGCCGGGCTGCGTTCCGGCCGGACCGGGCATGATCTCCCAAGGATCGACGACGGTGCTGATCAACAACCTGCCGGCGGCGCGCATCAACGACATGACCGCCCACGTAAGCTGCGTCGCGCCCATTCCGGCCCCGGTGGGCAAGGTGCTGCCGCCCGGCTGTCCGACCGTCATCATCGGCGGCTGAGCGCATGCGCCTGTCCCATTTCGAGCGCCTGCGCCCGGTCTGCCCGCGCTGCCTCGCCACCCGCGGCGCGGCGGTGCCGCTCGCGCTTGGAATGGTGGAGGAGGCCGGCGCCGACGACGTCCGCTGGGGAACGCTGGTCTGTGGCGACCCGGCCTGCGCGATGGAATACCCGATCGTCGACGGCGCGCCGATCCTAGTGCCCGACCTGCGCGGCTGGATGGCGGCGAACGGGCATCTGCTGACCACGCGCGCCGACATCCCGGCGGCGATGGAAGGGGTCCTGGGCGACGGGTTCGGTCCCGACAGCGCCTTCAACGCCACCCGCCAGCATCTGTCCAGCTATGGCTGGGACCATTACGGAGACCTCGGCCCCGCCACGCCGGACGGGCAGGCCGGCTCGGTCGCCCGCTGCCTCGCCACGGGACTGGAGCGGCTTGGGGCGCTGCCGGCGGGGCCGGCGCTGGACCTCGGCTGCGGCGCCGGACGCACCAGTTTCGAACTGGCGGCGCGGGGGGAGGATCTGGTGCTCGGCCTCGATCTGCACTGGCCGCTTCTGATGCTGGCGCGGCGGGTGATGGAGCGTGGAGAGGCGGTTTTCCCGCTGCGCCGTTCCGGCATCGCCTATGACCGGCAGCGGATCGAGGCGCGATTCGCCGGGGCGGAGCGGGTGGATTTCTGGATCGGCGACGCGTTGTTCCCGCCCTTCGCCCCGCGCGGCTTCGCCCTGGTTGCTGCCATGAATGTCCTCGACTGCGTCGCCTCGCCGCCGGCCCTGCTGCACGCCATCGACGGCATGGTGGCGGATGGCGGCGGCGCGGTCCTGGCGACGCCCTTCGACTGGTCGACGCAGGCTACGCCAGTCGAGGCCTGGCTGGGCGGCCATTCGCAGCGCGGGGACGATGCCGGCCATTGCGAGGCGGTGCTGGCGCGGCTCCTGACACCGGGCGCCCATCCGCAGTCGGTCGAGCGACTGCGCCTTTTGGGTGAGCCAGTAGATATTTCTTGGACGGTTCGGATGCATGACCGCGCCACCATGCAATATAGATCGCATCTGGCGATGTTGCGTGCATGATTCGCGAATGAAGAGAAGCAATTTCGTTCATATTGCGAAGCATAGCAGTGGATTTTTCAGAATGGCTTGGTCAAAGTCCGGGGCACAGCCACAGGACGAACCGGCCGACCGGTTGAGTTGGTGCGGGCGTCGCAGGCGCTCTGCCCGCATGGGTTGAAGACAAGCAAGTCACACGAAGGGGGTGGAGCCATGGTGGCGGTCGATCTGCAGAGCATGATTTCGCGGCTGAATCCTCCGTGCCGGCGGGCGCTGGAGGCTGCGGCCGGACAAACGCTGTCGCGCACGCATTACAACTGCGAGATCGAGCACTGGCTTCTCCAGCTGATCGGGGCCGCCGACGGCGACATCTCCGCCATCCTGCGCGTCTACGAGATCGACGCCGGCCGCCTGTCCGCCGACCTGACGCGGGTGCTGGACAAGCTGAAGACCGGCAACAGCCGCGCGCCCGCCCTGTCGCCCAATCTGGTGCAGCTGATGCGCGAGGCGTGGGTGCTGGCCTCGCTGCAGTATGGCGAGGGGGCGGTTCGCTCCGGCCATCTGCTGGCCGCGCTGCTGTCCGACGAATCCCTGTCCGCCCAGGCGCGCGACATGTCCGGCCAGTTCGCGAAGATCACCGCCGAGGCGCTGCGCCGCGACCTGCCCAAGATCGTCGCCGACACCGCCGAGGCGCGAACCAGCGCGCCGGTCACGGCGGCGGCCGGCGCCGGCGGGGCTGCCGCGGGCGGCGCGCCGAAGGCCGGCGGGGCGACCCCCAACCTCGACCAGTACACCATCGACCTGACCGACCGCGCCAAGAACGGCAAGATCGATCCGGTGCTGGGCCGCGACGCCGAGATTCGCCAGATCATCGACGTGCTGACCCGCCGCCGCCAGAACAACCCGATCCTGACCGGCGAGGCCGGCGTCGGCAAGACGGCGGTGGTCGAAGGCTTCGCGCTGCGCATCGCCGCCGGCGACGTGCCGCCGGATCTGCGCAACGTCCGCCTGCTGTCGCTCGACCTCGGCCTGCTGCAGGCCGGCGCCGGCATGAAGGGCGAGTTCGAGAACCGCCTGAAGGGCGTGATCGACGAGGTGAAGGGCTCCACCCAGCCGATCATCATGTTCATCGACGAGGCGCACACCCTGATCGGCGCCGGTGGGCAGGCCGGGCAGAACGATGCCGCCAACCTGCTGAAGCCGGCGCTGGCGCGCGGCGAGATGCGCACAATCGCCGCCACCACCTGGGCCGAATACAAGAAGTACTTCGAGAAGGATCCGGCGCTGACCCGCCGCTTCCAGGTGGTGAAGGTGGAGGAGCCGGCGGAGCCGGTCGCCGTCGACATGATGCGCGGCCTGACCGCCACGCTGGAGAAGCACCACAAGGTCCGCATCGTGACCGAGGGGCTGATCGAATCGGTCCGCCTGTCCAGCCGCTACATTCCGGCGCGCCAGCTTCCCGACAAGGCGGTCAGCCTGCTGGATACCGCCTGCGCCCGCGTGGCGATGAGCCAGACCGCGACCCCGCCGGCCATCGAGGACCGCCGCCGCACCATCCAGCTGACCGAGACCGAGGTCGCGATCCTGGAGCGCGAGCAGGCCATCGGCATCGACCATGCCGAGCAGATCGGCGCGCTGAAGGACAGGATCGCCGCCACCCAGGCCGATCTTGAGGCGCTGGAGGCGCGCTGGACCAAGGAACTGGAGCTGGTCCGCGCCATCAACGAGACGCGCGACCAGCTGGTCGCCGTGCATGAGCAGTCGAAGGCGCCGGCCGCCGAGGGCGCTGCGCCCGCCGAGCCGCTCGACGCCGATGCGCTGAACGCCAAGCTGTCGGCGCTGACCGCCGAGCTGACCGCGCTGCAAGGCGAGGATCCGCTGGTCAAGGTCGCGGTGGACGGGCAGGCGGTGGCCGAGGTGGTCGCCAACTGGACCGGCGTTCCGGTCGGCCGCATGGTTTCCAACGAGATCAAGACCATCCTGTCGCTCGCCGACCGCATGAAGGAGCGGATCATCGGCCAAGACCACGCGCTGGACGCCATCGCCCAGGCGATGTGGACCAGCCGCGCCAAGCTGACCGACCCGCGCAAGCCGATCGGCGTCTTCCTGATGGTCGGCACGTCGGGCGTCGGCAAGACCGAGACGGCGCTGACCCTGGCCGACCTGATCTATGGCGGCGAGCAGAACGTCACCACCATCAACATGACCGAGTACAAGGAGGAGCATAAGGTCTCCCTGCTGCTCGGTTCGCCTCCCGGCTATGTCGGCTTCGGCGAGGGCGGCGTCCTGACCGAGGCGGTGCGCCGCCGGCCCTACAGCGTCGTCCTGCTGGACGAGCTGGAGAAGGCCCATCCCGGCGTGCAGGACATCTTCTTCCAGGTGTTCGACAAGGGCACGATCAAGGACGGCGAAGGCCGCGACATCGACTTCAAGAACACCGTCATCATCATGACGTCGAACGCCGGCACGGACCTGATCCACAAGCTGTGCGCCGACCCGGAGACCGCGCCCGACGCCGAGGGTCTGCTGGAGGCCCTGCATCCCGAGCTGCAGAAAAGCTTCAAGCCGGCCTTCCTCGGCCGCTGCACGGTCATCCCGTATTTCCAGCTGTCGGACGAGAATCTGGCCAAGATCGTGGTCCTGCAGCTGAACCGCATCGCCAAGCGGGTGGTGCAGAACTACAAGGCCGCCTTCTCCTACTCCGACGATCTGGTCCAGAGCATCGTCAACCGGTGCCAGGAGGTTTCCAGCGGCGCCCGCAACATCGAGACGATCCTGAGCCGCACCCTGCTGCCGGAGATCTCGTCCCGCATCCTCGCCCGCATGGGCGACGGCGAACCGATCACCCGCGTCCACGTCTCGGTCGATGGCGAAGACCGCTTCGTCTACGACATCGCCTGAGGCCATGGAAACGGGAGTACCGGGGCGGGCATGCGGAAAAAGCGACGGGCGGTGACGGCCGTCACAGCACCCGCCTCAATTCTTTCGTAACCATACAGCACAGACAGAGCTTACCCCGTTAAGTCCGACTTCAAGAGAGCGAGGAGACAACCATGGCGATCTATATCAAGTACGACGGCATCGACGGCGAGGCCACGCACGAGACCCACAAGAAGTGGCTGGACGTCAGCTCGCTGCAGTGGGGCGTCGGCCGCGCCATCAGCACGCCGTCGGGCTCGACCGCCAACCGCGAAGCGTCGGAGCCGTCGGTTTCGGAAGTGACCATCACCAAGCTGATGGACAGTTCCTCGCCGAAGTTCTTCGTCGAGTCCTGCACCGGCGCCGTCGGCAAGAAGGTGCAGATCCACCTCGTCACCACCGGCAGCCCGGGCAACACCTATGCCGAATACACCCTGACCAACGCCCTGGTCTCGGCCTACTCGATGTCGTCGGGCGGTGACCGTCCGTCGGAGTCGATCTCCATCAGCTTCACCAAGATGGAGTACAAGTTCATCCCCTTCGACGACAAGAACAAGGCCGGCACGCCGATCTCGGTCTCCTACGACCTGTCGACGACCAAGAGCGCCTAAGTTCGGCACGGGGCTTGCCCCACCCAAACCCTTCCCCGCTCTCGGCCGGCCAAAGGCCGGTCCGATCGCAGGGGAGGGGGAAGGGCGGGGCAAGTCCTTCTTCGACCATTGCTTCCCAACACATAGGACCAAGCCCGCATGTCGGATGCGCCCACCATCTCGCAGACCGGCCGGCTTCTGTCGCTGACCTCGCCGCTCGGCGCGGACGTGCTGATCCCGGTGGCCGTCGAGGGGGAGGAAGGGCTGTCGCGCCTGTTCCGCTACACCGTTTCGATGATCTCGCCGCGGATGACCATCGCGCCGGCCGACATCCTGGGAAAGTCGCTGACGCTGTCCGTCGCGCGCCAGGGCGGCAGTCCCCGCGTCATCAACGGCATCGTGAAGAGCTTTTCCGCCGGGCCGCTGGCCCTGCGCGGCTACCGCCGCTACACGGCGGAGATCGTGCCGTCCCTGTGGCTGGCGACCCTGCGCTCCGACTGCCAGGTGTTCCAGGACAAGAGCGTCGTCCAGATCGTCGACGCCATGCTGTCCGACTGCGGCGTGACCGAGGTGAAGAAGCAGGGGCTGTCCGGCACCCACAACGCCCGCCCGGTCTGCGTGCAGTACCGCGAAACCCATTACGACTTCATCGCCCGCCTGCTGCAGGACGAGGGCATCTATTTCTATTTCCAGCACGAGGCCGGCAAGCACACGCTGGTGCTGAGCGACAGCGCGTCAGGCTACACCGACTGCCTGGACAAGGACGTCAACCACGCCGCCGCGTCGCAGGGCAATACGCTGGCCATCGACGGCTGGTCGCATTCCCAGTCCTACGTGTCCGGCAAATGGACGCTGAAGGACTATAATTTCGAGACGCCCAGCACCGACCTGACCGCAAGCACCACCACGGTGCTCGGCGTTTCCGCCTTCAAGTCGCACGAGATGTTCGACTATCCCGGAGGCCACATGGTCAAGGCCGACGGCACCGACCTGTCCCGCCTGCGCATGGAGGAGACGGAGACCGGCCATGAGCGGGTGGAGGGCACGGCGACCTATCGCGGCCTGTCGGCCGGCGGCAAGATCTCCATGGCCGGCCATGCGGTGTCGGCGGAGGTCGGCAAGGGCTATGTCGTCACCGATCTGGCGCTGAGCGCCCAGGACGAGAGCCATCTCGGCAACGGCGGCATGCCGCCGCAATTCTCCTGCCGCTTCGCCGCGATTCCCGAGGCCACCGTGTTCCGCCCGCCGCCGGTGCCGCGCCCGCGCACCCATGGTCCCGACACCGCGACGGTCGTCGGTCCCAGCGGCGAGGAGATCTACTGCGACAAGTACGGCCGCGTCCGGGTGCAGTTCCATTGGGACCGCAAGGGCGCCAAGGACGAGAAGAGCTTCGTCTGGCTGCGCGTCGCCCAGACCATGGCCGGCAAGAACTGGGGCACCATCTTCACCCCGCGCGTGGGCATGGAGGTGCTGGTCGACTACATCGGCGGCGACCCCGACCGGCCGCTGATCGTCGGCTGCGTCTACAACGCCGAGAACATGCCGCCCTACGCGCTGCCCGACAACAAGACGCAGAGCGGCATCAAGACCCGCTCCAGTAAGGGAGGCGACGCGTCGGCCTTCAACGAGCTGCGCTTCGAGGACAAGAAGGACTCGGAGGAGATCTATTTCCACGCCCAGAAGGACTTCACCCGGATGGTGGAGAACGACGACAAGCTGACCGTCGATCACGACCAGACCATCACCATCAAGAACGACCGCACCGAAACGGTGTCGGAAGGCAACGAATCCGTCACCATCGCCAAGGGCAACCGCACCGTCACCGTGTCGAAGGGAAACGACACCCATGAGGTGACCGAGGGCGACCAGACCCTGACGGTGGGGAAGGGCAACCGGACCGTCACCGTCAGCAAGGGCAACGACACCCATACGGTCGCCAAGGGCAACCGGACGGTCGAGGTCGGGCAGGGCAACGACAGCCTGACCGTCAAGCAGGGCGACATGTCGGTCGACGTCAAGCAGGGCGATTACACGCTGAAAACCGGGCTGGGCGACGTTTCGGTCAAGGCGTCCGCCGGGCAGATCACAATGCAGGCCGCGACCGGCATCGAACTGAAGGTCGGCGGCAACAGCATCAAGATCGACCAGATGGGCGTCACCATCAAGGGCAGCATGGTCAAGCTCACCGGCGACATGCAGGTGCAGATCAAGGGCAAGATTACCCAGGTCAACGGGGATGCCATGGTCCAGGTCAAGGGCGGCGTGGTAACCATCAATTGACGAACGCCGTCCACACTGGGACGGATTTTCAAGCGGGGTTGGGACGGTGGACATCGGGCTTTTGCCGAAGTTGCGCTTTGCCCGCGCGGCCGAAGCGGTCGCGGGGCTGGACCTGTCGCCGGAGGCGAAGGCGCTGTACGCGCCGAACGCTCCGACGGCGGCCTTTCTGAAGGCGCTGATCGACGCCGAACTGTATGTGGACGCCATCCGGCTGCTGGGCATGGCCCTGCCGCGGCGCGAGGCCGTGTGGTGGGGCTGCCTGTCCGCCCGCGGCGCGCTGCCGGACGAGCCGGCGCCGGCCGACGTCGCGGCGCTGGAGGCGGCGGAGGCCTGGGTCTACCGCCCGACGGAGGAGAACCGCCGCGCCTGCTTCGCGCCGGCCGAGGCGATGAATTTCGATACCCCCTGCGCCTATGCCGCCATGGCCGCCTTCTGGTCGGGCGGCAGCCTCGCCCCGCCCGATGCGGCGGTGGTGGTGCCGCCGGGCGACGGGCTGACCGGAACGGCCGCCGCCGCCGCGGTGCTGATCGCCGCCGCGGCGGTGCCGAAGGAGATCGCGGCCCGCCAACGCGCCTCGCTGGTCCAGGCATTGGACATCGCCAACGGCGGCAGCGGCAAGGTGGGGGCGGCGTGATCCGATGAAGCTGCGCCTGACCCTGATCCAATGCCCGCCCGCCCAGGGCGGCGACATCGCCCGCGATCTCGGCACCGGACGGTTGGTGATCGGCCGCGGTCCCGACTGCGACTGGGTGCTGAACGACCCGGAGCGGATGCTGTCCAAGACCCATTGCATGGTGGAGTTCAAGGGCGGCGTCTACATCGTCATCGACAGTTCCACCAACGGCGTCTTCCTGAACGACGCGCCGACCCCCATCGGCCGCGGCAACTCCGCCGTGGTGGGGGAGGGCGACCGGCTGCGGATGGGCGGCTTCGTCATGCGCGCCGGCTTCGCCGCGGAGGAGGCGCCGCCCGCCAACGACCCCTTCCTGGCGGTCCTGCGCGGTTCCGGCGAAACGGCGCAGTCGTCGGCGGCCTCGCCCGAGGAGGATCCCTTCGCCCTGCCGGCCTTCGGCCGTGGGCCGGTGTCGGTGATGCCGATCCCCGACGACGACGACCTGTTCGGCGACCTGCCGAAGCCGGACGACCGTTGGGGCGGCAAGCCGGGTGGCAATTCGGGCGGTGGCTGGCAGCCAACCGCAGCCGGAAACACGCCGGGCGGCGATCCCGATTGGCCGGGTTCCGCCCAGACCGACTTCTCGCCGGACAGCCTCGGCACCATCCGGGTATCGACCGAACAGGCGGGCTTCGGCCATGGCAATGGCGGAACGTCGATCCCCGACGATTGGCTCGACGATCCGGTCGAACTGACGCCGGCCGCCCAGCCGTCCGGCCCGCCGCCCGTCCAGCCCTTCGCGGCGCAGCCGGCCGCCCCGTCCGCAATTCCGGCCGCCACCCCGCCTGCCGATTGGGCCGCCGACTGGAACGAGGAGCCGCTGGTCCCGCCGGCCTTCGGTGCGCGTCCGTCGACCTCCACCCCTCTGGCCGACGAGGCCTCCGACGCGCTCAGCCTTGCGCTGGTCGATGCCGTGCTGTCGCTGGTGCGGCGGCAGGCGGCGCTTGAGGCGCTGCTCGGCCTCGACCCGGACGAGACGATGGCGCAGGGGGACTCGATCCTGCGCCGCGCCGTGGATGCCGACGACGCGCTGGCCCGCCTGCGCGCCCTGCCGCCCGCCGAGGCGGAGGCGCTGCTGCAGGCGGCGGTGTCCGACGGTGCGGCCCATCAGTCGGCCCTGCTGGCGGCGGTGCGCGAGCTTACCGGAGAGACCGCCGACGGCGGCACCCGGCTGGCCGCGCTGTACCGCCGGCTCCTGCCGATCCACCGCCACGCGCTGGGCGGCTGACCGGAGGAGGGTACCCATGGCAACGACCATCAGCCTGCAAGAGGGAAAGCGCCCATGAGTTGGGACGACAAGGTCATCTGGTCCGAAGGCATGTTCCTGCGGGCGCAGCATTTCCAACAGCAGGACCGCTATGTCGAGCGGCTGGTGCGCGGCCGCGTCGCCGGCATCCGTCCCTTCGCCTGGGGCATCAGCGAACTCACCATCAACCGCGAGCTTCTGGCCGTCGGCAAATTCGCCGTCCTGCGCTGCAAGGGCATTCTGGAGGACGGGACGCCGATCAACATCCCCGACGACGACGACCCGCCGCCGCCGCTCGACCTGCCGGAGACGCTGGCGAACAGCATCGTCTATCTGGCCCTGCCGGTCCGCCAGCGCGGCGGCGTGGAGTTCGAGGTGGGCGAGAGCGCCGACGCCGCCACCCGCTATGTCGGCGAGGAGACGGAGACGGTCGACGCCATCGCCGGGTCGGCCAGCGTGTCGCGCATCCGCACCGGGCGCCTGCGCCTGCGCTACCGGCTGGAACGGCAGGAGCGCGCCGGCTACCACTGCCTTGGCCTCGCCCGCATCCAGGAGGTGCGCTCCGACCGCCACGCCACGCTGGACGAGCGCTACATCCCGCCGGCCCTGAACGTCCAGGCGCTGGCGCCGCTGGCCGGCTTCGTCACCGAGATCCAGGGACTGCTGAACAGCCGGTCGGAGGCCCTGGCCGCCCGCGTCGGCGGCTCCAACGGGCGCGGCGCCGGCGAAATGGCCGATTTCCTGATGCTGCAGGTCGCCAACCGCTCCGAACCGTTGTTCGCCAACATCGCCCGCATGCCCGACATCCACCCGGAACGGCTGCACGGCATGATGCTGGGGCTGGCCGGCGAACTGGCGACCTTCACCGCCGTCAACAAGCGTCCGCCCAGTTTCCCGCCCTACCGGCACGAGGATCTGCAGGGCACGCTGGAGCCGGTGATGGCGGAGATCCGCCGTTCGCTGAGCGCCGTGCTGGAACAGACCGCCATCCCCATCGATCTGCAGGAGCGCAAATACGGCATCCGCGTCGGCACCATCGCCGACCGTTCGCTGATCACCACGGCGACCTTCGTGCTGGCGGTGCGGGCGGACATGCCGGGCGAGGCGTTGCGCCGCAACTTTCCGGCGCTGGTGAAGATCGGCCCGGTGGAGCAAATCCGAGAGCTGGTCAATGTACAGTTGCCCGGAATCCGAGTAAGGCCATTGCCGGTCGCTCCGCGCCAACTGCCCTACCACGCCGGTGCCGTGTATTTCGAGCTCGAACGCGGTAGCCCTATTTGGAAACAGCTTGCAACATCGGGCGGAATCGCGGTTCATCTAGCAGGTGATTTTCCCCAGGTGGCGATGGAGCTTTGGGCGATCCGTGGCTGATGCATTACCTTTTCCGGTTGTAGGGGCAGCATGAGGCTGGGCGGGGTGCTGGCCCTGCGCACCGGCGCCGTTATCGCGGCGACGGTTGCGACCGCCGTTCTGTTGTCGGTCGCGCTGTCCGAACTGAAGTTCGAACAGAAATTGCGCGAGGTCACCGGTTCCCGCCTCATGGTGGTGGCGGACGAGATGCGGAGACGGGTCGAATACGGCCTGACGCTGGGGCTCGACCTCTCCGAACTGGTCGATCTGCAGGCGCAGGCCGAACGCGCCGCCTCCGGCGAGGAAATCCTCGGCGTCGAGGTGGTGGACGACCGCGGCATCATCCTGTTCGCCGCCGACCGCAACGCTGTCGGACAGCCCACGCCGGTGCGTTGGAGCGGCGACGCTTCCGCCGGCACCCTGCGGCAGCAGATCGACGGCGACGTCCTGATCCTCGGTTCCGACGTGCGCAACAGCTTCGGCCAGACGGTGGGGCAGGTGATCCTGCGCTCTTCCCTGGCCGGGCTGAAGGCGCGGGTCGCGGCGGTCGAGGAGGGGTTGCGCGGCAACATCCTGGCGCTGGTGGGGGGCGCCGCGCTGGTGACGCTGGCCGCCGTCTTCGTCGTGGTGCGGCAGGGCGGCGGGCGCGGCGGGTTGGCGGCCGGCACCGCGCCGCTGGGCATGGTGCGCGACCGGCTGAACCACGGCATCGCCGACGCCGATCACGCCATGGAAGAACTTGAACGCGAATTGGATGCCGTGGCGCCGAATGCCCCCGGACCACTCCCGGCGAAGGGCGTGGTGACATGAGCGGTCCGGCCCGCAACGGCTCCTCCGATCAGGCCAACCATCAGGCCAGCAATCCGGCCAAGCGGCGCGACCCGATCAGCGCGCTGGTTCTGCGGCTGACCATCGTCACGGTCGCGGTGCTGCTGCTGGCGGCCGGTGCGGCCTCCTGGCTGTCGCTGCGCGGATTCGACCCGCTGTTCCAGCCCGAACTGGCGCGCAAGGCGCAGACGGTCGGCGGCCTGATGGGAGCGCAGATCGACCGCGGGCTCGGCGTCCGCATTCCGCTGGACCGCATGGCCGGTCTCGACGCCCTGCTGGAGGCGGAGGTCCGACGCCACGACGACATCGCCTACATCGCGGTGACCGACCCCGCCGGTCGCACCGTCGCGGCGGCGGGCGGGCCGCTGGACGGCCTCACCGCCCTGTCGCCGGACCGGCTGAGCGGCCCCGCCGACGGTCGGCTGGCCCGCGGCTTCGTCGATGTCCAGCGCCCGCTGGGCGACGCCGCCGACCCGGCCGGCGCGCTGCATGTCGGCGTCGACAGCGCCTATCTGGCCAAGGCCTCGACCGATCTGGCTCTGGACGTGCTGTCGGTGGTCATCGTCTCCGTCCTGCTGATCTTCGAGGTGCTGCAGCTGGTGGTGAACCTCGCCATGCGGCGGGTGCTGACCCTGCGGCTGCTGGCCGATCGGGCGGAGCAGGGGGATTTCCGCGCCACCCTGCCGGAGATTCCGGGTCCACTCGCGGCGCGGGAGGACCGGGCGCTGGAGAGCGGCGTGCGCGCGGCGCTGGACGGCGTCAACGCCCGCTATGCCGGCCTCGCCGCGCGGGTGGCGGAGCTGCGCCGCCGGCTGGGCGGCGACGACCCGCGGGTCGGCCGGGCGGAGGCCGGGCTGTCGGCGCTCGCCCGCCGCTTCCGCTTCCGCGATCCGGACACCGCGCATCCGCCGACGCCGCCGCTGAACCTCGTCTTCCTGAGGCTGCCGGTTTTCCTGTTCTGCCTGTCGGAGGAGCTGTCGCGCCCCTTCCTGCCGGCCTATGCCAAGTCCTTCGCCGGCGAGGTGCCGTGGCTGACGCCGGACATGGTGGTCAGCCTGCCGATCACGCTGTTCATGCTGATCTGGGCGCTGTCGCAGCCGGGCGGCGCCCGTTTCTCCGAGCGCTGGGGCCGGTCGCGCGCCTTCACCATCGGCGCCCTGCTGGGCTCCGTCAGCCTCGCGCTGACCGCCTTCGCCGGGTCGCTGGCCGAACTGATGCTGTGGCGCTGCCTGACCGCGCTCGGCTACGGGCTGGTGCTGATCACCGCGCAGGGCATCGTCGTCGACCACACCACGCCGCGCAACCGCGCCGCCGGCATGGCGATGTTCATCGGCGCGCTGCTGGCCGCCGGCGTCTGCGGCCCGGTCAGCGGCGGCATCATCGCCGACCAGATCGGCTTCCGCGCCACCTTCCTGCTGGGTGCGCTTCTGGCCCTGGGCTCCGGCCTGTCGGTCAGCCTGCTCCTGCTGCGCGGCCGTGGAGCGGGGCAGTCCGCTGCCGGCGCCGGTGCCGCGGCCCGGCCGGCGATGGGCAGCGCCCTGCCGCTGTTCCGCGACTTCCGCTTCTCCGCCCTGATGGTGCTGAGCGCCATCCCGACCAAGATCGCCTCGACCGCCTTCCTCTTCTGCCTCGTGCCGCTGCTGCTGACCGCCGACGGCGCGTCGAAGGCGGAGATCGGGCGGGTGCAGATGATGTATTTCGTCGCCTTCATCCTGGTGTCGCCGCTGGCCGCCAGCCTGTCCGACCGCTGGCAGGCGCGGCGCGGCTTCATCGCCGCCGGCGGCATCGGCACGCTGGCGAGCTGCCTGCCCATCCTCGCCACCCAGTCGCTGTGGGGGCCGCCGCTGGCCATCGCCCTGTTCGGTCTGTCCCAGGCCCTGGTCGGCGCGCCGCAGCTGACCCTGGTCTCGCAGATCGCCCGCGACGGCGGCCTGCCCGAGACCGCGGCGATCGGCTGGTACCGGCTGATCGAACGGCTGGGCGGCGCGCTCGGCCCCGTCACCGCGATGGCGGTGGCGGTCGCCACCTCCTACCGCGAGGCGATGCTGAGCATCGGCCTGCTGTGCGGGGCGAGCGCGCTTCTGTTCTGGATCCTTTTCCGCACCGGGCGCCCGGCCGCCCGGCCACAGGAGGCATGACCGCGATGGGATTGGACGAAAGCGATCTGCTCCGCATCCGCCGCCGCTCGCTGCTGCGCCTTGCCGCCGCCGGCGGGCTGGCCCTGCCCGGACTGCCGCTGGCCGGCGGGTCTCTGATCGGCTCGGCGCTGGCCGCCACGGCTCCCGACAGGACCTTCCGCATCACCATGGTGCTGGGCCGCGGCGAGAGCGACAACGAATTCGGCTTCAAGGATTATCTGGCCCGGCGCGGCCTGAAGGTGGAGTACACCATCCGCAACACCGGCGGAGACACAGCCAAGCTTCCGGGCATCATCCAGGAGATCAAGGATACCCGCCCCGACCTCGTCTACAGCTGGGGCACGCCGCAGACCCGCGCGCTGGTCGGCCCCCATGACGAGGCGGACCCGCGCAAGCACGTCACCGACATCCCGGTGGTCTTCACCTTCGTCGCCGCCCCGGTGGATGCGAAGATCGTGCCCGATCTCGCCCGGTCGGGGCGCAACGTCACCGGAACCATCCACATCGCGCCGATCGCGGTGCAGCTCAACACCATCCAGGCCTATCGCACGATCAAGCGGCTGGGCGTGGTCTACAACCCTCAGGAACGCAACTCCGTCCTCACCATCGAGGGGCTGCGGGCGGAGACCGCGCTGCGCGGGCTGGAACTGATCGAGGAGCCGGTCCCCCTGAACGACCGCGGCGAGCCGATCGCCGCCGCGGTGCCCGACGCGCTGGGCCGGGTGGCGAGGCGCGGGGGCGAGGTGCTCTATATCGGCCCCGACACCTTCATCGCCTTCCACAACCGCAGCGTCGTGGCGGCGGAGGCGTTGCGCCTGGGCCTGCCGACCTTCTCGGTGACCGAACTGATCGTGCGCACCGACAAGGCGATGCTGGCTCTGGCGAGCAGCGCCTACGGCATCGGCCGCTTCACCGCCTTCAAGGCGGCGCAGATCCTGGTGGACGGCGTCAGTCCGGCGGAAATTCCCGTGGAAACGCTGAAGCGCTTTTCCGTCATCATCAACATGGCCACGGTCCGGGCGCTGGAATACTACCCGCCGATCGGGCTTCTGAATTTCGCGGAAATCATCGAATCATGAGCGCCCGCATTCCCATGACGATGCCGTTCGGCGGCGCTCCCCTGTGCGGCGAGGCCGCCCGCGCGGTGGCCGCCGTCCGCCTGAGGACGCTGGCCGCCGATCTGCCGGACGGGTTGACCGTCCGCATGATGGACCTGGACGATTCCAACCTGCTGGCCGATTTCCGCGTCCGCGTGGTGGCGACGCTGGAGGATCCCGACCATTACCGCATGGCGGGCGAGGTCGGGAACTTCGTCACCGACCATCTGGGCGACCGGGGGCTGACCGCCGGCATCTTCCGGCAGGATGGGCGCTCAGGCACCCGTCTGGTCGCCTACGGCGCGCTGGGCCTGCCGTCCGGCGACGATCCCAACCGGGGCCGCGACCTCGACCTGCCGGAAGCGGAACTGCCCTGGGTCGCGCACATGTCGTCGGCTATGGTCGATCCGTCGGAGCGCGGGCGCGGCCTGCATCACCGTCTGATCGACTGGCGGATCGAGGTGGCGGAGGCGCTGGGCCGCCGGCACCTGATCACCACCGTCAGCACCCGCAACCACCGCAGCTGGGGCCATCTGGCCGGTCACGGCATCTATCCGAAGCGGCTGGTGCGCGTCGGCGGCGATCTGGTCCGGCTGCTGGTCCACCGCGACTTCACCGCCGATCCGGTCTTCGACACCGCCAGCGCCGAACTGGTGGCTGTCGAGGATTTGGTCGGGCGCTGGGACGTGTTCGAGCGCGGCCATGTCTGGGGCCGCGTCGCCGTCGGCGAGGGCGCCGCGCTGCGCTGGTACGCGCTGTGCGGCCGGGAAAAGGGCTCCGCTGGAGCGGCATGACGGGACGGGGCCGGGCGGGCGCTGAGGCGCGCGGCCGGCTGAAGGGGGATGGCCGGAATGGGATCGGGGAGTTTCGGGGCGCGGCTGGCGGCGTTCGTGGCGGTGGCGGTGTTCGTCGCCGCGCTGTCCGCCGTCGTGCTGTGGACGAGCGAACAGGCGCGCCGCCTGGACGAGGCCGTGACCTCCCAGGTCGGCTTCGTGCTGAGCGAGGCCAAGGCGTCGCTCGAAACCCAGCTGAACCTCGGCCTCGCCCTGGGCGACCTGCCGCAGGTCGACGGGCTGCTGTCCCGCGCCCGTACCGCCCTTCCCGGCATCCAGTCCGTCACCGTCCTGGACGAGACCGGCACCGTTCTGTTCTCCACCAACGCGGTGGAGGTGGGTGAACTTCTGCCCGTCCGCACCGGGGCCGAAGCCGGTTCCGGCGTCAGCGGCTTCTGGTCGGAGGAGCGCGGGGGCGAGCGGGTCTACGGCGTCGGTCTCGCCACCAGCTTCGATACGGCGGCCGGCAGCCTGCTGGTCCGCATGCCGGCCGGCGCGATGGCCGAGCCGATGCGCCACTACGCCCTGACCCTCTCCATCGGCGCGGTGCTGATCGCGCTTCCGCTGGCCCTGCTGGGCTGGCTGGCCGGTCTGCGGCTTGCCGCCGGGCCGCGCCGCTCGCTGGCCGACCTCGCCACCACCCTCGAAGGGCTGGGGGAGGGCGGGCGGGTCCGCGCCGAGCCGTCGGCGCAATCGCCGCAGCAGACATTGGGGCTGCCGGCCGCCGCCTTCACCGACGCGGTGCGGCGGCGCCTGACCATCCTGGACGAGGCGGAGCGCGAAGTCGCACGCCTGGACGAACTCGCATGACGACCCGCAGTGCCTCCCGCAATGCCTCCCATGGCCCTTACCGCGGCCCTTCCGGCGGCAATCGCCTGTTCATGGCCGGCATTCCGGCCGTCATCCTGCTGGCGGCCGCGCTGGCGATGGCCGGCGTCGGGCTGCTCGGCACCTGGCTGGCTCAGGACCAGCTGGGAGAGGCGCGCGCCGCCAAGGCCGCCGCGGTGGCGGAGGCGGTTCAGCACGATCTGGAGCGCGCCATCGCCTACGGCATTCCCCTGCCGCGCATCGAAGGGGTCGGGACCTTCCTTCAGGGCATTGCCGGCCGCAACCCGGACCTGGGCTTCCTGGCGCTGACCGGCGGCGACGGGGTGCTGCTGCAGGGGGCGGTGAATGCCGGCGGCGGCATCGACGCCGCGGGACTGCAGGCGCTGACCGCCGGACTGAGCGGTCTGCCGACGCCGGAAACCCGGGCGGCGACCCTCCAGCCGATCGAGCGCGACGGCCTTCTGATCCTGCGGGTGCCGGTTCGGGTCGGCCGGCTGTCGTCCGAGGGCGGCGGCGGGGTGGGCAATCAGCCGGCCGGCCATGTGCTGGTCGGCGTCCAGCCGCAGCAGGTGCGCGGCCAGATCGCCGGGGAATTGGCGACGGTGGCGCTGGGCGGGCTGGCGGTTCTGCTGCTGTTGGCCGAGCTGGCCGGCGTTCTGGCCCGCGCCAGCTTCCGTGCGCCGCTGCGCCGTCTCGCCCTGGCGATGGAGGAGGCGGTGGACGGGCGCTTCGCCACCCTGCTGGGCCGCCGTCCGCGCGATCAGGTCGGCCGGCTGCTGTTCGCCTTCAATGCCGTCGTCTTCGGCCTGCACGACCGCCGCCAGCGCTTCGCCGCCCATGCCGACGAGGTGCGCGCCGCCGTTTTCGATCCGGAGGTCGCGTCCGCCGTCGAAACCACGCGGCTGTCGGCGCTGACCGCCCTCGGCCCCGGGCTGGAGGCGCCGCCGCGGCGCGAGATCGATGCCCGGTCCGACGATGTCCATGCCTTCGCCCTGCTGTCCGCATCGGCGGCGGCGATGCTGGTTTCCGGCTGCGGGCCTGCCGTCGCCGGTCCGGCGCTGGCCGCCGCATTGGCCGGCGCGTTCGCCGGCTATGCCGTTCCCTTCGGCTGGCGCCGTGTCGCGGCGGTGTCGGGCGCGCTGGTGCTGGCCTCCGCGGCGGCCGTGCTGCTGCTCTGCGGCGCCCCGCTGGCGGCCGGGCTGGCCGGCGGATTGGCGGGCGGTTCCGCCGCCGGGCTGGCGCTGTCCTATGGGCGCCGGCAGGCCGCCGACGGCGGGCAGTTCCCGCTGCTGCGGGCGCTGTGCTCCGGGATCGCCGCGGCCCTGCTGTGGGCGGCGGCGGTCGGCTGGGACGGCGGAATGCTTGCCGCATCGTCGCTGCTGCCCGCCGTGCTGGCGGCACTGCTGGCCCGCCCCATCGTCGTTCTGCGGAGTTGAGAGGCCCCGATGCTGCTTCAGACCCGCATCATCCTGTTCGTCCTCGCCACCGTCACCGTGGTGGCCGGCCTTCTCCTCGGCTTCGCCGCGCTGCGCGAGGATGCCCTCGACCGCCGTGCGCGCGAGCTGGAGCTGGAGCGCCTCGAAACCTCCTGGCAGCTGGCGGTGTCGGGCGCCGTCGGGCGCATCGACCAGGGGCTGGGCCGTCTGGCGGGCGACGCCGAGATCGCCCGCGCGGTGGAGGGGGAGGAGCGCGGCGCGTTGGACCGCCGCGTCGCGGCGCTCGGCGTCGTTACCGCGCCGGCCACCGGTGGGATCACCGACGTCAACCTGCTGTCGAAGTCGGGGGAGCTGCTCTACAGCACCGATCCGGCGCTGGAGCCGGAACCGCTGCTGAACCGCGGCGCGCTCGACGCCATCCTGTCCGGCCAGAAGCTGGCGCGCGGCGTCCGTCTGGTCGACGGCGAACGTCTGGTCGTGGTCGCCGGCGTGCCGATCTATGCCGGGACCGGGGCCGGCGGCGGGCAGGGCAGCGGGGCCGGCGTGACCGGCGCCGCCGTCGCCGGGCTGGATTTCGTCGCCGCGCTGGACGTGCTGCGGCGGACCACCGGCGGGCGCGTCTTCGCCGTGACCCGCAACGGCGCCGCCTTCGACGGGGAAAGCGATCCGCTGTGGCCGGCGGTCAAGCCGCTGGTCCGTCCGGCGGAACGCAGCATCACCACCGTCGCCGGCGGCGGGCGCCGCTATGCGCTGGCCAGCCTGCCGGTCGCCGATCTTGCCGGCGGACGCGTCGCCACGGTGCTGATCGCCAGCGACGTCACCCAGGCGGTGGAGGAGCAGGCGCTGTGGTCGGTCGCCTATGTCGCGGCGGTCGGGCTGGTGCTGCTCGGCGCGCTCGGCCTGCTCTACGGTTTCCTGCGGCGGAACTTCTCCACGCTGGACGGCGCGGTGAAGGCTCTGCAGGATCTCTCGCGCGGACGCGCCATGGGCTATGTCGAGCTGCCGGCCGGCAATGACGAGATCGGCCGCATCGCCGGAGCGGTGGAGGTCTTCCGTGGCGTGATGCGCGAGATCGAGCGCAGCGCCGGCCAGCGCGAGCGCCGCCTGCGCCGCCAGCAGCGCTTCATCCGCCGCCAGATGGAGGCGCTGGCCGTCACCCTGGAGGAGGACGCCCGCCAGAACCTGCTGGAGGAGCTGCGCCAGATCGAGGCGGAAACCCACGATGCCCAGTCCGCCCAGTCCAAGGGCGTCGGCGACGAGCTGGGGCTGCTGGCGCTGGGCTTCTCGCGGCTGGCGACGCGGGTCAGCACCCAGCAGGTGCAGCTGACCCAGATGGTGCGCGACCTGCGCGAGGCGTTGGAGGACAAGCGGCGGCTGATCAGCCTGCAGCAGGAGCTGGAGATCGCCCGCACCATGCAGCTGACCATCCTGCCGCAGGTCTTCCCCGATCTGCCGGAACTGGACATCGCCGCGCGGATGATCCCGGCGAAGGAGGTCGGCGGCGATTTCTACGATTTCTTCCCGATTTCCGAACACAAGGTGGCGCTGGTCATCGCCGATGTGTCCGGCAAGGGCATCCCGGCCGCCTTCTTCATGCTGATCACCCGCACCATGCTGCGCGCCATCGCCGAATCCGGCGTCGGTCCGGCGGAAACCATGCGCCGGGTCAACAACCTGCTCGCCGCGGAGAACGAGCAGATGATGTTCGTCACCGTCTTCTACGGCGAGCTGGACCTGCGCACCGGCGTGCTGGCCTTCTCCAACGGCGGTCATAACCCGCCGCTGCGCATGACCGCGTCGGGCGCGGTGAAGGAGTTTGAGCGCACCCCCGGCATCGCCCTGGCCGCCATGCCCGACATGCCCTTCGGCGAAAAGAGCGTGACGCTGGACACCGGCGACATGGTCGTTCTGTTCACCGACGGCGTGACCGAGGCCTTCAACGGTGAAGAGGTGATGTATGGCGACCCCCGGCTCGTTGCCGCGGTCGCCGGGCAGAGCAGCGCCTCGGCACGCGACGGGTTGGACGGGGTGTTGGCCGATGTCGCCCGTTTCACCGCAGGCGCGCCGCAGTCCGACGACATCACGTGTCTGGTCCTGCGCTGGCGCGGGGCGGCGGACGCGCCGGCCGCCATCCTGGCGCAGCAGGCCGATCCCGTCGCCTGAGCCCAAAAAAATCATTAGGGGTTGCTGCCCGGTCCGACGGCGAATGCATCGTCGGACCGGCCAGGGCATGCTATAATCAACGGGCAGGAAAGATCCGGGTAAGAACCGGCTAATGCTAGGTGAGGGCAGGGGATGAATATTACCGAACAGTCGGTCAACGGCGTTACGGTGCTGCGCGCGGACGGCCGCATCGACAGCGGCAACGCCGCGCAGTTCGAGGCGGCGCTGCTGTCGGCCATCGCGGCCGAGGGCACGCGGCTTGTTGTCGACATGGAACAGCTTTCCTACATCAGTTCTGCCGGGCTTCGCTGTCTGCTGGTCGCCGCCAAGGCGGCCCGGGCGAAGCGCGGCGCCATTGCGCTTTCGGCCATGGCGCCGCACATTCGTGAGGTATTCGACGTCAGCGGCTTCTCGTCGCTGTTCGAAATCCATGCCGACGCGGCTGCCGCCGTTGCGGCGCTGGGTGGATGAAGACGGGACAGGCGTCGGGGGCGTATTCCGCCGGCTGTGGCCGGCCTTGCTATAAGGCGGTTTCCGAAAGGGGCCGGGCGTGAGATGGAAAGTGCCATTCGGCCAAACATCCTGGTTGTCGAGGACTCACCGGCCGTGCGGCTGTCCGTCGCCGGCTATCTGGAGGGTCGCGGTTTCGACGTGACCGAGGCGGAGAATGGCCGTGCCGCCATCCGCGCGATGGACCGCCGCAGCTTCGACCTGATCGTCACCGACGTGCTGATGCCGGAGGTGGACGGGATCGAGCTGATCAAGGCGGCGCGCAACGCCCAGCCCGACGTGAAGATCCTCGCCATGTCCGGTGGCGCGCCGAACATGCCGGCCGGCTATCTGCTGAAGATGACGCGCATGTTCAATGCGGATGAAATCATCTACAAGCCCTTCCTCAACGAAGAGTTGGGGGCCGCGGTCGCCCGTCTGCTCGACCGACCGCTTGTAAATTAAGCAGATCGAAGCTTCTGCCCAACAATAGGGCGCAAAAGAAAGCGGCTTCGGTGCATGAAGCGCCGAAGCCGCAAGTGTTGCGTGGAACCAACCGCTTCCTGCTTCGCAATCCTCGTGCCAGAATCCATCCACTGGACCGCCGGCGGCCGGGAAAAATCCGGAACGCCATATGGTCCCTCCTGTTGTTCGGGAAACGCGGATGTACAGGCGCCGGTGGCCTATGCCAATCGCGCCATGCCGACCGCGGTTCAAGAATCCAACAAGAGGGAGCCGACCACGATGGCGCAGAACGAGAATCGGTGGCGCGGTCAGGGCCGCGACTGGCGCGACGATGATCGCGAACCCAACCGGCACAGGGATTGGGGCGCGGCGCGGCATGCCGGCGTCTACGACCAGGACGATTACCGGTCCACCGAACACGAGAGCATGTATCACCCGCAGGCGCACCTGCACCAGGACGAGCGCGGACACCTCTACCGCGACCCGGGCTACAGGGGGCATGTCGGCAACGAATCCGGCGGCTACGGCCCCGAATTCCACATGGACAGCGCCGACAGCCGCGCCGAAAGCCGCCACGACAACGCCCGCGAGATGGAGCGGGTCTATGACCGCAGCTTCGGCGGCGGGCGAGGCATCAACCGCGGCGGCTACGGCGCCGGCTATGGCGGGCGGTCCGGGTCGAGCGGCTATGGCGGTTATGCCGGCGCCGGCAATGCCGGGACGGAAGGCAACTACACCAGCCGCGACGTCGGCAGCGGCGACTATCGCGACCGCGAATATGGCGTGCGCCCCTATGGCGAAGGCGGGCAGGGCGC